>DAOTTX010000343.1:0-7121 GCA_034437515.1 Anaerolineae bacterium
AGAGGGGCTTGAGAACGATTTTCTCCCCTTCTCCCAGCGAAGCGTTGGGGAGAAGGGGGCGGGGGATGAGGGCCAAAAATTACCGAAATAATACTTCTCAAACGGCTTCTAAGACCGTGCTTTACAATCATCGCAGCGGAGGGGTAAAGGGGCGCGGTCGCATCACTTTTACGGACTGAGGATTACCGATCATACACGCTCCCGGCGCAGACCGCGCAGCACCGCCATGAACGGTGCCGGTGGCGCGGCGGGGTCGTGGTCGGGTGTTTTGTAGAGCCACGCCGCCCAGCGGATCACCAACATGCGCAGGTCTGCCGGTGGTTGATACACGTCGATGCGTGTGGATTGCGTGTGCCCCGCCGGGGATGTGCCGTTCGCGCCCCGGTTCACCGTGAGCGTGTTTGTGGACGCCTCCACACCCAGCACCCACAGATACTCGCTGCTGATGCGCAACAACTGCCCGACCTGGAAGCGCGGGATCTCGTTGGCTGCGTCCGCGCCGTCGGTGTCGGTGACGGTGATGCTGGTCGCGCTGATGCTCAACGGATCATCCCCGACCGTGTCGCCGCTGTCGCGCCACATCACAGCGGATCGGTCGTGCCAGCCCCAGATGCCGCGCACACTTGCCGCGTTGACCGGGGTATCGGCATAGGTAAAGGTTTCCGCGTCCGTCAGTCGGATCACGCCGTCGCCGATGCGGGTATAATTCGTGTAGGTGCGTCCGTCATCGGTGGTGAGCGTCTCTAGCTCACGCAAGTCTGCATCGAGGAACAGCGCGTAGGGGTTGGTGATCGTGTGTTCGATGGTCGCCTGATAAGGCGCGAAACGCCGGTTTGCATGTCGTTCGACGGCGGCGCTGGCAGCTTGCAGCGTCGCCAGCAACCGCATGTCATCCACCCCGGCGTCCATGCCGAGATGCTCACGAAGATTGTGCAGTGTTGCAAGGGTGTACATAGGTCTTTCTCCTTTGTAATTAGGATGTGAGGATGTGAAAATATCGCCTGCTGGTACAATAGACGAAGATCAAGTTGATTTATGGGAAGCAAGCGATGGATAGAAACCGAATCATCGAAACCCTGGGCTTAGTCGCCGAAGGGGATTTAACAATTACTGATATTCAAATGGTTCAGTGGGGGCGTGATCTCGTCTTCGAGTGCCGTTATCATACCGCACCCGACGAACCGATACAGTTCCGGCTCATCTTTCAGGATTGTCGTGAGATCAAGTATAAGGTTTACGCGCACATCAGTATGCACGAGCATGGGCAGGTGACGCCGACAGCAGACCTCGCGGAGCTATCGCTGGGGAAGGGCAACCACCGCCGGGATGCCAATATCCTGACCAATCACTTCGGGGTGACTGTTTCCTACGGGAAGGTCGTCTGCGAATGGCAGGATCAAGAATACACGTTAGATTGATCGCCGGGGCACGGTCTATCCGTGCCCGTTGTTAGCGGACGTCGTTCAACGCGCTGCTGAAATCATCCAGCGCATGGCGGATGTCGGTCTCGTGTTGCTTCGCACCTTGCGTATCGCTGTTCATTTGCAGCGTCAGGCTCATGATGACGAAGGACATCGTATCTAGCAAGTGACGCCGGGCCTCGTTCACGATGACCGGGAACGGCTCGTCTTCCACCCGTGTGCGCAGCAGATTGAGGTTACCCAACAGCGCATCCTGTACGGATGTACGCGCGTTCGGCTGAAAGCTCGACATCAAGTAGAAGAAGCGGTCAACGTAGTGCACATTGTTTTCCCACCACAGGGCTGATTCGGTTTGCTGCTCAACAGTTATAATTGAAGCGACCATCGTCATCGTTCTCCATATGTGTTTGCCTTATATGAACATTATAGGCGATATTCGGTCACAAAAAGTTGAGATAAAATAAAAACTAATTTTTAATTAATTGTAAGGGCGTTGTAATTTGCGCCGCCCTCTGATACGGTAGCTATATGCGCAAAAAAGTAATAGGGAAAGAAATGACGCAACAAGCAAAATCAGGCGACACTGTAAAAGTCCACTACACCGGCACATTACAAGATGGTACGGTTTTTGACTCCTCACATGAACGCGAACCGCTGGAATTCACCCTCGGTGAACAGCAGGTGATCCCCGGCTTTGAGACGGTGATTACCGGGATGCAGGTGGGTGAATCCGCTAAAGAGACCATCCCCGCAGCCAACGCTTACGGCGACCGTCGTGACGACATGCTGCTCGAAGTGGAGCGTTCCCAGTTCCCCGAAGATGTTGATCCTGAAATGGGGATGCAGCTTCAGATCCAGGTGCAGGACGGAAGCCGCCTGCCCGTTGAGATCGTCAGCGTTGAGGGCGACGTCATCACGCTGGACGCCAATCACCCGTTGGCGGGCAAAGACCTGGTCTTTGAGGTCGAATTGATCGAGATCGCCTCTTAACCCTACCTGGGTGGGGCACGACCAGAAACATCAGAAACGCAAACGGGACGCCTGTGCAGGCGTCCTGTTTTTGAGTCACTTTTGATTTATCGCTGTCGCCTGGGGATTATTCGCCCAGCGTCAGCACGGCCCGCAGCGCGAATATCCCGTCGTCGTTAGCGGTGCTGATGGTCGCGCTTTCTAATAGGCCGCTCAGGTCACGGGCGATCTGCTGTACTTGAATCGTCTGCTGACGGATCTCTTCCGGGGTTGGTGCGGTCGGTTCTGTGGGTTCCCCGCCCAATCCGCCGATGATGTCGTTAAACACGTTACCGATGGCCGGCCCCAGGCCGATGAAAGCCGCCAGACCGTCCCCGGCAAGCACGATGGTGGCCTCACCTTCGGCATAAAGCACGGTGTTGGCATTGGGCAGGAAGTTCGCGGCGGCGTAGGTCGCGTTGCCGTCGAAGCCACCGCTGGCGTTCAACGCCGCTTCCGCGCTGGTGCGGGTTCCGGCGACGAACACGCTGTCATTAGAGCTAATCACCAGCTCGAACGGTGCGTCGAGGCTCGGATCTTCAAGCGTGATTAAGATCGACTCGGACTCACCGATGGTCACCGGCACCGCCGGGATGCCCTGCTGTTGCAGCACGGGTGCCAGGCTGCCGACCAGTTCCGCAGTGGCTGCCGGGTCGCTGGTTTCGATGACTATCCCCGCTTCTAACCCAACCGTGATCGGCTGCGGTTCAGCGCTGAAGGCTTCTAGCCCGATCGTTGCCAGTGAGGGTGCGCCCGGTTCCGGGATGGCGTAGCTGGTATAGATGGCGTATTCTCCGTCCATCCAGTCAATGACTCCCTCGGAGAAGCTCACACCGATCACCATCTGAAGCAGACCATCAAGCTGTTGCAGCAGGGTGTCCACATCTTCGGGGTTGGTGTCATCCAGCGCACCCGCCGCTGCGAGGTCGTTCAACCCGCCGATGCCGCTCTCGTAGGCTGAGCGCAAGTCATTGCCGAGGATCAAAAAGTCCGTCTCCGCCGGGAGCGTGCTCAAGAAAGCCGGGTCAATCGCACCGACAGCCGGGAGCAGTGTGCCGACCTCACCGATAGCGTCGATGGTCAGGCTGCGTCCGTCAAGGATGGTCGCGCCAATCGCCGCGCCGCCGAGGTTTTCCAGCGTTTCTGTCGTTTCCGCTGAAGGTTCTTCTCCGGTTGCCAGGTTCAAGGACAGACGGGCGGCGGTGTTCGCGTCCAGGTAAGCCAGGATGTTGTAACTATCGGCGGGCATTGTGTCCAGCGTGGCGGTGAACTGTGCCTGCCCGGTAAGGTTATCACTCAGGGGGCCGTCCAGCGGCAGCATGTCGTCCACACTGGTTATGAACAAAAGTTCTTCACCAATGGCGGTGTAGGTATCGATGGACTCATCGGTTGAGCGGTAGACCACGAAGCCGTTTTCTTCCGTGCGCTCGTAGAGGTCGATGTCGTCCTCGATGATCTGCTCGAGCATGAAGTTCTCGGTGGCCTGTGCGTTGGTGATGTCCACGACGATCAGCACTTCGGGGTCGCCCATCGGGTCAGGCACGCTGACCGCTATCGAAGCTGAATCCCCCAACCAACTGCGGAAAACCGTGTCAAAATCCGCACCGGCGAGTTCAAAGCCGGCGGCGTCAAGCGCATCACGCAGCGGGGCGGTTGTTTCCGGCAGGCCAGCCTGCGCCAGCAGCTCCGGCGGGATGGCGGCTTGTACCTGAATCAACACATCCAGCGCCAGCGCGTCCAGCGTGTCAATGTAACCGTCATCGGTGCGCAGCGTGGCGAAGAAAAGCGTATCCGCCGGGGCGAACTCGGCGTGGTCGGTATCGACCGATTGTGCGGTGACGGGTACGAACCCGACCATCGCCAGGGTGAGTAGCAGTAGCATCACAAAAAGACGTTTTAGCATAAGTGTTTTTTCTCCAGTAGGTAACTGACGATAAATTTTTCCATTGTCATCCTAGCACATTTCAAAGTTGTAGAATGTAAAGGTATGCAAAAATCGTAGACTGGGTGTGTTCCAAAAATGTACCAATCAAGGAAAGCAAAAGCACCTATCTAATTAAGACAGGTGCTTTTACTAAAGGGAAGGGAGAAGAAGAGAGAAAAAGCTTCAGCTTACGCTGAAGTCGGAGATGTCTTTTTCGAACTGTTGCCAGTGTCGCCGTGCCACGCCTAGATAGTTCGCCGCCATCTTGTCCTGCCCGTGCAGGGATGCCTTGCGTGCTGTGAGGATATTCCACATCGCTTCAAGCAGCGAACGGCGTGTTGTCGAAACACTCGGCGGGAACGGCACATCAAATACGGAGTTCAGCGCGATTTCCATGTCCATCAGCAACCCGTCCGTGACCGCTATGTAGGCATCGGCTTCGAAACAGGCGCTGGCGTCAAAGAAATTATCGGTGTATTCACGAACTTCTTGCCACCATGCAATGGTGAGGGCGCGATCATCGTAGGTTGTTGATTTTCTTATGGTTTCTACCACGTTACGTCTCCATCGATATGAACGAACTTGTTCACCTAATGACAATTGTAGCACAATTTTGTTGTGAGTTTCGTAAATTATTCGACAATTTCTTAACTATTTACGATGCTCCCCCCGCGGTAACACCATTTATAATGGCGACATGAAGACTTTCTTTGCTTTTCCGATCATCAGTGTCGCGTGCTTGCTGCTGCTCTTGCTGGGGCAGAACGCATCGTCCCCGCTGGATACCGACCTGCAAATGCTGTTGTTAACCGGCGGCGTAGGATTGCTGGCGTGGGGCGCATGGCCCGCCACCACCAGCAATGCGCGGCCTCGGCAAACGGTGCCGCTGCTGGTCGGGATTATCCTATTGGGGTTTGCGCTGCGGCTTGCCAACCTGGAACATGCCGTTCACAACTTCGTGGACGAAGCACACTTCGCCGCCGGTGTCGCCGACCTGCGCGACGACGATGATCTGCCCGTATTACGGGCGATGGCGAACATCGCCGCCTTCCCGCGCACCTATGCCTATCTGCAACGCTGCGCCGCTGATCTGCTGGGCGCGAATTTGGTCGCGCTGCGCATCGTCAGCGTGGTGTTCGGCACACTGACCATCCCGGCGGTGTATTTGCTGGGGCGCTGGTTGTTTAGTCGTCGGGTCGGTCTGGTGGCGGCGCTGCTGCTGGCGACCTTCCCGCCGCACATCCACCTCAGCCGCATGGCGTTGAACAACATCGCCGATCCGCTGTTCGGCACGCTGATGGTCGCGCTGTTGGCACGGCGGCGTTACGCGCTGGCGGGGATCATGCTCGGTTTGACGCAGTATTGGTATGAGGGCGGCAAGCTGTTATATCCGGCGCTGGCGGTGTTGTGGTTCGTGGGGGCGGTGTTTGTTTATTTCAACCAGATCGGCAACCGGCGACCCCGACGTGCCCCGGTCATCAAACCGGCGCGGATCGGTGTATTTGTGTTGGCGGCTTTGGTGGTCGCGCTGCCGTTGATCTCACTCAGCATCACTGAGGACTGGACGTACATCCCGCGCTTGCAGGCCGAAGGCACGGGCGGCGGGGCATTGTTCGCCGCTGATGGTGCCGCGCAGCTTGTGCTTTACATCGAAGAACAATTTGTCCCGGCGCTGTTACACTTCATCACCCACCCG
Organism: Anaerolineae bacterium; assembly: GCA_034437515.1. Classification (GTDB taxonomy): domain Bacteria; phylum Chloroflexota; class Anaerolineae; order Aggregatilineales; family Phototrophicaceae; genus DAOTTX01. The sequence goes on from DAOTTX010000343.1 coordinate 6,050, forward strand.
GACGGCAGCAAAATTTATTACGGCGGGGAAACCGCGCTGGTGCTGCCCTGGCTGCTGCCGCTGTTCGTGGTTGGTCTGCTGGTGTTGCTGCGTCGGGGACGGTTGCTGCTCCCCGCTTGGCTACTGCTGACCGCGCTCGGCAACAGTTTGATCGACAATCCCGACTACACCGCCCGGTTCGCGGTGGCCTTCCCCGCGCTGGTGACCGTGATGGCGGTGGGTGCATCGTGGGTATGGGCGCGTGTGACGGTGAGGCTGGCTCCCGCATGGCGGGCCGCGCTGGCTGTCACCCTCGCCGTGATGATCGTCGCGCAGCCGGTCTACTACTTCGGCCCGCACCTGCACACCTACAACCGGCAGATTCGCCCCTTCCGTGACCATCAAGACGTGATCTGGCGTATGCGTGATCTGCCAGCGGGGACGCAGGGCTTTCTCTTCACCGATGAGCTGACCTACGTCCCACATATTCAGATGTTGTCGCGTTACTGGGGTGTTACGCTTGACCTGAAATTCTTACATCCGCTGGAGTTGCGTGTGCGCTCAGCGGCGGCGTTGCCACCTGGGGCGAGACTGGCATTTTTCGTCAAACCGGACGACCGCGAGACGTTAAACTTCCTCGCCCGCACGTTTACGCTCACCCCGCCGCAACCGAGTCCTTACAACCTCCCGGCGGATAAGCAATACTGGCTCGTCCGCCCGGTGGAATGAGGCGTTACTATTATGCCTCGTCGTCGTCGAACGATGCCTCGATCTCCGCGAGTTCGGCCTCGATGCGTGCCCGCCGTTCTTCGAGTTCACGCCGCCGCAGATCACGCACTTTGCGCCGTTCCTCGTCCATCTTCGGGCGCTCGTCATCGGTGAACTGTGCCATTTCTGCGTCGAGTTGTTCCATCTCCGTGTCGAGCACATCCATTTCCGCGTCGAACGCTTCCATCGCATCATCAACAGAGTCAACCGCCGTGTCGATCTCCACGCGGATCTTACGCTTCTCACCGGGTGCTTTAGGCGGGACGGGCGGCACCGGTGGCAGCGGCTCCGTGCGATAGTCAACACGGAAGTCGGCAAGGCTTTC
>DAOTTX010000344.1:0-2325 GCA_034437515.1 Anaerolineae bacterium
GGCACGCAGGGGGCGTTCATCTCTGGTAATGGTGTGACCATGACCGGTATGGACTTCACCGCTGATGCCCCGGCGAATAACAAAAATATTGAGGTTGTCGGCGATGCCTTCACCCTGATGCACAGCCGTGTCCGCATGGACGACGGGTCATCTGTTTACATCAGTGACTACAACTTCACCGGCGACGATGTCAGCGGCACGACAACAGTCACCAGCTATACCATCAGCGATAACTGGATGGATGGCGGCATCATCGTCGTGGCGAATGGTGCTGGCTTCGGCAGCCCGATGAGCGATCTGGTCATCAGTGATAACCTGATCCAAAATGCAAATAATTGGGGCATCCAATTACAAGGTGCGTTGGATACCATCGCCTGGCTGAACCACCCGGTCGGCGTCCCGACGATCAGCGACAACACATTCGACGGCAACTTCGGTAACGTGCGCTTCCTCGGCACTTACGATAGTTACCCCGCAAGCTACTGGAACGACATCATCTTCAACAATGGCAACACCTTTGTTGATAGCTGGGTAGTCGCTTACGATGGCGCTGGCCCTGATCTACGTGCAACCGAGCTTCTCGGCTACACCACCCGCCGCCAGATCGGCAGCAGTGTTAGCACCATCCAATTTGAAGTTGACCGTGCAGTCAGCGGTGATACCGTTCAGGCTGGCCCTGGCACGTTCAACGAGCAGGTGGAAGTTGCCACCGACGACATCACACTGAACGGCTCCGGCGCAGCGCAGACGCTGCTCGTCTCCGACGCGCCCTGCACCAACCAGATGAACAGCTCGGCAACCGCCGGTGTGCGTCTGATTGGCGATCACAGCGGCATCACACTCTCCAACTTCAGCGTTTCCGGGTATGACCTGGGACTGGATGTCGGCGAGAACATCGGCATGACGACGACCAACACCAGCGTCAGCGACGTGATCGCTAGCGGCAACTGCGTACACGGTATTCTGTCGCAGGCCGGTACCATCAACGGCATGACGATCAGCAACGTGACCGCTAACAACAACGGCTCTGGCTTCTTCGCCGGGCGCGGTCTGTGGTTCATCAACGGTATCAAGTCCGATATCAGCATCACCGATAGCGAGTTCAATAACAACCGCCTCGTCGGTCTTGACCTGAGTGACGGCAACGTCACCGGCGCGACCATCACCGGTAACACGGTCACCGACAACGGCGATGCAGGTATCGGTGTGCTCGGCCCGCAAGGCCCGAATGCAAACCTGATTGCAAACAACACCGTCACCGACAACGGACGCTTCGGTATCGAGATCAAAAACCCGAACGGCATGACGACCGTCAGCGGTAACACCGTCAGCTTGACGGAGCCGGGCAGCGACGACCGTGACTACGCCGGTATCGCCGTCTTCCGTCGTAGCCCTGGCGCAAATAACGCGGATCAGCCCTCCGGCGTGACCGTGACCGGCAACACCGTGACCGGCTTCGTTGAGCCGAACGGCGACGGCGAAGGCTTCGGCATCCTGGTCGAAGGCACCGATGTCGATGTGACCTTCAACATCCTGAGCGGTAACAATGTTGGCGTGCAGGTGCAGGAAGACAACCCCTCCCCGAACACCAACGGCACCCCCTTCTTTGATCGCGGTGACGCCAGCGTCGCTTCAAATGCGACCGTCAACCGCAACAGCATCGCCGGTAACGACGAAGGGATGCGTGCGGTCGGAACCAGCCAGATCATCGACGGCACCTGCAACTGGTGGGGTGAAGCCAATGGACCGAATGGCGAAGGCACAGGCGCTGGCGATACGGTCAGCACGGACGTAAACTTTACGCCCTGGCTGATGAGCGACGACCTCGCCAATGATCCGTGCGTGGGTGGCATCCCGCTGACGACCGTCAACGTGTTCAAGTTTGAGGACGTGAACGACAACGGCGTACAGGATAGCGGCGAAGTCTTCCTCGAAGGTTGGGCATTCACCGTCACCGACGATAATAGCAGTAGCGTGGTTAGCAGCGGCACGACCGACACCAACGGTCTGGTCAGCTTTGACCTGCTACCGGGCGACTATGAGGTCTGTGAAACCCTGCAAACCGGTTGGGTTAACACGACACCGCTCTGCCAGCAGACGACCATTGATCTCAGCACATCCGCAGAGGCAGTTGAACTGTCCTTCGGTAACCGGCTTGATGAGCCGCCCGCAGACATCCGTCTGAGCCTGACGGCAGAATGTGTGGTCGGTGATACGCTCTACTGGCGCGTAACCAACGACAACGACGTGGACGTCACGTTCAACTGGGACGGCCCTGGTGCCAATGATGGCTCTGGTGTAGCAACGGCGAACAGCCGCACCTAC
>DAOTTX010000345.1:0-3089 GCA_034437515.1 Anaerolineae bacterium
AACGTGCGCCTCGCGACCGAAGCCAAGCAGAAGGTCCTCAAAGACGGGGGCGATCCGAACAAAGCCCAAGCCGTCTACAAGAAGATCCTCCACAACACCAGTGACAAAGGGCAAGGCCTGCTCGCCGACGCCGGCAAACCCGTGCCCTTCATCGATGTGCTTCACTATGACTTTGTTCGAGAATCCTACTCAGCGTGGCTGCTGTTTCTCCAGAAGCGACGGGACGCCTCAGGGATCAGTAAGAACATCTTCGACAGCGTCATCGAACCGGGCAAGAAGCTTGCCCCCCGCTGGGAAAAGAAGGGGATCAGACTGGTGACGTACTGGTCGCCGGCGGTGTACTGGATCGCCTTCAACATGGAAGACCCGGTGGTGGGCAAGAGCAAGTCGCTCCGCCAGGCATTGTGTCTGTGCTTTGACATGGACAACTACCTGAAGGTCCTCTTCAACAACCGCGGCAAACGGGCGGTAAACCTCCTGCCCAGCACCTTCAAGGGACACGCCGAAGCCGGACCAGGGCCCTACTACACGCTGGACATGAAACGGGCAAAGGCCAAGATCGCCGCCGCCCGCAAAGAACTCGGTCTCAAGGCCGACGAGGAGATCAAACTCGCACTCGACCTGGCCGGAACCGACTCACAGACGGTGCAACGGGGCCAGTTCATTCGCCAGCAGCTTGACAAGATCGGCGTAAAGCTCAAGCTCATCCCCAACGATTGGCCTAAGCTGCAACAGAAGGTGCACAACAAGCAGACGCAGATGTACACGATGGGCTGGCACGCCGACTACCCCGACGCCCAGAACTTCCTGCAACTGTTCTACTCGCCGAACATCGCCAAGCAGACCAACAACACCAACTACGCCAATCCCGAGTTTGACAGGCTCTATCGGCGAATCAGCACCATGCAGGACACCCCCCAGCGGACCAAACTCTACGCGAAGATGGTGAACATGATCTCCGAGGACGTCCCGGTGCTGCTGCTGACCGAGCCGGAAGGGTACGTCCTGTTCTACAACTGGGTCAAGAACGTCAAACCCCACCCGATCGGTTACGGCTACACCAAGTACCGTCGGATTGACACCGAGTTGCGTCGCAAGATGGGCGGCAGGGAGTAACTTTCGGCGATGTCTTACTTCATTCTCAGACGTCTCGGCCAGGCTGTCATCACCGTCTTCAGCGTGATGCTCCTGACGTTCATCCTCTTCCGGCTGGTTGCCGGGGACGTCAGTGCCCAGTTCGTCAACCCCAAGTTGGGCAAGCCCGACCGCGTCAACTGGCTTCACAAACGCAAGCTGGACCTGCCGCTGGACCTCAACTTCCGCGCCCGCATCGTCCTGCGCGACCAGACCGATGGCAACGCGGTCTTTGCTGTCGAGGAAGTCACCGAGAGGTACGACACGGTCCTGAACGTACCGGCCGCTCTGCTGCTCCAACCCGTCACCCGCCAACACGAGGGTCAGAGCGGACCGGGCAAGGTCGTTCACATCGAGTCGGCCGGCGTGCAATGGTTGGACCGCGACACGCTTTTGGCCTCGGTGGCCACCACGGACACACGGTCGGCGATCACTGCCGCTTTCGACGAGCCCAACGCCTTGGTCCGCGAAGCAGAGCGATGGGGTCCAAGACAGCTATTTACGCCACCGACCACGCAACCCGCGACCGCGCCGACGGCGGAGACCGACCCGCCAGTTAATCGTTTTCGTCCACGCATTCGCATCCACTTTGCGAACAACACCACCATGACGGTCGACCTCACTCCCTTGGCCGCCCAGGACGACCCGGGGCGCATTGCCCCCAACGCCACGGTCGGGGATTTCATCGAGTTACTGAACGAACACCCCGACAACGACGGCAGGCTCATCGCCGAGACCAGCAAGGTCAGCTACCACCCAGCCAGCATCGCCAATTCACAGTTCTTCTGGCACTTGCGGCATAGCGTGACGTTCCAGAACCGCTCCTACAAAACCGAGCAACGGCTGATGGACATCATCGCCGAACGGGCCAAGTACTCGCTGGCCCTGACCGTACCGGCCTTAGCGCTGAGCTGGCTGACGGCGATGGTGATTTCTTCGGTGGTCGCCTACTACCGCGGCGGGCTCATCGACAAAATGGGCGTCTTCCTCAGCGTGCTGGGGATGTGCATCCCCTACCTGGTCTACATGATCGCCGGACAAGCCATCATGTTCCATATAGCCCCCAGCCGTGCCTATGGCATAATGGGAACGCCATCGAACATCTTCGTTCCCATCGCCATCGCCGTGATCGCCGGGTTGGGAAGCAAGGTGCGTTTCTACCGCACGATCATCCTCGATGAGATCCATCGCGACTATGTCCGCACCGCACGGGCCAAGGGTGTGCCCCTCCCGGGCATACTTTTCCGCCACGTAATGAAGAACTGCATGCTTCCGATTCTCACCTCGCTGGTGGTGAGCATTCCGTTCCTGATCATGGGCTCGCTGCTGCTGGAGCGGTTTTTTGGCATCCCGGGGCTGGGCAGTCTGATGGTGAATTCCGTCTCCGACCGTGACGTCCCCATGATTACCGGGCTGACGTTTCTGACCTCGGTGATCTACGTGATCTCCCTGCTCCTGACCGACATCCTCTACGCGGTGTTCGATCCGCGTGTCCGCCTGAGGTAACCGTGACGCAGATTACTCAAGACAACGTGGTCGTCGAACAACCCCGCGTGGGCCGAAGCCTCTGGTCCGACGCCGTCCGCCGCATCAGGCAAGACCCGGCCGCCATAGCGTGCCTGGCCATCATCCTCCTTTATATCGCCGTGGCGGTCTTCTCCACATTTGCCTTCGCCGACTGGGAAAACCAGTACGACTACAACGAAATCAACGAACCCCCCTCGTGGAAGCACTGGCTGGGCACCGACGGTCTCGGCCACGACGTCCTGCGAAAAACCATGCTCGGGGCAAAGATATCCCTCACCGTGGGGTTCATGTCCAACATCATCGCCATACCGGTGGGTATGCTTCTGGGCGCGATGGCCGGCTATTACGGCGGCAAACTGGATGACTTCATCGTCTGGCTGTTCTCGACACTGGCGTCGATACCCGGGCTCATCCGCGTGATCGCCATC
>DAOTTX010000346.1:0-1654 GCA_034437515.1 Anaerolineae bacterium
TTTGGAACACTCTCCCCACTTTGGCGTACACGGTTCCGTAATGTGTAAAACATTTCTGCAATTTTCATCGCCATGTGGGGCGAGATGCTTCCCAAGTGGCCGTTTTTGACCGGCTAATGGGGAAATTTTACGAACTCGTTCCGAAAATAAGCGAACGGTGAGGTTAACTTTGACCTTGTTATTATAGAGGTCATCGACTTGAGACTGGCTCAACTGTCTGGAGATAAACTCTCCTCCTCTTTCTAGAAACTCTTCGAGAACATCTCCCCTATTATCAGCTTTGGCTAGCTGAGCAATTTCGTTTGCGGGTAAATTCCTAAGCCGCTGACCACCAAATCCAACTACTGCCGCCGCTGCTGTAAACACTTGTGGATGGTCAGCAAAAGTTGTGGCAATCCAGCGTGTTACCGGACGGATCAAGTCAGGTGCCCATTGTAGGAATTCAGCAATAACCCTGGCAGCTTTCGAACCATCACCCAGGAGAGGAATGAGACCGAGTGCATTGAGCACTGTGTCTATCAGATCTCCACGTGCGAGGGCGGCTATAGAGTCGCGGATATCGCCAACAAGAACCAGGCCACTAACGATCCAACCGGAAAGATAGCCAATTGATTGGATGCTGTCATTAGAAATCAGCCCCATACTTGCCATGTTCTCTCCGGCATCACCAAGTACAAGGCCTAAAATAAAGTCAGCGGCGTAATCCCATGCCCTTTTATCATAGTAGAACGGATCTGAATCACGAACCCATTCCTCATAATCGCCGCGATGGTCGCCATCCGGATTGGGATCAAATGGATCAAAGTTGGCATTGATTTCGATCAGGTCTTCTAGACCATCACCATCAGTATCAGCACGCGATGGAGCAGTCCCAATCTCCAACTCCTCGTCATCGCTCAAACCATCATTATCAGTATCGATGGCACGGGGATCGGTGATGCCATCGTAGTAGTCGCCGTCCGGTCCCGTCTGCAGGGTGCCGACTTCTTCCGCGTCGGAGAGGCCATCGCCATCGGTGTCCACGTTATTCGGGTCAGTAGTAACGATGGTGCCGTTACCCCGGCGGATGCCTTGCGTCTCCAGCCAGTCGGGCAGGCCGTCGCCGTCCGTGTCCTGGTCGGGGTCCGGTCCCTCGGCGATGCGCCGGAAGACCTCCGGCAGATCATCGGCGCTGCTGATAGGGAAGTATTGCCCGCCAGTCTCCGTAGCGATCTGCTGGAGCAGGGCGGTGTCCACATCCGTCCCCAGCCCGATGGTGTAGATCTGGATACCATCATCATTGGCGGCGGTCAGTAGGGCCGCATAGTCGGGATTACATGCGGAGTTATCCTGCCCGTCGGTCAGCACAATCTGGGCCTTGAGCCGGTCGGCACCGCTGTTGGCCACGATCTCTTGCGTTGCCAGCGCAATGCCGTCGCCAATGCAGGTGCCACCTGAACTATTGATCTGATCCACGGCGGCCTTTGCCGTCTCCGTCAGTGGGGTCAGGCTCTGGAGCAGCGTGGCACTGGAGTCAAAGTCAACCACGCCGACCTGATCGCCCACCAGCAGTGCGTCAATAAAGTTCTTCGCCGCCGTTTTGCGCAGGTCTTGCGGGTCGTTCCTCGTCATACTCCCCGACGAGTCCAGCACCAGCATCACATCCAGGCTGGTC
>DAOTTX010000347.1:0-7825 GCA_034437515.1 Anaerolineae bacterium
AAAAGCACCCGGTACAGCAAACACCGGCAGTGCTGCGATGAGCAGACCGACTGCCAGCGCAAACAGGGTAAATAAGCGAGTATTACGTAACATAGATTTTCTCCTAGTATCTTGTCGAATTTGTGTCTAACGACACGTCTTTCGTGACCATAGTCACTGAGTTAGATAATTGTAAACTTAGTTTCAGATGAGTTTACAATTAGTTTACATTTTCCGTTTTTTAGTCAAGTTTGCTGAATTTACAATCGTGTTACTGTGCAATAAATACACAAATTGATTTGAATCCGCTAACCGACCGTAAAAAAAGTGTAAACTGTCGTCACCCACAATACGGCATTATACGCGGATTAAACCAGCCTACTAGCCCCAATCGGATAAATATTTTCTAAATATTTCAGATAGCAAAGACGTTTCCAGAAGAATAGACGCGACGTACCCTGTCGAGTAGCCGCGTCTTATGCGTGTCAAGTTAAGCCGGTGGTGCTTCAATATGTGGCTATTCTGACTCCCATCCTCCTAAAGTCCCCCTTACCTCTTTAGTTAGTAAGGAGAAAGGGGGACTTGCACCTACAAAGCCGCAAAATGCACGACCAAAGTCGTATCGAAGCATTAGTAAGCATGTTACCCTCCCTATCTACGGGGAGGGTGGGCTGACCGCAGGTCAGACCGGGTAGGGTCCAAAAGCCTCAATTGATAGCTATGCCTGCCGTGCAGCCGCACCCGCTGAATAGGGTGAACGTTAGACTTTGCCGAAAAGTGCGAGTTCGCTCTCAGTCGGTTCGTTGACCGTGCTGCCCTGCCCCGGCCCCCAGGATGAAACACCCCAAGCATAGATGTTGCCGCTCGGCAGCGTCGCGTCGGGGATGACGATCTCACAGGTGCTTGAAGCCATCCGTTGCTGCTGTTGGTCGCCCTCACGCAAGAGAATGATCAGGGCATCATCGAATTCACAGTTAAGTTCTTCGGCGGAGAACCACTGTGTATAGACGGCATCACCTAACACAAAGTCCTCGACGACGACCAGATCAAGGTCGGTCGCGTAGACCGTCACGCCGTAGTAAGTCGCGTTTTCCAGCGCCTCCCAGCTAAAGGTGATGTCACCGGTGTAGAAAGTCCCGCCGGGGCTGTTGATCGTAGCAGGTTCCAGCGGTGTGGTGACGTTGAATTGCATCCCGCTTGACCACGGGCCGACGCCGCCCGCACTCGCACCACGCACGCGCCAGGTGTGCGCCCCGGCGATCAAGCTGATTTCCGGGGCGTAGGCACAACTCAACATGCACCGGGTCACCGGTCGGTAAATCCACTCATGATGAACAACCGTACCCCCCCGGCGGATTTCGACTTCGTACCAACTGGCGTTCGTCGCTGACTGCCAGGTGAACGCCGGGTAGTTATCCGCGATGTCACCAGTCGGTGCGGTCAACGTCGGTGCAGGTGGGATCGCGCCGTTGATCGTAAAGTCCTGTGCGGGGATGATCGGCCCCAGGCCGCCCGGCCCCCAGGCTTGCAAGGTATAGGTGTAAGTGCCCGGTGCCAGGTTGACCGGCGATTGATAACCACACTCCGGGTCATTGGTTATCTCGTCCACGCTACAACGTCCAATAAAGCTGAACCATTCATCGAAGACCACGCTGCTATCCGCCCGGCGCACGATGAGGTTAAACCATTGTGCGCCCTCATCAGCAACCCAGGTGAAAACGGGTTGCGTGTTGCCCTCAACATCAATCATCGTCCGCTGTACGTCTAAGTCACCCGGATCGGTTGAAATCTCCGGTGCGGGGTAGCTGATGTTGTAAGCCTGCGGTGTACTGTAGGCTGCCAATTCGCCTTCGACCCAGCCGCGTATCTTCCAGGTGTAGTTGCCATTAGTCAGGTAGGGGAACACAATCGCCTGGCAGCCATCCCCCGGTTCACACAGTACATATTGACTGTACAAGGCTTCGAAGCCGATATCATCGCCATCGAATTGTGATTCTAGAAGCTGTGGCAAAACAGCCTCACGCCATTGGGAAAAGACAACCTCATTCGTCGCGGTGTCTTCGATCACGATTTCATACCAACTGGCACCGATGCCCGCTTCCCACAGAATGACAAGCACGGCGTTGTTGTTGTTGACGGTAAAAGTCGCTGGCGTCAGGTCGGTGTTCGGGCCGATCTCGAAGGTGTAGAGCGGGTCTTCAGCCCACGGGCTGGGCTGGCTGGCGCTGTAATGGCGTACACGATAATTGTACTCAACACCGGGGGTTAGCCCTTCCAGCGGTACCGAGCAAAGTGCTGGGATGGAGTCGAATTGACACACCGGGCTGACTCCGAACACATACCATTGTTGGAAGACGACGTTGGTACCCTGTCTCACCTGCACCTGTACCGCTTCCGGCCTGGGGGTGACCGTTTCGTCCAGGTTGCGTGTGACTGTATCGAATGCGACCTCACCCTGGCGGAGTGACCGGGAAATTTCGACTAGCGGCGCACCGCCGACCATCAACAGCGGCGTGCTGCCACAGGTATATGTCGGCAGCATCGGGTCGGCGTTTTCAATACAGAGAGTCGGCAGCAGCTCGGTTTCGCCGTCGATCTCGATTTCTTCATTGTTCAACATCCCGACCACCGCGACTTTGGCTTCCGTCGGTGCGGCCCCGTTGACCGTAAACGTAAAGCCTTCGCTCCATGCGGTGTAACCGAATATCACGTCGCTCAAGCTGTAACCCTGCATCCAGGCGGTGTAATTGCCGTTGTAGAGCATCTTCGGCAGCGGGTCGAGCGTGCAGGTGCCCATGTTACAGGTATCAACGGCGACCCACTCGTCCAGCACCTGGCTGTTATCCGCATTGTTTTGCAGGTAGATGCGGTAGTAGGGCACCTCCGACACCGTACTGCCATCTAAGATTTCGGTCACGGTCAGCGTCGTCACTCCGTTTTCCTCGGTGACGGTGGTCGGGCCGATCGGGTCGGCGGCGAGCAGTGTAAAGTTGGTATCTACCCATGCGCTGACGCTGTCGGTCACCGCGTTGTAACCCCGGTAACTCCAGGTCAGGTTCTGATCACCGACGCCGGCGCTGTAATCTACCCCATGATTGACGTAGCATGCGGTCAAATTGCAGACCTGGGCGGCTTCGTACCACTGCTGATGTTTGACCTGACCGTTGTTGACGATACGGACTTCGTACCAGGTCACATCCGTATCCGGGTCAAAGATGAGCGGGGCATTGTTGAAAACAGTGTCACCCGTCGGGAAAACCGGCGACATGGCATCAACCGGTTGGTGCTGTAAGAAAACCAGCGCGATGGCGCAGAGACACGCCGCGAAACCCATAACGAAACGTTTCAAAATATACATTTGTCTTTCTTCCCAGCTTATGTGTGCAGATCAAGGCAGTAATGCCTCTCGACTTCATTATATGAAAAATTGATGAACGGTTGGCATAAAAAGTTATAAAAATGTCATATCACGCCCTTCACCGATTTCTCACGGGGGGTTGAATTACCCATAAGGATGAAAAGTTACGCTAGATCAAACAAGATTAGAGGAACTTGACATGGCAATTGAACTTTATTGGGATGACGACGAACAAACCGTGATGCTCTGCCACTTCCCCAAAACCTGGACGTGGGACGAGATGTTTGAGACCCTACATACCATCAAACAGGTGACCGACCAGCGTGATTACGAGATCGGCGCGATTGTGAACGTCAGCCGGGGGATTACCGTACCCGGTGGGTCAATTTTCAGTGCGCAAACCCGCGAGAAAGCCAGGCGAATGCTGGCGATGAGCGCGGACGGCAAAGGGCCGATTGCGATCATCGGCGCTAATGGGATGCTCCGCACGGTGGCGAAGGGCTTTAACATGCTGGACAAATCCGCGATGGACGATGTGTATTTCGTCGATGACATTGACGAAGCACGCAAAATTATGGCACGTCGCCTCGATCAATCTGTCAGCGAGGAAACGGCTTAGAATTAAATTAAAATTGTTTTCTCAATTATAATAACCCAAAAATTATGCTTTAATTGATGCAGGGCACTTTACTTATAGCGGAGAAGGTTGTTTTCCCCCCAACCTTCTCCGCACAACAAATAAAAAAGGACGTGATGACCGTCATGTCCTTTCTTCGTTTATAGTCTCCATTCAGCTTGTCGTGAGTTTATGCGCGGCAGACGGCAGAATATCGTCCTGTGCCTGTCAAGTTACTGCTTCTACCGGTATCAGTGGGAATAGGATTTGACATCGCCCTCACTCTAAATCCTTCTAACTTTCTCTCAGCGTAGCGGTAGGCAGTGCGCCAAGATATGGCGCGGGGCCGAGGGATAGGGGCAAAAGGCCATTCCACCAAAAACGTTAAAACCAGGAAAATCATGGTAAGGTGAACGAATACTTTGCGAAATCCACGCAGATTAATTACACTCTTTACTAGCATGATCAATATTTTGTAGGAGACTCTTTTATGAAAAAATTCACAACAACACTGTTCTTAATCTTCGCACTTGTCATCACATCCGGCGTGGTCGTCGCGCAGGATGAAGAAACCGAGCTACCCCCGCTCGGTGCCTGGGAAGAATGCGCCGCCCCGGAGAGCCTGCCGGAAGTGGTGACCATCGGCGCGATCTTTGGTCTTTCGGAAGGCGTGTCTGTATACGGCATCCCACAGCGCCAATCGGTTGAACTGGCCGTTGCGGAGATGAACGAGAACGGCTACTTCGGTGAAGGTACTACCCTGGAAGTCATCTTTGAAGACTCACAGGGCAATGCGGAACAGGCCATCGCCGCGATGACCAAGCTGGTCGAGGAAGATCAGGTCGCGGCGGTGCTGGGGCCGACACTTTCTACGGAAGCTTTCTCCGCTGATCCCATCGCGCAGGAGAACGGCGTGCCGGTCATGGGGGTGAGCAACACCGCCATCGGCATTACCGACATGGGCAACTTCGTCTTCCGTAACAGCTTGCCGGAATCCGCTGTGATCCCCGGTACGATCGAACAGGCCGTCGCCGCGTTTGACATTGATACCGTCGGCATTATGTATGGCGACGATGACGACTTCACCATCAGCGGCTACGACGTGTTCCTTGATGCGCTGGAAGAAAACAACATAGAGATCGTCGCTACGGAAACTTTCGCCATCGGTGACCTGGACTACAGCGCCCAGTTGACCAACATCATCGGTGAGGACATCGACGCCTTAGTGCTTTCCTCATTGGCAGACGAAGCGGTGCAGATCATCAATCAGGCGCGTGAGCTCGGCTTCGAGGGCACCATCATCGGCGGTAACGGCCTCAACTCCCCCACCGTGATCGATGGCACGGGTGAAAACTCCGAGGGTGTTATCGTCGGCTCGGCGTGGAACATCGGCGACCCCGACCCGACGCCCAGCAGCGTGGCCTTCCAGGAAGCGTTCGAGGAAGCCTACGACAACCAGCCCGATCAGTTCTCTGCACAGGCGTATACCGGTGCCTGGCTGATGGGCACGGCGATCCGCTGTGCGGACTCCGCTGACCCGGCAGCCATCCGTGATGCGCTGGCGGAAATCGAGGACTTCGATAGTCCGTTGGGCGCGTTCAGCTTCTCCGAAGATCGTAACCCGATCCATGATCCGGTCGCGCAGATCGTCCAGGATGGCGCGTTCGTGCCGCTGGCCTCGGTCGTTGAAATGGACGACGAAGCCATGATGGAACCGGAAACGACAGAAGAGGCCGACGAGGGCTAGCCACAAACCCTCATCGAAACCAGATAAACAGAACTGTAAGGGGTGCGATGACCGCACCCCAAAAATATCGTTAATCCAGTTGTTGAGGCCGATGGATAATTTTCTGCAACAGGTCGTAAATTCGATCTCACTGGGGGCCATCTATGCGATGTTCGCGCTGGGTTATGCGCTGGTCTTTAGCGTGCTCGGTGTGTTAAACCTCGCCCACAGCGCCCTGTTTATGTGGGGGGCGTTCTTAGGGTTAATCGTCACCGATCAGTTTGGGTGGTCGTTGCTGATGGCCTTCCCGGTCGCCATTGTCGGCACGGGTTTGCTCGGCGTCGCGCTGGAGCTGGTCGCCTTTCGTCCTCTGCGGAGGCGCAGCGCGGCTCGCATCGCCCAGTTGATTAGCAGCATCGGTGCGGCCTTGCTACTGGTCAACATCGCCCAACTGGTATTCATCGAGATCTACAAACGCACTGACCAACGCTACCCACGCGATGTCATCCCGCGCGGCAACATCGTCATCGAGGATCTATCGCTGCGTATTACCTACGTCCGGCTGATTATTATCATCGCCTCCCTGTTGCTGATGATCGCGTTGCAATACATGGTCACACGCACGCGCATCGGTCAGCAGATGCGGGCCGTGGCCTTCAACCAGCGCACCGCCAGTTTGCTCGGCATCAACGTGACGCGCATCTTTTTGATCACGTTCTTCCTTGCCGGGGCGTTGGGTGGGGTCGCCGGGGTGTTCTATGCGATGGTGGTCGAGGTGGTTAATCCGTTCATCGGGCAAGAAATCGCGCTGCTCGGCCTGACCGCTATCGTACTCGGTGGCATGGGCAGCATCCAGGGGGCACTGGTGGGCGGTTTCATCGTCTCCGCCGTGCAGATCTTTAGCACCAGCATCGGCGGCAGCAGCTACCGAGATGCAGCGGTGTTCTTGCTGCTGTTTATCCTGCTGCTTGTTCGTCCGCAGGGCTTGTTCGGTCAGCCAGAATCGACACGCGCCTGATTATGGATGCGATCTTCGTCCCACTTGTTGAAGCCATTATCGACGTACTGCGCCCAATTGGTATCACAGAGCCGGTGTTCCAGTTTATGCTGGTTAATGCCATCCTCGGCCTGAGCATCTATCTGGTGCTGGATGCAGGCATGTTCTCCCTTGCCAACGCCGGGTTCATGGCAATCGGTGCTTATGCCGGGGTGCTGCTCACCAAAGAACTTGACCTGCCGTTAGGCGTCGCCGTGATGATCGCAATGGTCATCGCCGGGTTGGTTGCCATTCCGATTGGGTTACCCGTGCTGCGGCTGCGTGATATTTACCTCGCCATCGCCACCATCGGCTTTGGGGAGATTGTGCGTGTGTTCTTCCTCAACGCGGACAACATGATCGTGTGGTTTCGCAATACATTTGAGGGCACAGACTTTCGCCGCTATGACTTCTTCGGTGGGGGGCGCGGCCTGCGTGGGGTCACCGTCCAGCCGGAAACGTGGCACATTCTCTTATTTTTGATTCTGCTGATGTTCTTGATGGTGCGGCTCAAGCGGTCGCGCTTTGGGCGGGCCATGAACGCCATCCGGCAGGACGAAAGCGCCGCCGCCAACATGGGCATCAACGTGATCTACGTCAAGAATGTGGTATTCATCCTGAGCGCGATGCTGGCGGCTTCGGCGGGCGTGTTCAACGGACACCTGACGCGCATCGTCACGCCGGATATGTTCGGCTTCGACCGCGCCGTTGATATTCTAGCGTTCGGGGTGTTAGGCGGCCTCTCGACGTGGGTCGGGCCGATTGTCGGCGGGTTGGTGCTGACCGCGCTGCCGGAGGTGCTGCGCTTCCTGCAAGAATATCGTGGGGTGTTCAACGGGTTGGTGCTGCTGCTCGTGATCGTCTACCTGCCCGGCGGTCTGATTAACCCCGCCGGTTGGCGTGCGCTGTGGCGGCGTGCCCGTGACGCCCTCAACGGACGTTCAGCGCGTCCCGCGTCCGAAGGGGGCGATTGACAACTCGCATGACCGGACAAACGTGCCTGATTCTAACGGATTCTGTGGTGGGCATAAAATGTTACGATTTTTCGCTGAAATCGGACGCTAATGCCATAATCCTACACATGAAATCGCTTTTATGCGTTGTTTTCTT
>DAOTTX010000348.1:0-2646 GCA_034437515.1 Anaerolineae bacterium
CTGCAGTCCTGGCCCCAGATGCGCAAGTGGCTGGTCGAACTGGCGGACCTGAACAAGAACGACGCGCCCCAGGCCCTGGCCATCGACACGATTGACTGGATGGTCCAGCGGATCGTGGAACATGTCGTGCACGACCTTGACCCCAAGGCCGGCGACGATCTGACCAGCACGCTGGGCACGGCGCATGGCGGTTACTTCAAAGCCCGCGAGATCGTGCAGAACATCGTCTACCGCGATCTGCTGCCGATGCTCAACGCCGTGGCCGAGACCGGCGCGGCCATCATCCTGCTGGCCCACGCGGCCAACACCAAGATGACCACGCCCGAAGGCTACGACCAGCGACTGGCCTCGCCCGACCTGCCGCACTGGATCGCGCCGCCCTTCATCGAGTGGGCTGACTGCGTGTTGTACGCCCACCGGCGCGACGATCAGCGTCTGCTGCTGACCGAGGGCACCAACGTGATCCTGGCGAAGAACCGCTACAGCCTGCCGGCCGAGATTGAACTTTCCTGGCCCGCGCTGATGCAGGCCATGTCCGAACGCAAGGCCGAAGAGATGCTCGACCTGGCCATGGAGCGTGGCCTGGCCTCGCGCATCCGGGCTGGCTCGGCCATGGTCTACGTCAAGAACCGTTATGGCGTGGCCGGGGACAAGGCGCTCTGGGCGGCGGCGCTGCTGGCCCGCGACCCGCAGGCGAACGTTCAGGATATCGCCAAGCAGGTGGATATTTCCCAGCGGTACGTGCGGCAGATCCGCAACGCCATGGGTGGAACTGACCCGGAACCGGCGGTCGAAAACAAAGGACTTACGGCGGAACTGGACGCGGAACTGGAACTGAGCAGTTCCGCAGCCAGTTCCGGAACTCAGATCGGCAACCTATGAAAATTACACCACTTACGAATCGAACTAGCAACGGAACTGGACAGGTCGTGAGACGCGTCTCAAAACGTGTCTCAGTTCCGCGAGGCCTGAAAATACAACCGACTTCAAAACAATGCTTTATGAAACTTGGACGCGGAACTGAGAGCGGAACTGGGCACACCCCTCCCCCAAGGCGTAGAGGGCTTGCTCGCGGGTCCTACCCGGGGCCAGGCCAGAAGATGGCACGGGAACGCGTGCAGCGGGTTCCTGACAACAATCGAATTCGTGTGGGAGAGGGGGAAAGTGGTCGTGGTTCACTGACAACACCGGAGCAGCGTTGTCAGTAAACCACGAGCGGAGGATGGGCTCGTGATGGCGTTCGCGTGGATTCAAGGAACCATCATCTCTATATGAAGATGCATGAGAAGCTGGCATTGAGCCCCTTTCGGAACGCGCCACGCTCACTGAAACTACTTGCCATTCGTAATCTCGTGAAGTGCCTTGGCTGCAATGTCGCGGACAAACAGTGATTTGTCCTTGCTGGCGGCCACTTCCAGGCAACGCTTCGCATCGTTGCTGTCGAATCGAGAAAGAGCAAGAGCCGCATTCGCCCTAACGTTGCTGCTGGGATCATTCGCAAGACAGTTGCATAGCGGATCTACCGCCCTGGTGTCACCGACTCGTCCCAATGCAGCCGCCGCTTCAATGCGCACATAGACGTCTCGGCTCTCCAAAGCCCCTACCAGTACGGGGGTGCTACGCCAGTTTCCTAGCCACCCCAGTGCATAAGCCACTTGAGCAGGATCAGTCCCATCGTGCCTTTCCTTGAGAAGGCGATCCAAAGCTGTCGCAATTCCCTCAATCTTTTCACCACGTCTAATCCAATCCTCAACATCGGGTTGGGATGCTGGCGCAGTGACGGCGGCATGTGGATTGTCTGCCTCTCGGAAGTCAACCTGCTTCAGCCACTCCAGAGTCAAACGTTCAGCTTTCATATCGTTCGCATTCATGGCAGACCGGTCTGTGCTGCTGCAACCAAGGAACAGCTGCAAAAGCAACACAGGCAGCAGCAATCGAATGATCATTCTACCTGTCCTCACGATTTGCCTCACGGGTATCCTATGCTGCCGTCCCCAGGGATGCCTAACGAGAAGGTTTGTGTAACCCCTGTGCCATTCACCATCTTCAGATACTGCGTAGCATAAGCCGTTATGCTTCCATTGATTGTTGCTCCAGTGGCAATATCTGTGGCTTCGTTTCCACAGACCTTCGCACACTCTGCGCTTTGGCCACCTTTGACCCTAATAGCGAAATAGAGGGTCCGTTCCGCGTTGCGGCCATGACGCTTTCCAAGCGCCGGAGTGTCAGTTATTGTTACCGTTTCAGTTCCGGGGATCGGTGATTTCTTGCGGTTCACCCAAGGTGCAAGAGTTGGCGAATTGGGTATCATTGCGAACATGTCATGCCATTGATTCGGCTTTTGCCCCAGAGCAGCAGCATAAGGCAAATCGGTCCTCTCAAACCACTCCAGTTCGCAATCAGTCAGTCCTTGTTTCTTCCCGCCCTTCTTGTATTCCACCTTGATTGTAACGTCGAACTTGGTTCCCCAGTGAGTTGCTGTATTCAAGAGGGCACCTTTGCCAATATTGACGTTCCTTACGCAGCAGCAGGCGCACTTTAGGCCAGTCGGGTCGGTGAACATAACAGGGCTGCTGCGGACGTACTGGTACAGATTCATCCCATCGGCATACTGATTGCTGCCGGTCGGGTCGCGCGGGATGAAGC
>DAOTTX010000349.1:0-1669 GCA_034437515.1 Anaerolineae bacterium
GGCGCTCACTGCGTTCGCTTAGAGCGCCAGAGTGCAGAGGTCAGAGACGCACCTACGGTGCTTTCAGAGGTCAGAGGGGCGCAATAGGGGCAACAACCAAACGACAACCGTTAAGGCCGTAATCGCCGTTAGGATTGTAAAGGAAGCGGTAGGACGAACGCGCATTATACTGAGAAGGATGAAAGAGCCGCCCCGAAGCACCTTATAATTACCATTACTATATTGTGATACTAATTCTGGATTAATGTGATCATTCAAGCACCACTCGCGCAGATTCCCCGCCATATCCAGCGCCCCACAGGTTGCCGCACCGTGCGGGTACATCCCGACTGCCGTTGTCCGGTTTAATCCGGCTTCACTTGTATTGGCATAGCCTTCTAACCAACCACCCTGCCAGGGATATTTACGGGTTTCACTGCCGTTCATCGCCACCCATCGCCATTCCCACTCGGTGGGCAGCCGGATTTGCCATTGGCCCTCACCCCCGGCCCCTCTCCCCAGGGAGAGGGGAGATTCTGTAGCGCGTTGAATATCAATCAAGACATGCTCAAGATCATTAAACACGGCATCATTTGAAAAACGCACAACTGTGATACCAGCATCTTCCAAAGCCTGTTGCCGCCATTGATCATCCTGTTGTTGTGAGTCGTGGATCCCCCCATCCAGTTCAACGGCAAGTTTATACTCGTGGCAGAAGAAGTCCACAACAAAAGATGTGTTCGCTACCGGATGTTGGCGGCGGAACTTGAGGTTGTTCAAACGACGACCTCGCAGACATTCCCACAAAAGGTCTTCTGCCGAGGTCTGACGCTGACGCAAATCACGCGCAATTTCCACCATGACTTTGGACGCCATCTCACGATAGTCTTTAAGCCCCTCTCCTCGGGGAGAGGGGTTTGGGGTGAGGGCTGGCAACATATCAAACAACCCCAATTCACGGTATTTGAAATCCATCCACCGGGCAAACGCGACACTCTGATACCATGACACATTATCTCGCGGTGCGTTAGCAATCTTCGTGCGCTGGTTGTACAGTTTTTGCTTCTGGTATTTATCAGGCATTCCTTCCCACCAGGCATCGTTCTCAAAGCCGTCTTCTGCCTCTACAAACACCTGAAACTGTGCATAGGTCACTTGATATTGTGCGATTAAGAACGGCTTAACCTCAAACTTGCCGAAGTCGAATTCGTAAGCACCATCAGAGCCGAACACAGGCAACCATGCTATATCTGGGATGAGGCCCTCACCCCCGGCCCCTCTCCCAACCGCTTCGCTAGGAGAGGGGAGCAAAACCACACCCACGCCGGGGCGTGGATCACCGATCACCGCCAGCCGGTCGCCAATATCGCGGCGGCGTTCGTGGCTGGTGGCATCTTTGGGTAGGCTTTCCAGTTCACGCAGCAGGCGGTTCGCTTCCGGCTCGATGAAATCGCGTTCAACTTCGTTCAGTTCGGGGTGCAGGCGCTCCTGCATCGCGTAGACCAGCGTCAGCCGTTCCTGCGGCCACAGCAGGAAGTCCGGGCGGCCTCGCTTGTGCCAGTCTTCGGCAGCCGTCCGCACCTGCCGCAGCAGGATCAGGTCTTCCTGTGCTTCGGCGATCCAGTCTTTGAGCCGCTCCCATGACCGGAACAGGGCTTCATGGGCGACCTCGACAGTATCATCGTGGGCG
>DAOTTX010000350.1:0-1602 GCA_034437515.1 Anaerolineae bacterium
AGGGGACAATGTTTGGCGTAGCCCCGCCGACGCGGGAAGATTTGGTCAAGCGAATGATAGGAGCAGCGAATGGCTAAAAAGAAGATCCCGCAGCTAAAAAGAAAGCGCCGACCTGATATTGACCCGGATTCCCTGACGGCGGCGCTGAATTGGCACCGGCTTGGACAGGCGATGGTGGCGCAAGAGCTTGAGAGAGACGAGACGGGAGACGAACAGCGCGATTCAAAGGGAAGCGAGGGCTGATGGCCTGCGAAAGAGGAAGTAACCAGGCTAAGCGTGCTTTGTGTAACGCCGGTGTGCCTGACAGTCAGCGGAGAGCTTCCTGGGCCGGCGACTCGCCTTTGTGGTTTTCAAGCTACGACAGGCTGACTGAAATGGAGGGAGAAATCAGGGCGTGTCACCCAGAGCATGACGGTGTAGCCACCGTGTCATTTGGCATAGACGGGAATGATTGGGGGCGCGGCACCGTCTCCCTCAATGGAGCCAACGATGGTGTGCCCACAGAGATGGGTGTTCGTGAGATTGACCGGGATGTGGCCGTGTCGTTTGCACCAAGCCCAGCGTCGATATTGCCCAGAGAGAACTACTCGCCGGTCACTATCTTCACGGTGAGTTGGGAGGTTGAGGACGATGATCAAGACTTTACTGATCTTGTCGATAAAGGGCGCGACAAACTCCGAAAGGAGATAGGCCGGAGTGGGGACGTTGTGCCTGACTGCGATGCAACTATATGGATGCACCCAGACGGGAAGAAAGTTGCTTCTGTGGATTACAGTTGGGCATATTAGAGGGAGGATTAGCGGATGAGTTGTAGCAAATGCTCGGATCAAGCGAAGGAAACAGCCAAAAAGGGAGGCATACCGGAAGAGCAAGGAAAAGCTACCTGGGGGGCTGGTGGTGGTGAGCAAGAAGTAGCTAAAAAGCGTAAGAGGTGCGAGAAGTGTGGGTGTTTTGTCACCAGCGCCGGGGCCTGCGTTAATCCTAAATGTGGGGCGAAGGGGCATCAACAGGGTCAATCACAGCGGCCACAGATAGACACAACATCTAGGGGAGGCTTACTTACAGTTGATGAAGCGGTAAGGATACTTGAGGGCCACGAAAAGGCGGAAATTCGGGGCATGGCGGCGTCCTGGCTGGCGTCAAAGGCCGGGGAGGCTGCTGTGCCTGTGCTGATCCAGGCGCTTCAAGATGATGGAGATGCACATGCGCGCCGGAAATCGGCATGGGCACTGGGCAAAATTGAAGACACCCAGGCCGTGCCGGCTTTAATTCAGGCGCTAGAAGGAGACGATAGCGCGCGTGTTCGTCGCAGTGCTGCTTTCGCGCTGGGCCGGATTGGGGACAGGAAAGCGATGGACTCACTGATCCAGGCCATAGAACACGAAGAAGATGACCGTGCACGTCAGAACGTGGCGGGTGCGCTGGGGGACCTTGGCGATCCGCAAGCTGTACCGGCATTGATTCAAGCACTGGATAATGACCCTGTGCATCATGTTCGACGCAGCGCCGCAAGGGCGTTAGGAAAAATCGGTGACCCGCGTGCGGTAGATCCGCTGATTCAGACAGTGCAAAACAAGAATGAAGATTCGACAGTGCGCCAGG
>DAOTTX010000351.1:0-2779 GCA_034437515.1 Anaerolineae bacterium
GTATCAGCGGACGCAAGTTCAGTCCGCCCCAACTTCGTTTTCCTTGAGTTCCCCTGAGAACGTTCTGAGCCTTTTTGAGGGCTTGACATTTTCGATTTGCTTCGAAAACCCCATGGGATACCGCAACAAGTCAAGAGTACAGATGGAGGAGGGATGGGCGAATAGAGATGTCACGGCCCAAAATCACATCCATTCCACATCATCATAGCGCAATGTCCCCACTTTGTGGTCGAACAGCGCCCTACCACAAACCCAACTTCGGCGGTAACCAATGCGCTTTCTTCGTCAAAGGCAACGCCTGCGCCAATGGACTCTGTCCAAAGGAAAACCTGACCTGGGAGCACAGAGCTGCTGAAATTGAGAATCCGGGTCGGAATATGCGGCAGCATCGTTGGGGGGGCGGTCGCCGGGTCAGTGTTGTCGTGGCCATAGCAAAGTCTCGGCCTGGATTTCTCGAACGTTCATATCCAAAGTGTACCCTCTCCCCCACCCAATGTCAAACACCGCCTGCGCCAAAGGGTCTGCCCCTGCTCGATCCCTTGTCTCTCATCCAAAGAAAACGAAGAGAACACCGGTCAAGCAATGGCCATCAACGCCGCACGCTCCCCCCGGTGGAGAGCAAGGCGGGCCAGCGATGGAAACATCAGTGGAAAGCATCGGTGACACGCCAATGGCAGAAACACTGCAACCTCACCGCCTGCAATCTGCCTGGTCGCTTGCGGGTTGCGGTGAGCGGGGTGTGGAAACAGCGGTGATGGTCCAAGGGCGGGCGCACCGCAAAACGATCAAATATCACCGCCTCGATCCCTTGG
The DNA here is from genome assembly GCA_034437515.1 of Anaerolineae bacterium. Lineage (GTDB taxonomy): Bacteria > Chloroflexota > Anaerolineae > Aggregatilineales > Phototrophicaceae > DAOTTX01. Next base: position 813 of record DAOTTX010000351.1, read on the forward strand.
CTCTCATCCAACGAAGATAGCGACAGGTCTCCCTCGCCCGGCGCCGCCGGTGCGCTCTGATGACCACCGACTACAATCTCCAGCAGGTGGCCGAATTGCAGGGCGTGCGCGTGCTCAACCTCAATGCGTTGGCCAACGTCGTCAAGACCCTGGTGCTGCCCGGCGAATTCCTCACCGTCGACGTCGTTGAGGCGGGCAAGGAGCCGGGCCAGGACGTGGGATACCTGGACGACGGCGTGATGGTCGTAGTCCGGGACGGCGTGGAGTGCGTCGGGGAGCGGATCGCGGTCACGGTGACCAAGGTGCTCCAGACGGCGGCGGGAAGGATGCTGTTCGCGCGGGTGTGAGCGGTGAGGGGTAATTGCACAAGGGCGGCGCCATCGCGTTGACCGGACGGTTTTTGAGCTGGATGGGATCTCACACTATTAGATTACGTGTCGTCCAGGGGGCTGCGGACGGCGAGGCCGCCGCGGTTGAGCACGTGGGTATAAATCATCGTGGTCTTGACGTCCTTGTGACCTAGAAGTTCTTGGACTGTTCTGATGTCGTAGCCAGATTCGAGCAAGTGCGTTGCGAAAGAATGGCGAAAGACGTGCGGGGTAACGTGTTTGCTGACGCCAGCGAGTTTAGCGGCTCTCCGAACAGCTCGTTGTATCGTGCTCACGTGCAGGTGGTGGCGGCGTTCGACGCCGGTGCGTGGATCTGTGGAAATTTCCCTGGAAGGGAAGACGTACTGCCAGATCAGTTCTCTGTTAGCATTGGGATATTTTCGTGCCAAGGCTTCGGGGAGATAGACGGCCCCATAACCGTTATCAAGATCCTGCTGGTGAATCATTGCCACCCGGTGGAGATGCTTGCGCATTGGCTCGATGAGGCTCTCGGGCAGCACGGTAATACGGTCCTTGGCGCCTTTGCCATCCCGCACAATGATCTGTTGCTGTCCGAAGTCCACGTCTTTGACGCGCAGACGCAGGCATTCGATCAAGCGCAAGCCAGCACCATATAGTAACTTGGCGATCAGTTGGTGCGTGCCCGACATCGCGGAGAGCACTTGCTGCGCCTCTTCTCTGGTCAATACAGTGGGAAGACGTTTGGGTTTCTTGGCCCGGACAGCATCGACGGGGCGATCAAGGTCTTTCTTGAGCACGTTTTGGTATAGGAACAGTAGCGCGCTGAGCGCCTGATTCTGCGTCGATGCCGCTACGTTCCGCTCCACGGCTAGGTAGGTGAGGTATTCCTCAATCTCGGCCGCTCCCATATCCTTTGGATGACGTTTATCGTGGAAGAGGATGAAACGTCTAATCCAATTAACGTAAGCTTGTTCGGTACGAATGGAGTAGTGCTTAACGCGGATCGCATCACGAACGCGATCGAGTAATTTCTTGTTACGGGGTTTGGTCATCACTTTTTCCCCAAGATATATTTGCGCTCTTTAAATGACTCGTGTATACTAGTCTTGGACTTGTGCTTTATTCTACTGATTTAGCTTCCCTTGGCAAGTACATTATGCAGAATAAATGCTTCATAAAATGCCAAATAGGGGCTATATGAAGAAGGAAACATTGGTAAAACGCTCTGGCGTAACTTTCTGAAGCAAAATTCCTGCATACAATGTGTTTTCGGTTTTTATTGAGGAGAAGTGCGGCAGAATAACATGTTGTACGAAAAACGTTGTACCAGTATTATTTGTATGCAAATTTAATTTTACTCCAATTGAAGAGCAGGGATAGACGGTAGAAAACGATGTTACTCAAACGAATCGTGGCCGTAGGGACGACGAAGCCGGAGTTCGAGGTGGCGGACGTTTTCCGTAAATTTGGGGCAGCGTACCGGCGGAAATATCCGACGTCGTGGAAGCAGCAATTCCCGTTACCCAGGTATTCAACTCTCATTTGGTGCATTAGATGCAATATTTCAAGCATTCACTAGCACTTGATGCCAGATTTTATAGAGAACAGGCCCCAAGC
>DAOTTX010000352.1:0-4357 GCA_034437515.1 Anaerolineae bacterium
GTCCCAGGGCTTGTCGGCCAGTTCTTCGTATATCTTGTCAGCCCGGCTCACTTTATTGAGCCCAAGGCGCTCCAGGTCGATAACCTTTTGATAAGCCTTGTCCATGATGTGCCAGACATCCTTCTGGATGGGCACAGAGAACTCGATGCCTAACAGTTTTGCCGCTTCTCTCAAGGATTTCGGGTAACAGCGGGCGCCGTCTTCAGCGAGCCCCGCAATGTGTAGCCCGCGCGTTTCCTCGTCTATAGCCAGGCTCACGCCCCAGGTTTCACCATCACAAACGTCTTCCACGTAGCCGCTGACGATGGTATACGAGTTGGGCTCGACCGAGAGCAGAAAAGGCCAGTCGCAAAAGTAGGTCTCATCGCGAGCCAAAACGACGTCGCCCAAGGGCGAGAAGTCAATCTGATCCAAGACCACGCCGGCACGAGAGCCTGCCTCGTTAATCAACTCTGATAGGAAACCTACCGAGCGACTCTGGTCGAAAGCGACATCAAGCAGGTCTTGCATCGGTCGCAGAGTCGATCCCGCAGGCAGGAGCGCGGTCAGAACCGTACGCTTCAGCCGATTGCTGGTGACGGTTATCGTGTGAGCGTCGACTGAATCCGATTCCACCGCTTGGGCCACGGAATCTGCTAAGCCCGAAGACTCTAGCACTGGTGATAGGAGTCCTTCCCGCGTCCGTTTCCCAATTGTGTATATCGTCTGGCGGCTGGTTTGGTAGACGTTGGACAACCATGTGATGCTGCCCCAAAGTCGCTGCTCATCAGGGATGTTGACGACAGCGCCGATGAACAAACGATCCGATAAGGTGATGTCGGGGCGCTTCCAATTGGTAGCAGCCTCGCATCCGCCAGGCTGCATTTGCCAGACCAATTCCATCGGCTCAGGCCACAGGACCTCTGGGGCTGCTGTCTGCTGATAAGTTAGTGACATTGAAGGTAACCTCCTTTGGCAATTTCTAACCCAACTTGATCTCAAGAGAAGTTACCTTCATTAGCCTAAATTGTCAAGGTGCGTTTAGTTCGCTCGTGAACCATGCCACTTTTTTACCCCTCGAATCCGCGTAGAGCCTATAAAGGGTGGCACGTTCAGATAATTAATACTCTGAATTTGCTGACGTACTTCCTGAAGCCAAAATTCGTGTTATTTGTCCATTCGTGACATTAAAGCTAGCGTTTTTCGACAGAAATCTCATAGAACAAAAGTTCTGTAGGGTAGCGAAATGGGACTTCACACTTGCAATGATACAGGTCTCGCTACTATAGACCGTGGTTCTAATCTGCTGGGAAGCCGATCTGCGCTCTCTAGGAGTCACAATACGCCCCCTTATTCACGATGCCTATGGTAACCTACAGGACAGCGATCCGATCTGACAAGGTTCGATATGTCTCCTCACAGCTAGACGAGGTCCTGTAAATGGCCAAGCAGGGCGTCGTCAATGCTAGTGGGTCATTTGTTATGCGGACCGCCATTTCTCGATTATGGTACACCGGGGGCGTCGTATCGGGCGACGAGTGTAAGCCCCAGAGCCGCCTAGTGCATGGCGACGCTGGCGGCTCCGCGCTCGCCGTACTGCCCGTTTGCCACTCCTCTCGAAGGGCGTCGGATTCCGGTTCCAGGCGCAGGCGACAGCTTCGAGCCAGGCAACGATCTCACTCGGATAGGCTGGATGCTGTCCCGCTATTCCACGCCGTATCAAGATACGCTGTATTGGTTCAGTCATGTTCAACCAGGAATCTCCCAAGGGGGTGTACAGGATGATCCCATGCTCAATCAGCCATTCGACAAAACTCTTGGTCTTGTGGCCAGAGAGATTGTCCCAGACCAACAGCATCCGTAGCGGCAACAGGTCATCTGGCAACGGCACTGGAGCAAGGAGACCTTTCCCGCCATTATACACAAGTCACCCAGAATGGCTATAGGCGTGTCAAATGACCCACCAGTAACTCAGTATGCGAGGTACCCGCCATCCACGGGGAGAGAGATCCCAGTCACGTAGCTGGACTCTTTCTCAGACGCCAAAAAAACTGCTGCCCCCACCATCTCATCGGGTTGCGCCGGACGATGCAAGGGAATACGTGCCAATATGTGCTCTCGCAGTTCGGCAAATTCCTCCTTGTACATGAACCCTGTGCCAGTCTCCGTGAGACCAGGAGCGATCGCATTGACCCGGATCCCGTGCTCTACGAGATCGAGAGCCATTGCTTTGGTGAGCATCTTCACGCCACCTTTCGCCGCCACGTAGTGAGGGTAGTTTGCTTGAGCCACTTCATCACATATGGACGAGATATTGACGATAGATCCGCCACCTTCGTTCGCCATATGCCGAGCAGCGGCTTGCCCAGTCAAGTACATCCCCTTGAGGCTTACGTCTAGCACACGATCCCACTCATCTTCGGGCACATCTAGGAAGTTGCGAGTGGTCGAGATACCGGGCCCAGACACCACAATATGAATACGGCCAAGTGACTCGATGGCCGTCTGAAACATGGCATCTACCTGCTCTTTCTTGGCGACATCGACCTCAATCGCAAATGCCTCACCCCCAGCCGACTCGATCGTCTCCACCGTCCTCTGTGCAGATGCTAGATCAATGTCACCGGCTACTACGTTTGCACCCTCTCGGGCGAATCCTATCGCGATGGCCCGACAGATGCCGCTACCGGCCGCGGTGACAATCGCATTCTTGTTCTGTAGTCTCATTGCATGTATCTCCTTTTGTTCAATCGTCGTTTAACCAACGTAACGGCCCAGGCTGGCGGATCCCGAACCACTGTATTCATTGTCCATCCTGTACCCCGTTTGCATCACTGGTCAAGTCGCGTATGATCGGTTTCATAGCCCTCAGTTGCTCTAACGGAAGGTGACAGAGGATTCTATGGGTATCCGTGATATCACGCATCGGAGGCACTTTCTCCTCGCAGATCTTTCCTCCTTGGGGCAACAGACCTCGCCGCGGGCAACGCGTGTGGAACCGACAACCTGAAGGGGGATTCAATGCACTGGGAACCGTACCTTCTAGTCGAATATGTTCCTGTGCAACCGCAGGGTCGGGAATGGGCACGGCAGCCAGCAAGGCTTCGGTGTACGGATGATAGGGTGGCGTGTAGATCCTCTCGGTAGGTCCAAACTCAACGAACTGCCCCAGGTACATGATGGCCACGTAGTCCGAGAAGTAGCGAACAACACTCAGGTCGTGAGAGATGTAGACTATGCTGATGTTGTACTCTTCCTGAAGGTCCAGCAGCAAGTTCAGAATCGCGGCCTGCACCGATACATCCAACGAAGTGACTGGTTCGTCGCATAGCACGAGCTCAGGATGCGTGGCTATGGCCCGCGCGATGGCCACTCGCTGCTTCTCGCCACCGCTGAGCTGGCGCGGCCTTCGATGGTAATAGCCCTCGTCCAGATAGACCGCGTTCAGCAGTCTGTTGACCTCTTCCTTCAGCTTCCTTTCCCCTGGCTTCTTGAACTGTCGGAGTGACCGAGCGATCTGGTAGCCGACCGAGAAGGATGGATTGAGGGTCGAGTCTGGGTTCTGGAAGACCATCTGCAACTCCCGGATGGTGTCTACGTCCCGAGCCTCCACGGGCTCTGTGATGTCGACGTCAAGGAACATCAGGCTGCCGTCCGTCACCGACTCCAATCCAACCACCGTCCTAGCTAGGGTGCTCTTGCCGCAGCCTGATTCTCCCACGATGCCCAGGGTTGCTCCGCGGGGCAAACGAAAACTGACACCGTCCACTGCCTGTACGTAACGCTTCTCGCCCAGGCCCACCAGGCTCATCACCGATCGGCTCTCTTGCTCGTAGTACTTTCTCAGATAGTCAACTTCAAGGGCGGCTAGTCCATCGGCCCGCCACCGTACCGATGACCGGTCGCTTTGACGCGGGGGTTCCCAACCCTCTAGCTGCGATAGCTGCCAACGGTCTGAATGGCAGCGCACGTAGTGGCCCGGGCTCACCTCCCGCAAGGTCGGGGGGTCCGTCGCGCACGCTTCGCCGGAGCACTCACAGCGAGGCGCGAACAAGCACCCGGCTGGGACATCATTCGGAGACGGAATGCGACCGGGGACGGGGCGCAGATGGCTGGATTCCTTGCTCGCCCCTAATCGGGGAACGCAGCGCGTCAGCGCCGACGTGTAAGGGTGGGCTGGCTCGACGAAAATGTCCTCCACGGAGGCGTTCTCGACGATTGTCCCCACGTACATCACGCCGACCCGATCGCAGACTTGCGCGATCACACCCAGGTTGTGGCTGATGTACAGGATCGCTGCGTCAAACGCGTGGCGCAGCTCATCAATGAGATCCAATACGGCCGCCTCCACGGTCACGTCGAGAGCTGTGGTTGGCTC
>DAOTTX010000353.1:0-6917 GCA_034437515.1 Anaerolineae bacterium
TTGCTTGGAAAAGTACCTCAAACATCGTTTTGGTGAATAGAAACCGCCTCTATATGCGTTCGCTTTTTGGCACAGAATAGAAATGCTGTCTGTATGCGCAAAAATAAGGTCTCAGGTGTGATGAACAACCACCATAGTAAGTGTAAGTAAGCCAACGGATTCCAGGGAGAAAGGCGCACAGGCATATTGTCCTTTTCTTCTTCTCGTGCACGTACGACCTCTGGATGGACTTTTCCTTCAATCCACAACTCAGGTTGTGGCTGTTCAACTTTTTGCTTTGGCTTCTCAGCGGCAACCTCGACTTGTTGATGCGCTTTCCTTTCCTCGTCCAGGGAATTGGCCATATTGAAAGCTTTGTGTAGGTAACGGGTGACATCCTCGTGCTCTGGATCTAGGGCCACTACCTGGGCCAGCAAATCCAGGGCTGCCTTCCGGTTACGGCTTCGGAGAGCATCCAATCCGCGCTGATACAGGTCAGCCAGGTGAGTCTTGCGTTCCAATTGTTCCAAATCAGGCAGTCGATCCTTTGCTTCTGGGTACTCATACGCGAGGTCACGCGCTATATCTAGCGCCTCCTGGTACTGTTTGTTTTCTTGCAACGTTCCAATCTCTCGAAGTCGGGCGGTTAGGACTTGGCTGCGCATCTTCTGTTCGATCTCAGTAGCCTTGCCAAATAGCTCGGCCTCTTGGTAAGCTTGTAATGCGTTCTCAAGGTGATTGCTCTGCAGTGCAGCATCTCCCCGCTGTTGCCAGATACGCTTTCGTTCAGTCATAGCCTCTGGCTGCTTGGGGTTCAGTTCTAATACTTGATCGTAAAGATCTAGCTGCTTATCCTCGCTTTCAGCGATCTGGGCTTCGGATAATAAGGCTTGAATCAAACGAGAGCGGGCAGCGACGGGCTGGTATGTGTAAAGCCGTTCCAACAGTTCTCGCGCCTCTTTCACCTGTCCCTGGGCTAGTAAGATGTCGGCCAGGAGTTGACTGGCTTTCACGTGATTAGGATTCAACCCAATCGCCTGGCGTAGTAATCCAATCGCCTCATCTAGTTGCCTGTTCCGGTACATCCCCGCCCCAGCCTGGTAGAGATTCTCGGCCACAGGCTCAATGCGATCCAATTCATCCTGCACGCGTTCGAGCGGCTTGTGTTCGGTCAGCCAGCGGCGAAGAAGTTCGACGCGGAAACGATATCCTTCGTTTCCATCGGCTGGCTCAATCAGATCCCAATCTTGTAGCAGCTCCGGTGCGGTCTGCAGTTCACGGATCACGACCCGCACGCCACTCTCGTGCAGCAATTGCTCCAGTTCATCCTGGGTGATGGGGCCAGAACCGGACTCTGCCAGGGCAGAGGCCACCACCCGCTCGGCTGGTGGTAACCCATCCCACAGCCACTCTAGCGTGTTGCGGCTAGCCTCCAGCGCGCCGGGGACGACAGCGTCTACCTCTTTCGGCGTCATCATAGGCGGCGTTTTTAGTTCTTCATCGTAAGCCTGTTCCCAGACGTGGGAGCAGATCTGCTGGGTGAGGAAAGGATGACCGTTGCTCAACTCGTAGACCCGCTGTACTGTCTCGTCGGGCCAGTGCAGTGAGTCGTTTCGCTCCGAGAGTCGCACCAGGTCAGCGGTATCCGTCTCGCTCAGCAGGGAGACGCGCATAGCGGGTGTCCCCTTGAAGAGCGAGAGGGCGATGGTGTCCAGGTCATCCACGTTGCGCCCGATGACGAACACGAACTGGAGGCGCGCGCGGTCTTGAGCCAGCAGCCCTCGCAAGTAAGGGAAGAAGGTCTCGGACGCCTGTTTGGCCTCGGGATCTGCCAACACGTCGAACTCGTCAAAAAGCATTACCAGCGAGCAACCCTCCGGCAGCGCGTCCAGCGCAGCAGGGAGCCATTCCTCACGGAAGGCAGACTCAGGACGATCGTCAAAATCGGGATCGGGTAGGTTCAGGACGTGGGCTATCTCGCGGGCCAAATTCTGTAGCACACGCCCCAGGGGCCAGGCGGCCTTGTCCTGCAGGTCGAAGTAAACCGGGCAATACGGACCTTCATTCGGCAGTTGGGTCTCTAGTTGTTGCAGCACCGAGGTCTTGCCGATGCGCCGCTGCCCATAGAGCACAATAGCATTGTCCTGCGGCCGGCGCAGCACGCGCACCACCTCGCGCAGCACGTCCGCCCGCCCGATGAAGGCTTCGCTGCCGCCGACGGGGTTGCCAGCGACGTAGGGATTGATGGGTTGCGCCATTACTTTTCTCCTGGATTACGCCAGATTGCCTGTATCCATATTATACTCACCGACCACGCTTTGTCTAGGGGGTCTCTAGGATTTCACATGGTCGGGGTGTGCCGCGCTCTATATCTGGGCCGAAATCGCGTCTTGCCCACAGATATAGGGCGTGGGTGCCACACTCGCTTTGAACACCAGGCGAAATCCCAAAGAGCCTGTCTAGGTACTGGACACGGTTCTGCTTAGTGATGTCATTACCCTTGCTACGAACAGGTTTTTGGACTAAAATAAGACTACGGGACTACGGTGGGAAATGCCGATGTATAAAGCCGAACGATCTGAGGGGGATGAGCGATCTCTCCAGGGAGAGATTACATTTCTGGAACCATGCAAATTCTGCTACCAGAGGGTTTCACAACACGGCATCAAGCGATATTGACTCAGTACCTGGCAGACGACCGCCAGCTGCATCCATCGGAGTGGCGCTCGCTGTACGACGGTATTGATGTTCTAGGCACTGCTCGGGTACAAACCGAGGAAAGCGTGCTTTCCTTCGAACAGTTATATCGGCACCACGTTGATGATCGTTTTGCCACCGACTATCTGGAGCGTTTGCTGACCTTGAGCAATATTGAGGCGCAAGCGCCAGCCCTCATCGCAGGGTTTGCCCGACAGATCGGTCCCCATCTGCAGGCGGTTGGTCTGCTGCGCTCTGATTTACCCGAGACTCGGCTATTCTATGCCTACTGTGTCTACTGGTGGCAGAGCTTCGCTCGCGGCTATGCGTTTGAGGTTCAAATCTTGCGCGACCTGCAGGAGAGCGGCGTTGAATTCTACACGCACGATATTCGCGATCCGGACGAACGCCGTTCCATCTCAGACTTGATCGTCCTCGATTTGACCGGCGACGTCAAGACCTCGACCTACTTTCTGCGTCAAGCGACGTCCCGGGGGTTGCCTAATGATTTCTATGTAACCCGCCTTTGGACAGGCGCTCAATACCGTTTGTTGACCGTCTTCCAGAAGCCAGCAGCGTGGGAAAAGATTGATGGCGACACTGTGGAAGGACAATTATCTGATCTGCTAGATCTGTTGCCGAAACCGGTCGCGTTGTGTCAAGACAATACGACACTGATCGTTGTGGAATACTCGATGTGGAAACAACTTGTATTGAAAGCACAGCGGGAGGAACTGAGTGATGAGTAAGAAATTATTGACTGAGATGGAAAAAGATGAATTCCAGGCGTTGATGGAGGATTACGTCACTCGCTCGGCGGAGCGCGACGATGCTATAACGTCCTCTACCTTCCTGGAGATGCTGTTTGACCTCCTAAAGCAGCGGACGTCCAGCGTTATCCAACTGGAGGGGCAGATCATCAACGGAGAGTTGGTTTTGACACCAACGGAGGAAGCAGCCCCGGTTCAGGTGCAAGGCAACCGCATTTTGCTGGGCGACTTGCAAGTTGTGGTCAGTCTGAAGGATAGTGCACTGCAACCGGCCTAGGATTCAGGATAGGTCACGCCCAACTTCCTCCCCCGATACTCCCCTGGATGTGCTTGCAAGTCAATCTTCATCGTTGGACGGACGGGCCACCACCCGCAGCGTCGCGTATAGCTCGGGCCTCTTCTCTCGCAGTTCAGAGAACAGCTCAGACGTCACCTCATACATCGGAACGCCTCGGTCGCCGTCGCTCCCCAGCGTTTCCACCACCGCTCGCGCCGCTGCGGAAAGATCCTCGTCCTCATCGCTTGGCTGGCGCCAGCGTTGGACCGTCTCCTGCACCGTCGCCAGTATTTCCCGTAGGGGCGTCTTCTTCAGGCGATAATCCTCGTCCACGCGCCCCGGCGCTATCGCCGTCAGCGCGTCCAGCAGCGCCTCTGGCGCCCGTCCGCCGATCACCCGCGTTAGTCGTGGTCCATCGTACACGTGCTTCCGCAGCCGGAAGAAATCGTCGAACAGGTAGCGAATCGATTGGCCCAACGCTTCATCCAGCTCACTTTGCCACACGGGAAGCTGAGCGCGCGCTGCCTCGACTTGTTCCCAGAATACCTCACCAAGGCCCGGTAGGCGCTTACCAGGGGCGCTTTGCGTAATCGCCAGCCAGATGTATAGCGCCAGCGCCAGATCCTCGACCGGCATTCCCAATTGCATCTCAAGCCTTTCCACGACCTGCTGCTTGTAGTCGGCAGCGGCGAACAGCAGGGGAAGCAGCCGCTCCTCCCGGGCCAGGCTGGTGGTCAAGGCTTTCCGCTCGTCACCGGTGGCAGCGGCGAATTCGTACAACCGAAAGGCCGCTAACCCAATTTCTCGTGTCACTTGGATGCCCTCGCCCTCGTCCACGTCCGCCAGGATGATGGGCGGACGGACGCTCAGGTAAACCCGGCACCAGCGCAGCACGCGGTGGGGACGGGCGATGCCGGAGGCGTGTAACGCTCTGACCGGCTGGACCGTCTGCAACCAACGGGCGATCCCCCGGCGCAAGGGCAGCAGTGACTGGCGATTGACCGTCTCGCCATCCAGCCAGGTTTTGATCGCTACTCTGCCGGGGTCCGTTAGGAATTCCGGTGAGGGGAGCGACTCCCTGGACGGGATGGATGCACGCGGTCGATGCAACGGCTCGGCTGGTAGGGTGACCGGCTCGGCTCGCTCGCCAAAGGCAGCCATCAGACCAGCCGGCAGCGTCACCTGGTGATCGGAGGTCATAGGGCCATACAACACCGCCACCTGGGCCATAGTTTCGTCGTCGGCCTCGACGGCAGTGTCTAGTTCGGCGTACCGTTTCAACGCTGTCAGGAGATCGCGCTCATCGCTCGCTGCTGCCAGGACCTCGCGTAGGTGTCGCAGGAAGTAGCGCACCTTCCCCTTGCCCTCCGGTAATCCTCGGAACAAGCGTTGCAAGAGGGTTTGGTTAAAAGGGGTTAACAACACGCCTTCAGCGTTGCTACTCAGCCCAGCACAGCGATCGCGCTCAAGACAAGTTTTACACGACCAGCCGTTGCGCTCTCGATAGGCCGCCAGATACTGGCCTGCGAAAGCGGCGCAGGTCTCCTCGATGAGGAAGTAGGAATCAGCACCCTGCACGTCCGAGAGCCACAGTTTCTCTACCCGGTCGTCCACCGTGTCCAGGTAAGCGATCCGGTCGAGCAATTCCCGCCCTCGCTCGCCCGCGGCGAGCGCAGCCGGCGTCAGGCCCAGCACCACGTCCCAGTTGCCGCTGTCCAGCGTGATGAAGTAGTCGAGGAGATCGGTGGCGAACAGGTTGAGCGACTGCACCAGGTCATCGACCAGCAATATCGGGCGTATGCCTCGCTGCGCCAGATCCTCCGCGATACGGCCCAGCGCATCAGGCAGGTGCTGGCCCTCCATCAAGTGCTCGCGAAAAGCGGTCAGCAGATGATGGCGGAACTGTTCGTAGTCCAGGGGCACGGGCAGCGCCGTCTCGGACTTCAATTCATCCAGATCCTCGCGGGTGAGCAGCATTGCCGGCCCAGCGTCTGGGTCTGCCCCCTCCATGGTATTGAGGCTGCGGGCGATGTGCGGATGGATCCAATCCAGCAACCGATAGTAGAGGGCGTTGATCTGCTCGTCGGCGTCGAGGCAACGCGCCAGCGCCGTGAGGAGGAGCAACTTGGAAAGCGTTCGGGGCTTCCGCCGCGCTGCTTCCCATCGTCGCCAGGTGGTCTCACTGAAGTAGGCATCCGAGAGTAGGTGGTGGAACCGTTCGGCGATGCGCATCACGTCCAGTTCAGTACGCGGGATGCGGACGGTGACCTCGGCTCGTGCCGGATCGTGACGTCCGATCATCACCTGGAGCCACTTCATCAACTCCGATTTGCCGGAGCCAGCCGCACCGTAGAGCACAAAGACCCGATTGCCCGGTCGTGTCCCCGACGTGGTCAGGATTTGGTCCAGGAGCGCTGTCTCCGCGATGGTCTCAAGTGGCTGCTCCGGAGGAAAACGGCGCAACGTGACGGGAAAGTGGGTCGCCAGGAACAGATCTTGACCAATCTGATACCGTTGATCGGCGGTGGTGGTGAAAACCTGTAACCCGGGCTTATCCAAACAGGGCCACAAGTCGCTAGTGATTTCCATCGTCATCCCCTTTCCAAGCGATCCCTTTGTAGCGCCGATGCCCGAAATACGAGCGGGTCGGCGAGTCTTGCAGGGGGAAGAGGTCGATCTGTCCTTGCCGGGCCAGGTGGCGCAGCGGGGCCCTCACCGCTTGAGCTAAGGCGCCGTCGGCTCGGGCGTAAGGCAAGGTCTGGTCGAAGAAATTCTCCAGAAAAGATTGAAGCGTGCCTGTCTGTCTTTTCCACTGGGCGACGATCCCGCTGACCAGGCCTGGCCCATACACGCATTGGAATCCGCCAGCCACTCGACGACCCACGCCCAGGAATGCCATCACGCGCTTCCAAGCACCAATTTTCTCCTTGCTCAGCCCCCCAGTTTCCTCCACAGCGCGCAATTGGTTGGCCTCGGTGTGGACATCTGCCACGTACAGTCGATCTGGTCTGATGAAGATCTCTGTCAGCAGGTGAGTATATAGACCGTCAACTGGATGATCTAACGACTGCCTTTCTTTCTCAAGGCGACGCAATCTCTGTAGCAATTGCGCTGCAAAGTGGATGTCAGATCGCACGTGACAAGCACGATAGCCGTTCTCGATCTCCAGCATTCGGGCTGATTGGAGAAACGCC
>DAOTTX010000354.1:0-3010 GCA_034437515.1 Anaerolineae bacterium
CCGAGATCAGACGCCTGTTCGCCACGGTCCTGACGGCCTCGCCGGACAAACTGCCCGGCCTGCTGAAGTGGTCCCTCTGGCGACGCCGACACCAAACCCAAGCCCGACAATGCCACTACCAAGCCCGTGCACCATAAAACGCGACTGTAGTACTAGGCCGCACAGAGCAGGCGAAGGATGAACAGGAAAAAGGGGTTGGGCCTGCCCCGCGTGGAAATCGCGGCTTGATGGTCTACCCGGGGCTCCATGCTTCCCGCAATGGGTTCGGCATCCGGGCTGAAAGCAGGCATCACTTCTGGCTTTGTGACAGATCATGCACGAATAAAGCCTTTCGAAGCTTCTCGGCATCGGGGTAATTGCCGTCGCCTGTGTAGATGCCATACGTGCCGCGATCAATCTGCCTGTGCAGGTCTTCCGGATAAGTGATTCGTATACCCCTCAATGTGAGCAGGGCATCGAGTCGCTCCAAAGGAGCCAGGAGTTCAGCCAAGTGCTGTCCCTCTGTCTTCAGAATTGCATAAGGATTCCTTGAACAGTTAAAGTAGCGAAGGTGGCGGAGCCGCTTAACGAAATTAAAAGAATTGGCACCCGCGTGTCTGCCGCTGAAGTAGACGAGGTTCTCAAGCGGAGCGACCTCGGCAGGATTCAGGTGGTTCATCTCCAGCGAGTGCAGGTTCTTCAATGTCCCCAGAACCTGACTATAATCCCTCTTCGAGTCCCACGCCTGGCGTTTGAATGTGCCCGTTTCCGGATCGAAAGCATCCTTGAATTCTTCGATAGCCACTATCTCTTGAAGGGAATAGGCTTTCAACTTCTCCAAGTCCGGCTGGTGTGCCAGAATCAGGCTCAACTGCTCGGGGGTACATGCCCGGCCAAGTTCGAGGCGCTTGAGCTTCGGCAGCCGCTCCAGGGGCCGGAAATCCGCCGTCCATTGCTCCCGGAGATCCTCCCCTCTGTTCAACACAATCGTCAGATCTTCAAGAGCGGCAAGGTCCGCAACGGATGAGACATCCTCAATGTCGCCGCGGACATCAAGCGTTGTCAGTCTGGTAAGCTTTTTCATTGACGGCAGCGTCTTGATGGACGGAAGTTCTGTATCTAGGGTGCTGATTCTCAGAGTGAGGCTACGCAAGCCCGCGAGATGGGCCAGAGGGTCCAGGTCGGAAGGCTTCCTGTCAATTAGCACGAGATCGAGCTTCTGGAGCGATTTCAGTTCGCGCAACGCCGCCAGTGAGCCAAGGGTCCATGCATCCACGTTCAACTCAACCAGTGAGGGCACGGAAGCAAGTGGCCCCAGCGACAGGCGCACGCCGTGATCGGCCTCGATCGTAAGGGATTCGAGCGGCAGGGATGCCAATGGCGAAAGGTCCACCTGCAATGGGGGCTTCTGCGTGCTGGATGCTGTAACACGAGATATCTTGAGGTGCAGCCGTTTGAGGTTGTTCAACTTGGCCAGAGGCGCGAGGCTGAATCCATTTTGTGGATACGAAATCACGAGATGAAGTTGCTGCAGATTTGTCAGGCTGGCCAGAGACGCCAGGTCAATTCCAGGGCCTTCGAGATTGTCGTAAGTCAAGCTCGTCAGTGATCTCAAATGCTTGATGCGGCTGAAGTCCTTTCCGACTTCATTTAGCTCAAGAATGTGGAGGTTTGGCATGTCCGGCAGGATGACCTTGGAGCCTGACCACAGCTTCAAGTGCTTCAACTGTGGCACAGTGCTCAACGCGTCTGACAGTTGGTCGGGAGCTTCATACCCGCTAATCTCAAGTCTTTCCAAGTTTCCTAGTTTCTGGAGAAAACCGGGGCCAGCAACATAGTGACGCCCAAGATTCAGGAATTTAAGACTCGTAGAGGTAGACAGAAAGCTATGATCATCTATGGGAGAACCGCGTGTGCGAAGCCACTGCAGCCGCGTGAGGGCCGACAGGGCAGTACCCGACTTGACAGAAATGCAGTCAGTCAGGTCGAGCGAGGTGAGCGATGTGAGGCCGCCTAGTGGCTGGAGGTTTGCAACGGCCTTGCATCCCCTGAGGCTGAGAGACTCCAGCGAGGAGAACATCTTTAGCGGCTCCAGATTCTCAAGCAGCGAGTAATCAAACTCCCAGACCTGGATCGAGTTCACCTTGTCGGCAGTCCGCACCTGTTTCAACCATGGTAACTTGGCGCTGTAAACCCATGCGGTAAGCGGCTGCGGCGACTTGGCCGCCTCTTCCCCAAGCAGAAGAGCCTCTTCTTTCGACCTGACGATGATGCCCGCCAGCACGTACGGATCGCCGTCCACCGACAGATACACCCGGGGTCCGTTCTGACTGAAGGCCAGCCGATTCCCCTTTCGGTAGCACCAAAGGAAGGGCGTATGGCCGCCGATTTCCAGCCATTCTCCCTGCGGCGTGCCTTCGGGGACATCGATCACTCCGAGCGGCACACGAGGAGCCTCACCGGATGGAGTCTGATTCGTGGGCTGGCTGGTCGGTGTGTTTACCATCGGGCTCTCCTCCCGACGCTGCTCTTGGGTATCGGAATCGTCTGCTGAACCTCGGCCATCGCAGCCTGATGCCCACACCATGGCGATTGCTGAGATCGCCGCTGCCGCTATGGCCACTACCGCTTTGTTCGTTTTCATCTCATTCTCCCCGTGCTCTGTCTGGTATCAGACGCATGATGACGATAGGATTCTACGTCGCCAGCGGACGTTCTGCAAGCAGCTGGGCTCGCAAGAGCTTCCGGGCGCGGTCCGACCGCTGGCCGGAGCAAGATGGGCCTGCGGCGTGCCAGGCATGCTGAACGGCGAGGTCGAGGCGTCCTGCGGCATTGCCCTGAACACGTCCCGGGCGCGCCGCATACGCCGGGCGGGCGTCGGCCATCTGACGCTGGTCCTGTTACTAACCCGGCCATCAAGAATCTTGCAATCTATGGATATAGTTGTATAGTGGGTTTATGGAACTCAAGAACGCACGGACGCTGGGCCCTTCGGAACTGTACGAACGCCGCAAGCAAGCGGTTGCGCTGT
>DAOTTX010000355.1:0-1536 GCA_034437515.1 Anaerolineae bacterium
AATATTTATATTGGTGATATATATGGCGATGGGCAGAATCGAGTGATTTTCACTGGGCGGTGTTTTGGTTCAGAAGAAATGCAGTGTAACTATCCCCGAGTGTATGTAGTGAGTGCAAGTTTGGATTCATCAATCATCGAAAATTCTTAAGGAACGAGCAGGATTATAAGAATCGAACCTGCCACAGCGCAGCCGGGCGCTTGACAGGAGCACGGCCACACGGAGGATGAGGCTCGCAAACGTGCCGAGCGCCGGGTCAACTATGCTGATTCCTTCTACGTGCCAGTATACGCCCGCTGGTCTTACCTCCGTGACGAGCTGTACCGAAATGTCGGCAACGGATTGAACAAAGCGCTTGCCGGCATGGAGGAGGAGAACCGTGCTCTTGAGGGTGTGTTCACCCACATCGACTTCACCCATCAAGTCGGTGAGCGGGACGGCGCCGCTGACGGTGACCTTCACCAACCGGTCGCAGCACGCAAGTAGCTACGACTGGGCCTTTGGCGACGGGGAGACGAGCGCCGAGACAGACCCCGTCCACGTCTACGGGACGGCGGGGGTCTACACGGTGACGCTGACGGCGACGGGGCCGGGCGGCAGCGACGTGCAATCGGCGACCATCACGGTGAGCGAGGCGGTCGAGCCGCCGGTGGCCGATTTCGTCGCCCAGCCGGTGAGCGGGACGGCGCCGCTGACGGTGACCTTCACCAACCAGTCGCAGCACGCAAGTAGCTACACCTGGACCTTCGGCGATGGCGGGACGGCGGTCACTGCCAACCCGACGCACACCTACCAGAGCGCGGGCAGTTACGGCGTGAGCTTGGTCGTCACCGGACCGGGCGGGACAGCCCAGGAAGTCAAGTCTGGCTACATCACCGTCAATCCGCCGGCAGGTGTGCCAACAGCCACATTCAGCGCGGACGTGGTCAGCGGAACCGCGCCGCTCAATGTGACCTTCACTGCTGTAACAAGCGGCACGGTCGAGGGCTGGCTATGGGACTTCGGTGACGGAAGTACGGCCACGACCGTGCTGGTGGTCAGTCACACCTACACCACGACCGGTGTGTTCGATGTCAGCCTGACGGTGAGCAATACCAGCGGCAGCTACATGGTCAGTGAACCAAGGTACATCACAGTAAAAGCGCCGCCAAGCGAGCATCATCACATCTATCTCCCCTTGGTAATACGTGCACATTAGCACATCACTATAACAAAACCTGGCAGGTTATATAACCTGCCAGGTTTTGTTCACACAGGGAGTCCGTCGGCAAATCTAGAAATCGCGTTATCTGACTTTGCCTCCCCCATATCTGGGTTTTATTTGTCAAAATGGCCCATATGTGCAGGGAGTCTGTTAGCAAATTCAGAGTATTAATTATCTGAACGTGCCACCCTATATATAGGCGAATTTCGCCCGTACTGCCTAGTACTAGTGGGTCATTTGTCTTGAGCATCGCCATTACACTCTGATGCTGTAGAACAGCAGTTTTCAAGAAAACGGCTGTCAGAAGGCCTATTTGTCGTCAAAATCGCCGT
>DAOTTX010000356.1:0-1536 GCA_034437515.1 Anaerolineae bacterium
GGTGGCGGAATCGGTATGATAGCAATTGGAGCTGGCGGATTGGATGTTGCGGTGGCAATGGGTGGTTATCCTTTTTATATGAAGATGCCCAAAATTCTTGGTGTGAACCTGAAAGGAAAGCTTGGTGATTTTGTAAGTGCAAAGGATATTATCCTTGAGCTGCTTCGTATTCTCTCTGTAAAAGGTGGAGTAGGATACATTGTTGAGTATTTTGGTGAAGAAGCCAAGAGCACCGGCGTCGTGGACGCTGGCAACTTCCGGGAACAATACTACTGCCCGGAGTGCCGGCAGCGCGGACTGTTGGGCGAGGACTTTGAGGTCGTCGAGTCGGAGTATGTCCAGATGGCTGGCCGGGAGGATGACCGAATAAAATGATCGTATGCAAGGAGTGCGGCACGGAGGCGGGTTACACGGGAACGGTCGACCCGTTCAGCAACAACGTGTACTACTGCTCTGAGTGTCGTAAGACCGGCACGCTTGGTAGGGAGTTCGATATTCACACCCGCCCTTGTCCTGTATGTGGCGGCGTGTTGGATGCGGACCTCGAGTGGATGGATAAGCACTTCGGCGAGCTGTGGTATTCAACGGTGTTGCCAAGACACCAATTATTCCACTGCACGAAGTGCGGAGGATCAGGAACACTTGGGCGACTTGAACATATCGCCCTATCTTTAAAAGGAGAATAAAAATGGAGACAATTGAGATTGGCGGCAAGGTCGTTAGCGCGAATGGGTTGAGCATCCTCACCCAAATGCCCAGCCAGGGTTGGCAATGTGTGCCCGCCCGCTTACAGGAAGACGAAGAGGGCTACTACGTGTCATTCGCCCTCGACGGCGTGGTTGGTGCCGAGGACGTCGGAGACCTTCTCGTGCTCGATGAGTGCAAGCCCGACGCCGATGGGGTTTATCGGAATGCCGTCTTGTACGTCGCACAAGAGCTGCGGGAATGGTATCTGCGCGCACTCGAACTGGACGACGACGATGCGATGGCGATGATGGCTGAGCCGGGGAAGGCCATCGTCGCCCATAAGGAGCAAGAATGACCCTCGCACTTCGACCGTGGCAGGTCGAGGCCGCCAAGGCGCTGGCCGTCGGGTTCGACAACGGCGCCAGTGCCTTACTCGTCCAGGCCGCCACCGGCACCGGCAAGACCGTCGCTTATTTGAACTGGATAGACGAGCATCTCCAACCCGGTCAGCGGGCGCTCGTGATGGCGCACCGCAAGGAACTCATCTACCAACCGATCAAGCGGATGCGCGAGTTCTTCCCGCGCTTGGCCGAGAACGTCGGGATCGTGATGGGCGACCACAACGAGGTGGACGCCCGCGTCGTCGTGGCGACCGTCCAGACGCTCAACTCCAACGGACGCCTGCTCGACGTGTTGGCCCACGGCGCGTTCGACCTGTACGTCGTAGACGAGGCCCACCACGATGCGCTTGGCGTACCGACCTACCGGGTCGTCGAAGAGCGGCTGCGCGAGGCCAACCCCGCCTTGCTCAAGACCGGCTGGACGGCGACGCCGACCCGCACCGACCAC
>DAOTTX010000357.1:0-1965 GCA_034437515.1 Anaerolineae bacterium
TTCACTACCGTACACAATTTAGAAAGGGGTTGAGCGGTTGCCAGAATATGCTACGTTTTCTGTTGACAAACAAGATACGGAGCAGAAAATGTCTGACAACCTTAAACGCTATCGTGCCATATGTGCGGGTCTGAAGCAATTCTTTCCTCAGCAACTGACGCCTCGCCAGTGGCAACATTTCCGTGTGATGGCGGCGCTGATCAATGGAATTGTGGGCAGTCGCCATGTCCAGATGCCAAAGATAGCCGATAAGTTTCCGTCCCGGGTGGATCGCGAAAGCCGCATCAAACGCTTTACCCGCTGGTTGCAAAACGACGCCGTAAGCCAGGCGAGCTACTACGCCCCATTTGCACAAGCAGTCGTCGCTGGACTGGCTGCGCACCCGCTGGTGTTGGTCATTGATGGCAGTACGGTGGGGCGCGGATGCCAATGTTTGATGGTGAGTGTGGTCTATCGTAACCGTGCGTTGCCCCTGGGCTGGATTGTTTTCAAGGGCAACAAGGGACATAGTAGCCACACACGGCATCTGGAACTGCTGCGACAGGTTAAGGCACTGATCCCCGCTGATGCTACCGTTATTTTGCTGGGTGATGGTGAATTTGATGGGGGTGAGGTGCTCCGACAACTCGATCTATGGGGCTGGGGCTATGTCTGTCGCACTGCCAAAAACACCATCCTGTATGAAGATGGTTATCGCTTTTCGTGCACCGCGTGGTGCGCTGGGGTCGTCACACTTCTGCTCTCAGCGCGAGTATAAACGCTTTCGCCGGGAAGATCCGGAAGGTCTGACGCTGCTCGGCGCGTTCTGGGGCGAGAGCAAGCGGCGGCTCGATCTGGGCACTGGGCGTTTCTGTCTTGGCGGCGAGGACATCGCACGCGGTATTCTCACACTCGGCGGTCCGGGTTCAGGTAAGACGCAGGGCATCATTTTGCCCGCCATCGCCGACCGGATGCTAGCCGGACACTCGCTGGTGGTGGCTGACCCCCAGGGCGAAATCACCGGACACATCTTGAAGTACGCCGCCGTCACGCGCCATCTGGTCGTCGTGCATGACCCGACTTCGACCATCGGACCACGCTACAATCTGGCACAGGGTATCGACAACGTGTCTGACGCTCGCGCTATCGCTGACGTGTTGGTGCCTTCGGCGCAGGGTGACAACAAGTTCTGGACGGACAGCGCGGCGGCACTGCTGGCCGCCTGCCTGATCCGCTTCCCGAACCTGGGTGAAATCTACAACGCGATGAATGACCTTAAAGCACTCGCTCAGCGTTTGTCCGAAAAGAAAGATGATGCCTCCCTGCTGGCGAACAGCTTCATCGCCTCAGTCGGATCGGATGGTAAGGTCGCCTCCAACGTGGTCGCGACGCTGGCGACGGCACTCACGGGCTGGGCATCGACCGATGTACGCGACAACACAGCGGATTCGGACTTCGACGCGGAGTTGATCGTCGAGCAGCCGACCGTCGTCGTGCTGACCTGTCCCGGCAGGATGCGGGCGGTCTACGCCTCCTATCTCGGCGCGACGCTGCGTAAGGTCATGCTTGATCTGGATACCATTGGCGAGCGCAATAAGGGTCCGCTACCCATGCCTGTCGGTGTCATCCTTGATGAATTCCCGACACTGGGCAAACTCGATTCGCTGGTAGCAGATGTCAATCTCGTGCGTAAACGGCGTATTTCGATCCTGATCGGTGCCCAGACGAAGGGCCAGTTCCACCTGATCTACGGCAACGAAGGCACGCAGGCATTGTTCACGGGTCTGGCGACGCAGGTGATCTATGGTGGCTGTGACGCGGACACGGCGGAGTTTTACAGCAAAGCCAGTGGCACCGCCACGCAAGAAGGTAGTACAGAGTAGCTGAAATAGACCATCAGTTAAGCGACAAGTGGACGCCCGTTAAAAGTCCACTTGAACGGCTTTGCCAGAGCGCGATTGAAATAGTCAATAAAGTCAAGAATGC
>DAOTTX010000358.1:0-1528 GCA_034437515.1 Anaerolineae bacterium
GCCGCTGCTTACAAGGTGATCAACGCGGCAGCGGGGGAGCAGCCCGCGGCATCAGATGATGAACCACCCGCGGCTTTTAGGAAATTTTTTGAGGGGTTGCGATTTTAAAAACGCCCCCAAAATTAACCGAAAATAAACTTGACACGTGTTGTCTCGCGTGCTATAATGAGTTCAGTGAAGGAAACGTGAAACAGTGAACAGGAGGGTGTGATGACGGTGAAGGTAAACGAAGTGATAGGGCGAGTTCTGCGGAGCGACGACATTGTCGTGCAGATCTGGAGAAACTACGGCAAGGTTCGTCTTTATTTTAATTTGCACGGCAAAAAGTTCCACTGGTTGGGACTTACTGAACAAGACGGGGTCGTGGTCGCCTGTGAGGTGCCCGACTTTAACGTCTATAGAGACCTTGCTCCCGAAAGGGAGCGCCGTCAAATGACTCTTCAAGAAGTGCACGCCATCCTCAAAGCGCTGGGACAGCCCAGCGCGCTGGTTGAAGACACAGCCGATGAGGAAGAGGAAGCGGATGAGGAAGAGGAGCTGATAGCCCTCGCATTGGAAATGGCCTCCCTTGGTTGCGACGGTGAGGGGTGGGATGATCTCTCACGGAAGTTGTTGGAGCTGTGGAAGGGGATCGTGGAATGGCCCGACTATCGGGTGTGGAACTTCCGCGATCGCGTACGCGAAGCCGCCGTTCGGTCCGGGTGGGAGGGGGCGTGGGGAATCCCCCATCTTACCCTCCCCCTCCAGAGAGAGGTGGATTATAGGCTGGCGGGGGATGATCCCCGCGCAGCCCTGATTGTGGGGGGTGGGATCGACACCCCCGACCTGTAGAAACAAGCCGCCGCCCGCCGCGGCTTTCAATGGCGGGCAAGGAGGTTGTTATGTTTGAATTGAAAGTCCCTATGGTCAAGGGAGTGGCGTGGTCGCCGGATGGGCAGACCCTGGCCTTCGCTTTCGCGGATAAGACGGTGCAGCTGTGGCGGGTCGCCGATGGGCAGCCACTGCGCACACTCGAAGGACACACCGATTGGGTAAATAGCGTGGCGTGGTCGCCGGATGGGGAGACCCTCGCCTCCGCTTCACGCGACAATACGGTGCAGCTGTGGCGGGTCGCCGATGGGCAGCCCCTGCGCACACTCGACGGGCACACCGAATTGGTCAGGAGCGTGGCGTGGTCGCCGGATGGGGAGACCCTCGCCTCCGCTTCCGATGATGGGACGGTGCAGCTGTGGCGGGTCGCCGATGGGCAGCCCCTGCGCACACTCGACGGGCACACCGAATTGGTCTGGAGCGTGGCGTGGTCGCCGGATGGGGAGACCCTCGCCTCCGCTTCCGATGATGGGACGGTGCGGTTGTGGTGGGTGTAGACGGGCAGGTCCTGGCTCGGCACGGGATCACGATGGCTGCCCTCTGCCGAGAGGCGCGCCTCGACCCGTCAACCCTCCGCGCCTGGAGAACGGGGAAGCGCAATCCTTCCCCGGCCAGCATCACGAAAGTGGTGCTGGCATTCTCCTCTCTGACGGGTGTC
>DAOTTX010000359.1:0-3103 GCA_034437515.1 Anaerolineae bacterium
AGCGAGTCGTGCTAGAATATGTCAAGTTGGCGCGCCAGTATCACCCGGAACTGGGGGCCGAAGCGGATTAGGGAAGCATGGGGTATAGGACAAATGTCCTAAACGAAACTCCGATAATTCCGGCTGCTGGCAGATCGGAACGTCGAGTATGAACAAACAGAATCCCGACCGAGGGATTGAAACAAAACTTAACCAGATGCAAAGAATATCATCAATCCAGTATGAACAAACAGAATCCCGACCGAGGGATTGAAACGCGCCAGTATTCCGTGCCATTGCACGACCAGCTTTCCGTATGAACAAACAGAATCCCGACCGAGGGATTGAAACCGAGGCGCCACCGCCGCACCAGGCAGGCATGTTCGGGTATGAACAAACAGAATCCCGACCGAGGGATTGAAACGTGCGCGGGTCAAGGTGCTTCGTTCAGGTGGTCGAGTATGAACAAACAGAATCCCGACCGAGGGATTGAAACAAGAAATGAGCCTATTCAGTGCAATAATCAAGCGGAGTATGAACAAACAGAATCCCGACCGAGGGATTGAAACATGAAGAGCCGCTACGATGGACGCTGCGCAATATGGTATGAACAAACAGAATCCCGACCGAGGGATTGAAACTGCAACGTGATAGATTGGCGTGCTTCGTTTCGTTTCGTATGAACAAACAGAATCCCGACCGAGGGATTGAAACTGTACATGAAGGCCAGCGCGGATTTTGAGAGCGTCGGTATGAACAAACAGAATCCCGACCGAGGGATTGAAACGATTCATCATCATGCTCCTTTCTTACAGATTTGCCAGTATGAACAAACAGAATCCCGACCGAGGGATTGAAACAGACCGCTGATGGCCGCCAGCGCCAGATCGTACCACGGTATGAACAAACAGAATCCCGACCGAGGGATTGAAACTATGGCGTCATCGACATCGCTCGATGATGATGTCACCAGTATGAACAAACAGAATCCCGACCGAGGGATTGAAACTGCAAATTTTACCAAGCAACTCAGTGCGGGCCTCGGGTATGAACAAACAGAATCCCGACCGAGGGATTGAAACAAGGCGCTGGGCGAAATGCCAGTAACCTCTCGCATTAGTATGAACAAACAGAATCCCGACCGAGGGATTGAAACTTTACTCACCCACACATATCCACCATCGCCAACAGGTATGAACAAACAGAATCCCGACCGAGGGATTGAAACATTGCGTTCCAGTAAGGATATTTCCAATCTGCCTTAGTATGAACAAACAGAATCCCGACCGAGGGATTGAAACTCGAAAGGAGGCTTGGCGCAGAGCAGGTGGATATAGTATGAACAAACAGAATCCCGACCGAGGGATTGAAACATTTCCTCCGCGAGCTCGTCAACCGAGTAGTCCTCGTATGAACAAACAGAATCCCGACCGAGGGATTGAAACAATATCGTGTCGTCCATCCCCGCGTCGTGCAATCTGGTATGAACAAACAGAATCCCGACCGAGGGATTGAAACCGCCACTGGTGGATGCGGGTGCGTTCGATACACCGGTGGTATGAACAAACAGAATCCCGACCGAGGGATTGAAACCGTTGGCACGCCGTTGCTGAGCAGCGCAACGGTGAGTATGAACAAACAGAATCCCGACCGAGGGATTGAAACATATCGTTGTCGATCTCATCCTGGATGTCGGTCAGGTATGAACAAACAGAATCCCGACCGAGGGATTGAAACCGATGTGCAAGGGCCGCAGTGGTGGCTCAAACGAAGTATGAACAAACAGAATCCCGACCGAGGGATTGAAACGTCTTGCTCATCAGGCCCTCGATTGATTGACCGCAAGTATGAACAAACAGAATCCCGACCGAGGGATTGAAACTGTCTCAGGATGGGGTCCACATCGACGATGACGAGAGTATGAACAAACAGAATCCCGACCGAGGGATTGAAACTCGAGCCATTCCGGTCCTTTTTCTTTTGTGGGAGGTGTATGAACAAACAGAATCCCGACCGAGGGATTGAAACCCTCCATGTCGCCTACCCTGACGACGGGCTGCGCGAGTATGAACAAACAGAATCCCGACCGAGGGATTGAAACGTAAAGCGCCGGTCGCTGCTCTATCTGCTGGCCAGGTATGAACAAACAGAATCCCGACCGAGGGATTGAAACAAAACCCATTGGCGTGTGGGTAAGCGGCCGCTTTTCGTATGAACAAACAGAATCCCGACCGAGGGATTGAAACACGAGCTTTTTCTTTTTGTGCAGAAATCCTTCCGAGTATGAACAAACAGAATCCCGACCGAGGGATTGAAACTGCTCACTTTTATCGCTCCAATTCAGGGAGGGAGCGGTATGAACAAACAGAATCCCGACCGAGGGATTGAAACCAGCACGCGCCGCACGTTGGCCGGGATCGCCGCACTGGTATGAACAAACAGAATCCCGACCGAGGGATTGAAACGTCGCCCACGTGCCCGTCCTGGTCCAGATCCGCGCCGGTATGAACAAACAGAATCCCGACCGAGGGATTGAAACGTCGGCGGTGGCGGACCGCTCGATGCGGGCGGTGATGGTATGAACAAACAGAATCCCGACCGAGGGATTGAAACACGGCGACCTCGCAGACGGTGACGCGCGCCGTGTACGTATGAACAAACAGAATCCCGACCGAGGGATTGAAACACCGCTAGAGTAACAAAAGGAGACGCGATGATTAAGGTATGAACAAACAGAATCCCGACCGAGGGATTGAAACGGCATTACCCTGGGGGCTCTCCTTGTTCGTGCGCTAGTATGAACAAACAGAATCCCGACCGAGGGATTGAAACTACTTCTCGCTCTTGTTGGTGTTTTGCACCTTGCGGTATGAACAAACAGAATCCCGACCGAGGGATTGAAACTTCGTTTTCCTCAGCGCTCTTAAGAATCTCTAGCCATGTATGAACAAACAGAATCCCGACCGAGGGATTGAAACGATCCGTGGGACGGTGTGGTGACGCGACTGTTGGAAGGTATGAACAAACAGAATCCCGACCGAGGGATTGAAAATTAGGACATTTGTCCGGTATGCCCTCCGAGAGTAGAATGGGGGAAAAAGTCCCCAGGAGGATAGACAAATGT
>DAOTTX010000360.1:0-2288 GCA_034437515.1 Anaerolineae bacterium
GGACAGCATACTGAATTGCCCTTGACGGTCGTGTGGTGGCGGTATATGGGAGCGTATCGTCGAGTCGGTCGGCCATCGGCCGCGATATCACCAAGAAAAAGCCCGGTCCAAAGCCGAATGAGGCGAATTAAATATGGTGTCCCCGGATCTCACAAAATAGGTGACTGCCCCTAATTATCCTAGGTGGCTGTCCCTGAGTATCCTAGGAAAACAAGGTTGGAGATAAGATGACATTTACGTGTCCATACTGTAAGTCGGATTACTCCTTCTCTCTGGAGTATCTCGACAGCAAGATGGAGTGCCCGAAGTGCGGCCAGCATTTCCTTCTTGCGCTCTCCACGCATCCGACGCCACGCCAGCTGTTCCTTGATATCGAGACGACCGGATTCAGGCCATCCAGTGGCGAACTCACAACCATCGTTTGGTTTGGTGACGGGGCTTGGGGACACTGGGTAAACAACGGCATGTCTCTGGCCTCGCTCACCGCCGCGTGGAACAACTCACACGAGCTTGTGACCTTCAACGGTTGCGCCTTCGACGAGCCGTGGCTCGTCGATGCGCTGGGTTTTTCGCACCACTCCAACCATATCGACCTACGGAATGAACTCCGGGCACGCGGCATGACGGGGGGGCTCAAGAAGATCACTCAGCAACTGAACATCCCACGCCCCCCAGAACTCGACCAGATGGAGGGACGACACGCCCCCAAGTTGTGGAAGTCCTCATGCAAAGGGAACCGCTGTTCCCTGTGCAACCTGCTCTACTACAACGCGTGGGATGTTGTGCTCACCTATCGGCTGTACTGCCACATCCGGGAGATCGCTCCCGATCCAATTCAGGACACAATTCCGTTTGCCCACAATGCCGATGCTCTTCGCCCATTCCTTTGGGGCGGCAGTGCGGATGGCGCGCCTGCGCGCGCCGCGCCGTTGTCGAACGATATTCCATTGAAGCGACTCTGGCAGGAGCGCCGTGCCTCGCCGCTGACGCGGCTCGACGGCGCCCTTGTGTGCTTTACGGGGGACTTGGAGCGATGCGAGCGGGAAGAGGCTGAAGCCCTCGTGGCTTCGCTAGGGGGGACGGTCAAGAAATCCGCCGTACAACGCCTTGATTTTCTCGTCGTGGGCGATACGGGAGAGTACGGAAGGACAGGGAAGATCGCCAAGGCGGAGGAGTACATCGACCGCGGAGCCCACACTCAGATAATCCGCGAGGTCGAGTTCTTTGAACTCGTCCGCCAGACAAAGGAAGGCATGAGCGCATGACAACCGGTGACTTATTTGAGAACGCCAAGGTAACTAAGACCGAGAGGGACCCGAGAGGAGATCGGATATCCCTTGCCTCTCACCGTCTTGCTGTCGAGTTCACGGAGGATGAGCTACTGCCAACGCGCTACCGCAACAGTGCAGATGCCGCGCAGAAGAAGCGGAAAGCCAAACAGGATTCGGAAGTGGAGAAGCGTTTCAAGACCAACGTGCAGTCGTGGCGTGCTCTCATTGAAACGATGCTCGACAAGCTGGAACCTGAACAAGCCTGGCGCTTCATCAACCTCGTCCCCAAGGTTGACGGCGCGCTGGCGAAGGTGACCGACAACGTCGATTTCTGTGATTTCATCGACTACCTGAGCCTACGCCGTGACAAGGAGAACTGCGACGCCGATGAACTCGGCGGTCTCGCGCAACTGTCCTTTGCATTCCAGCGTCAGGTAGAGAAGCACATCACCGAATAGAACAAGACGAAGAGCTCCTAACAAGAGCCTGCACTCGACAAAGAATAGCGCGCCGCTTCGCTCTTCGCCATTCCTTGCGAGTGAGCCACGACGTTAGCTCTTCATCCAACACATCCTCCTGCTCTTCCCACCTCACCGGCAGGTTCCCTTCGGCTGGGTTCAGGACAGGATTCCGCAGCTGTTCCAGACGGAGGTCCGTCTTCGCCTTCGTCCTGACAGGCCGGCCGACTTTTGGCCGCGAACGTCCGCGAGATCTCGTAGTGTCCCTGCGCCTGGAAGACGCGATCCAGGTCCAGCTTCGCCGGGTCGAGCGTGCGTTCAGACCGTGCGGCCTTTGGGGGTCTGCATGAATTTCCCTGTCGCGGTGGCTCGGACCTCCCCGTTTTGCACGAGCGTTGCCTCGAGGAGGAACAGCGGGGCCGATTCGCGCGTCACCCGGGCGGCCACCTTCAGGGGCAATTCGAGCACGATCGGGTGACGGAAGCGGACGTTGAGTTCTGCGGTCACCGCTCGCACGCCGTGGGCGAAGAGGCAGTTGGTCATCGCGCCGTCGGCGATG
>DAOTTX010000361.1:0-3176 GCA_034437515.1 Anaerolineae bacterium
TATCTCGACATCTTGGAGGTACGATGACAAACCGCAAGCTGTACTCGTTTCACAAAGGTTTCCTGCGCGACATCTACAAAGGCCAATGCATACCAAAGTATCTCATTACGACGCTGGCGATGATGTTGACAGGGCTATTCCTTGGTCGGCACGTGCAACTGTGGCAAATAGCTATATGGGTGCCAGTCAACATCTTGTTGCCCAGTATTGTGCGGCGCTTCGAACGTTGGGTGGCGAATCCTGCCGTGGAGGCCACCAAGTTCTTTACCCCCTTCGTGTGGGCTATGCAGGCTAGCTTGGGAAACGAGACAGCGTACTTGCTCATCGACTGTACCCAGGCCGGGAAAAAGTGTCGCACCTTGATGATCGGTCTGGCCTACCACGGCACGGTGTTACCGATTGTCTGGAAAACCGTGCGCGGCAACAAGGGCCACGTCACGGGTGAACTTCATCGCACGTTACTGAAGGAAGTCTACCCTCTATTCCGCTACCACCGACGTGTGATCGTGCTCGGTGACGCAGAATTCAGCAATGAAAAGGTCATTGGTTGGCTGCTCCAGATCAAGTGGGATTTCGTGCTCAGGTTTCAGAGCAGCTACCTACTAAAAACCGTAGGCAACGATGAGTGGCACTCGACTCTGTCATTGTATCAGGCTGCTGGTCTGCAGCCGGGCCAGGTTCGCCACTGGATGGATGTGACCTTCACCAAAAGCCATCAATTCGCTGGTTTGAACGTCACGACCCAGTGGGCGGAAGGTGAGAACGAAGTCTTGTGCCTGGTTTCCTCACTCCCTGAATGTGAACAGCCGCACGTGGTCTACGAAATGCGTTATTGGGTCGAAACTCTGTTCGGTAACCACAAATCTCGTGGATTCCAACTGACACGCACTCATATGACAGACCCGGAACACATCGACCGTCTGGTCTTGGTACTGGCCATCGCAACGTGCATTGCCTTGGGTCTGGGCACACATCTAATTCTAATCAAGGAAACACATCAAGTAGATCGCGCTGATCGACGTGATTTGAGCCTTTTTCAGATCGGTTGGCGCTGGTTTTTCAGACTTTTGGCCCTGGATCGGCTTCATGAACTCAAAATTATCTTCAATTGGGGCTTTGAACTGCCCCCACCGGGCTTCCAGCCTGCTACATAGCAGGTTCCTGTGGCATATCCCGGTTACCTAGGGCGTAATGCGCCTGGAAGACGCCTCAATGCTGCTCCTCAGCGCGACGCATGCTTAACTTGTTGTCGGGTAATGAATCGTTAAAAAGAAACTGAGCTGGGAAGGGAACCGTAGACATTATGGTTACCGGAACAAGTGCTTTACTACAGACAATACGGTTATCCCAAAACAGGTAGCCGTATTGTTTACAGTAGAGCGGCCTTAGCGTCTGGTTGCGAACCAGAAGGTCGCAGGTTCGAATCCTGTCGAGGGTACCTCAAAAGCCAAGCCTCCACCCCAATGGAGATTGGGCTTTATGCTTTTAAACGATTTTCTGCCTGATTGATACACTTCGTCAAGCAGGATGCCTTCATCTGCGAAACAAACTCAAAAACCCCTTAGGCGTGAGATTTACACCTCCCCCATTCCGCTTTACGTTGACATCTTTTGCCAACGTGAGATAATACGTCGTCAGGAGGAAAGAGCATGGTTCATCTAGACATAGAAGCGATCCTCGCCGAGATCCGCGAGGCGCTGGCTGAGGGAGATTGGCACCGGGCGACGGCGCTGATCGAAGTGCTCCGGCCGCCCGACCAGGCCGACGTATTCGAAGAACTACTCCTCGCCGAGCAGGATCAACTGCTGCCGCAGCTCGAATTGGAATACTCAGCCGACATATTGGAGGAGTTGGAGGAGGAAAAAGCTGCCGAGATAGCCGCACGTCTGCCTATCGTAGAGTTGAGCCACATCCTGAACGAGATGGAGCCGGATGAGGTCGCTGACCTCCTGGGCGATATGAAGCCCGAGCGGGCGGCCAAGGCGCTGGCATTGTTGGAGGAAGCGGAGGAAATTCGCCCGCTCCTGGCCCACCACGATGAGAGCGCCGGCGGCTTGATGACCCCCGCTGACGTCGTCCTTCGAGAGGATATGACCGTAGAGGAAGCGATTGCTCGCCTGCGTGCGGCAGCGCCGGATACCGAGACCGTCTACTATCTTTTCGTCGTGGACGACGAGGAACGCCTCGCTGGTGTGATCTCTTTGCGACAACTGGTCGTTGCTCCTTCTCACACCCGCATCAAAGAGATCATGGACCGCGACGTGATTTACGCGGAGGCAGCCACAGATCAGGAGGACGCGGCCCGCCTGATGGCTCGCTACGATCTACTGGCTCTGCCGGTCGTGGACTATGACTGGCATCTGTTGGGCGTCATTACCCACGACGACATGGTAGATGTGCTGGATGAAGAAGCGACGGAGGACATCTACCGCCTGGGCGGCGTGCCGGAGGAGCAGCCCGTCGACGTGCGGATCCCCACCGCCCTGAGAGCACGCACACCCTGGCTGGTACTCAACCTGGGCACAGCCCTGACTTCCGCCACCATCTTGAGCCTTTTTGAGGACACCATCACCCGCGTGGCCGCACTGGCGATCTTTTTTCCCATCGTCGCGGGCGTCAGCGGCAGCGCCGGCACCCAGACCCTCACCGTCACCGTGCGTGGGTTGGCGCTGGGCGAACTCAATCCCCGCGACGGTCTCCGCGCTTTGAGGCGCGAGCTGCTCATCGGCCTGACCAATGGCATGGCCATCGGCTGCCTGATCGCGCTCATCGCGTTGATATGGAAGGGAACGCCGATGCTGGGTGCCATCGTGGGGCTTGCCACCCTCCTGAACATGATCGGCGCTGCCATCGCCGGGGCGTTGGTCCCCCTAGGTCTGCAAATCCTACGTATTGACCCCGCCCTCGCCTCACCCATCCTGGTCACTACCATCACCGATGCCTGTGGGTATCTCTTCTATCTGGGTCTGGCTACGCTGGCCCTGAGAACGCTGGTGTAAAGACTCTGCATTCACTTTGCCCGCCCGTTTGCCTGCTTTCTCCCCCCAACCGCTGCTACGCTCCACAAGGGTATAATTCAAAAGTCTGGGGAGCTTTCGACGTAGCCGCGCTTTCCATAGCGCGCAGGCCCGCGAGGTATGGAAACCTCGGCTACATAGCCCCGTTTTATTGAAAAG
>DAOTTX010000362.1:0-20109 GCA_034437515.1 Anaerolineae bacterium
CTCTTTATTCGCGTAAGAAAAAAGTCAAAAAGTGAATTAATTTGACCCTTTGTAAACTTTTATGACCACCTTGATAAGCAGACATAACAAATAGCATTCTCGAAAAGAACATAAATCCTGATGGTAGTATATAAATACTAGATTAATTAATATATATTCCTTTTGACAAATAGACTTTAACTTTAACTTTAGGATCAAAAAGCAGCGCAAATGGTCAATATTGAGTTTCTACAGATAGTAATTCAGGAAAGTCTAAAATTCTTACGCGAACGATGAGAGTTATTGCACTCTACGATGATTTTTCCGATGCGCGTGCAACCATCGAGGAACTTGATGATGCAGGCTTTGACCGTGACAAGATTAGTCTTGTTGCCAAAGACAAAGACGAGAAATATGCTCGCTACATGCGTGAGATCGACGCCGACGGTGACTATACCGATGACCCGGATGGCGATGAAGGTGCGGGCTTCGGCGCGGTCGTCGGTACGCTGACCGGCCGCTTTATGTTACGCACGCGAGCTGATGACCTTCGTGCCGTCGGTCGCACGGGTGATGTAAATCTTCGGTTCGTGCGAGGTGCGCTCACGATAACAGGCCTCCACATGCGCGGTAAATTCGGCTTCCGCGCCGTATTTAACCAGCGCGACCGCACAACCGGCGAAGCCGCCACCTGTCATGCGTGCGCCATGACAATCTGGATGCTCCTGCGCACACTCGACAATCGCATTAAGCGCCTCGCTGGAAATTTCAAAGTCGTCTCGCATCGAGATATGACTCTCATCCATCAGCTTACCGACCAGGTCAGAATCCCCGGCGAGCATGGCGTCTTTCGCTGCCAGCACACGCGCATTCTCAGTGATGATGTGACGGGCGCGCCGACGTGTGACCGGGTCGAGGTCGCTCGCCCGTTCCTTGAACTGTGCCATGTTGAGATCGCGCAGTGCATCCACACCGAAAAATTCAGCGGCGCGTTCACAGCTTTGACGCCGGTTGTTGTACTCTGATGCTGCCAACCCACGCCGGGTGCCTGTGTCCAGAATGGCGATGCGGGTACGCGGGGGCAGGGGCGCGAGTTCGGTTTCCAGCGTGCGGCAGTCGATCATCAGTGCGTAGTCCTCTTTACCGGCTGCTGAGATCATCTGATCCATAATGCCGCTGTTGACGCCGATCCATTCGTTTTCGACTCGCTGACCGAGTTTCGCCATTACGCGGGGGTTCCATTCGATCTTTGAAACCGCGCTAAAAGTCTGTGCAACCGCCATTTCCAGCGCCGCCGAGGACGATAGCCCCGCGCCGATTGGTACATCGCCATGCATCACGCCTTCCCAACCCTGCACGTCATAATCCGCGCCTAACAGCGCCCATGCTACCCCCTGAACGTAATCCGCTGGCAGTGACTCGTGTTCGTCAGCCGGGCGTGCTGCGGGGAGTTCGTCCAGTACGAAGCTAATGCGGGTGTCGAAATCGAGCGCGTCGATGATAACGCGCCGGTCGTCCCGCGGGCGCATGGCGATATATACCGCGCGGTTGATGGTCATCGGCAGCACGAAGCCGTCGTTATAGTCGGTGTGTTCGCCGATCAAGTTGACGCGCCCCGGCGCACGGATCACGTAATCCGGCAGGGTGTTATATTTCTGTTCGAAAGCGTCGATGACGTTCTGGCGGGTGTCACTCATTGGTCGGAACTCCCCAGTTTGTAGTGAAAATCGGGCAGGCTGCGCAGCTGTTCGGCGGCCTGTTCAGCGGTGATGTCGCGCTGTGGCTCCGCCATCATCTCATAGCCGACCATGAACTTACGCACGGTCGCGGAGCGCAGCAGCGGCGGGTAAAAGTGCGCGTGTGCCTGCCAGTGGGTATGGTCGGCGTCGTCAAAGGGTGCGCCGTGCCAGCCCATCGAATACGGAAAAGACATCTCAAATAAATTGTCATATTTGGTCAGTAGTTGCTTGAGGACATCGGCAAGCTGATCTTTTTCGTCGCTGTTGGCATCCAGCAGACGGGGTAGGTGGCGCTTGGGTAGCAACAGCGTCTCGAAAGGCCACACCGCCCAATAGGGCACGACGACGAGCCACCCGTCGTTTTCCACGATGACCCGTTCGCCGCGCTCGGATTCTAATCTCGCATAATCGACCAGCAACGGCGACCCGTGCGCTTGATAATAGGTGCGCTGGTTGGTATCTTCTTTCGTCGCCTCAACCGGCAGCCAATCGCCCGCCCAGATTTGCCCGTGCGGGTGCGGGTTGCTGCTGCCCATCATCTCACCGCGATTTTCAAAGACCTGCACCCAGCGGTAGGTCTTGCCGAGGTCATCGAGTTGATCCACCCATAGGTCAACGACGCGCCGGATGCCGTTAACGGTCATTTCGGCGAGGGTTAAATCATGGCGAGGAGAAAAGCAGATCACCCGTGAAGTGCCCTGCACGCCCTGCGCCATCAGCAGCGGATTGTCGTTTTTAGTGACGGTCGGCACATCCGGCAGTAGGGCGGCGAAGTCGTTAGTGAAAACAAAGGTACTTTCATAGTCGGGGTTGGTGTCTCCACTGGCGCGGGTGTTGCCGGGGCAGAGGTAGCATTTCGGGTCATACCGGGGACGGTCAGCGGCGGTGGGGCGTTCCTGCCGGCCTTGCCAGGGACGTTTGGTGCGATGTGGTGAAACCAAGATGTAGTCACCCGTCAGCGGATTGTAACGCCGGTGTGGGTGTTCTTTGGGGTCAAAATCGGTCATTCTTCCTCCTGTGTGGGCTGCCACGCCGGGGAATCCGCCGGGCTGCCGGTGCGATTGATCGCGGGTAAAAGTGGCTCCGGTGTTGTGCTGCCATCTGTGGGTACGGTGTAGAGTGTCTTAACTGTCGGTGTAGCGGCATCCACACCGAGGTAAGCCAGTACAGCGCCATCCGGTGACCACGTCGGCATGTGGTTGAGCAGCGCGTTTTCGGCAAGGGTACGCGGTTCGAGGTTATCAAGGTCGATCACCTGCACGCTGACCTCGCCATCCTGCCACAGATTATACGCGATCAGCGTACCATCCGGCGACCAAATCGGCGCATCGATGACTCCCGTGACCAGCGCGGTCAGGTCGCCGCCGGTGTCCATCAGCATCAGGGTTTGTGTGTTGTCCTCGTTGAGGCGACGCAGTAGGACTGTGTCGTCACCAGGGGCCGGGGCGTCGAAGCGCATATCATCCGGTGTGAGCGGTGTTAACGCGGTTTGATCGCGTTCGACTCGATACACTACGCCCCCGGCGGCGAAGATCAGTGCGTTCTCTCCGTCCCATTGGGGCCAATTGGCACCACCGGGGAGGTCGTCAAATGTGGTGATGCTGTCCTCGGTCAAATCAGCGATTCGCAACACGTTACGCATATTCACCCGTGCGGCGAAGGCGACGCGGCTGAGGTCGGGCGTCCACGCCGGGCGACTGTTGTAGTCGTAAGTGCCCATATCCACCGGGAGCCGCTGCATATCACCGCTGCCGATTGCAACGACGACGAGTTCACCGCCATCGACATAAGCGAGTCGTTCGCCATCCGCTGACCAGACCGGATGACGGCATAAGTCGATACAGTCAGCAAGTGTGGTCGTCTCGCCGTCGAGGTCAATCAGTGTGATTTGATAGGAGTCGCCGGTGGTCGTTGCGAGGGCGATGTGTGTGGTTGTGTCATCAGCGGCGGTATATAGCGTCAAGAGACAGAGCATGTAGAGGCATCCTGCCAGAATGCCCCTACGGTGTATGTGCGCTTGCACGCGGTTTAACCTTCGATCAGCAGGGTTTCCGGGTCTTCGATCAGGTCTTTGACGCGCACGAGGAACTGCACCGCCTCACGCCCGTCCACCATGCGATGATCGTAGGTCAGCGCGGTGTACATCATGGGGCGGATGACGACCTCGCCGTCAATAGCGACCGGGCGTTCGCTGATGCCGTGCAAACCGAGGATGCCGACCTGCGGTGGGTTCAGAATGGGTGTGCTCATCATGGAGCCGAACACACCGCCGTTGGTGATGGTGAACGTGCCGCCCATCAGCGCCTCAATGGAAAGGGTGCCTTCCTGCGCTTGCTTGGCATAGACGCGGATTTGCTTTTCGATCTCCGCGAAGGACATGCGGTCGGCGTTGCGCAGTACGGGCACGATCAGTCCTTCTTCCGCACCGATGGCGATGCCGATGTCGTAATATTTCTTGAGTACCATCTCGTTCTCTTGGATTTCCGCGTTGATGCGTGGGAAGGCTTTCAGCGCACCGATGACGGCCTTCACGAAGAACGAACTCATCCCCAGACTGACGCCGTACTTCTCTTTGAACGCTTCCTTACGCCGCTTACGCAAGTCCATGATGGCGCTCATATCGACCTCGTTGAAGGTGGTGAGCAGGGCGGCGGTCTGCTGGGCATCGACGAGGCGCTCCGCGATGGTGCGGCGGCGGCGTGACATGCGGATGCGCTCTTCCTCGCGTCCGTTTTGCGCCGCTGGTGACGGCGCAGACGTTTTCGCTGCCGGTTTGGGTGCAGGCTGCTTTTGTGTGGATTGTGGTTTCGCCGGCGCGCTCTGCTGGTCGATATGCGCTTGTACATCGTCTTTGGTGATTTTGTTGCCACTCGGTGTGATCTGCGCGAGATCGACGTTATGCTCGGTCGCCATACGCTGTGCGACGGGGGTCGCGATTGCGGTACCGCCGTCACCGGTGGGTTTTGCCGGGGCGCTGACCGCTGCGGGGGCGGCGGGTTCGTCCGCGCTCTTGCCGTTGTCCGATGGACTCGGCGCGGCGTCGGCGTCGAGCGTGCCCAACACGTCACCCGGTTGGACATCGTCGCCGGGTTGGGCGCTGATTCCGACTAACGTACCGGCGGCCTCCGCCGTCACTTCGACGGATACCTTGTCTGTTTCTAACACGACGACGGCTTCGCCTTCCTCGACGAAATCGCCCTCGTTTTTGAGCCAATCCGCGACGGTGGCTTCGATCACCGATTCGCTGAGATCAGGCACTACAATTTCAGAAGCCATGTTTGTTCTCTCCGTTGTGATGCCGGGTGTGGTCGTGACACCGCGACATAATGAGCTTGTAAGTCTCGTTCGGACGATAGCACGTCCGAACGACAGATTTTAATCAAATTTCCAGGTGAACGCATACTCGATAATCATGGACTGGTTGACCTGATGCGCGGTCGAGGAACCTTCCGCCGGGCTGGAACTGCGGCGGCGTCCGACGTAGTTGACGGGTGTGTCGATGCCGACCAATTTCTTGAGCCGGTAGCCCATAAACTCCCAGGCCCCCATGTTTTTCGGTTCTTCCTGCGCCCAGACGATTTGCTCCACGTTGGGGTAACGCTTGATAATGTCTTTGAGATCCGCGACCGGGAATGGATAGAGTTGTTCCATGCGGATGAGCGCGACCTGTGCGTTCTGCTCACGATACTCGCTGTTGACCAGATCGAGGTAGAACTTACCGCTGCAAAAGACCAGTCTGTCGACCTTTTCGGGGTCGGCGTCGGGGTCATCGTAGACCGGTTGGAACTTGTTGCCGGTCAGGTCGTTCATCGACGAGGCCACCTGCGGGTTACGTAGCAGGCTCTTGGGCGTCATGATAATCAACGGCAGTGGATCGGTTTCCAGCAACAGGGCTTGCCGTCGTAGCAGATGGAAGTATTGTGCGGCGGTGGTCACGTTTGCCAACCGGAGGTTGGTGTTTGCCGCCATTTGCAGGAAACGTTCCGGGCGTCCGCTGGAATGATCCGGTCCGGCTCCTTCGTGACCGTGTGGTAGTAGCATCACCAGCGAGGGCGTCTGCCCCCACTTTTCCCGCGCGGAAAGCAAGAACTCGTCCACGATGGTCTGTGCGCCGTTGATGAAGTCGCCGTATTGCGCCTCCCATAGCACCAGCCGACCGGGGGCCTGTACGTTGTAGCCGTATTCGAAGCCGACCACCGCCGCCTCAGAAAGCGGGCTGTTATGGATCTCGAACCCGGCGTTGGCCTGCGGGAACTGCTGCAACGGCGCGAGCTTATCACCGGTTTCAGCATCGTGCAGCATAGCGTGGCGGTGGCTGAACGTGCCACGTTCGCAGTCTTGCCCGGTCATGCGGATCGGGATGCCATCCTCAAGGATGGTTGCGAACGCGAGTTCTTCGGCGGTCGCCCAGTCGATGGTGTTTTCGTCCGGGTTGTCGAGCGCATCCCGGCGCTTACGAATGGTGTTTTCCATGCGGCGGGAATAGAAGTTAAAGCCTTCGAGCGTGCTTGCCAACCCGTCGTTGATCGCGTGCAGGCGCTCCGCACTGACGGCGGTTTTGATCTTTCGAGCGGCACCCTGCGGCGGTTCTTCCGGCACGGGTTCGGCGAGTTCTTCCGGTGACTGCTCGACTTTATCCAGCGCGGCCTGAAGTTCCGCCCGTTGTTCGTCGACAAATTGATCGGCGGCGTCTTCGGTGATGACGCCGCTTTCCAGTAGATTTTTCGCCCATTGTTGGCGCACAGTTTTGTGTTCGCGCACGATCTGGTACATCATCGGCTGGGTGAAGCTCGGTTCATCGAGTTCGTTGTGCCCGTAGCGCCGGTATCCGATCAGGTCGATCAGAATATCGCGCTCGAACCGCTCCTGATAGGCATGGGCGATACGAGCGACCTCGATGCACGCGGCGGGGTCGTCAGCGTTGACGTGGATCACCGGCACTTTGAAGCCCTTTGCCAGGTCGCTGGCATAGAGTGTGCTGCGTCCGTCATCGGGCAGGGTGGTAAAGCCGATCTGGTTATTGGCGATGATGTGGATGGTGCCGCCCGTCCAGTAACCGGGCAGATGCGAGAGGTTCAACGTCTCTGAAACGATCCCCTGACCGGGGAAAGCGGCGTCCCCATGGATGAGAATTTGCAGCGTCTTCTTGGAGTCAAAGTATGGCTCACCGGGTTGGTCGGCATCTGTGCCCGCCGCGCGGGACATGCCCACTGCCACCGGGTTGATCTGTTCGAGGTGGCTGGGGTTGGGCGGCATGGTGACGGTCAGGTCGCCGCCGGCCTCGTGGCGCACCCCTTTGTGATACTTCACATCGCCGACCGTCCAACCGATGGCCTCGCGCATCTCTTGCAGCTTCAGTGGGTCTTTGAAATCTGCGAGGATCTTTGAATAGGGCTTCTTCATGATGTGCGCAAGGATGTTGAGCCGCCCACGATGCGCCATACCGATTGCGATGGTGGCGGTATTTGTGCTTTTGGTATGCTCCACGACCTCATCGAGCATGGGCACCATCATATCCAGCCCCTCGACGGAGAAGCGATATTTGGTCGGGAAGCTCTGTTGTAGGAAATGCTCGAAGGTTTCGATCTGTGTGAGCCGTTTGAGCAGTCCGACGGATTGCTCATCTGTGCCTTCATAGGCATAGCGGCGAGACTCGGCGGCTTCGCGCAGCCATTCACGCTCTTCGGGGATGCGGATATGGTCGTTATCAAAGCCGATGCTCGACATATACACCCCGCGCAACCGCTCGATGACTTCCAGTGCGTTCGACGCACCTGCCGCTAATGGGCTGTCAATCAAACTGGCGGGTAAGCTGTGCAGGTCGTCGATGCTAATGCCGTGTACTTCTAGCGAGAGTTCAGGGTCGCCGGGGCGCGGTCTGCCGAGTGGGTCAATCGCCGCTTCGACGTGCCCGTACTGCCGGATGGCCTGCACGTAACTGACCAGGCCGACGATCTTCTGGCTATCGACACCCGGCGCAGCCGCGACCAGTGCCGCTGTGCCGTTGCCATGCCCGTTGGTGCTGGGTGGCGTCCAGTGAGAGAAAAACTCGCGGGTCGCAGGATCAACTGAATCCGGAGATTGCAGATACTGTTCATAGCGTTCAAGGATGTAGCCTACGTTGGGTCCGTGGAACTCATATTGGGATGACATGGCTAGCCTGTGTTATTCCTTAAAATCTTTTTTCTCGAATGGCCTCTCTCTATTATTGCACAAATTCTGTGTGAAACTAAGCACTACTTTGTAGGAGTCAAAAAACCAGGGCGCAGTGATCTTTGCCCCGGTTGGAGTCCCTTTACGGTGAACGTTAACTCATCGAGAAGATTTTGTTGATGTAGTTTTGTTCCCGTGCGTATGCCAGCAGTTCCTCGCGGAAATCTGGATGGGCGATGCTGACGATGGCGTGTACGCGCTCTTCAATCGAACGTCCCCACAGGTCAACCACGCCGAATTCTGTCGCTACATAGTGGACGTCATAGCGGGTGGTGACCACACCTGCGCCCGGCTTCAACTGCTTGACGATGCGGCTGAGTGTGTTCTTCCTGGCTGTGCTGGGTAGGGCGATGAAGCTCATACCACCCTCGCTGCGGGTCGCGCCACGCACAAAGTCTAGCTGACCGCCTGCGCCGGAATAAAACTTCGTGCCGATGCTATCCGCGCAGACCTGCCCGGTGATGTCCACCTCCAACGCGGAGTTAATCGAGATCATCTTGCTGTTCTGCGCGATGATGAACGGATCGTTGACGTACTCGGTGGGGTGCATCTCGAAGACCGGGTTATCGTTGACGTAGTCGAACAGTTCCCGCGAGCCTAAGATGAACCCTGCGACCACCTTACCGGGGTGGATGGCTTTCATCGCATTGGTGATGATGCCCTTCTCGATCATCGTCATCACACCATCGCTGAAAAGCTCAGTGTGGACGCCCAGGTTCTTATGCCCTTCCAGACGACGTAGCACGGCATCCGGGATGCCGCCGATGCCGAGTTGTAAGGTCGCGCTATCCGGTACTAATTCGGCGATGTGCTGCGCGACCTGATCCTGTACGGGTGAGGGCGGGACGGGGGGTAGCTCAGGGAGGTCATAATCGACTTCGATGAAGTGGTTGATCTGGTTGACATTGATGAAGCTATCACCCAGGGTACGCGGCATGTTGGGGTTCACCTCAGCGATGACGATGCCGGCACTTTCCGCCGCGCTTTTGGTCACACCGACTTCGACACCGTAGGAGCAGTAACCATGTTTATCCGGTGGGCTGACCTGAATAACGGCGACATCCAACACCAGCCGTCCGGTACGGAACAGTTTGGGAATTTCCGCCAGGAAGATCGGCGTGAAATCGGCTAAGCCCTCGTTGATGGCCTTGCGCACGTTTGGTGCAATAAACAGGCTGTTGATGCGGATATGTGCTGCCATTTCCGGCGTGACGTATTCACCCGGCCCCAGGCCGAGCAATTGCACCAGTTCGACCTGTTGAAGTTCTTTGTAGCGATCTACAAGTGCTTCCAAAAATACCTGCGGCGTAGAACAATTGCCGGTCAAAAATACACGTTGACCGGAAACGATCAAATTCGCCGCTTCTTCTGCTGAAACGATTTTATCGCGCCAATTCATCATGGCCTCTTTCGCTCATCGTTAAATTCACAACTCTCAGATTAACGTGAGAGGCCGCCGAGTCATAGTATCAAAGGTCGCTGAATATGATGATATTGCTCACGTTTGCGCACCTTGTAAGGCTTTCAGCACATTCTGGAGGTCGTGCTCTTGCCCACGCTGCACCGCCTGTGTATAGGCCGTTGCTGACATGGCTGCCTCGAACCGCTGGGTCAAGGGCGTAAAGCGCAAATAGA
The DNA here is from genome assembly GCA_034437515.1 of Anaerolineae bacterium. GTDB lineage: Bacteria > Chloroflexota > Anaerolineae > Aggregatilineales > Phototrophicaceae > DAOTTX01. The sequence continues at coordinate 9,567 of DAOTTX010000362.1, forward strand.
GGAAGTCATGATCCAGGTTGGGGATGCCCGCAATAGTGCCGAGTAACTCCGCGCCGGATTGGATTTCACCGTCGAGCAAGCGCAGCCAGGCGATCCCCGCGAGGACGTGCGGCCTGATATAGTCAATGTCCAATTCACTGATGAGATTGAGCGACTCAACCGCAAACCGTCGCGCGTCGGCTATTTTACCCAGTTTGATCGCCGTGAAGATCATGTTGGTGTAGGCATGGGCACAGCCGCGCTGGTCACCGATTTGTATGCTGATTTGCAGGCTTTCTTGATAGCAGCGCCAGGCGTCGGTATCGGCTTGCAGGCGTTCACTGAGGATGCCCATGTTATTCAGCAGGGTTGAGATGCCGTGCCGGTAGCCAATCGAACGGCACAGGGTCAGGCTGCGCTGGTAATATTGTGCGGCCTCGGCATATTCACCGATAGAATCGGCGATGGAACCCAGGTTGTTCAAGGTGGAAGCGATACCCCGTGTATTTTCTGCATCCTCAAAGCGTTGCAGGCTTTCCTGATAGAAGTTGCGTGCGTGGTCGTAGTCTCGGTTGCCTTCCGCCACGATGCCGAGGTTGCTCAACGCACGGGCGATGTTGATGACACTTTCACCACTTTGAGCGAACTTGAGTGCGTCCTCGGCGAGTTCGTAGGCATCGACGTAGTTTCCTTTCAGACATTCAAGAAAGCTCAGGCCGTTGAGGGCTTCGGCGATGTCGCCGGCGTCGTCCATTTCAGATGCTAGAGAAAGGCTTTGAGCGTAATACCAGCCGGCCTGGTCATAAGCACTCATGCGCCAGTTGAGCGCCCCCATCAACTGTAATAGGGGCAGTAATTCCGGTCGGATGCCCTGCTGTGTTTCGTGATCGAGCACCTTTTTCAGTAGCATCTCGCCTTCTCGAAACGCACCGATCAACAGGGCGCGCTCCCCGGCGTGTTGTGCGTGATGGATGGTCTTTTCGGCGATCCCGGCGGCTTGCCAGTGTTCCACCAGTACCGACGACCAGGTATCGTCGTCGGGATAGATCGCTTCAATCGTCTCCGCAACCTGACGGTGCAGTTTTGGGCGTTCATCTTCGAGATCGCGGATCAGGGCTTCACGCAGTTCATCGTGGGTGAAGCGCCATTGTTCCTCACGGACTTCGAGCACGGCGGCTTCAGCACAGAGACTCAGCCATTGCTCGACCTCCAGGGTGTTGTCCGTATACTTTGTCAGTCGCCCGATAATCTTGGTATCGAGGTTGCGCCCGCTGATCGCCGCTAACTTCAACAACGGCACGGCCTCAGCGGGGACTTGATCAAGCCGGTAGCGAAGGACGGCTTTAATGCCGCCGGTGACGATGTGGCTGGGCAGAGTCAATGAACCGATGTTTGCCAACCGCCCCGCATCCTCCGCCAGCGCACGCACCACTTCGATGATAAAAAAGGCGTTGCCTGCCGTCTCGCGTTGCAGCAGCGTAATGACATCTCGTGTGTTTTGTGTGTGGCCTAACATGGACTCGGTCAGTGTGGCGATGCTTGTCGCGTTGAGGCGTTCCAGATGTAAGATTTCCATGCCGCTGAAATCTTCTTCCGGTTGGTGATGATCGGTCGTGCGATAAGTCCCGATGATGATTAGGGGCAGGACGGGTACCAGTTGGTTCAGCGCGTAGAGCGGCCCCAAACTTTCGGACGCCCAATGCAGGTCTTCCAGCAGCAGTAAAATCGATTGCTGAGCGCGTTTGAACACATCGACGATGGTCGTCGTCAGCCGGCGTTGACCGGCGTAACCTTCCAGTGTAGCGACCGGTGGGATCTCGCGTTCGAGCAAAGTCGGGATGTCCGGTATGATCTCACGTAGAATGCCCGCTTCGAGGTCGTTGATGTTCAACGTGAGGATGATCCGCCGCATAACGTCTCGCCAGGGTTTATAAATCAGGCCGGTTTCTCGGATGGATTGACCACGCAGCACGATGGTTCCTTCCACCAGCGCCTGAATGCGGATTTCGTCCAGCAGGCGCGACTTACCGACACCGCTTTCCCCGGTGATGAGCCAACTGCTGCCGTTCCCGTTGATGGCTTGATGCAGCGCGACAAAGAGTGTGTTCATCTCTGTTTCACGACCGACGAAACGCGCCGCCTGTAGGAAGCTCTCGCGCATTCGGCGTGTTTCCAACGGGATGGGTTGATCGGTTATTTCTAGTAGGTCGTCGATCACATCAAGGGCTTGCTGGTAACGCTGGTTTGGGTCGCGGTGGAGCAGTCTTCCGACCAATGCTGCCAGTGGTTGCGGGGCATCTAACCGGCTGATGTCGGCGTCGTTGTTCAGCAGTTGTTCGAGAAAGTCCATGAAGTTATCGAGTGCAAACGGATGCTGCCCGGCGAACAATTCGTAGGCGATCACCCCCACCGCGTACAGATCGCTCGAAGTCGTCGGGCGTGCGCCTTGCAGCACTTCCGGAGCCATGTAAGCAATCGTCCCCACGACGGCATCATCCTGAGCCGGTTGTGTTTGATTTACCATTGCTAAACCAAAATCGACGACTTTGGTTTGCTCCTTGCCGATTAAGATGTTGCCCGGTTTCAAATCTCGATGGATGATTCCCCGGCGATGCAGGTAAGCGAGTGCCTGTAAGATGTGAGTCAGCAGTGTGATTTTCTGGTCGAAGCTCATCCGTGATGTGACGTCGGCGAGGGTCAGCGCATTTTCGACCAGTTCCATCGTGAAGTAGGGTTGCTGTTCATCTGTGTGTGGGGCGTTCTCGAAGCCATAATCCAACACACTGATGATATTAGGATGTCGCAGGGACGCCAGTGTACGGAATTCTTGTGCCAGCGCGACCCGAAGGTTGATCTTACCTGCGGGTAGGGTCTGCCCGGCGACCTTCACACTTTCTTGATTGACCGTTATACGCTTTAGCGCGACGGTGTGTCCGGTGAGGCGATCATACACACGGTAGACCGCGCCCATGCCGCCCTCACCCAATACGGAGATAACACGATAGCGGTTGGCGATGGTTTGAGGTTGATGTTGCACCGTTGTTGGACCCTTATTACAATTATTTGTCCTCGACTCTAGCATAATAAGAGAGAAATTTCTCGTATTTGTAGGGATGAATATTTATTTGGTTTTAAAATAGTCAAATATGCCGCTTGATGATCTCAAGTAGAGGGGCGGCGATGTCTTCGGTCGGCTGGGTGGCATCGACGACGAGATCACAATTGGCCTCTACCCGGTCGTTGACCGTTTGATAGAAGAGATAGCCTGCTTGCCGGTACCAATTGATAAATGTGCTGATATGTCTCATCCCTTGCTCGAATTCATGATCGCTGAGTGCGTCGGTAATCTTCCGTTGGATTTTACGTGCGAGTGCGAGGTCGTAGGGGATTTTAAGATATACCACGTAATCAATCATCTGATGCATCGCATCACGTTCTCTGCCGAACGGTTCTTCTAAAATAATGATGGGGCGGGCGGGATATTCTTCGTTCGTCATCGGGTCGATGACAGGTTTTCCCTGACGCAGCCGTTGCAGGTTTTCCGCGAGATGGGGTGTGGCGAAGTCGCTGGGGTTTGCGCCGTTTTCAATCCAGGCGTTGATGCTGGTGGGGTAGGTTGAGGTTTCTTCGTAGTCATCCATGCCGAGGCCGGTCGCCTGTTCAACTTGTTTGAGCAGATAGTGAATCAGTGTCGATTTGCCGACGCCGGATGTGCCACTGATGGCGATGACAAAGGGGGCTTTCATAGCATGTGTCCTCGTGACTTGAAATATCCCTGCTACTTTAGCGCAAACGCATGAAGAAATATACTGCATCCTCATCAGGAACTCACATGCGGCGAACATGGGTAGATGAGAATAGACGCATGACGTTAATTACTGCAACAGACCGCGGATTTTATTGTGCTGCCGGTGATTTTTATATCGACCCCTGGCAGCCGGTAGACCGTGCCGTGATTACCCACGCGCACGGCGATCATTACGCCGGCGACTGCGGTGCTTATCTCGTCTCGCAGGCGGGGCGGCATGTGTTTCGTATGCGGCTGGGCGCAGATGCGCCGCTGCAATTCGCCGAATATGGCGAGGTGACAACCATTAACGGGGTGAGTGTTTCGCTGCACCCGGCGGGGCACATTCTCGGCTCCGCACAGGTGCGTGCGGAATACAAAGGCGAGGTGTGGGTCGCTTCTGGGGATTATAAACGAGAGCCGGACCCGACCTGTACGCCCTTCCAGCCGGTGAAGTGCCACACCTTCATCACAGAAGCGACCTTCGGCCTGCCGATTTACCGCTGGCCCCCGCAAAGCGAGGTCTTCGCACAGATCAACGATTGGTGGCGCGGCAACCAGTCGCAGGGCAAGACCAGCGTGATCTTCGGGTATTCTCTGGGGAAGGCGCAGCGCATTCTTGCCGGGGTGGATGCGTCCATCGGGCGGATTTTTACACACGGGGCGGTCGAACGTCTGGCGGATGCTTACCGGCGCAGTGGGATTGATCTACCGCCGACCACCTACGCGACCGACACCGACAAAGACGACTGGAGCCAGGCGTTGATCGTCGCGCCGCCCTCGGCACGCGGTTCGACATGGCTGCGGCGTTTCGGCAACGTCTCGACCGGCTTCGCTTCGGGCTGGATGCGCATCCGAGGGACGCGCCGGCGTCGTGCGGTGGATCGCGGTTTTGTGCTATCCGATCATATCGACTGGACCGACCTGATGCAGACCATCGAGGACACCGGCGCGGAACGGGTATGGGTGACACACGGGTATGTGCCGGTGGTCACACGCTGGCTCAACGAGCGGGGCATCAAAGCGGTCGGCGTGCGGACACGCTACACCGGCGAGCGAGACGACGGCGATGATGAAGACGACAAGGATTGAATAAATCCCGTGATGGGACTACTATTCTCATGCAGTCTTAATAGATCATGAATGAGGATAGAAACCGATGCGCTTAACGTTAATGATTTTAGTCGCTGTCGCGCTGCTGGTCGCCGCTGCGCCGGGGACGTCGCAGGCACAAGAGACGTGTGGTGATGTCGCTGCTCGGATTGTCAACGAGACCGCCGCCAACTGTGCCGGTCTTGAGCGAGACGCTGCCTGTTTCGCCGGTTCTGTGATGGCTTTAACCGAACTGCCGGGGTTGGTTTCCAATGGCTTTGCCGATGATAACTATGGCGTGGCGCTGTTGAATACATCGGTTGATCTGCCGGTTGCGATGGGCAACCAGGGCGTGATGATGCTTATGCTCGGTGATGTACGGCTGGAAAACGCCGTCCCACAAGCGGACGTCGTCACCCCAATGCAGCCGATCGAAGTACGGACGACCGGCTCTGTGAACTTGCGCTCGCGCCCAAGCACTAATGATACGGTTTTGACTAGCGTCAGCCGTGATACCCTACTGCCAGCGGACGCGCTCAGTGTGGATGAGGAGTGGCTGCGCGTGGTGCATGAAGGCATCCCTGCCTGGGTAAGCCGAAGTGTAATCGACAGTGATGGATTGGATGATCTGCCGGTCGTCGGCCTGGATGACCGCACGCTGATGCAGGACTTCTCGCTTGATACCAATCCACAGACGACCTGTGCCGGTGCGCCCAATGCCCTTGTCATCCAGGGGGTGGAAACGCAACCGACCCGGTTGAGCGTCAACGGCGCAGAGATGCGCATCCGTGAGACAGTCGCAGTGAGCAGTTACGCCCAGCCGTTCGAGGCGTTCACCTCGGATAGCGCATGGATGGATCAGTATGAATCCCTGCTGCCCGAGGGCGAAACCGACGATGAAACGATTTGTCGCTTTACCCGGTTGGCTGCTATCGACGGTGATGCTTTCCTGAACGATTACCGGTTCAGCATCCCGCGTGGGTATCAGGCGTTGGCCTTCCATTGTGAGGGTGACGAGGACGATATTCTGTGGGGACGTGCCGATCCGATTGGTGGGCAGACCTTACAACAGTTCGCTGTTCTTAACGCCTTGCCCGCCGGGGTGCTGCGCTATGAGATCAACGTGGCGACACCGGCTGAAATCGGCATTGTCCGCTCGCAGTTGAACCAGGCCGCCAATAACGACGAACAACCTGCCACAACTGGTGAAAACACTGATGATGCCGACACCAGCGCGGACGATACAACGAATGCAAACCTTGCATCAGGCGAGTGCCCTGGCTTCCAGCCTACGCACCCGCTGACCGGGGTCGCGTTTGGTTATGTGCGCTTTTACTGGGATCCTGCCGCCGGTGCCAGTAGCTACGCGGTCAACGTCTACAACCACGCTGATGAACTCATCGACACGTATAACGTCAGTGCGCCCTCGACCAGCGCACGGGTCAGCACGATAAGCCAGGATTTCTACCAGGGAACGAACCGACAGCCACCGATGTCCTGGGAGGTGCTGGCATACCAGGACGGTCAACTGTTGTGCAGCACCCCGCGTATATACATCACCCGTGACTTCGACCCCGACCCTGATTGCCCACCCTGGTTGTGGTTCACCGGTGAATGTGAGGACTACATCGCCAACGAGCCGTAAGCGGTCGTGGCAAGTCGAGAAACGAAAAGAGCCGGTCGCGCTGACCGGCTCTTTTGTATGTTTCTAAAGTAAGGTTTGGTTGACCTTACTCATCCATTGTCATATCTTCCATCGCCAGGGTGAGTTCCTCGTTGGCGAAGACTTCCAGCGCCTCGAGTGCTTCGGCAACACCTTCGGCGTCGAGATCGTCATCGCTCAGCACGATGTCAGCGAAGACCAGTTCGGCCTCGTCACGGACGGGGTCGTACTGCGGCACGGGCGGCTCGGCCTGACCGAACTCAAGCAGCTCGAAAGCGGTCTCGTAGGCCGGGTTTTCCGCAAAGTAGTCACTCAGACCTTCCGCGACGCTCTGGCGCACGGGGAAGTAGTTGGATGCCTGTGCCCACTCAGCCTGTGTTTCCACGCTGGTGTAGTACTTGACGAATTCCCAGGCGGCGACTTCGCCTTCAGGCGTGGTCTTGGGGATGCTCACGGAAGCGCCGTAGATGTTCTGCACGGGGGTTTCGGTGATGTGCGGGACGGGCGCGACACTCCAGTTGAAGTTTGCGCCTTCTTCGACGGCACTACCGTAGAAGGGCAGGCCGGAGCTAGAACCAACGGTGAACAGGGTCGTCCCCTGGCCGAAGTTGGTCTGGTCACCAAAACGCTCGAAGATTTCACCAATGCAGCCCTGCTCGGCGAGGTCTTCCAGGAAAGCCACAGCTTCAACGGTGGCTTCGTTGTTGTAATCATAGACGCCTTCTTCGTAGTCGAAGATGTCGCCACCGAACGCGAACGTCCAGCTTGCGAGGCGGGAAGCGTCAAAGCTGATTTGATAACCGACGGAGTCGGCACCACCGGTGGCACCGCTGAAGGGGTTCTCGACCGCTGCGCAAGCCGCTTCTGCGAATTGCTCAGGGGTGGCCGGTGCGCCTTCAAAGCTGATCGCGCCAGCTTCGTTCAGCTCTGCTAGCCAGTCCTGGTTGAAGTACATCACTTCCATGGAGCGGTTCGGCGGGAAGCCCAGGCGTTGACCACCGAAGATCGGGAAGATGTCGGCGCTGAAGAAGCCGGGGAAGAAGTCGGCCTGTGCATCTTCGGGGAGGCCCCATTCTTCGCTGTTCAGCAGCAGGTCGATGTTAATAAGACCATCTACCAGTTCGTAGGTCGCGGCCTGGTTCTGGTAGGCGACGACAAGCTGCGGCAGTTCATCACCACCGGCGGCGAGAGTGGTCGTCATCAGCGCGAAGATGTCACCATAACCGCCCTGATTCTGTGCTTCGACGGTAATGCCGAATTCGTTGGTTTCGTTGAATTCGGCGACGATTTCCTGAAGTTGTTCTTCACGTTCACCACTGTGCTGGTGCCAGAAGACGACGTTCTGACCGGAGGGGTCTGCGCCGTCGTAGCGGCTGGCGTCTTCGTCTTCGCTCTGCGCGAAGGCCGGCATCGCCAGAACCAGTAGGGCGAGGATGAAGCTAAAAAATGCAAATGTTCTCTTGTTCATGTGTTGCTTTTTCTCCTTGATAGATTGTACAAGACAGACATTTTTTTATGAGGTACAAGCGTGGGGTCGCCACTCCCTCAAAGTTACCGTTGTTAAAAACTAACCCTTCAAACCTGTTGTCGCGATGCCTTCCGTAAACGTCTTTTGCGTGAAGAAGTACAGCGTCAACATCGGGATAATGGTGATGAACGCGGCTGCCATTTGTAGATGCGTCTGGTTGCCGCCTTCACTGCTGAAGTTGTAAAGCCCCAACATGATCGGACGCCACGAGTCGGTGGTGACGATCAAAGGCCACAGCAGCGCGTTCCACGAGTCGATGAACGTGAGCAGCACCACCGTCAGGATGACCGGGCGGCTCAGCGGGATAACGACCTGCACCAGAAAGCGCATGTGTCCGCAGCCGTCGATGCGGGCCGCTTCCCACAATTCATCGGGGATTTGCATGAAAAATTGGCGCATCAGGAAGATGGCGAACGCACTCCCAAAGAACGGCACCGTCAGCGCCGGGAGGTTGTTTAACCAACTGCCGGACATCGAGGTGGCGACATTGGGCCAATCAGCGGTGATTTCCGGTAAGGGGAAGATCTGACCGGCGATAATCAAATAGTTTGGGATCATCAACACCGCCTCCGGTACCATTAACGTGAGCAGCAGTAGTGTGAAGATCAGGTCGCGCCCCCAGAACTTAATCTTGGCGAAAGCATAGGACGATAGAATGGTCACGAACAGCAGACCGACAATCGTCACGGCGGCGATGGCGATACTGTTACCAAAATAACTGGCAAAATCCGCTTGCCGCCATGCTTCAGGGTAGTTTTCAAGTTGGGGCGTACTCGGCAACCATTGTTTATTGAGTGTTTCGCCCAGCGTCATCAGCGACGATGAGATCATCCAGAAAAAAGGCACCAGCGCGACGATGGCAAAGAGGGTCAGTGTGCCGTAGAGCACGACATTGATCAGGATGCGCTCCGATGTCCATTTGGCGGTACGCTCAATGTTGCTAGGTGGGTTCATCGTCATATCAGCCATAGAAGACGTTCCTTTCAAAGAAGCTGCGTTGGAACTGCGTCACCGCGAGAATGATGATGAATAGCACAATCGCCTGTGCCGCGGCTTCGCCGTAGCGGTTCTGCGTGCGGAAGGTATCAAAGATGACCAGCGCGGAGGTATCTAACGTGCCGCGTGCCGCCGGGGTGTCCATCACAAATAATGTGTTAAATGCCTTGAAGGTTCCGATGAACCCCAATAGCGACAGATAAAATGTGATCGGTGAGATCAAAGGCAGCGTGATGTGACGGAAGAGATGCCACTGGTTAGCACCGTCCACTCTTGCCGCTTCGTACAGGTCGGCGGGGATGTTGCCCAGGCCCGCCAGGAAAATGACCGCGTTGTAACCGGTGTAAGTCCAGATGCCGAGGACAATCACCGACATGAGCGCCATACTCGGCCCGGCGATGAAGCCTTCGAGTTCGAGGCCAAAAGCGACGTTTAAGAATGGGTCGGATTCGCCCAGCCATCGCTGTGAATCACCGCCGAACATATCCAGTATTTGATTCGCCATTGATGTATCACTGCCGTTGAAGATCGCCGAGAAAACGACTGCCGAAGCGACCGCCGGTGTGATATACGGGATGAAAAAGATCATCCTGAATGTTTGTTTGCCTTTGATATTCTGATAAAGGACATAGGCTAACAGTAACCCCAACGTAAGCTGAAGTGGGATGCTGCCAAAGGCGTAATAGAACGTGATCTGCAAGCCATCGAGAAAATCTTGATTGCGCGAGGAAAGATCGCCAGTCATCATCTGCCAGCCGTGAGAGACGACCGCGAACGAGAACGCCATCATAGCAATTGAGGCCACCGCCCGCACGATGCCGGGGATCGCCTGTAAGAACTTGAAGCGGTTCGTCCAGACGGCGAAAGTCAACACCAACAGGCCGAAGCCGACGGCGGTGATCGCCGCGCCGCCCCAGTTGCCAATCACACTTTCTTCGTAGTGACCGAGGCACGCGCCGAGATAACCGAACACGTCACCCACACTGCTGATCGCTGAGACACCACCTTCGAACTCGGAATTGCATAAAAAGGGGCCACGCTGAATGCGCCATCGATGAACGCTCATGTAGATGGCATAGCCGATAGGGAAAAATCCGAAAATGAAGATAAGGAATGCTGCCGGAGAGATGAAAAGCCAACCGATTAAGGTTTCTCGAATGGTAGAGGCGTTAACTTTGGGGCTGATCTTTGCTTTTGGGCGTGCGATGGTTTCTGTTTGAATAGAAGACACGCGATCATTATTCCTATACTACGCGGACGAGTCTCACTCATTTATACCCCGCAAAACGATAACAGGCGATATTTACTGATTTGATATAGTTTTGTTAAGTGAACTTTAAGAAACATATTTTATTGGTATTTTGGTAGAAATTTGTACATTAATTAATGACTCCGCTGAAAGAACTCAATATTACCCTAAAAACGTGGGTCATATAGGTTCAAAGTGGTGTGATACCGGGTCAAATTTTCGGCAAAATGACCTTTTTTCAGTAGAGTC
>DAOTTX010000363.1:0-102650 GCA_034437515.1 Anaerolineae bacterium
ATATTCAGCCACAGGCTGATCGCCAGCAGCCGCTCGATGTAGGTCACGCGCCGCTGGAACATCTTCGTGAAGTGTTTGCGGCTGCTCAGCAAATCCTCCTGCTCATCGAGATATGCTCGCAGCGCACTACGGACAATCTCCGCTTTGGCTTCATCGCGCATCAGCGCGATCTGATCCAGCCGGTCACTCATGGCTGGCGTGACATGCACGCTCAGTCGGCTGGTGTATTTGGTTTTTGATTTGTTGGACATGGTGACTCCGTGACTGTGTATGACAAATGGGTAAAATCTGTGATTTTGGCCGGGCATGAGCGCGAATACCCATGACGCGCCATGCTTGCCAGCAGCGGCGGCGCACGCGCCACCCGGTGCTGGCGCGACACGTGGAGACGTGGCGCATCAAGCCTCTCCGGCGTGTGAGGAGCGAGTTGATTAAACTCGCAACCCCTACTATGTAGAGGGTTGGGTGTCCCGCCTGCATCCTCACCGGATACAGGCTGCCGTCTGACAGGCGGGACACCCGCGATTGGCGCGAAGCCAATCGCATCGTTTTGCGCTGTGCGTCGGACACCGTTCATCGGTCGATCTCCATCAGATGTCCAACATCGTCGCGGTCGTGCATCGGTTCTGGCTCACGCAGTAGCCGCCACTCGTGCCCCAGACTGCGATCCAGGATGCTCTCGAACTCCTGACGGGCGATACGGTGCAGATTATCGCTGCGCTTCAATCCCCCACGATCCGTACACACTTGCTCACGGTTGACCCGATGGGACTGCCGTTCGCCCACGCCGTTGTCGATGGTTCCGGCGATGAAGATATGGGTATGGAGCTGTTGTAGACCGAACGCATCGTCGGTGTCGCGGTCGTGCAAGCAGTATGAATATTCCGGCACGGATAAACCGCGCTCGATGTGCCAGGTCTCGATGGTGCGCTCGGTGACCTCCTTCACGGCCTCCTCCCGAATGTCTTCGGGTAACAGTTCCATCAGGTCGGGTGCTGGTGAGATGACCATGTGGTGTGCCAATACATACGGCCCGGCGAAGCGTCCGGCATTGGCATAGACCTCGCGCCAGTTCTCGCCTAATCCGCAGTCTGTCCAACGCACATCGCTATCTACGGGTCGATGCTCTGGGTTGTCGCGGTAAGACACGTACTTCAGCAGTTTCTTCAACCCGCGAAACCCGCCTTGGGTCGGCTTCTGATATTTCCAGTTAGGAATGATCGTTGGCTTACTCACCGGCGTTTTCTCCTGCTATGCGGTGTGAAAACGACACGAAATGCCCCTTTTTTCGCTTACGCTTGGCTTTCTGCTTGCAGGCGTTGGAGCAGTACAGGCGCTTGCGTCCGGCGTAATAGTTGGATTCGGATAATACGTCACCGCACACTAGGCACCGCCCTTCATCTGGCTCGATGCGCCTTTGCTCGTAGCGCTCAGGGCGAAAGGGCAATCTTCAGTGGATACAACCTCCTCAGTCGGTGAATCTTCGATGACCGGCTCCGCGTACCAGTTGTCCGCTTGCAGTTCCCGGTAGACCAACGCCCGCCAATGTCCGGTATTGAGTGCGGCAAGCGTCTCCTTGCGGCGGCTGTTAGATTTGCGGAGGGCATCTCGCAGGGCATTGGCATAGAACTGCATCCAACCGGGATGGCTCTCTGGGTTAGCGGTCGCGGCCTGCCACAGGTTAACCGCTTCCTGATAGGCGCGTTCGTTGGCGTGGCGAGTTTCGATGGACTCGAGCAGTTGCTCTTTGAGCATGTAAGCCGTGCTCAGTACAAGTAGGGGCGGGGCGATGGCTTCCAGCCACGCAAACGGGCTGTGCATGTGTCCTGGAAGGGCGACCTGAACGTTGCCGACCAGCGCAATCGCGGTCGCGATCCCCATGCTTGCATACAGCAAACGACGCGCACTCGGTGTCGTGCCCAGTGTCGCGAGAGCCAGCGAGAACACCACTTGACCGATCTCGGCGGTGAGCACGGTCGCGATCCCCACAGCAAGCATGGCGAGATTGGACGGTACGGCTGCGCCAAAGGTCTCCGAACCGATGACGAACAGACGGATTGTCGACGGCGTAAACGCTGCCAGCAGCAACACGATGCACAGTACGTTGATGAGCCGGGATACGGATTGCGGATACCAAGATGCGGTGTGGCGGTCGAAATGTTCGCGCAGCGGTCGTTTACCAACAGCCCGCATGACCGCCTGCTGTGCGGCATCGTGGGCGTTTTGACATTGTTCCTGAGTAAGTGGTTTGATCTGGGAGAGCATTAGCACGTCCTCCCGTTATCAGAGGTCGAGTCGCTCAGTTGTGCGACGAGGGCGAAACTTCTAGATTTGAGCGTTGCGAGGTTTAAGCGGCGGAGACGATGGGGTTTCTCATTTCGCGCATTCTGTCGTGAGTAATTCTTTGAGACTGAAAAGCTCATCGCTCTCGCGGTTCCAGAGTGAGCCTGAAGATAATGTTGAGTCGTATTCAACGGCGCAGGAGAACCCGTCTCCGGTACTCTGACGCCCTGTGCGATCTTCTTACAGATCGCTTCTCATGAACGATGGGGCAGTCCAGCGGCTATTGCTTGCTGTGTTGCCCCGTCTTATTTTGGGTGACACGCATGTTCTCCACCTTCCTCAGAGACACCAAATCTACGTGAAAATGATGACTTCAGCGCGATTTTAGCTGCTTTTCGGTAGAAACTAGCCGATTTGCTCTGATGAAGCCTGTAACCACAGAAAACGATAGAACCAGGAAGTGAAATGCACGATGACTGTTTGCTCGGTTCCCATTGGAATTAAGACCGGCTTATACGGAGCAATCCATGTGCTGTAACCGCGCCAAACACGGGAATGTCGGGGAGGGGATGTGATACGAGATCACATCCCTGTTTGTTTCATTTTCTAGCTGGTAGTGGCTGCGGCAGGTACCGTCAGGCGACCGGCATAGCGTTCGTTCATGATCTGCGCTGTACGGGCAATTTCCTCGTTACGGCGCTCGTCAGACCAACCGAGTTCTTCACCGACGGCGTCCGCCATATCGGTGATCGCATCGTCGGTCAGTTCACCGAGCCAGCCGATCACCGTGCGGCGCAGCGGGATGTCGATCAAGCGGTTGACCTGTTCGCGGCGGGCGAGATATTGCACCTCTCGCTTGGAATAGTGGGGTAGGTCGCGGATCGCTTCGTCCTCGCCATCAGCGATGAACTTTGATATTGCTTCCGCGTAGGTGCCGTAACGCTCAAACAGCGTTTTGACACGATCTTTATCGACGCCGGTTTCGTTTGCCACGCGGTCGATCCAACGGGCTTGCGCCGCATCACCTTCAGGGTAGTTATGCCCACCACCGATGGCGATGTGCTGTGTGCTCTTCTTGCGTGGCAGATTAAGGTCTTTCAGCACGACATCAGCAGTTTCTTCGCTGAAAGCCCGGAAGGACGTCCACTTACCACCGATCAGTGAATACACCGGGAAGCTAAAGCCGCTCTTGGCAGGTTCCAATGGGCGGATTTCGTGGTCACGGCTGACGTTACCCGTGTAACCGGCTTCGCTAGCCGGCAACGGACGCACACCGCAGAAGTGGAATACAATCTGTGAGCGTTCGACTTTGATGTTGGGGAACACCTTTGGGATCAGACTGAGGATGTACTCGGTTTCTTCATCGGTGATCCACGCATCATCGGGGTCATCTACACGGATGTCGGTCGTCCCGGCCATCACCTTACCCATGTAGGGCAGCAGCAGCACGATACGCCCGTCGTCGTTCTCGAAGAACATTTCGGAGCCACTAAGGGCCTCGTAAAGTTCGGGGTTGTCGATAATCAGATGACTACCTTTAGTCCCGCCGATGAAGTGTGTGGTTTCGCCCATCGCCTTATTGATGAAGTCGATCCAGGGACCGCCCGCGTTGATGACGACCTTCGGCTTAACTTCGAACGTCTCCCCGCTGATCTCGTCACGCAGCGTGACGGTGTCACCCTCTGCATTAGCGGCGCTGACGTAGTTCAACGCGTAGGCTGTATCGGACATATCCGTCGCATCACGCATCATATCCATCACGATGCGCTCCGGTGAGGGCATCCACGAGTCGTAGTACATCCCCGTGAAGATAATATCCGGATTGAGCTTGGGGTGCTTCTGTAATGACTTTTTCTTGTTGTTGAACGAGTGGGTCGGCATCACGCGGTAATCACGAGCGAAGAAGTCGTACACGGTCATACCGATTTTGATGACTAACGCGCCACGTTCGGCGGGCTTATCCATCAAGCCGACGAACTTCAGCGGGGCGTTCAGAAAGCCGGAAAACCACTTGAAGATCGGCACTGTCGTCGGCAGGGGTTTGGCGGCGTGTGGTGCGTTGCGCAGCATCAAGTTACGCTCGGTGAGTGCTTCACGCACCAGACGGAACTCGCCATTTTCCAAATAACGGATGCCCCCATGCAGCATATGCGACGACGCCGCACTGGCACCGGAGCAAAAATCATCTTTTTCAACGATGAGCGTTTCGACGCCCTGAGCAGCGAGGTCGCGGAATGTGCCGACACCATTCACACCCGCACCGATAATTAACACAGGGATTTCTTGTGTTTGCTTAATTTTATCTATTGTTTCTTTACGGTTCATTATTTAATGACCTTTCAATTACTTTAGACTTTATTATAATACAAAGTGTGTGCTTAGAGCAAAAATTCTTATGTAATTTTATTTCCAAACTATGTGCAGAAAGATCGGACGCATCCGAATTTTGGGTGGGAGATTTGCACTCAATAAAATCCTCGTCACTAATCCCAATTTATCCAAATACTTTGCACTTCCTCCGATGATACGTTATATTCTCGTTCAACAAATATATTTGTGTCCAATACACCGAAAGTTAGATATTTTATGAATGCTCTGGTTGCTGAGTTTATTGGTACTATGATCCTCATCATCCTCGGTGATGGCGTGGTTGCCAATGCGATTCTAAATAAGACGAAAGGCAATGGGGGTGGCTGGATTGTCATCACCGCCGGTTGGGGTTTTGGGGTGTTTATCGCCGTGTTCATGGTGGGGCAATATAGCGGTGCCCACATCAACCCTGCTGTTACAATTGCATTAGCAGTCGCAGGCAGTTTCGGTACTGATTTCTTCACCGGGTGGGGGGATGTCCCGCTTTACATCATCGCACAACTCGCAGGCGCTTTCGTCGGTGCCATCGTCGTCTACCTCTCGTACTACCAACACTACGAAGCTGAAGAAGATGCAGGGACAATCCTCGGTACGTTCTCGACCGGGGGGGAAATCCGTAATCCGCTGTGGAACTCCATAACCGAGATCGTCGGCACGTTCGTGCTGGTGTTCGGTGTCTTTCTCATCGTTCCCGCATCACTGGGTTTGGACTTCGCCAGTGCCCCAGAAGCCCTCGAAGGCGCGGTCTACAACATCGATGTCGGTGCGATAGGGGCCTTGCCTGTTGGTTTGTTGGTGTTCGGAATTGGTCTGTCTCTCGGTGGGCCGACTGGTTACGCGATCAATCCGGCGCGTGACCTCGGACCGCGTATCGCACACCAGCTTCTGCCGATCCCAGGCAAAGGTGACAGTGACTGGGGCTATGCTTGGATCCCGGTTGTTGCGCCGATCATTGGTGCGGTTCTCGCGGCAGTGCTTTTTACCGCGCTCGTCTAGTTCGCTTTAGAAATATGCAATTTTGCAGGCTGGGTATTATCATCGCGCCTGCAAGTTAACATTTGCTATCGAATATTTTTTCACAATAGAGATTAGAAAGGAACTTTTGTAATGGCTCAGTATGTAGGTGCAATTGACCAGGGAACGACCAGTACACGCTTTATGATCTTCGACCACAGCGGTAAGGTGATCGGCGTAGAGCAGATGGAGCACGAGCAAATTCTACCGCGTGCCGGCTGGGTAGAACACGACCCGTCTGAGATTATCCGCCGCACCAAACAGGTGATCGACGGTGCGATGAAAAAGGTCGGCATCGGTGCGGATGGCCTGGCGTCTATCGGCATCACCAACCAACGTGAGACGACCGTTGCCTGGAATAAAAACACCGGCGAATTTTACTATAACGCGCTCGTTTGGCAGGACACCCGTACCACTGATGTAGTCAAGCGACTCTCGGCAGAAGGCGGCAAAGGTGCGGATCGCTTCCGTGAGTCCACCGGTCTGCCGATTTCCACGTATTTCTCCGGCACGAAAATGGTCTGGATGTTGGAAAACGTTGACGGTCTGCGTGCAGCGGGCGAGAACGGCGAGGCGCTGTTCGGTACGATTGATAGCTGGGTGCTGTGGAACCTCACCGGCGGTCCCGACGGGGGCGTCCACGCGACGGACATCACCAACGCCAGCCGTACTCTGTTGATGGATCTGGAGACGCTGGACTGGAAAGACGAGAATATTGAGGCGCTCGGCATTCCGAAGGGTATGCTGCCGGAGATCAAGCCGAGTGGTGTACCGGGTGAAGGCTTCGGGACGATCAAAGCCGGTACGATGGCGGATGGCGTGACGATCAATGCTATCCTCGGTGACCAGCAGGCCGCAACCTTCGGGCAGACTTGCTTTAGCCCCGGCGAGGCCAAGAATACCTACGGTACCGGTAACTTCATGCTGATTAACACGGGCACCAAGATCGTCCAATCCCAGAACGGTCTCTTGACTACGCCTTGCTACAAGATCGGCGACGAAGACGCGGTTTACGCGCTAGAAGGGTCTATCGCGGTAACTGGCTCACTGGTGCAGTGGCTGCGTGATAACCTCAAGATCATCGACAGTGCGCCGCAGGTGGAAGAACTGGCGCGTGCAGTTGAGGATAACGGCGGCCTGTACTTTGTCCCGGCGTTTAGTGGTCTGTTTGCTCCGTATTGGCGTGATGATGCGCGTGGTGTGATGGTCGGTATGACCCGCTACGTTAACCGTAACCATGTCGCCCGTGCCGCGTTGGAAGCCACCGCGTTCCAGACCCGCGAGGTTGCCGAAGCGATGGAAGTCGACTCCGGCGTGAAGCTGAAGGCGCTCAAGGTTGATGGCGGTATGGTCGCTAATGACCTGCTGATGCAGTTCCAGTCAGACATCCTCGATGTGCCGGTGGTACGCCCTGAAGTCGCTGAGACGACGGCGCTGGGTGCCGCTTACGGTGCTGGCCTATCGGTCGGCTTCTGGAGCGACAAGGAAGAACTGCGCAATAACTGGATCGTCGGCAAACGCTGGAACCCGACGATGGGCGACGACGAGCGCGAAGTCTACTACAGCAACTGGAAGCGTGCGGTCGAGCGTACCTTCGACTGGGAACAGTAAACGCTGAACGAATAGTATAAGATAAGCGGGATGTGGTTTTCTGCCACGTCCCGATTTTTGTTTAAGCATTCACCGTCATCTGATGGAGTACGCTGTCTTCTTCGATGTTGCCGTCAACGATGTGCTTTGCCACAATGCGCTGCACATCATCTTTCTTGATGCCGGTATACCATATACCATCCGGGTAGACGACCATTACCGGCGCATGTTTACAGGCACCGAGGCATTTGGTCTTGGAGCAGCGTGCAAAAGGCTGTTTGGCGTCTTTAAGCGACTTTTTCATCGCTTTGTAGGCTTTTTTGTTGCCCTTTTTCTTACAATCGCTACCATCACAGAACAAAATATGTCGTTGAATCGGTTTCATCAATTTTTGACCGGTAAGCTCACTGACAATCTGCACCCATTCAACCATAGGCGATAGGGCATTTCCACGCAGCGGATTAAAGCCCGCATGTGACCCTGTATGATGTACCATACACAGCCGAACCAAAATAAGATAAACCCCGGTTAAGTTTCATCATGACGTGTTTTGTTTGTATCATGCCGGGCTTCGCGTTATGCTCATAGATTGATAGCAAAACGGAGTAATGATGAGCAAAAAAATACGCTGGGGTGTGCTCAGCACTGCTAATATCGGACGTAAGCGAGTGATTCCGGCGATCCAGGCATCGTCAAACGGTGAAGTGTTCGCCGTTGCCAGTCGAGATGCCGACCGTGCGCGGGATTTTGCCGACTCGCTCGACATCCCGACGGCCTACGGCGATTACGCATCGCTCATTGCCGACCCGGATGTGGACGCGATTTATAACCCGCTGCCGAACAGCCAGCACGCCGAATGGAGCATCCGCTGTGCGCAGGCCGGTAAACCGACTCTGTGCGAGAAGCCGCTCGCTCGTAATGCTGAGGAAGCGCAGCAAATGGTCGATGCATTCGCCGAGCATGGTGTGCTATTTGCGGAGGCGTTCATGTATCGCTTCCACCCGCAGACGCAGCGCGTCAAGACCATGCTCGATGACGGCGCGATCGGAGAACTGCATACGATTGATGCGACATTTACGTTTTCGTTGCGTGATGAAAGTAATATCCGCTTGAGCCGGGAACTCGCGGGTGGCTCGGTCATGGATGTAGGCTGCTACTGCATCAACATGATGCGCTTGATGACCGGCGAGGAACCGCAGCACGGCGAGGCCGTGATGGAGGTCGGCCCTTCAACGGGCGTCGATGAACGTCTAGCGGGGGTGCTACAATTTCCAGCCGGGGTGATCGGTCATTTTGATAGCAGTCTGCGCAGTTACCGGACGCATCGTTACGAATTGCGCGGTTCCGGTGGACGAATCGTCGTTGATGAGGGGTTTGTGATGGATTCATCAAAGCCGACCGTAATCCGGCATTGGCATGGAACGGACTTTTATGGTGAAGTACGCATCCCACCTGCCGATCATTATCAACTGATGGTGGAAGATTTCGCCGATGCGCTGCTCAATGACCGTGCGCCGCGCTTCTCACCCGCCGACGCGGTCGCCAATATGCGTGTGATTGACCTGCTGCTTGGTGAACTCAAATATCAGTAACAGGGCAATGACCGGGTGTTCCATAATTGCCTTTGATGATTGCAGCGACCCGCGTTAAGATTAACCTCATTACGACGGAGTATCATATTTGTAGTACGCCGAACGAGCAAGGTTCTAAAGATGACAACTAAAATTCATACTGATGCAATCAACGCACTGGCTTACGGACATCACGGTGCACCGTTTGAAGTGCTTGGCCCCCATGCCGAGGGTAAAAATAAGGTCGCCATTCGGACGATGCGCCCTGATGCCAGCAAAGTTTACGTGGTAGAGCGGGCGACGGAAAACCGTACCGCGATGATTAAAATCCGCGATCAAGGGATTTTTGAGGCGGTGTTGCCCGGTGACCCAGAGAAGATCGACTATTATTTCGAGGTCGAATACACAGACGGCAGCACGCAGGTGGTCGAAGACCCCTATCGCTTTGACACGCTGATGACCGAACTTGAACTTCACCTGTTTGGGGAAGGGCGCTACCGAGAAAGCTATGAGAAGTTTGGTGCGCACGCCTGTGAGGTCGATGGTGTTACAGGTGTGCATTTCGTCGTGTGGGCACCCAACGCGCTGCGTGTCAGCGTTGTCGGGGATTTCAACCAATGGGACGAACGCCAGAATCCGATGCGGCGCTGCAACGAAGGCGGTGTATGGGAGTTATTCATCCCCGACCTGGGTGTCGGTACCGTCTATAAGTTTCATATCCGCTCACAGCATATGGGTTACGAGGCGATGAAATCTGACCCGTATGCCTTCAGTGCTGAACTGCGACCTAATAACGGTTCTGTCGTCGCTGACCTGACGACTTACGAATGGAACGACGACGAGTGGATGGAAAGCCGGGCACAAAAAGACACCCTCGCGGAACCGATGGTCACCTATGAGGTGCATCTTGGTTCGTGGCGGCGCAACGGCGACGACGAATGGTTGACCTACCGCGAACTGGCGGATCAATTGGTCAGCTACGTCAAAGAGATGAATTACACACACATCGAGTTGATGCCCGTCGCGGAACACCCGTTTGATGGCTCGTGGGGCTATCAGGTGACGGGTTACTATGCGCCGACCAGTCGTTACGGCTCACCGCAGGACTTTATGTACTTCGTCGATAAATGTCATCAGGCCGGGATCGGCGTCATTCTCGATTGGGTGCCGGCACATTTCCCCAAAGATGGCTGGGCGCTGAGTTACTTTGACGGTACACATCTCTACAGCCACAGCGACTCACGGCAGGGGGAACACCCCGATTGGGGTACCTACATCTTCAATTATGGACGTAACGAGGTGCGCAACTTCCTGATCTCGAACGCGCTGTTCTGGCTGAATAAGTATCATATTGACGGCTTGCGTGTGGATGCGGTGTCCTCGATGTTGTACCTCAATTTTGGGCGTGAGGAAGGCGAATGGATCCCGAATGAGCACGGCGGTAACGAAAACCTCGATGCCATCGAGTTTATGAAAGAGGCTAATGCCGTGCTCCATGCGGAACACCCCGGCGCGGTGACGATTGCCGAGGAGTCAACCTCATGGCCGATGGTGTCTCGTCCGGTTTATATCGGCGGTTTGGGCTTTACGCTCAAGTGGAACATGGGCTGGATGCACGATACGCTCAAATATATGCAGAAGGATTCGGTTTACCGGCGCTATCATCACAACCAATTGACGTTCTCGCTGATGTATGCCTTTAGTGAAAACTTCGTACTCGCGCTTTCTCATGACGAAGTGGTCCACGGTAAAGGGTCGATCATGAATAAAATGTCGGGTGATTGGTGGCAGCAGTTCGCCACAAACCGCCTGTTGCATGGTTATCATATGACGCACCCCGGCAAAAAGCTCACCTTTATGGGGCAAGAGATCGGTCAGTGGCGGGAATGGAGCGAAGAACGCAGCCTTGATTGGCATTTGCTCGATGAGTCGCCCTATCACGGCAAATTGCAAACCTGGGTACGGGATATGAACCGTCTCGTGCAAGAGGAAGCGTCGCTTTACGAACTCGACTTCACCGAAGAAGGCTTTCAGTGGATTGAGCCAAACGACGCCGACCGCAGCGTGTTTAGCTACATCCGTTATGCCAAGAACCAAGACGATTTCTTGATCTTCGTTGGCAACTTTACACCTGTACCACGCTATGATTATCGCCTGGGTGTGCCGAA
Source organism: Anaerolineae bacterium (assembly GCA_034437515.1). GTDB lineage: Bacteria > Chloroflexota > Anaerolineae > Aggregatilineales > Phototrophicaceae > DAOTTX01. Next base: position 10,997 of record DAOTTX010000363.1, read on the forward strand.
AGCAGGCTTCTATCGTGAGGTACTCAACAGTGACTCCGAGCATTACGGGGGTAGCAATGTCGGCAATGACGGCGGTATCCACACCGATGATTACGGCTGGCACGGCTTCGACTACAGCCTGAGCCTGACGGTGCCGCCGTTAGGTTGCGTGATCTTAAAGTTCTAACTGCATGGGATTGATCTTCGTTGCAGCAGGAGGCGCGTTAGGGGCGGTGACGCGCTACTTGCTAGCGACTTACATCACGACCTGGTTTGCGCGTGCCTTTGCGGTCAGCTTGCCGTATGGGACAGCATTCGTCAACGTGACCGGGTCTTTTTTACTGGCGCTGTTCCTCGCCTGGGAGGGGGAGCGCCTGCATCTATCGCCTAACATCAAGTTGATGGTCGGTACCGGCTTCTTCGGTGCATACACGACGTTTTCCACCTATGCCAACGAAAGCATCACGTTGATTGACAGCCAAAACTGGACGGTCGCGCTGGGCTACATCCTCGTGACGAATGTGTTGTGTCTGGGTGGGGTGGTGCTAGGGCTGCTCTGCTGGCAGGTACTAAAATGAAAATAGGTCAGTCTCGGTTTGAGGCGGACCCATGTCGATTACTTCTATCTTTACCATCACCCGAGTAGCCAGCGTAACCAACCGTTATTCTGGACGAAGTCTTGTTTCTCCAGCCAGGCATCCAGGCCGAGGATGCGTCCCGCACCAAAGGCACCGAGGGCGAACAAGAGCACCGCGTAGATCAGGTGGTCATCGACGACCCAATAGTAGACGGGCAAGATAAGAATGCAGTTTCCGCCCCTTATCCTGTCTGACCTGTGGTTGGCTGGCTGCGCCGCGAGACGGGGGTGAGGGGGTAAAAGCGACTATGCAAACTCAGCTCGTTCTCGAAGTAGCGTGAATCAAAACGGGGATGCAGTGGATCGCATCCCCGTTGCTCTTTTTCAAAAGTCGGATTACTGCTCGATCTGCAAGCCCTTCGGCGTGATGACAAACTCGACACGACCAAGTACGTAGTCGATCAAGATCGCCAGCAGTGCCGCTGGTAGCGCACCGAGGAACACCAGCGGGTCCACGCGGGAACTCAACCCACCGACGATGGGCGTGCCCAGGCCGCCAGAGGCCACGTAAGCGCCTAGCGCCGCCGTACCAACGTTAATCACCATGCTGGTGCGGATGCCCGCCATGATGATGCGGCTGGCGATGGGTAGCTCGATCTGAAACAAGATTTGTGTGGGTGTAAGTCCCATACCTTTTGCCGCGTCGATGATCGACGCGGGGACGCCATCTAAGCCGACGATGGTATTGCGCACCACCGGCAGCAACCCGTAGAGGATCAGCGCGATAATTGCCGGCCAGAAGCCCAATCCGATGATCGGGAACATGATCGCCACAATTGCCAGGGTGGGGATGGTCTGCCCACTGTTAACGATGTTATTCACCAAGGGCAGAAACTCGGTAAATTCCTCACGAGTGACCAGAATGCCGATAATCAATCCTAGCGGGATGGTAATTAGCGATGAGACGATCACCAGTTCGAGATGTTCACCCACGAACTGGATCACCGAACCGGACGCCGCCAATAAGCGTGCATCCTCAGGAAAAATGTTTTGCAGCACAAAGTCCCAGAAGGGGCGGTGACCGAACAACGACCAAAAGACCAGAAAGACGCCAACCACACGCGACAGCGGACGGATCAATTTTTCGTCGCTATTGCGGAAGTAGAAAGCCATCCCGAATTCAAAGATGGCGAACAAGACCAAGAACCAGAACAGTGCCAGGCCTGTGTCAACTTGTTCGATGTTGATGATGCGTCCACCCAGGTCAAGGTTGGCTGTGGGCAACCACAGATGCGGCCCAAGCTGCGCTCGCGGGAAGTAGCGTTCGAGTGAGTTTTCCATCAAGTCGATGATGCGGCTTTCGCGCCCGCCATCGGTCGGGGTGACCTCGAACCGTGTCACCGGGATTTCGGAGATTTGCTTGACGGTCTGCACGTTCTCGAAGAGAATGCGTAACGCGCTTGTATCGATGTCTTCCGGGTCTTCGACCAGATCAACAATTTCATCAAGGTTCAGTTGATCGGCGTTCTCGATGTTAAATTCTTCGGTGAGCAGTGGATCAACAATTTCCTCAATGTTAATCGAGGACTCTTCGCCTTCCTCGACTTGCGCTTGTTCTGCGGCGTAGGCCTCACGATAGGCGCTGACAAAGCCTCTGACATCCACTTCCGGCGGCCCGATGCGGCTGACGATCTCATCAGCATCAGCTTCTCCCGGTAGCAGGACGTCCACCCGGACAAACTGAGCGATTATAACATCATTTGTGGCGGTGCGAATGTTGTTGTTATTTTCCGCAATCGCTTCAGCGTTGGCGTTTTCACTCAGCAGCATCAAGAATGTGCGCGGCGCGGTCTGCGCGATATTTTCCACCACGCTGACGCTGGAAAAAAGATCAGGGAAAGTAGCCGGATTCGTTTCCGCGTTAAGTTCGATGATTAACGCCGGGATGTCAACCGATTCGACCGACAGTGTCTCCCCGAAGCGCTCGATGAAGGCATCGATATCGGCGTCGGTGTCGATAGTCGCCAGAATACGATTAGGCTCGGTGTAGCTAATCGAGTCGATGTCGTCGAATTCATCGTCGGATTGCAGTAGATCGACAAATTCTTCGGGGTTTACGTCAGAAAATCGTAAGTCATCACCTTCACCGAAGAAGTAGGGTTCGACCACCGTGTTCAAGACAATCGGTATCTCGTCCTCTGCACTGACCTGTGTTAGCTCAACATCCGGCGCGAGATTAACCACGTCTTTTGTCGAAAATTCGGTGGTTTCCATCCAGAAGAAAAAGGCCGCCACCAACAGCCAGATAATCCCGGCGAACGGGATGACTGGCCCGATATTTTTACTGAGGCGGCTAGCCGCATCGTCAATTTGACTGAGCGTATCTTGTTCGATGTCGTCTTGCTTGTCTTCAATATCCGCACTCATGAAGTCGTACGCTCCCGTTCTTCGGCTGCGTTTTGTTCTTCATATGCTTCGGCAAGTACCCGATCTTCGTTTTCGATCAGTGCTTGGAGTTGCTGCAAGGTGATGCTGCCCTTAAGCCGCCCGTGATTATCGACGACAGGTGTGACGCGGAACCCGCGTGCGACCATCGCGCTCAACGCTTCACGGGCGGTGGCAGTTTCACGCACGGCAATGTCTACCCAGTCGGATTCGTTCATCGCTTCCAACAGAGAAGTTGATGATTCGGCGGCCTGCTTGTCTACCCAGCCTTTGAGCAAACCCGTGCCTTGATCTACCACGAACGCCGAGCGTACACCAAGGCGTTTGATCTCACTGAGGGCTTCTTTAACGCCTTCTTCCATGTAGACACTCGGCGGTTCGCGCTCCATCAATTCATAGACGTGCATCAGGCCGAGGCGCTTCAATTGACGATCCGTACCGACAAAATCACGCACAAATTTATTGCGTGGGTAAGCCAGGATAGTATCGGGGGTGTCAAACTGCACCATTTCACCGGCCTTCAAGATGGCGATACGGTCGCCCATTTTAATTGCTTCGTCGATGTCATGCGTGACGAAGACGATGGTTTTGCCCACGCGCTCCTGAATTTGCAGGAACTCATCCTGCAAGATTTCACGGGTGATGGGGTCAATCGCGCCGAACGGTTCGTCCATTAGCATGATGGGCGGGTCTGCACCCAACGCACGCGCCACACCGACGCGCTGTTGCTGCCCACCTGACATCTGACGCGGGTAGGTATCCCGGTAGAGGTCGGGGTCAAGGCCGACGAGATTGAGTAGCTCATCCACCCGGCGGCGGATGCGATCTTCTTCCCACTTGAGCAGGCGCGGCACGATGGCGATATTCTGCAACACCGTCATATGGGGGAACAGACCGATCTGTTGGATGGCATAGCCGATCTTGCGGCGCAGTTCCTCGACGGGCATTTCCGCGTTGTCACGACCTTCGATCAAAATCTGTCCGCTGGAAATTGAGATCAGACGGTTAATCATACGCATCGAGGTGGTTTTACCACACCCTGACGGGCCGATCAAAACGGTGATCTCACCTTCCGGCAAGAACAGGTTGAGTTCGTTTACCGCACGGAAGCCGTTGGGATATTCTTTAACGACTTGTTGAAATTCGATCATCCCTGTTTCCCTTCATAGTTAGCCAACGAAGTTAGTTTTTTATACATCCCGGACGTACTTGATGCCCGGTGAGGTCAGTGTGTTTTCGATCAGGCGGAGCAGAATATCGAGCAGCGCCGCCAGGAAGATTGCCGGGATCGCGCCGAGCAAGATCAGGTCAATTGACGTATTAGTGATGCCTTGCAGCACCAGGTCACCTAACCCGCCCGCGCCGATGACGGTGGCAATGGTGCCGATGCCGACCAGCGCGACCGCCGCGTTGCGGATCCCCGCCATAATCACCGGGAATGCCAGCGGGAGTTCAATACGGAAGAAGATTTGCGTCGGGGCCATCCCCATGCCGCGCCCGGAGTCGATGATGGCGGGGTCTACGTTGTTCAACCCGGCGTAGGTATTGCGAACCAACGGCAGCAGTGAATACAACGTCAGCGCGATGAGTGCCGGGGCCACGCCGATACCGGAGACGCCCAGGTCACGCATGGTGGTGACGGCGACGTTATCGACACCATCGAGGTAGAATATCGATGCTTCCACCAGGATGTAGACGAGGATAATCGCAAACGCCAGCACCGCGCCCAACTGCATCAAAAAGCGCGGCAGGTTCAAGCGTGTATTGCCGACATCGATGCGGAAACGTTCTTCCTTGAATATCTTAATTCGGCTCTGTGCCAGCCACAACACGGCAGGGATAACCACTGCCGGGAGAAATAGAATGCGCGCATAGGCCAGTTCCGGCTCGGTCAACGCGAGGAAGACGATACGGAACAGGAAACTGACGAACGACACCGTGAACAGTGCCAACGGCAATGATAGCGCAATTGCCGCGATGATGAGCAGGGTGTTTTGGAGGGCGTCGCGTGCGCTGACCGCTGCCTCATTACGTGCGGACATGCTCCGGAACCAACGCTGAATGCCGCCGAAAATCAGCAGGAAAACAACCGCAATAGCCAGGAGGATGAAGAAGATTTCCAGGATGCCAAGCCCCGTGCTGAGTTCGCTTGCGGCGGCCTCTTCTGCGCTGACCATTTCCACGCCGAAAAACTCCGCACCGATAAAGAGTTGGTCACCGAAGATCGCCAGCGGTTCCAGCAGCAGGCCGAACAGCGCCAGTGAGGGGATGGTCTGGATGATGCCGACCGCGTATAGGATTACCGGGGCGACCCGTTCATCACGCGAGGCCCACAATCCCAGGCTGATGCCGACGATACAGCCGACGATAATCGAAATAGAGACGAACGTGATATGTTCGATAAAGCGATTACCAAGCTGAGAGCCATTATTTTCTAGCTCGATCATAATGGAATAGTTATCGAACGTCCCTGTGAAGAACATCACAGCGATAATAGCCACGCCCGTCCAGGCGACCAGATTTAAACTGATTCCGTCGACTTCGGCTTTACGCAAGTCAGAAAGGGCGGCAAACAAGATAATGTAGCCAGCCAACAGCCCTAACGCGATTGCCGCTGAGGGCAGCAAGCGCGGCGCACGGGCGAGGACCCCCGCATCGACTGACTGTACGTAGATCTCGACCTCTTCGTTTTCAGGGCTGATCTCGAAAATCCATCGACCGGGCTGTGGGTCGTTAATCCTGTAGAGCAAATTCCCTTCGCTGGCCCGGTCGAAGGCCGCTTCATTTTCTTCGAGCGCTTCCGGGTCTCGCAATTCACCCGTATTCGGATTCGTTCTTGGTGGCTGGAGCACGGTCGTCAAAATGTTTGCAGGGTAAGTCTGATTATAGACGAGGAATCGTAATTCGGCGGTTTCTTGCTCGACCAGAATGGCGTTCTCACCCGGTTCCAGCAACACCGGTTCCAGCAACACCGGTTCCGATGGGAAGTACGTTTCGACGTTGTCAAGCAAATCCTGCCCGAAATTAGAGGGCAGCATTAATGAGAGAATCAATATTAAATTGCCCACTAAAGCCAGCATCCAACCGCGAGACAGGTAATCTTTACGGAAGGCCAGCGCAAATGGGAGCAAGGCCAGCGCGAATAATATCAGGGCGCGTAAATCACCCTCGAATTCAAGTAAGTTGACCGACAAACCCGATGCGATGCGATTTGGTCTGAGTTCCACGATGGGCAAGAAAAAGAACCCTAATGCAGCGGTAAGACTTCCTACGATTGCGATTCGATTGATAATTTTCTAATCCCCCTGTTTAGCAAATCGGAATACAATTTTGAGTGGTGACACATAACGAAGGATAGGTGGTTACTGCCACCTATCCTTCTTGTTTTTTGGGGAAAAGCGGCATTCGGGGTGTTTGGTTTGCTACCTGGATGCCGCCTCTAGGGTCTCTAGCTTTAGCCGTCGATGAACCCGTTTTCGATCAGGAAGTCACGTGCCACGTCTTCGGGAGCGAGGCCGTCAACATCCACCGCAGCGTTCAGGCTCTGCTGAGTGTCGTTATCCAGCGGCGCGAACACCGGGGTCAGGATCTCGATGATCTCAGGATTGGCGACAATGGCTTCTTCGCGGAACACCGGCGCGTTCGCGTAGATCGGCTGCGCGTTGTCCGGGTCTTGCAGCAGGATCATGTCATAAGCGACCAGTGAACCGGCGGTACCATAGGCCATGCCGATGTTCACACTATCGTCTTCGTTCAGTGTTTGCAGGGTCTGCGCGGGGATCGCACCGGCCTGTACGGCAAGTTGATCGTCGCTGAACTCGAACCCGTAGGTCACTTCAAAGGACTCGATACCATCAGGGCGGGTAGCGAACTCATCGTTCGTTGCGACCCGCACTTCGTTACCGGCATTGACGTATTCCGCCAGGTCTGCGACTGTTTCTAGGCCGTTTTCTTCGGCGAAGTCACTCAACACGGCGAAGGCATAAACATTGTTCGCCGGGGACGGTTGCAGCCAGACCAGGCCGTTTTGTGCCGCATCCAGTGCGTGTACGGTCACATAGCTGACGACGGGGTCAGTTGTGACGCCAGGTCCTGCTTCGTAGCCAAACTCTGCCGGGAAGTGCAACGTTAGCGCAGTACCCGTATATTCGGGGTAAACATCAATTTCGCCGGCGAGCAGCGCATCACGGTTGATGGACGTACCACCGAGGTTGATGCGGTTCTCAACATCATACCCTTCAGCTTCCAGCGTCAGATAGATCATCCAAGCCAGAAGTTGGTTTTCGGTGAAGTCCTTAGAACCGATTACAATCGGCTCATCGTTGGGCTGTGCAATCGTGGCTGTGCCAAAAGCACCAAAGGCCATGAGGATTGCCATTGCCAGTAAAGTAAGTTTCTTCATGTGCATCATACTCCATATATTTGCGTCTAGATAAATGCCAAAATTCTTGTAACGCAATAAAAGATAGGCAAGCGTGCTTTGCTTGTGCAAAACGTGCTTTGCACTATCTGGACACCCCGCGGACGGGGCAAAAGAAACTACGTTACGAAGCTACATTGACACCATGATAGTAACAAGACTTTGGGGATATTTGCAAACGAAAAGCTGATTTTATGGTTGTTTTTCATTTAATCTTACTAAAAAGATAAGTAAAAATTAACATAATATGAGTAAAAACCGTATATGGCATGAAAATCTTATAAAGTCAGATTAAAACCAAAAGGTATTACAAGTCTTTGAGTGCTGGGTAGCGTTCAGTCAAAAACTGGATGAAAGCGCGGGTGACAGGTGGCAGCGGCATACGTGGATCCCAGACGAGTTTCAGCGTTCGGGTGAGTGCTATTCCCTCGACCTTTAGTAATGAGAGGCGGGTTTCACGTTCCTCTTCACGGACGGCGTAGTCTGGCAAAATCGTGATGCAGGTGCCCATCGCCACAGCCTGTTTGATTGATTCCGGGCTGTCGAACTCCGCGGAGATGCGCGGTGTGATGCCGTGTGCCGCCAGCAGTGCGTCCATCCAGCGGCGGGTGTGGCTATCCGGTGAGCGCATCACAAACGGATGATCGTTGAGTGCGGCGACGGGGACGGTCTTTTGGTCGCCGAGCGGGTGCTGTTTGCCGACCACTAAATAGAGGTCGATCTGCGTCAGTGTACGACTATTCAGCGTAGAGGGCATGGAGCCGTGAAGCTCGCCCTCGATAAAGCCGATGTCGAGTTGATGGTCGAGCACACGTTCGATGATTTCTGAGGTCGTGCCGGTCTTGAGCGATACCGTTAACTGATTGTAAACCATGCGGAACTCACGCATCCACTGTGGTACGAGGTAGACGCTAATCGTCGGGGTCGCGCCGATGATGGTCTGGCCTTCGACCAATTTTGAGACATCCGTCACCGCGCTCTCGGCCTCCGCCAATAGGTACAGAATTTGCTTGGTGTAATTGAAGAGTGTCTCGCCAGATGAGGTCAGCGTGACGCCGCGCCGCCCCCGTTTAAACAGCTTGGTTCCCAAAGCGGCCTCTAAATCCTGTATATGCTGGCTCACGGCGGATTGTGTCATGTAGAAGTGTTTGGCGGTCTCGGTGAAACTGCCATGCCGCACCACACCGGCGAAGATCTCTAGCTTTTGTAGGTTGAGCATCGTTATTCCGTTCGTTATACGTTGTTTCGTAGTATAACTGCTCCGCGTTGATATGCCTCCGATGATTTGCCGTTAGCACACATAAGTGTAGGCTTATATCTGGTATTAGCCGATGCCTCTTATACACGACGAGAGAATGGCATAAACTATATGCAAGTTAGGTTCACAAGTAGAACGGATCATGTCGATGAATTTTTTCAATCGTTCCAAATCAACAAGCCATAAAACACTTGATGCGGCGACATATCACAGCGATTATGTCAATGGCAAGCAATCTCATATGCTGGTCGATGTGCGGACAGCGGGTGAATATGCGCGGGGTCATGTCCCCGGCGCGGTCAATATCCCATTGAGCGAAATCGCCGGGCGTACCGACGAACTCCCCGACGACCAGCCGATTGTGGTGGTCTGTGCCAGCGGCAACCGCAGTAAATCCGGTTGTGCGCAACTAACGAAAGCTGGCTTCAAGAACATATACAATTTCAACGGCGGCACCTCTGCGTGGAAATCCGCCGGTTTCTCACTCGAATAAGCCTATAAAGGACAAAATATCATGTTACTCAAGTATTTCTACGACAAAGCATTGGCACAAGCGAGTTATATGGTCGGTTGTGCGGCGACAGGTGAAGCCCTCATTGTAGACCCGGCACGCGACATCCAGCAGTATCTGGACGCTGCCGAGGCCGAAGGGTTGCGCATCGCCTTCGTGACCGAGACACACATCCACGCGGATTACGTCAGCGGCAGTCGTGAACTCGCCGCCGCGACCGGTGCGACGCTCTATCTCAGCGACGAGGGCGACGAAAACTGGAAGTACCAGTTTGTTGATGATGGCAACATCGTACTCGTCACCGATGGCGATATGTTCATGGTTGGCAATATCAAGGTCGAGGTGATGCACACCCCCGGTCACACACCGGAGCACATCACTTTTCTGGTGACGGATACCGCCGGGGCAGATGCGCCGATTGGTGCGTTTACGGGCGACTTTGTTTTCGTCGGTGATGTCGGGCGGCCTGACCTGCTGGAAGAAGCGGCAGGTATGGACGGCACCAAAGAACCCGGCGCACGCGATATGTTCAAGAGCCTGCAACGCTTCGCCGAATTAGACGAGTATCTGCAAATCTGGCCTGCACATGGGGCGGGTAGTGCCTGTGGTAAGGCGTTGGGTGCCATCCCATCGACGACGCTGGGCTACGAGAAGCGGTTCAACCCGGCCTTCCAATATGATGACGAAGGTCAATTCGTCGAGTGGTTGCTCGACGGTCAACCGGAAGCGCCGTATTACTTCGCGCAGATGAAAAAGGTTAACAAAGAAGGGCCTACTCTGCTGGAAAACCTCGATGAGCTGACCAAGCTCGACCGTGAGTCGCTCGATGCCGTGCTGGAGAGCGGCGCACTGGTCATCGACCTGCGGGCGAAGGAAGCCTACGCTGAAGCGCACGTCCCGCACACCATCAATATTCCGATGAACAGCCAGGGGTACGTGAACTACGTCGGTTGGTTCGTGGACTACAACGAGCCGGTATATGTGATCGTGCCTGAAGGCGCGGACGCGCAAGAAATCCTCACCACGCTGCGTTCCATCGGGGTGGATAACCTGTCGTGTTACTTCGCCGCCGAGGACGTGATCGACGAGAACACGGTCACGCTGCCGCAGATCACCGCGCAGGAACTCAAGGAGCGCGTGCAATCCAACGGGTTGGTCATCGTCGATGTGCGCGGTAAATCCGAATACGAAGACATCCATATCAAAGGCGCGACACACATCCCGCTGGGGCATCTGCCGCGCCAGGCACACGACCAACTCCCGAAAGGGCAGACCCTGGTCACACACTGCGCCAGTGGCTACCGCTCGCAGGTCGCCGCGACGGTACTGCGCTGCCTGGGTTATGATGACGTGCTGCCGCTGAACGAGAGCGACGAGGTGTGGTCTGCGATTATGCCGACCGAATAACATCTACATACAGATACCAGATACGTGGGCATCACCGGTGTGATGTCCTTTCACCCAAAATGACGAGTAAGTAAGAAGGAGCCTGCGATGGCAACACAATCCTATGGGTCAGCAAACTTCCATTTGCGTGACTACCTGCCTTTCCTTGATTGGCTGGTACATTACAAGCGTGAGCACCTGAGTGGCGATGTGATCGCCGGGGTGATCGTCGCTGTGATGCTCGTCCCGCAGGGGATGGCGTATGCGTTGCTGGCGGGGTTGCCACCACAGGTCGGGTTATATGCCAGCATCCTGCCGTTAGTCATCTATGGGCTGCTGGGGACGAGCGGTGCGTTGGCGGTTGGCCCGGTGGCGATGGTGTCGCTGCTGGTCGCTAGTGGGATCGGCGCGCTAGAACCGGCATCAACGGCGGAATACGTCCAACTGGCAATCACGCTGGCGTTTATGGTCGGTGTCATCCAGTTGGTGATGGGCTTATTCCGTGTGGGCTTTCTGGTCAATTTCCTGAGCCATCCGGTGCTTTCCGGGTTTACCAGTGCTGCCGCGCTGGTGATCGGCTTTAGCCAACTCAAGCACATCCTCGGTTTTGACATCCCGCGTACCGAGCATTTCCATGAGATCATCGTCCACGCTGTCGAGCATATCGGGCAGACCAACGGAACTGCCTTGCTACTTAGCGTGGTCGGGATCGTGGTGTTGCTGTACTTCAAGCTGGGGCTGGGCGATCAATTGATACGGCTTGGTTTGCCGGAGTCAATCGCGGTGCCGTTGACCAAAGTCGGCCCACTGTTGATCGTGGTCGCCGGGACGTTGGTTGTTGCGTTGTTCGGCCTCAACGAGAGCGCGGATATCGCCATTGTCGGTGATGTCCCCGCCGGGTTGCCGCCGTTTTCAACGCCGTTGGTTGATCTTGAGAGTATCCAGGCGTTGCTGCACATCGCTTTGACGATTGGGGTGGTCGGCTATATGGAAAGTATCTCGGTGGCGAAGGCGCTCGCCAGCAAGCGCCGCCGCAAAGTGGATGCCAACCAGGAACTCATCGCGCTGGGCGCGGCGAACCTCGGTTCCACGTTCAGCGGTGGTTACCCGGTGACCGGTGGATTCAGCCGTTCAATGGTGAACTTCACCGCCGGGGCCAATACCGGCCTCGCGTCGATCATCACGGCGGGGTTGGTGTTGGTGACGGTCGTATTCCTGACACCGTTGTTCTACGCGCTGCCGAACGCTGTCCTCGCGGCGATTATCGTGGTTGCGGTGGCCTCCCTGGTGGATGTCGAAGCCTTCATCCATGCGTGGCGCTATGACAGGCTCGAGGCAATCTCGTTGCTGGTGACGTTCGTCGCCGTGCTGGAACTCGGTATCGAGATCGGCATCGTGATCGGTGTGGCGGTGTCGCTGGGCCTGTATCTGTGGCGTACCAGCCGTCCGCATGTGGCGGTGCTGGGACGTATCGCTGATAGCGAAGAATACCGTAACGTGCTCCGTCACGAAACCCAAACCTACCCGAACATCCTCGCACTACGCATTGATGAGAGCCTGTATTTCCCGAACGCGCAATACCTCGAAGATGTGGTGTTAGGCCATGCCGCCGATCACCCGCAAGTCGAGCATTTTGTGTTGGTTTGCAGCGCGGTGAACTTCATCGACACCAGTGCGTTAGACGTGCTCGAAGAACTTCATCATCATCTGGGTGACAGCGATATTGACTTCTATATGGCGGAGGTCAAAGGACCGGTGATGGATCGCCTGCGTGATATTGGCTTCGTCCAGACGCTCGGTGAGGATCACTTTTTCTTCACCACACATGATGCTTACGAAACACTCAAACCAGCGCGATAGCAAAGCGTAATAACTGCATCGCACACGGCTGGTTTTCTCTAGTTAAACGCTTAATTTAATCTAATAAGGAAAAGAAGACAATGCAAACGATTGATGTACGTGACCTGAAAGACCTGCTCAGCCATGAAAGCGCCGCCGACACCCTCGTGATCGATGTGCGTACCCCGGTAGAATACCAAAGAGAGAAAATCGTCGGGGTGGTCAACATGCCACTGGACGACATCGAAAATTATGTGGACGATCTGCGGGAGTATAACCATGTCTATGTACACTGTGCCAGCGGCAACCGCAGCACGCAGGCCTGCACCAAGCTGGATACGCTCGGCCTGGACAATATTGTCAACGTCTCCGGCGGTATCACTGCCTGGAAGGACGCCGGGTTCCACACGCGGGAAAACAAACGTGCCCCACTGCCTATCATGCAGCAAGTGCAGATCGCCGCTGGTAGTTTGGTCGTACTTGGGGTGCTGCTTTCTCTGTTAGTACATCCCGTGCTGCTCGGCATCTCTGCGTTTGTCGGTGCTGGTTTGATCTTCGCCGGTTGGAGTGGCATCTGCACGATGGGCTTGATCCTCGCTCGTATGCCCTGGAACCGCGTCACCTCATAACTGATGCAAGATTGACGGTTCCACTACCCATCGAAATTGGTGGAAATGCGAGATTTCACTTAGCTTCTATCCTGCATCCCTCTCCGAGTTCAGTGTTCGGGCGGGGGATGCAGTGTATCACCCTTGTGCATATCTTATGCGTGGATGATGCAGGAACCGCGCTGTTGTGCTGGCAACATTTCTCTCTGCGATACGATGACATTCATCATATTGTCGGTAGGTAATTTCGTCATAATCGTAAGGCGAATATCCGGTTTTTACTGTATTGCGCATAGAAATACAGTATAATCTGAGTGTTAAATGAGCGAAGGACAAGGGGAAAATCTCAATGGCAACAAAGCAATACGGTGACTGGGGCGATGAATGTCCCCTCTGCGAAGAAGGCCGGATGCAGTCACCGATCAATATCGAGACAACCGAACATGAAGCCGTGCATGATGTCGAGTTCGATTACATCGCCGCGCCGCTAGACATCCTCAACAACGGGCAGACCATCAAAGTCTGCTGTGAGGGTGCGGGTTCGGTGACGTATCTAGGGCAGACTTATCCGCTCAAGCAATTTCATTTTCACCATCCCGCCGAGCATACTATCGACGACGAATTCTACGAGATCGAACTGCACCTCGTCCACGAGGATGACACCGGGCATATTCTGGTCGTCGCGGTGATGATCGAGGTCGGTGAGAAACCGCACCAGACCTATGCGACACTATGGCGGCATCTGCCACGGCTGATTGACGAGGAATATCGCTTTTCCTCGTTACGAGTCAACCCGGCGGATCTGCTCCCGGTGGATATTCAACACTTCTACAACTACACCGGCTCACTGACGACGCCACCGTGTACGGAAAATGTCACCTGGTTGATCATGTCCGAACCGGTGCGGATGTCGCAGACACAGATAGACATTTTCGCCGAACTTTACACCGGCAACAACCGCCCGCTGCAAGCTCTCAACGGACGCAAGGTCTATCAGCACGACTAAGACCGCTCCCGGTAGAGGTCGGGGTCAATCACGGTACGCATCGCGGTGACGTTCAGCGGCCGGTCGAGAAAATCTATGATCGTCTCGACCGGCTTGTGTGGTGCATCGAACAGGCCGCGATGCTGCACGTAGAGCGTCTCGATGTGTGTTTGTGCTGCCAGCCACGTTTTGATCTGCTTGAGATGCCGGGTGTAATCGTTGCGGAGCTTTTCGGCGTTGAAGTCGTCTAATGACTGCCCTAAGCGGCGGCGCATCCGTGCCTGAGATTGCAGAATCTCGTCAACATCACGCAGCATAAAAATTACCTGATAGGGATGGTTCCCCGGTAGGTGGGGCAGCAACGCGGAAATCACCTTGATGCACCGGCCTGATGCCTGCGATAACCAGTCATCCTCGCCGGTGCGCAACCGCTTAACCGGTTCATATTCATAATAGCCCTTCGGGTTGTTCTCATCAGAAGCGCGTTGATAGTCGGTCAATACGGGCAGGCCGCCAGCATTCAGCATTTGCATCATCAACGAGGTGCCGGAGCGCGGCAAGCCGGAAACGACGACCACCGGGTCATTATTGTTTAATAATCTACGGAAAAATTGCATTTAAGTCCTATCGCTGCGCAACAATATACGTTTTCGGGTTAATCCCCGCACTCAAGGTACAACGTCTTAGGGGCGACCACCGGGTCGCGCACCTTGTATGTGAATCTTGCTACGGTTGCACCGTCAGCACCCGTTGCTCAGTGGCGACGTAGACCGCATCGCCAGCACCAGGCCGGATGATCCCGCCATCCGTGAAGCTGCCGAAGGCGGGCAGCACCCCCACACGCTCACGGAACCAGAAGCAGGGGAGTTTCATCGTCTGGCGTCCTTTGCCGTGCAGTCGCGCCGCCGGGTGTAGATGACCGGCGAGGCCGTAACCTGCCTCCGGCGTATGCGGTTTGTGCATCAGCACGAAATACGGCCCCGGCGTCGGGCCGTCCACACAGGTGATGCGCCATTCTTCCGGCGGATCACCCGCGCCCTGGTCATGGTTGCCGCGTACCAGCATCACGTCGAGTTCGGCGTATGCTTCACGCCATAAACGTACCGCCTCGACCACATCCGGTTTGCGACCTTCTTTGGCGTGCAGCAGATCGCCCAATACGATTAACTTCTTCGCCCCGGTGCGGTCAAGGGCGGTGCTGAGCCGGCGCAGATCGGCGTCTGTATCTCCACCGGGTACGGGGATGGCGCTGGCGCGAAAGGTCGCGGACTTACCGAAGTGCGTGTCAGCGATGAACAGTGTTTGTGTGCGAGGCCAGTAGACCGCGCGTTCCGGCAGCAATGTCAGCGTTTCTTTATTGTGAATCTGAATGGTGAGGTCGGTCATCGGTTGGCGGCTTTCTCCAATTGCAGCACCATCTTCTGGATGCGATCTTCGAGTGTCTCACTGCTGACGGTCTGCCGCAGCCGATCTACCAGCAACGGGAAGGCGAACGGTGTCGGACGTTTGACCTCACGCAGATCGACTTTACCGGCGGCGAGGCGACCTAGCGCGGTCTGCAAGCGGTCGCGTTCGAGTTGGCGTTCTAGCACTTCGCGCTGTGCCTGTGCCAATAGCAGATTATCCGCATCGTAGTTCATCAGCACGTCATAGATCAAGCTGCTGGATGCCTGTAGCTGTCTGGTCGTCTTTTGTCCACCGGGGAAGCGTTCCATGACCAACCCGGCGACCCGTGCGATCTCGCGGAACTGGCGTTTGCCCATCTCCGCCGCGTTGAGGCTCTCCAGAATATCATGATCGAGGCTTACCGGGGAGAGCAGACCATCGTCGAGTGCCTGTTCCAGCGGGGCCGGTTCCGGCGAGAGCAACTCAAAGCCGTAGTCATTCGAGGCCAGTGTAAATGTGATCGGCGTGATCTGTGCGATGCGCCACGCGAACAGCGCCGCCATGCCTTCGTGTGCCAGCCGACCGGCAAACGGATAAAAGAACAGGTGATGGCCTTCACGGGTCTTGACCTGTTCGATCAACAGGGTATCACCAGAAGGCACCGCCGACCACTTCGCCTGCAATTCGAGGATGGGTTGCACCGCGAGCATCTCCGGTGAGGCGTAGATGCCACGTCGCGCCATATCCAACTGCTCGCGGATCGCGTTGGTAAGTTCATCAGAAAGGGGGAGCTTGCCGCCGTACCAGCGCGGCACCACACCCTTTCCGCCGCTGGAACGCCGTACCTGCACGGTCATATCACGCACACGCACAAACTTGAGCACCTTACCGCCGAGCGTGAACTTATCCCCCGGTTTCAGGCGCGAGATGAACGACTCCTCGATATATCCGATCCTCGCCCCGTTGAGATATTTCACCTGCAACGAGGCATCACTGACGATGGTGCCGATGGACATACGGTGTAGCCGGGCGATGTGCTTATCATCGACGCTGTAATGTCCGCTCTCGCGTTTGACCCGGCTGTACTGCTCATAGGCGTGGAGCGCGTCCCCGCCGCGTTGCACAAAATCGAGCGTCCATTCCCATTCGATCTGTGTCAAATTGCGATAGGCATAAGTCGTTTTGACCTCTTGATAGAGTGCTGCCGGGTCAAACCCACCGCCTAAGCCGATGGTGACAAGATGTTGTGCCAGCACATCGAGCGCGTTTTCATATGGCAACCGCGCCTCGATGTGTCCGGCCTCGGCAGCCGACCGCGCCGCCGCCACCTCGATCAATTCGAGCGCATGGGTCGGCACGGAGATTGCCCGGCTCACCGCGTCCGGTTGGTGACCACTGCGTCCGGCCCGTTGTAGCAGACGGGCGATGCCTTTCGGGCTGCCGACCTGCAAGACCTGCTCAACCGGGCTGAAATCGACGCCGAGGTCGAGGCTTGATGTACACACCACACACTTGAGCATCCCCGCCCGCAGCGAGTCCTCGACCCAATCGCGCGTTTTGCGGTCAAGCGAACTGTGGTGGAGCGCGATACTGCCCGCCCATTCCGGTTTTGCGTCGAGGATGGCCTGATACCAGATCTCGGTTTGGGCGCGGGTGTTGGTGAAGATCAGCGTACTGTGTGCCTCTTCCACCCGTCGAAGTACCTGCGGCAGCAGGCGCGTGCCCAGGTGCCCCGCCCAGGGGAAACGCTCGATGGTATTGGGGATGATTGAGTCGATACGAATGGTCTTGTTGATGTCACCGCGCACCAAACGCCCCGGTTTGACCTCACCGGTTTCGGAGTCGCCCATGCCCAGCAGCGCCCGCATCGCCACATCGAGGTTGCCCATTGTCGCGCTCAGTCCCCAGAGGCGCAGGTCGGGGTTCCAATGGCGCAGACGGGCGAGGCCGAGTTCGGTTTGCACCCCACGTTTGGTAGACATCAACTCGTGCCATTCATCGACGACCACACAGCGTAAATCGGAAAACAACTCATGTGCGTTCTCCCGTGAGAGCAGCAGCGAGAGACTTTCCGGCGTGGTGATGAGCGCGGTCGGTAAGCGCCGTCGCTGCCTGCCGCGCACCGTCGAGGAGGTGTCGCCGGTGCGAGTTTCCAGGCTCCAGGGAATACCGAGTGTGTCTAGCGGCGCTTGAAGGGCCTGGGCGGTATCAGCGGCGAGAGCGCGTAAGGGCGTAATCCACAACACGGTGAGGGGTGGCGTCTCTTTGCGCTTGCGTGTTTTGTAGGGCGGTGGGTTGTCCGCCACCCACGCCATCAGTGAGCCAAGCCACGCCGCGTAGGTCTTGCCCGTACCGGTCGGTGAGTGGATCAGACCGCTTTCGCCGTTCAGGTAGGCTTCCCACACCTCATCCTGAAAAGGGAAGGGCTGCCACCCTTGCGCGGTAAACCAGTCTCGTAAGATGTTTTCCATCATAGTAGCTGACATTCGCTGAAAGTTATCAAGACATCGGCATCGTATTATACCGATCGAGTCTGAGTGTGGACTGATAACGCTCTCACTTGAGTTTCACTATACTTTTGCCGGTAAAAACTATAAAATTCTGTATATCGCATAAAATTTCACAATTCCTACTGATTGGTAGCTTGATGAGTCTTAACCCTACGGCGAAAGAAGAGTCTACGGCACCCCCTAAAGCGAAGAAAAGAATGATAGCTCGTACCAAGCCAGTCGCACACCGGCGCGGCCCGGCTTTATTGATTTTCCTGAGCATTTCACTGTTGGTTGTCAGTGTGATTTACATCGGTGCTGGGCAGTTGGAGATCAACCCGGACCAGACGGTCGCTATTTTATTCAATGAAGTCGGGCTAGACCTCAATGTCGAGTTTACCGACACTGAGCAATCCGTCGTGACCGACCTACGCCTGCCGCGTTTGTTGCTGGCGCTGCTGATCGGGTCATCACTGGCGACGGCGGGCGCGGCGATTCAGGGCTTATTTCGCAATCCATTGGCAGACCCGGCTTTGATCGGCATTTCGAGTGGTGGAGCCTTCGGCGCGGCGATGATGATCGTGTTTGGTACGTCGCTGCTGGCGTGGTTGGGTGATACCTTATCGCTGGATGCCAGAACCATCGACACGGTCGAACATTGGGCGCTGCCGTTTGCCGCGTTCCTGGGTGGTGTGATGGCAACCCTGTTGATTTACCGTGTGGGCACTTACGGCGGCGTGACTTCGGTCGCCACGATGCTGCTCGCCGGGATCGCCATCAACGCGCTGGCGACGGCGGCGGTTGGCCTATTAATTTCCGTCGCAGATGACAACCAACTGCGGGACATCACCTTCTGGAACCTGGGCAGCCTCTCGCTTGCCAGTTGGGACGACGTGCTGACGCTCGCACCGTTCGTCATTTTTACGATCGGCGGTCTGTTGTGGATGGCACGCCCGTTAAACGCGCTGCTGCTCGGTGAGGTCGAAGCCGAACACCTCGGTTACAACGTGGAGTTTGTCAAGCGGTTCATCATCTTGTTAGTGGCGCTGGCGGTCGGCGCGGGGGTGGCCTTCGCCGGGATCATTGGCTTCGTCGGGTTGATCGTGCCGCACATCATCCGCCTGATTACCGGGCCGGATCATCGTTATGTGTTGCCGGGGTCGCTGCTGTTGGGCGCGGTCGTGTTGATCTCCGCTGATTTGTTCGCCCGTACTGCCATCCCGTTTCAAGAGATCCTCATCGGCATCGTGACCGCGCTGGTGGGTGCGCCGATCTTCCTGTGGTTGCTGCTGCGTAACCGGATGCGAGGCGAGTCATTATGACGCTCGAAGCACGAGAAGTCACGGTCAACGTCGGGGATAAAACGCTCATCGAGCGTGTGTCCGTTACCGTTCTACCGGGCGAGATCGTCGCGGTGATCGGGCCGAATGGTGCGGGGAAATCCACACTGCTGCGGGCGCTGGTCGGTGATGTCAAACCGGATGCAGGAGAAGTCTACATGGATGGCAAACAACTCAACGAGTGGTCGCGGCGTGACCGGGCGCGGGTGCGTGGTGTGCTGGCACAGCAATCCGCGCTGTCGTTTGCGTTTTCCGTGCTGGAAGTGGTTTTAATCGGACGGGGGCCGCACGCCGGACGCGCTGAGTCGCCGCATGATTACGCGATTGCCGAGGCCGCGCTGGATGTTTGCCAGGTCGCGCATCTGGCTCAACGCACGTACACCACACTTTCCGGCGGGGAGAAGCAGCGCGTGCAGTTGGCGCGGGTGCTCACGCAGATCTGGGAGCCGGTCGGCGACCACACCCGCTATCTGCTGTTGGACGAGCCGACCAACAACCTCGATTTGAGCCACCAGCACGGCACGCTGCAAGTCGCCCGGAGCTTCGCCATTCAGGGCGCGGCGGTATTCGCTATCCTGCACGACCTCAATCTCGCCGCGCAGTATGCCGACCGCATCATGGTGATGGTCGATGGCGAAAGCCTGACGACCGGCACCCCCCACGAGGTCATCACGCCGCAGACAATTGAGGCGGCGTTCGGTATCCCGGTGACAGTGATGCCACACCCAAACTTTAATCGTCCGCTGGTGGTGGCGATGGGGTAGGTGGTAAAATCCCCTCACGAGAGTTGATAACATCGTAAGGGTCGAACATGCCGCACACACACGAAGAACAGGTCGGGCAGATGTTTCTGGTCGGCTTTCATGGTTTGGAAGCACCGGTCTACTTGTTGGACTGGTTGCGCGAGGGACGGGCCGGTGGCGTGATTTTGTTTGCGCGTAACGTCGAGAGTCCGGCGCAGGTCGCGCAAATGTGTCAGCAGATCCACGAGGCCGCTAAATACCCCGCGTTGATCGCCATCGACCAGGAAGGCGGCATTGTCGCCCGGCTGCGTGAGGGCTTTACGGAAAGTCCCGGTGCGATGGCACTCAGCACCGCCGACGACCCCGTATTGACGACGGATGTCTCCGCGATGTTGGCGCGTGAGATGCGAGCATTAGGCATCAATTGGACGTATGCACCGGTCGTGGACATCACTTATAACGCCGATAATCCAACGGTGGGCACGCGCTCGTTCGGCGCGGATAAAGAACAGGTCAGCCGGATGGCGGTGGCATCGGTCAAGGGCTTCCAGACGGAGCGTGTCGCCGCGTGTGCCAAGCATTTTCCCGGTCTGGGCAATACCAATGTCGATACGCATCTGGCACTGCCGCAACTGGATGTGGACGTTCAGCACATCCTGCTCAACGATCTGGTGCCGTATCGTGCGGTGATCGAAGCGGGTATCTCCACTGTGATGACCACCCATACTATTTTTACCCAATTGGACGCCGACCACCCGGCGACACTTTCCCCGGTGATCGTAGAGCGTCTGCTGCGTGACGAACTCGACTTCGACGGTGTGGTGACGACCGATTGCATGGAGATGAAAGCCATCGCCGACCATTACGGCGCGGGTGATTCGGCGGTGTTGGCGGCGAACGCCGGGGTCGATCTGATTTTGTTTTCGCATACGCCGGAGATGCAAGCGGCAGCTTACGACGCGCTGCTGGCTGCCGTGAAAGACGGCAGGGTCGCGCAAGCAACGGTCGAGGCGGCGAACCGCCGCATCAAGATGTTAAAAGATCGCTTCGCCGTTGGGGAGCCGCCGGATTTAAGTGTGATCCGCAGTCAGGGACACCTCGAACTCAGTCAGCGTGCCACCCGTGCCGGTACCGCGCTGGTACGCGATGACTCATCGTTGCTGCCGTTGAAGCCTGAGGAGCAAACGCTGGGGTTGATCGAGTTTGAGTACTTCCGTGCCAGCAACGTCGAAGAAGAGAAACCGAGCGAGTTTCAAAAGACGCTGGCGCGGGCTTATCCGGCAGTAACGGCTGTACGTGTGCCGACCCGTCACGCGGATGATGCCGTCTGTGAGCGTGCGTTGGCGCTGGCCTCTACGGTCGATGTGCTGATTGTCACGACGCGCAGCGCACACTTCCATGCTGCCGATGTGGAGTTTGCAAACCGGTTGATCGAGACGGCGAAGCGGTCGATTCTGATCTGCCTGCGTAACCCCTATGACGCCGGGGCGATCACCGGTGCTGATGTGGTGCTGTGTACCAATAACGACGGTGCGCCCTCGTTGCAAGCGGCGGTCGATGTGCTGACCGGGGTGTTCAGGCCGCAGGGCAGTCTGCCGGTAACGTTCAGTTTGGAAACGTAATGGCTGTGCTGACCGGGATTGACGTATTACAACGCGATGACTATACCGCGTTACGTGGGCAGCGCGTCGGCCTGATGACGCACCCCGCCGCCGTTGACGCGCAGTTGCGCAGCACGTATCAAGTGTTGCACGATGCAGAAGCGGTCAACCTCGTCGCGTTGTTCGGGCCGGAACACGGTTTCAGCGGCACCGCCGCTGATGGTGAAAGAGTCAGCAGTGGTATGGATCGGTTGACCGGACTGCCGATTTACAGCCTGTATGGTGAGACGTACAGGCCGACCGCCGAAATGCTGGCTGATATTGACGTGCTCGTGTGCGATATTCAGGACGTGGGCGCACGCTTTTATACCTTCATCTATACGATCTCGTACATCTTAGAGGCGGCGGGTGAGCACGGCGTCCCGGTGATGATCCTCGACCGTCCCAACCCCGCCGGGGATGCGGTCGCAGGGCTATTGCTTGAGCCGGGGTTTGCGACGTTCGTCGGGCGCTATCCGATGCCTGTACAGCACGGCATGACCGTCGGCGAGCTATCGCAGATGATGAACCAGGTATGGAACCCCACCCCGGCGACGTTAACCGTGATTCCCTGCGCGGGTTACAGCCGCCGCATGAACTGGCAAGAGACCGGTCTGGTGTTCGTGCCGCCATCCCCGGCGATGCCGCATCTCTCGACCGTCGCGCACTATCCCGGTGCTTGCCTGCTGGAAGGCACGGCACTCTCCGAAGGGCGCGGCACGGCGTTGCCGTTTGAGCTAGTCGGCGCATCGGGGATCGACCGCTACGCGCTAGCAGCGGCGCTCAATGCGTTGGCACTGCCCGGTGTGCGCTTCCGTGAGGTGCAGTTCACCCCGGCGTTGAGCAAGCACCGTGACGTAAGTTGCGGCGGTGTGCAGGTACACATCACCGATGCTGCACGCTTCCAGCCGATCCGCACATGGTTGGCGGCGATCATGACGATTAAGCGTATGTTCCCGGCGGTGTTTGAGTGGAAAATCACCCACTTCGACCGGCTCATCGGCACAGACAAAGTCCGGCGGCAGATCGACGCTGGTGACGATCTGGAGGCGATCACCGCTGGCTGGGAATCTGACCAAGCCGCGTTCCTTGAGCAGCGAAAGGCGTACCTGTTGTATGACTGAACCATTGCGTGTGATTGGCTTGCTTTCGGGCACGTCAGCGGATGGCATCGACGCGGCGCTGTTCGAGATCAGTGGCGCACCGCCGCGCCTCGATGTGCGTCAAATCGCCTCACAGCCGACGCCGTACTCCGGTGATCTGCGTGCGCGTGTGTTAGCGGCCTGCTCACCGGCAACCGGGCGCGTGGATGCACTCTGCCGGTTAAACGTCGCTATCGGTGAGGCATTCGCACAGGCCGCGCTTGATCTAATGGCGGCTTGTGGTGTCGAAGCGGATTTGATCGGTTCGCATGGGCAGACGGTCTGGCACGATGTACGTGAGGACGGCAGTGTAAGCGGTACGTTGCAACTTGGCGAAGCCGCCGTCATCGCGGAGCGCACCGGGATCACGACGGTGAGTAACTTCCGTGCGCGGGATGTCGCCGCCGGGGGGCAGGGCGCGCCGCTAACCGCTTATGTGGATTGGTTGCTGCTGCGCCATCCTGAACGCTGGCGGGCGGTGCAGAATATCGGCGGCATCGGCAACGTGACCTTTCTGCCGCCGTTGAACGTGGACGACCGTCCGCCGCTGGCGTTTGATACCGGGCCGGGGAATGTGTTGATCGACGGGACGATGTCGCTGCTCACCGACGGCGCACAGACCTACGATGCGGATGGCGCACTCGCCGCTGCTGGGCGTGCCGATGGCGACTGGTTAGAGTCACTGATGGAACATCCGTATTATGCAGAGCAGCCCCCCAAGACGACCGGACGTGAGCTTTATACGGCGTCGATGGTGGATGCCTTAGTGCAGGCCGGCCGGCAACGCGGCCTGCCTGCGGCGGACATCGTGGCGACCGTGACCGCGCTGACCGCCTACACCATCCTTGATGCCTACATGCGCTATGCACCGGCACCCGTCGAAGAAGTTATTATCGGTGGCGGTGGGGTGAAGAATAACGCGCTGATGACGTTACTGAAGCATTTATTGGCACCTGCACGGCTGATGACGCACGAAGCCCTCAACTTGAGCAGTGATGCTAAAGAGGCGTTGGTGTTTGCGCTGTTAGCTCATGAGACCTGGCATCATCGTACTGGCACGCTCCCCGCGCTGACCGGCGCGGCACATCCAACAGTGCTAGGGCAGATCACACCGGGCACGAATTATCGCCCATTAATTGATCAGACGTGGCGATGAATTACTATATGGGCATCGATGGCGGCGGTAGTAAGCTTCGTATAGTCATTAAATCACCGGGGAATAAACCAATCGTAGATCAAACAAGCAAAGGAATTAACGTCCGCAGCACAAACCAGGCACAGGCAAGCTTAGATTTGCAAAACAGTATTCGTGCCGCGTTGAACAAAACAACTATACGGGTGAAGGCCGTTGGTATCGGTATCGCGGGGGCGGCACTGCTTAAGGATTGGGTGCATGAGACCATCGCTAACATCATCCATGATGTTCCTATAGTCATAACATCAGACTTAGAAATAGCATTGATCGGTGTACACGGAAAACGACAGGGATTATTAATCCTAGCCGGGACGGGAAGTGCCGCCTACGGCATCACGACAAATGGACACACACATCAAACAGGTGGTTGGGGCTATCTACTAGGGGATGAGGGCAGCGGCTACTGGATCGGTTTACAAATGCTCAAAGCCTATATCAACAGGCTGGATGGTTACGACACATTAAACTCAATTCTATGCACACAGATCGAACAAACTTTGCAGATTAACACAAAAGCGGCTATCCTCGATTTTATGTACACACCATCGGATCCACCGGTCACTGCTATTGCCAGTCTCGCACCACTTGTATTAGCAAGCGATGACCCAATCGCAAGCCAAATCATCGAACAGGCAGCACAAGCACTTTACCGACTAGCGGCAGGCGTCACCGACCAACTGGGGCACTTACCTATACGGTTCGCGGGTGGCATTTTGAGCAGCGAAAACCGGTTGAGTCGTCGTCTGTGCGAGTTGCTAGATCTCTCAGAGTTTCCACACGCACTGTACGAACCAGTCATCGGCGCGACTTTGCTGGCACAAGAACAAGGATAAATATGCTAACGGAACAATCCAATTCACGTAGCCAACACATCGACTCAATGACATCTGAGGAAATCATTCAGACGATCAACGAGGAAGATCGCACCGTCGCGGACTCGATCTCGCGAGCACTACCGCAGATTGCACAAGCCATAGACCTGATCGTCGAGCGGTTAAATCGGGGCGGACGGCTGATTTACGTCGGTGCGGGAACAAGTGGGCGGCTCGGTATGTTGGACGCGGTCGAATGTGTACCGACGTTCGGCACCGCACCGGAACTCGTCCAGGCGATTATCGCCGGAGGAGAGACCGCGTTGGTCACAGCGGTTGAGGGCGCAGAAGACGACATCGAACAAGCCGCACTTGATCTCGCTGATCTCGAAGTGAACGCCGATGATGTGGTATGCGGCATCGCCGCCAGCGGACGCACACCCTATGTGATTGCTGCGATGAACTATGCGTCGAACGTTGGTGCGGTGACGCTCGGCATCGCCTGTAACGATCCAGCACCATTACTACAAGCGGTCGATGTAGCGATCCCTGTGCCCGTTGGGCCGGAAGTGGTCACCGGCAGCACACGGATGAAAGCCGGTACCGCACAGAAAATGGTCTTGAACATGCTCAGCACAGCGACCATGATCCGGCGTGGCAAGGTCTACGGCAATTTAATGGTCGATTTACAGATCACCAACCAGAAGCTCGCCCACCGCGCCCGGCAGATCATCGAGCATCTGACCGGCATCGATGACGAGCAAGCCGAGGCACTCATCAAAGCAGCGGACAACGACGTGAAGGTCGCCATTGTGATGGCGAAGCGCGATGTTGACGCCGAACAAGCACGAGAACTATTACAAACCGCAGGTGGACATTTACGCGAGGTTATCGACGATGCCTGACATGCTGGTCAAACTCTATGATCTACCGCCGCTAGAATCGGTGCTCGCTGAAACACGCAAAACCGAGATCGACATACGCCGCAGTATCACCCCGGAAAAACATATCGTCATCGAATGGATCAAAATGTACTTCAGTGCTTTCTGGGCGAGCGAGGCTGATGTCGCCTATGCGCGTGACCCGGTGAGTTGCTTCGTCGCCGTCGAAAAAGAGACATTGATCGGTTTTGCCTGCTACGATGTAACAAAGCGCGGGTTCTTCGGGCCGACCGGCGTAGGTGAAGCCGCACGCGGACGTAGCGCGGGGAAAGCGTTATTCCTCGTTTGCCTACATGATATGTGGGCGCAGGGTTATGGGTATGGCATCATCGGTGCAGCGGGGCCGGTTGACTTCTATCAGAAAGTCGTGGGTGCGGTCGTCATCGAGGACTCGTGGCCCGGTGTTTATCGCGGAATGCTACGATCTTAACAATTTATGAGATTAGTAAAAAACACCCAACTTACTCTTTATTCGCGTAAGAAAAAAGTCAAAAAGTGAATTAATCTGACCCTTTGTAAACTTTTATGACCACCTTGATAAGCAGACATAACAAATAGCATTCTCGAAAAGAACATAAATCCTGTATATAGATACTAGATTAATTAATATATATTCCTTTTGACAAATAGACTTTAACTTTAGGATCAAAAAGCAGCGCAAATGGTCAATATTGAGTTTCTACAGACAGTAATTCAGGAAAGTCTAAAATTCTTACGCGAACGATGAGAACTTATTCTACTCTAAGAAGAATTTTCCACTGGTTTCATGTATCATTCTGTTAATTGCGATCCAAAATGAGTATTGCTTTAGGCTGTTCCAGATAAAAGGCAAAGCAAAAAGATGGTAAACTCTCAATACACGCCCAAATGGTTCGTCCGAAGCGCGCCATTACCGCCTTTACTTTGCTCCGACATTCCACTGGAATAGCCTTATCTCTATGCACAGCCGAAACACCTAACCACTACCCGATGCAGAATTTTGCTATTCCACCAGGACGACGTGTAAATCCTTCGGGCCATGTGCGCCGAGCACGAGTTCCATACCGATGTCGGCGGTACGGCTGGCCCCGGAGATAACGACAACGTTACTTGTCTTTTGGAAGTCGTCTTTATTCTGCCCAGCGAACCATACATCGAGGTTGGGTACAATCTGCTCGACCTTAACCACCGCAATGTGTACCAATGGCAGCAGCGAGGCTGTGCGCGGTTTGCCGGGGCCGCTGTTCACCACAATTGAGCCGGTGGAGGCCAAAGCGCCATCGACGCCAGTGATGCCGACCCGCACCGTACCATCACGCATATCAGCCGATTTGATCGTCGAGTGTGCCAGAATAGGCCCTAAGCCGCTCACGGGAATGTAGGCGAAATCCCAATGCATGACGAGTTGATCGCCACCGAGCAGATCAAGCACAATCTCGACTGCATCGGCATCGGTCGTCGCTTCGTGGACGAGCACGTTGAGCTTCTTCGCCTCTTCGATGAAAGTCTGCTTGAGTGCAGCGGGTGAGTCGTCTTCGACCACGCTCATCTGGCGGCGGTCTTCGATAGGCGGCACATCAGTAAATGGTTGCTGCGCTTTACGCAATTTGCCGAGGATCTGCTCACGACTGGCCATTTTGACGTTCCTTCCATAACTCATGGAACGACTTAGGCGCGAAACCGGGGAAGTCACGGTGTTCCTGCCACGTTTTCAACGGATTCGGCACCTTAGTGTGTAAGCCAAGCCGAATGCCAAGTTTTGCCGCTTTGCCGCCGAAGGCATATAAACGCGGTGATTTGTTCCCAAGCGCCCATAGCTTCATGGTGTTGTTCCAACGGGCGGGGGCTTCCTGCTGTTCGACGATATCCGCCCGTAGATCAAGCAGCATACGCGGCAGATCAATATCGACCGGGCAGACTTGCTTACATGAGCCACATAAGGTGCTGGCCTGGGGTAAAGGTGTCGCACGATCCAACCCGATGTACAGCGGCGTCAGCACCGCGCCGATTGGCCCGCCGTATACCCAGCCGTAAGCGTGCCCACCCGTAGAACGATAAACCGGACAGGCGTTCAGACAAGCACCACAACGGATGCACGCCAGCGCCTCCGCGTATTTGGTGCCGTAGATTTCGCTCCGTCCGTTGTCAAGTAAGATCACATAGACGTCTTTTGGGCCGTCGCCATCTTGCGAGGGACCACTGATGAGGTTAGTGTATACTGGCATCTTCTGACCGGTGCCGCTGCGGGGCAATACCTGCGTCAGTGTGACATAATCTTCAACGGACTCGATCACCTTCTCGATGCCGACGACGGCGACGTGCAAATCCGGCAGGGCGGTAACCATCCGCCCGTTACCTTCGTTCATCACAAGCGCGAGGCTACCTGTCTCCGCGATGATGAAGTTTCCACCGGTCACACCCATATCTGCGCCCTCGAACTTCTGGCGCAACGTCTCACGGGCAAAAGTGACCATCTTTACGGTGTCGTCAGTGTCGGGCATCTGCATCTCACGAATGAAGATCTCGCGTACCTGCTCTTTAGTCTTGTGGATCACCGGCGCGATGATGTGACTCGGTGTCTCGTCGTTGAGCTGTAAAATCCACTCGCCGAGATCGGTTTCGACCACTTCGAGGCCGGCATTTTCCAGCGCATGGTTCAGTCCAATCTCCTCGGTGACCATACTCTTACTCTTGGCGACCGACTCCACACCATGCCGCTCGGCGATTTCCAACATGAGCTTATTTGCTTCGTCGGCGTCAGCGGCCCACAACACTTGAATGCCATTGGACTGCATATTGCTTTCGGCTCGTCCCAGCAGATCAGGCAGATTGCGGAGCGCGCGGCGCTTGGCTTCGGCGGCTTGCTGGCGCATGGCCTCGCCGTGTTCGTCGCCGTGCATAAACATCGCGTTGAGCCGGTTGTTGTAGGCGTTGTTCGTGCCTTTGGTGACCGCTGCCTGCGTGTCTTTGTCACGAATGGCGATCTCCGCGAGGGAAACAAAATCGTGCGATCTAACTTCCATGAGGTTCTTGTCCCGTTTTCTCTGGCAGGCCCTCCGCCAGCACATCAGCAATGTGACGTACACGCTTGTGCGATCCCTTGCGTGAGAGGCCGCCGTTCATGTGCATCAGACAGCTTGCATCCCCGCAGATGATGGTTTCCGCATCGGACGCATCGATATTGGTCACCTTTTTTTCCAGTATCGCCGCACTGACGCCAGGCATCTTTACGCTGAACAAACCGCCGAATCCGCAGCATACATCACACTCGCGTAGGTCGTGTAGTTCGGCGTTATCGGTGTTTTGCATCAAGCGCCGCGCCTGTCCGCTGATCCCTAACAGACGTAAACCATGACACGAGTCATGGAAGGCGAAACTTTTATGTTCTGGCAGGGCGAGGCTTAGATCGTCGAAACCGAGGCCGTCTACGAGATATTCGGTAAATTCCCAGGTAATGACGGCAGCGCGTTCGGCACGTTCACGCCACACCGGGTCATCGGCGAACAGCGCCGGGTATTCGTGACGTACCATCCCCGCGCAGGAGCCGGACGGCGTCACGATGACTTCGGCGTCGGCGAAAGCGGTCAGAAACTGCTCGGCGACATCCCGCGCTTCTTGCCGGTAACCGGCGTTGAAGGCCGGTTGCCCACAACAGGTCTGCGCTTGCGGAAAATCGACCTCAATACCGAGGTATTCCAGAATATCCACGACAGACATGCCGGTCTGCGGGTAGATCATATCGACGATGCAGGTCACGAATAACGAAACTGTCTTCTCTCTAGGGCAAGGGCGAGGCTGCATAAATTTCCTTACGATAATTTTACTTAATACGTCGTCTTAAAGCGTCCACGACGCTTGCGAGCGTCGGCAGGCATCGAATAGCCCTGAATGGTCGTGCTGGCATGGGCGTGCCCTAGCTGTGCCTGTACATCCGATGTCGGGTGGTTGTTCGTCAGCAGATCGGTACCCAGGGTGCGACGGGCGTCATGGGGGGTGAAATCGATCCCGCAGGCCGCGCTGGTTTTCTCTACGATTTGATTGACGGCGCGGACGTTCACCGGGCGATCTTTGCCGGGACGGTCGGCTTTGTTGATCGAGCAGAAGATGTATTGACGATCTTCGCCGGTGGCTTGCTCCAGCGCCCGTTGGTAGGTGCGTAAGGCTTTGACAGCGGTGTCGTCCGGCCCTTCGACGATAGCCACATCTCGGCGTTTGTCGCCTTTGCCGTGCCGTACCCGCACCACGCCTTCACGTAGATCAATGTCTTCCCAACGCAAGACGACGGCCTCACTACGGCGCAGACCGGTGTAAAACAGCACGGCGAGCAACGCCCGATTACGTTTGTAGATCAGCTTTCGACCTTTCCAGACACGCAACGCTTCCC
This sequence comes from Anaerolineae bacterium, assembly GCA_034437515.1. Classification (GTDB taxonomy): domain Bacteria; phylum Chloroflexota; class Anaerolineae; order Aggregatilineales; family Phototrophicaceae; genus DAOTTX01. The sequence goes on from DAOTTX010000363.1 coordinate 41,056, forward strand.
AGACATCGGTGTTGTTCAGCGCACGACGTTCGCGTTCCTCACCACCGAGATTCTGGACTGGCACACGCAGCAGACGCAGCGCCTCGTAGATCGAGCGGTATTTCGGCTGGGTGCTGTCGAGCGCCATCACCCGTGCGAGTTTGCGCAACGCAGCGAGATGACGCTGGCGGGTGCTTTTCGTCACCGGTTGCGCGATGAGAAAGTCACGCACATCGAGCGGACGTAACTCAAGCGGGATGCTTCTGTTCCTGGCACACCATTCCTGCCACAGTTCGTAGGTATGCCCGTAAGTACGGGCGCTGCTAGGCGCGACGGTTGAAAGCGCAAATTCGGCGACAGTCTTAAAAGAAACGACGGTGAGCGAAGCGCGTTCCGCGTCATCTGGGATAATAAGTTCGGTTTCTGAAGTCATAATAATGCTCTCGTCACTGCGCAAAGACAACTCTGACTATAGCACATTAATCACTACAGCAAAAATTTTATCACGAATTGGATTCAGCATCTAAAATGTGCTGGTGTTCTTGCATCCAGCCTCGTCTCGCATACTGCATACCGCCGTTTTCAAGGATAGACGACCTGCGACATCACCACTATAATGCCGTGTCGATAATCGCAAGAGGCAATAACATCGCATGAGCGAGACCGTCATCGACGTGCAAGGGTTGGGCAAACAGTATCACATCGGTGCCCTGAACCAACAGAAGATCACGCTGCGCCAGTCCATGACCCGTGCCGTGACCGCACCTGTACGACGCGCGTTCAACGTCCTGCGCGGGCAAGCCAGCGCCGCCTCTGACCTGCAAGAAACCATCTGGGCATTGAAAGACATCTCTTTTCAGGTCAAGCGTGGTGAGGTGCTAGGCGTCATCGGGCACAACGGTTCCGGCAAAAGCACATTGCTCAAATTGCTCACGCGCATCACACAACCGACCACCGGGCAGATCGACATCATCGGGCGAGTCGGCGCACTGCTGGAAGTCGGCACTGGCTTTCACCCGGAGTTGACCGGGCGCGAGAACATCTACCTCAACGGGTCGATCTTAGGGATGCGTCGGGCGGAAACGACCCATCACTTCGATGAGATCGTCGAGTTCGCCGGGGTAGGGCAGTTTATTGACACACCGGTCAAGCATTATTCCAGCGGAATGTATACACGGTTGGCGTTTGCTGTTGCCGCGCACCTCAACCCGGAGATTCTGCTGGTCGATGAAGTACTGTCGGTCGGTGATGCGGCCTTTCAGAAGCGGTCAATTGGTAAGATGGACGAGGTCTCTCAGCAGGGACGCACGGTGCTTTTCGTCAGTCATAATATGGCAGCGGTACGCAGCTTGTGTCCGCGATCTTTACTGCTAGAAAAAGGGGAGATCGCCTGCCTGGACAGCACGGCACAATGCCTGGATCGTTATCTGACCACACAGAGCGGGATGCCCAAACACATTGATCTCACCAACCATTCACGACAAAATCTGCGCGGATACTCAGGACGCATCCAGATGACTGAGATCAGCATTGATGTACCCGGTGACACGGCGACGTTTTACACCGACGAGGCCCCTAATATCGAGTTGACGTTCGACATTCACGAAACCGTGCAGGATGTGACCTTCGGCATGGCGGTGTTTACCCGTGATGACGTGCGCGTCTTTGATCTGGTCAGCCATGATAGCTTCGCGCCTATCGAGGCACTCAAACCGGGGACGTACACGGCACGCTGCACCATGCCGCATGATTTACTGCTGCCAGGGCAATATTACATCGAGCCAGGGGTGCGTAGCGGCAGCAGCATCGACATTGATTACATCCCACACGGCCTAGAAATTCAGGTCGAATCTCGCGAGAAAATCGACTCCCTGTGGTTGACCAACCGCTGGGGGATCGTCAAAGTACACAGTGATTGGACGCTTGACAGGACTTGAGCTTCGCTTTAATCTCAGCCTCACTCAAAGTTGCACGGAGTCATGATTTACTATGTCTGGAATCTTCAAAACGGCGATCAGGCGTGTTCGCCATCATTTAAAACCACGCTACCGTATCGGTTCGGCCTTGCACTTCATCGCCGATCATCTGCTGCGGCCTTATGAAAAATCACCTCAGCAACGTGTCTGGATTGACGTCGGTTCGCACCTCGGTGAACGCACATTTCATCATGCACAAGCTGACCCAAAACTGACCGTCTATGCGTTTGAGCCGAACATTGATCTGGTCGTACAGCGCCAGGGACGCCTACCGAACTTTCATGTGTTCGCGCAGGCCGTCTCCGATAAAGAAGGTCAGGCGACTTTTCACATCACCGCGTATGATTATGCCAGTTCGCTGCTGCCGCTTGACCCCGACACGGGATGGGACGAAGAATGGGATGTCAGCGTTGCCGAAACACGCACCGTGCCGACCGTGCGCCTGGATAATTTTATGGATCGGATGCAAATCGACGAGGTAGATTTCCTCAAGATCGACGCACAAGGACATGATTTCACCGTCATTCGTTCCGCCGGGGAGCGCATCCGCGATGTGAAACATATCGATACAGAAGTGATGACCGGCAAGACCGCGCTCTACATCGGCGAAGACGATAAACGTGAGATGATCGAGTATCTGCTGGCGCGGGGGTTCATCCTACTGCGCATCGGGACTGTCACCAATGGTTGGGCGGAAGACCTCGAATTTATTCGTGCCGATGTCGCCACGCTGGAGCAGCACGCCCGCGCGATTTCCGTCGAAGATGCGATCAAGACCTCGCAAAAAGTCCCGGCGGAAAAGTAACCTCATGACTCTGCGATCTATCGTGCGAAATGTCTTACCGCTGCCCGCACGTAAGCGTCTGCGTGCCTGGGCAACAACCCTGGCGACCACACCGACCGTCCCCGAAACCATCGAGGAACGGGCCGCTGCGATTACGCACAGTGCGGCTTTCAAGCGGTTGTCGTATCATCCCAAAGCCGGGCAGATTGAAGACGGACGCCAGTATCTTTACGACGGCAGCGTGACCGTCCAACCCTGGGCACCCCCAGAAATCGAACGATTGGTCATGCTGACTAAAGGCGCACCGGAACCGCAAGAAACGCTCGCGTTAGTCGAATCTTTTCCGCATATGCCGACCGACCCGATCATGGTGGAGTTGGGCGCGGGTTGGTCATACTTCAGTATCATCACCGGAAGCAAGCTGCCGGAGGCACGGCTGTTTCTCGTCGAAGCGAACCCCCGCCTGATGGAAATCGCCCGGCAAAATATGACTCTGAACGATTTGACCACACAGGCAACGTTCATCGAACGGGCCGTTGCGGACATAGACGGACTCAAACTTAACTTTAGTGAGCGCGGCTACGGCAGCGCCATCCACGATGAAGGCGAATACCAGACCACCAGCATCACTGTAGAACAGTTAATGGCAGATTATGACCTGCCGCATATCGACATTTTACAGATGGATGTGCAGCACACCGAACTTAAAACAATTTTGGGGATGCAAAACGCGCTGCGTGCCGGGACAATCCGCTATGTGATTATCAGCACGCACAGCGGCGCACTCCACACCGCTTGTGCTCAGTTGATGCAGGCGTTCGACTACGTGCAGATTACCGCGCATAACTTTAAAGACTACGGCGGTGACGGTCTACTGGTCTACGCACAACCCGAATTTGCGGCAAAAATGTCGGGGGCACTATGACGACAGAGTTAGAATTTACCGGCGAGCGCGTCATCCCTGGGAAGACACCCGAATTCGTCGAGCGACCGCACATCGAGCGTTATCGTTTCGCCGGCGGCTACTGCCGAGGCAAAACCGTGATCGACATCGGCTGTGGTGCGGGGTATGGCAGTGCCATGCTTCTGGAGATGGGCGCGTCACGGGTGTTTGGTGTCGATGTCAGCGTGGAAACCATCGCGCACTGTCAGCGAACTTACGATGACCCGCGCTTGTCGTTCCACGTGCTGGATGTCGCGGACATTCATGCCTTTGCAGAAGAACACGTCCCGGAAAAGTTTGGCGCGGCGGTCTGCTTTGAGGTCATCGAGCATGTGCCGCGCCCGGCAGCGACCGTGCGCCAGATCGTGCTGACATTACGCGACGGCGCACCACTGGTGATCTCGACGCCAAACCGGGTGTTAAACTCGCCTGGCGTCCCGGTGTGGCGCGAACCGAATAACCCCTATCACATCCGTGAGTTTATCCGACCGGAATTCGCTGTATTGCTGCGTCAGGGGAACTTTGGACGGTTGCGCGTCTTCGGGCAATGTCGGGTGGAGCGATTCCTCTCTCGGCGGCGAGCAACCCGGCTTTATCCCCAGTTGATGGAACGTTTTACGACGGCAGAAGGGGCGGCAGTCGTCCCGCTTACAGTTACAGAAACCGCCCACACCCTGACGTATGTCGCCTATGCCTGGTCGCGGGTGTCGTTCCTGGCACGAGTACGCGGCAAACTAAAACGCATCTACCGGCAAATCAGCGGACAAGAAAAGAGACAACAATCATGACAGATTTCTGGCACGATAAACGTGTGATGGTCACCGGCGGCTGTGGGTTCATCGGTTCTTACGTCGTTGAAGAATTGGTACAGGCCGGTGCGAAAGTAACGGCAGTTGATAACCTCGAACGTGGACGACTCGATAACCTGGCTCCGATGCGTGATGAGGTCGAGTTTATTCAAGGTGATCTACGTGACCGCAGCTTCTGTCATCAAATCGCGCCGGGGTTCGATGTGGTGATGAATCTGGTCGGGCGTGCCTACGGCATGGAATACAGCATGAAGCATCATGGCGAGATGCTCTATCATAATACGGTCGCCCAGTTAAATATGCTGGAAGCGGCTCGCGCACACGGCGTCTCGCGCTTCCTCACGGTCAGTTCAGCCTGTGTCTACAACGATGAAGCCCCTATCCCGACCATCGAAGCAAACGGCTTCGCCGGGCAACCGGAAGCAGTCAATGTAGGGTATGGCTGGGCCAAGCGCATAGCAGAATTGCAAGCCATCTACTATCACGAAGAATTTGACATCGACATCGCCATCGTCCGCCCGTATAACCCCTATGGTGATCGTTACATCTGGATGGGAACGAAATCACAGGTGATCCCGACGTTGGTCAAGCGGGTGATGGATGGCGAAGACCCGGTCGTCGTGTGGGGCAGCGGGCAGCAAAAGCGGAGCTTCCTCCATGTGCGAGATACGGCACGGTTGATGATGCTCATCACCGAAAGGCACGCGGTCGGTGAGCCGATCAACATTGGTTACGACGGCATCACCATCACGGAAGTCGTAGAAACAATCTGTAAGGTCGCCAGAAAATCACCGGAGATCGTCTACGACCACAGCAAGCCGGAGGGCAATCCCTGCAAATGCGCCGACTCCTCACGGATGTTAGAGGTCACCGGCGGTTACCAACAGCAGGTGAGCCTCGAAGACGGCCTGCGCGAGATGGTTGGCTGGTATCAACGCACATTCGAGGCCACATGATGACTGACTTAAGTATCGTCATCGCCGCACGGAATGACAATTACGGCGGTGATTTTACCGAACGGTTACAACTTGCTATCAACGTGCATCTAACGTATATGGCACGCTTCAACATGGATGCCGAACTGCTCATCGTGGAGTGGAACCCGCCGCCGGAAAGACCACCCTTAGTCGAGGCGCTGCGCTGGCCTGATGACCTCCCTGCCGGACGTGTGCGAATTATTCGTGTGCCATCAGAAGTACATGCAAGGGTGCCAAACCCGAAGAATATGCCGATGTTCGAATACATGGCGAAAAATGCAGGGTTGCGCCGGGCGCGAGGGCGCTTTGTGCTGGTCACCAACGCCGATGTGTTGTTCAGCGCGGCATTGTACCGTCAGCTTGCCGTTGGGACGTTGGACGAAGGTGCATTCTACCGCGCCGACCGCTATGATTTCGACGGTCGTCCCGACCCGTCATGGGCTGCTGATCGCGTCATCGAATATGCGAAGGCGAACATCAACGCGGTCGTCTGGCGTCCGCCCCGTGCGGAAGCCTCCCGTTATTCGCGTCCGCTCACACCTGGGCAGCGTTGGCTGGGTCAGCGGCTTGGTGTATGGCTTTCCACCTATAAGCACAAGCTGCACTATGGGTTGAAGTGGTTAACAGCATGGTCCCCGGAGATTGCCATTCGTTCGGGTTGGAACACCGCACCGATCTATGACCCGACAGAGACCGCTTATGGGTTGCATACCTATGCACCGGGTGATTTCCTGCTCGCCGCCCGCACGAGCTGGCAAGCGATTCATGGTTTCCCAGAATTCCCGGATACATTTATTCATCTGGATAGCTACGGCACCACACAGTTATTCGCGCTCGGCCTGGAGCAGATGTTGTTTCTGCCGCCGTGTATAATCTTACATACAGACCACGACCGAGACAACCAGACCAGCCGTCCGTCAGTGACGTGGGAAGACATCAGTCCGGACCTAGCGGCATTACGTGCAGGGGAAAAGTCCCCGGCAATCAATGGTGAAGACTGGGGATTGGTCGATGCTGACCTGCCGGAATTAGACCCGGTACTATCGCACACCGTTCGAGAGTAAGCTCATGTTGAAACTCGCCCATATCATAAATCCATTTCACGCACGGCCTGGTTCCGAGGCGGCCTGGGCACAACCGATCACGTTTGAGTCGATGCGCGTAGCCCGTGACTTCTGCGCGGGTCGCATCGATGTGACACTGTATAGTGCGCAGTATGAGCATGACCGTACCGCCGTCCCCGAAGGTCTAACGCTGACATCCGATCTAGACCGTAGTGTGCTTGATATGGCGAATTTTGAGGTCGAACGCCCGCTGCCACTCTTGCGTGACATCCTTGACCGGGCTTATATCTGCGCTCCACAAGCTGATTACCTGATCTACACCAACACAGACATTGGCTTGCAACCCAACTTCTACATCTCGATCGCACGAATTATCGAGCGGATGGGTTATGAAGCATTTGCCATTAACCGGCGCAGCATCCCGGAGGTTTATCGAGATGTAGCTGACCTGCCGTTGATGTGGGCTGAAGACGGCGTACCACATTCGGGTTATGATTGTTTCGTCTTCAAGCGTGAGCTTTGGTCACAGTATGACCCCGGGGATGTGTGTGTAGGAGCAGCGTATGTCGGGCGGGCGTTGCTGCTCTCGATGGCATATCAAGGAGCGAAGTTTCGCGTTTTTGAGAACGCGTTACTAACCTTTCATATTGGCGGCAATGGGGAATGGCTGCAACCCGCCTTGCAGGATTACATGGACTACAACTGGTCTTGTTTGAAAGTGCAGGTGGCGCGAGTCGAGGCCGAGCATGGCACGATGTCAGCGGAGCGCCGCGCTTTCTGGTTAGAGCAGTGGGCCGACCGTGTCTGGTACGATACCGCGCCAAGTGATGCCTGTTTGCCTAACGTCGCACCGGATTACGAACAGCGGCGTTTGCGCGTGCTTCAAGCACGCAGCCAGCAACGGCAGCATAGCCTGTTGTGGCGGATCTTCTACAAGCTGCGGCATATGCTGAGAGCCACAAAATGAAACGAGTACTTGTCGTTGAATTTGGGCGGATGCATGGGCATGTCGTCTACCCGGAATGTGTGCTGCTGCTAGCAGCGGGTTATGAGGTGACTGTGCTCATCGGCGCGAGTAATCCAGAGATCCTGATGTTGGAGACGCTTCAAGACCGCATCCGTCTGGAAAAGATCGAATGTGGGGGTAAGCGGTTCTGCCTGCTGCACAAGCTGTTTTACCATGCCCGCCAGGACTACGAGCGGGTGTATTTCACCACAATGGAACTCTACGAAGACATTGTGCTATACCTGTTGTTCGCGCTGCTGATGCCAAAACCTATCGCCTACGTGCTGCATATACTCAAACCGTCCTACGGGGAAACTTGGCTGCAACGATTGCTGTACCGTTTGCTGTACTGGCGAACAGAGCGTATCTATGTGCTGTCGGAAAACATTCTGAGTAATGCGAGGACGATCTTACCAGCCGCGATGCAACCTAAACTTACATACTTTTCGCCGGTATTCTTCCCGGAATATTTATCGCCCGATCAATCGGTCAACAACGGTGATGAACGGATCGACATTCTCATCCTCGGTCGTTTGGATCTTCGGCGACGCAGCTATAAGGCGCTTTGCGATGTATTACCTCAACTAGCGGCCAGTGATCTACGGCATCGAGTACGGATTCATCTGTTGGGGCAGTTTATCCTATATGGCTTTGCAGATTTCGTGCAGGAATTCGTCTGTCGGGCGGCGGAACACGATTTGTTACAGAAGACCATCAAGCTCTACAGCGACTCCTATATGGATTTTGACCAGATGGCGGTTTATCTGCGGCAGGCCGATTTTTTAATGCCGCTCATCCATGCGGATGTGCAGGCCAGTATGAATTATGCACAACAAATTTATCCCAGTGTGTTGATGTGGTCACAGGCTTTTGCCATCCCGTTGATTAGTTCGCGTGATTTCCCGGTTGATGCTCAGTTACATCCCTTTACACTCTGGTATGACAGCGATGACATCATGACCGGACTTGAAGCCGCTGTCGAGCTTTACGAGTCGCCAGAATATCAACAAAAACGGACTGATTACCGCCGTCATACCGACCGCCTGTTCAAGCCTTCACAGGAGAACTTTATTCATGCAGGTTAGTGTGGTGATCCCAGTATACAACGCGGCGGCTTATGTGCGTGTGGCGGTCGAATCCGCATTGGCGCAGCCACAGACCGCTGAGGTACTTCTCGCCGAGGATGGCTCACCGGATGACAGCCTGACGGTGTGTGAGTCACTGATCGCAGAATACCCGGAACGTGTACGTTTGCTGCGTCACCCCAAAGGAGAGAACCGGGAAGCCGGGGCGACTCGCAATTTGGGCATCAAAAACGCGCAATACGATGTCATCGCCTTCCTGGATGCAGACGACAAATACCTGCCGGGTCGTTTCGATGTCGCCCTGAAAATGCTCACCGCAGAACCGGAACTCGACGGTGTTTATGAAGCTGTCGGCACGTTGACCGAGGCGAACGCCCGGATCGCCAAGCGTGATGACCTTCGCATCGAAGATATGATGACCCTCAAAACACATGTGCCGCCGGAAGATCTGCTCCATGCGTTCATCAGTGGGAAGAACCCCCAGGGTCACCCGCATCTTAATGGGCTAACGCTGCGCCGCCGTGCGATTGATCGTGCTGGTGACTTCCATGAGCATATCCCCCTACATGAGGATACAGAGTTCATTATAAGACTGGCAGCAACCTGTCGGCTGAAGGGTGGTCGGCTGGATGAGCCGGTGGCGGTCTATCGCATCCATGCGGAGAACCGCTTTACCACACCGCGTCCGCAAGCAGATGTCTACTATAAGCGGGTGCGGCTGGGTATGACCGTCTTTCGGTGGGGGTGCGAAAACCTCGATGCCGCCGGTCGAGCGATGGCGCTGGACTACTTGCTACGCTATGTGAAGCTCACCCCACGTGCGGAACACACACCCAAGTTACCGGATTACCTAGAACGGCGCTGGCGGGTGCTGCGGTTCGTACTGGATCATCCGCGTTTTTTACGCGAACGGGCGGTACGTGATGAATTACTGGCAAGTCCGCGTGGCGTGATGTCGCGGATACGTGATCTGGTGAAAAGGTAAGCCATGCAGATCAGTGTGGTGACCCCGGTCTACAACGCAGAGAAGTACGTGCGTGCAGCGGTTGAATCTGCGCTGGCGCAACCACAAACCGCTGAGGTGATTCTGGTGGAAGATGCCTCACCGGATGACAGTCTGGCGGTGTGTGAGGCCCTGGCGAGCGAGCATCCCGACCGGGTGCGTGTGCTGTGTCATCCCGACGGAGCCAACCGAGGCGCGGGCCTATCGCGCGAATTAGGCATTGCGGCGGCGAAACAACCCTATGTCGCTTGCCTGGATGCCGACGACTACTATCTACCGGGCTGTTTTGACCGGGCGGAGGCCGTTTTGCAGGCAAAGCCTGATGCTGATGGCGTTTACAGTGCCATCGGTGTGCATTTTGAGACAGAAGCCGCGCGAGAAAGTTGGTTCACACAGACCAGCAACACGCTCACCACCGTTGAGGAAAGGTTGCCACCTGAGCGGCTATTCAAGGCCCTTGTGATGGGTGGGCGTGGGTACTTCCATCTAAATGCGCTGGTCGCCCGGCGTGAGGTGTTCAAAGAAGTGGGTGGGTTTGATCCCTTGCTCCATGAAGACACCGCAATGTCGATCAAACTGGCGGCACTGAGCCGCTTATATCCGGCGCAGATCAACGAACCCGTTGCCATGCGCCGTTATCATGACGCCAACCCAAGTGACGCCGCCCGACGTCCACGTGCGGATGTACTGCATCATCATGATCTACTCTGGCGGACTCTGGTTACATGGTCACTCGAATATATTGATTCAGCACGGCAAGCGTTGATCTTCGGGCGCTGGCTGACCGTCCAACGACAAATCGTGGAGGAACGTGATTATGGTCGAGTCGGGCGACGATTGGGGTTGCTGTGGTCGCTGCTGAGCCTGGGGACGAACCATCCCAGTCTGCTAGGTAAGAGATACTATCTACGGGCGGTACGGAATGCACTCACGCCAGGGCGTTGACGCGAAATTTATGTAAGGAAAGATCATGCAATACGGCAAGACTTATTTCGATTATCAAAAGGACATCGGCGCTTTCGGTGGCAGAGCGAACCTGTTCAAATTTGCGCCGTTCATCCAGCCGACGGATACGGTGTTGGATTTTGGCTGTGGTGGGGGCTACCTATTGCACCACATCGACGCGGCGTCGAAAGCGGGGATTGAGATCAACCCGGCAGCGCGAGAAACAGCGCGGCAGAGCGGTTTGACGATCTACGCCAGCACCGCCGAGGTGCCTGACGAAACCGCCGACATTATCGTGAGTAATCACGCATTAGAACACGTCGAGGCCCCGTTAGACGAACTGCGGGCGCTGCTGCCCAAGTTGCGCCCCGGCGGTAAGATCGTCTTCGTCGTCCCACATCAAAAACCGGCCGAAGCCTACCGCGCAAATGACCCCAACCAGCACCTTTACACCTGGAACCCGCTGACATTAGGCAACCTGTTCCACGCTGCCGGGTATGAGCATATTGATGTCGATGTCCTACGCTATGCGTGGAAGCCGAGTTTTGGTCGGTACTATCGTTTGGGACAATGGGCTTTTGACTTGCGTTGTCGGGTCTGTGCGCTGCGCCTGGGGAATTATCAAATCCGCGCTGTCGCAGAGCGTTCTCGATAATGGCTGAATTTCCGCGTGTCTCTTTTGGAATGATCGTGCTCAATGGCGAGCCATTCACGCGGTATAATCTGCGCTCGATTTATCCCTTCGCCCACGAGATTATTGTCGTAGAAGGTGCGGTCGAAAGTGCCGCTGCCATCGCGACCCAGGACGGTCACTCAATAGACGGCACGTTGGAGGCCCTGCATCGCTTTAAGACAGAGGAAGACCCAGAGAATAAGCTGACTATCATCACAAAGGAGGGCTTCTGGCACGAGAAAGATGCGATGTCTCAGGCCTATGCCGAACGCGCAACGGGCGATTATTTATGGCAGGTGGACAGCGACGAATTTTACCATGCCGGTGATATGCGCAAGGTATTGAAGCTGCTACGAGACGACCCAGCGATCACAAGCCTTTCGTTTCGTCAAATCTCATTTTGGGGCGGGTTCAATTATTACACCGATGGACGTTTCCTGAGCAAGATATTTCCTGATATTCATCGCGTGTTCAAATGGGGAGCGGACTATCGTTATATCACCCACCGTCCACCGACCGTTCATGACCCACAGGGGCGCAACCTACGTAAGCTAAAATGGCTAGACGGTGCCTTCTGGGATCGTCATGAGGTGCGGATGTATCACTATTCGCTGATTTTTCCCTTGCAGGTGACGCGGAAAGCGCATTACTACAAACAGGCGACATGGACCGGTGCTGGCGACGCGGAGAACTGGGCGCGGGATGTCTATTTTGGTCTCAAGTATCCTTATCGGGTACACAATGTTTATCAGCACCCAAGCTGGTTAATGCGGTTTAAGGGGCAGCACCCCGAACAAATCGAAGCACTCCGGGCTGATCTCGAAGCGGGTCGAGTCAAGGTTGAGCAGCGCCACATGGATGACATCGAACGATTGCTAGAGTCGCCACGCTATAAGATTGGGCGATGGCTTTTACAGACCAACGAACATTTCTATCCCATTTGGCAATTTTTGCGCCGCGCCCGTGCATCGTTAAGTTATCGCAGCGGCCTATTGCTCGATCGGCTGCGTGGGGAAACACGATGAGAGTGCTTCACATCAACACCGATGATGGCGGTGGTGGGGCGGGGCGGGCGGCGTATCGTCTGCATAAGTCCATGCTCGCTCAGGGTGTCGAGTCTCAAATGCTGGTTTATACCCGCATCGGTGGTGAAGCGGATAATGTCCGCAAGGTCTTTGATATGCAACCACGCCAGCGGACGCTTCGGCAAAAGCTGGCCCGCCGCCTGGACGCGCTGCCGCTACGTTTCGTCGCGCAGCACCCGCGTGATTGGAGCACCGGCTTTGCCCCCAATGGCATCGCACAAACCATCAACGACCTGCAACCGGATATTGTCCACTTGCACTGGATCAATTACGGCTATGTGCCCATCGGCGCATTGCCGAAGATCGACGCGCCGCTGGTATGGACGTTTCACGATATGTGGGCGATGACGGGCGGTTGCCATGTCGCCGGGGATTGCACCCGCTACCAGCAACATTGCGAAGCGTGCCCTCAGTTGGCCTCACGGCGCAAACATGACTTGAGTTTCTACATCCACGCGCATAAGCTCGACAAATGGCGCGACCTTGATTTGACGATTGTCACCCCCAGCCTTTGGATGCGTGACTGTGTACATTCCAGTGCGTTATTCACCGAATACGCAGCTCATGTCATCCCGAACACCATTGATCTGGACTTCTTCGCACCGTTTAATCGAGACACCGCCCGTGATTTACTGGGACTGCCGCACGACCAAACACTGATTATGTTCGGTGCGGGGTCGGTCGAGGTGCCGCATAAAGGCGCGGACTTGCTGCGTCAGGCGTTGGGTCACCTCGCCGGGCGGGGAGACGACCTCGCGCTGGTCGTGATCGGTGCAACCCACGCCGACGATTGGGACGTTGGTTTGCCAGTGCATCCGATTGGCTACGTCCGTGACGACCTGAGACTTAAATTGCTCTACTGTGCGGCGGATTGCTATGTGCTGCCTTCTCGCGTGGATAATCTGCCGAATATGGTCATGGAGGCGATGGCCTGCGGGACGCCGTGTGTCGGCTTTCGTATCGGTGGTGTGCCGGACTTGATCGACCACGAAGAGAATGGTTTCATCGCCCCAGCATTCGATGTTGAGGCGTTAGCGGCAGGGATCCAATGGGTGACCGCCGATGCGCGACGACAACGCATACTCGGTGAGGCCGCCCGTCGCAAAGTAGAAGCGACCTTCGCCCCAACAAAAGTGGTGGCGGCCCACCTTGATCTTTACAACGAGATATTTGGAACTGCTGGTCAGGGCAGCGTGTCTTAAGGTTCACAATATTCTATCCATTGACGGTCGTTAGGAGGGCGGCCTATAATTTTCGCATGAGTTCAATTTTTCGCACAGCCACGGGGAGTAACTCGATTGGGAGTCAAAACACCAGCATCAGTCGAAGCCAAGTCAGCAGAAACATCATCAACGACTGAAAATCGCACCCAAACGACCATTACACCGCCGAGCGGTTGGCATTTCCCCGATCTCAGGGAAATGTGGGAATTCCGCGAGATGTTGTACTTTCTCACACTGCGAGATGTTCGTGTACGCTACAAACAGACCATCGTCGGCCCAGCCTGGGCAGTCATCAGACCGATCATGCAGATGATCGTGTTTACGGCGTTCTTCAATGGCTTGCTCAATGTCGCACCTGATGGCGATGCCCCTTATCCGATCTGGAGCTATGCGGCGCTGGTACCCTGGGCGTATTTTGCCACCAGCCTGAACGGTGTCGCGCTTAGTTTGGTTAGCAATGCTAACATGGTCAAAAAGACCTACTTCCCACGAATGCTGTTACCACTTACCAAACTAATCGTACCGGGTGTTGATTTTCTGATCGCGTTTGTGACGTTGTTAGTGATGATGCTGGCTTTCGGCTATACACCGACGATCAATATACTGTGGTTGCCGTTGTTCTTCCTGGTGATGGTCATCACCACGCTGGGGATTGGTTTATGGTTTGCGGCGATGCATGTGCAGTTCCGTGACGCGGGCTATGTGGTTGCCTTCCTGGTGCAAATCTGGCTCTACATCACACCTGTGGCCTACCCCAGTGAATTATTGGAAGGCCCGGCGAAAACCTTCTACATGCTCAACCCGATGGTGCTGGTCGTCGATGGCTTTCGCTGGGCGCTGATCGGCACGGACACAGCGCCGGAACCGATCAATCTGATTTCGGTTGCAATCGCGCTGATCGTACTATTGACCGGCCTGCTTTACTTCCAGCGGATGGAAAAATCATTCGCGGATGTCGTTTAGAAAGGTCGGGGATGCTATACCAGATCAAACATCAAGGGAAGCGTGCCTTAAACACGCTACTGCGTCCGCTCGGTTGGACGCTCTCACCACTCGACGCACCCGCACCGACAGTGAAGCAAACACCCGTCAAACGGGAAACCATGCGAGGCGGTTTGCTGAATGCACGTGAACTAGGGCTGAACCCGCGCACTATCTTTGATGTCGGTGTGGCCTCCGTCACACCGGAGCTTTACGAGGTTTTCCCGCAGAGTACATACATGTTGGTCGAACCATTGCGAGAATACACACTCTTTCTCGAAGACATCATCGCCTCACTTGACGATGCCCGTTATATACTGGCGGCAGCCGGAGAAACACCGGGCGAGATCGAGATCATGGTGCATCCGTTCTTACCGGGGTCGTCCTTTTACCTCGATTCATCTGCACAAGACGTCAGCAACCCCTACAACGGTGAACCGCGCACGGTGCCGGTCACCACGTTGGATGCCCTGCGTGAACGATATGACCTCGCCGGCCCGTATCTCATCAAAGCAGATGTGCAGGGCGCGGAACTGGATGTGATCCGGGGTGCGCAAGCCGTACTAGGAGAAACAAAGATGATTTTGCTCGAAGTGTCGTTGTTTGATTACTTCAACGGCAGCGGCTTGTTCCATGATGTGGTTGAGTTCATGCGCGTTCGTGGTTTCGTCGTCTATGACATCGTAGGCAGCATCTATCGCCCGTTGGATGACGCCCTTTCCAACTTTGACGTTGTGTTTGTGCCGGAAGATAGTCCACTACGCCAGAACAATCGTTTTGGCAGCGTCGAATACTATGAAAAATTACGCACGCGCTGGCCGGAGCAGTTCGCCGCACGCAGCGCAGCTATAACACAGAAAATTGAGGAAAAATCATGAGTGATAACAAGGTTTTCTGGACAGACAATCGCTTCCTCGTCACCGGGGGATCAGGCTTCCTCGGCAGCGTGGTCGTGGAGCAGTTACGCAAGCGTGGCGCGGAACACATCATCATTCCACGCAGTGATGATTATGACCTGCGCGAACACGAGGCGGTCGTTGACCTACTCAACGAAACCAGGACCAACGTGATTATTCACATGGCGGCGGTCGTCGGCGGCATCGGTGCCAACCGTGAGCGTCCGGCGGAGTTCTTCTACGATAATCTGATGATGGGTGTGCAACTGCTCCACGAGGCGTGGAAGACGAACGTCGATAAGTTCGTGACGGTCGGTACGGTCTGCTCCTATCCCAAGTTTACGCCGGTGCCATTCAAAGAAGATGACATCTGGAACGGCTATCCAGAGGAGACCAACGCGCCTTACGGGTTGGCTAAGAAGATGTTGCTGGTACAGGGGCAATCCTATCGTCAGCAGTACGGTTTCCGCTCGATCTTCTTACTGCCAACCAACCTCTATGGCCCGGGTGACAACTTCGAACCGCAAAGCTCGCATGTGATCCCGGCGTTGATCCGTAAATATGTCGAGGCCAAAGAGCGCGGCGACGATCATGTGGTCGCCTGGGGCACCGGCAGCCCGACCCGCGAGTTCCTCTATGTAGAAGATGCTGCTGAGGGCATTTTGCGGGCGACAGCGGCATACGAAAGTGATGAACCGCTCAACCTCGGCTCTGGCGTAGAAATTAGCATCCGTGACCTGACCCACACCATCGCGGAGATGACCGGCTTCGAGGGCGAAGTCCGTTGGGATGAGACCAAACCAGACGGGCAGCCGCGCCGCTCGCTTGACACTTCCCGTGCCAAGGAAACCATCGGCTTCGAGGCACAGACCCCATTCCGCGAGGGACTACGGGCAACCATCGACTGGTACGTGCAAAACCGAGACATGCCGGAGCAAACGGCAAAGTAAGCCCCGCGTGGATGTCTCTCTTATCACCTCATTGTATCGTGCGGCGGCGTTCTTAGAAGCGTATACCACGCATGTTAGTCGTGTGATCCCGGTCGTGCAGGACGCTGGGATCACCGTTGAACTCATCATCATCGTCAATGATGCCACCGACGAAGAACGCACCTGCATCGAGCATCTGACCGCCGCGCTTGGTGAGGCGGTCGTGCGTCCGCTTTATGTGCCGCGTGAAACCCTCTATGCCAGTTGGAATCGCGGGGTGGAGGCGGCGCGGGGGCGGGCGATTGGCTTCTGGAACGTAGATGACGTTCGCACCCCGGAAGGCATCATCACCTGTTGGCACGCTATCACTGGCGGTTGCCGACTGGCATACCCAAAATGGGATGAGATCGAAAACCGTCGATGGTTGGGGCGCATTTCTGTCCCGCACAGGATGTTCTTTGAAGCACATCGAGAGCGCATCGGCCCCTTTTTCATGTTCGACCGGACGTTGTTCGAGTCGGTCGGGCGGTTTGACGCCCGTTTTCGCATCGTCGGGGATTTTGAGTGGAGCCTGCGCGCGACACGGCAATTGAAGCCGTGCCCCGTCGATGTCGTGGCAGGTACGCTGTATCATCATGGTGGTAACCTCAGCGTACTTTCCGCAGAGTTGACGTTAGAAGATAACATCGCGTGTATGTGTCATGATATGGAGGAAAACCTTACCCCGGCCCCACCGGAACAGATGCGCGCGATGTATGCGCAATGGGCCGATGATTTAACGATTTCCGATGATGTGGCTGATTATCTATGGGGTGATGGAGCCACTGCCCGCTGGCAAACTTACCAACAGCAACAGGCAAAAAGACAACGAGACTTCCGGCGGGGTGATTTTTTCCGCATGGTGCCGCGTCTTTTGATCGACCGTCTGAATATTCGTCCACTGTTGTATCGTCTGGGTGTGGTCAAAAGCCCCCACCGACGCACATGATGCAGCCTAGAATCGCCCTTGTCACTCCATCCTACAATCAGGGACAATTCCTCGAAACGACCTTGAATTCTGTGTTGTCTCAGGGTTACCCACAACTTGAGTATGTCGTCATGGATGGCGGGTCGTCCGACAACAGCGTCGAGATCGTCCAACGCTATGCGGGACACCTCAGCGGTTGGGTCAGCCAACCCGATGACGGACAATACGATGCCATCACAGAAGGCTTTGCACGGATATCCGGCGAGGTCATGGGCTGGCTCAACTCCGATGACATGCACTTACCCTGGACGTTGCAAGTCGTAGGCGAAATTTTTACCGCGCTGCCACAGGTCGAATGGCTCACAACACGTATACCGCTCACGATGGATGTGCGTGGTTTGGTCGTCAAAGGGAGCATGGCGGCGGGGTTCAGCCGTGAGGGGTTCTTCCGGGGGGAAAACATCCTCGATGAACACAGCTACAGCACACACTGGATCATGCAAGAGGCTACTTTCTGGCGACGTGACTTATGGGAGCGAGCTGGCGGTTACGTCGGAGGCGGCTATCCACTGGCAGGGGATTTCGAGTTGTGGGCGCGGTTCTACAATGCCGGGGCGCAGCTCTACGCCGTTGATGTGCCATTGGCGGCATTTCGTCAGCACGCCGCACAGAAAAGCGCCGATCTCGAACGCTACCAGCAAGAAGCCTACGACGCGCTAAAGACGCATGGCGGCTATCCATACGGACGAGTGCGCTCGTGGTTGCGTGGGCGCGTGATGACGCGCTTACCCTATCGCCTGACGACACCACTCGGCTGGCGCTATCGTGTACCGCTGGTTAGTTATAAAGCCGGTCGTTGGCAAGCAAACCTGTTTTAACAGAAGCGACCAAAGTCTTTGATATGTCTTGTTGTGCCCTGTGTATTCGTTTTCCGTGTCTGTGCGATGGGCATGGGAAGCAGCAAAAATTGTCACACTGCGCCGATCTCATCATTTCGAGTACAATACGACCGTTTTTGCAGAAAAGAACAGGACGCATAACCAATGAACGACGAACAGCGCGTGCTCTCACGCTTTGCCACGCAGGAAGAAGCCCTCAGCGACGACTATCTCGCCATCGCACAGGCATGTGACGCGATTGTGACCAAGTACGACCTACCTGACCACGATCATTATAATCGGAAGGCGTTTCCGTGGGCGCTGCCGCATCTGGAACGCCCGACGATCTATGCCTCGCGCATCTGGGAATACGCCTTTGCGGTGGACTCAGCCGATTTAGAACCGGGGATGCGCTGTATTGATGTCGGCGGGGGGATGTCGGCCTTTGCGCTTTATCTCAAAGAGAAACATAACTGCGAAAGCCATGTCCTCGACCCGGATGTGTTCCAGACGTTGAATCAGCAGTCACAGATCGGTTTCGGCGTCACCGAGGACTTCGCGGAAAAGGTCGGTGTGCAGTTCACCGAAGGGGGTATGGAAGCCATCCCTTACCCGGATAACCATTTTGACCGCGTCTTTTGCATTAGCGTCATCGAACATCTTCCAGCGAAGATCGCCCAGCTTGGGATGCAAGAGATGGCACGGATCGTCAAACCGGGCGGGCGGATCATCATCACCGTTGATATGATGATCGACTGGGAAATGAACCGCCCGTTGAGCTTAATCTGGGCGTCGGGTCTGGTGCCTTACGGTCGGATTGACCTGCGTTGGCCTGAAAAGCGTTACAGCATCTCACCGATAGAAGGGGTCGATTCCCCGGCGGATGTGTTCGGTTTCACCCTCATCAAAGAAGATCGTCAGATCGAGTCACGGTACACCGGCATCGGTGGTGAAAGTGACCCCAAGCCGATTGATCCGCGCACGATTCCGTTGATCCACGACCGCGTTAAAGCGGAAAAAGCCGCGAAGAAGCAGGCCGCGCAAGAAATGGCAGCGGCACAAAAACATGCGGCGGCGGCAGCAGCACCACTTTCGACCAAGCTACTACGACGGGTGCGTAAAGCGGCACAGCTACTGGTTACCGGGAAGGCTTGAGGGTGGCGTAAGCCCGTTTGTACTGGTCGATGATGGTGCGCTTGATCTTCTCCCGGTCGAGCCGTGCGCGTGCCGTCGCCAGATTGCGTTCTGCGGCGGCATCGACCAGCGCATCATCGGTGATAGCACGTCGCAGCGCCGCCTCGATGTCGTTCGGATCCTCAGGATCAACGATCAGGCCGGTTTCGCCGTGTGTGAACCATTCATCTGCGCAGGCGGTGTAAGACTGGATCGGAAACGCCGCCATCGACATCGCCTCCAACATAGAGATACTGGCTGCATCGCTCATACTCACGCCGATGGACGTCCGCGCCTGCCCGAACCAGTGTAGGATGTTCTCGTGGGGCAGGTCAGGCGGCAAAATCTCGATGTCAAGGCCGGTCTGGTCGCGCAGTATCTGCGCGGTGAGATCAACATCAGCGTGGGTGCCGAAGATGACGATGCGATACCCAAGTTCCTGGATCAGATCTGCACACTGGCGGATGGCGCGCAGTGCAAACAACGCCCGTCCCCAGCGCGTCTGATAGCCCTTAATCATGATGATCTTGCGTGTCGAAGGTGGTTTGGATGAGCGCAGCTTATGAAGACGATCAAGATCAAAGCCGCCGGGGTTCGGGGTGACTGGCCAGATGTTTTCAGTCTGCAAGCCGAGTTCGCGAGCGAGGGCAACATCACGCGCACATTCGCAGTCGTAGTAATCAATCACCTGGAGTAACTGGTCGATCTTCGTTTTATGCCCGTCCAAGTGACGGTAATAGTAGAGGTCGGGTCCCAAGTTAGTTGCAATGAATGCCGGGAATTCATGGCCTTCAGCCAATAAGCGATCACGCGCCTCAAGTACCAGATATGCGCCTGCCTGGAATTCTATCGCGTGGACAAAATCTGGCTTTAAGCGCCGGATGAGCTGAGCTAAGTTCGCAGCCTGATAGGCCGGGCGGTAGGTACGCAGGGCGCGGCGGGTACCGCGTGCCAGAATATCCAGCGGGCGGTGCAAACGGTGATTGAGCAGAGGCACATTGAACCCTAACGCCCCTCGCTGCTTCACATGAGGGTTAAAGTCGGAGTGATGTGCATCTACGTGATAAGCAGAATGATGCACGGTGACCCCACGTAGCAGGGGATGCACGCGCCCACTGTCTCGGCTGCATACGAGATGTAAATCCCACCCCTCATCGGCGATCTGGTCAATATAACGAGCGGTATGTACGCTGTAGGCCATCGCTACAAATAGAATACGCATGACTGTTCCATCGAAGCTCACAATCGAAAACGATCATAGAATGACCTACTCAAAACACAAGCGGTACTTAATCCGGTTTCTTATACACGGTCGTTGATCCATACGTGAACACAACTGATTACTCATTTTGTAGGGTCGCCCACCACACATCAACACCGAGAATGTGAGCGACCGTCCGATGACAGTTAATCAAATGAGACTGTAGAGATGCGCATTTTGAGCCATTATCTGAGCTACTGATCGTCTTCCAGGTCAAATAAGGCATCGCTGAGACTTTCCAGCGCGTCACGCAGCCAATCCTCATCGCTCATATCCAGTGCCTGTTCAACCTCAGCTATCTCCTCACCCAATGCTTCTGAATCGAGACGTTGCGCACGGGCTAACAGCACCTCAGCCTCTCGGATCAGGTCTTCAGAGATCATTCCGGTGGCGGATATCATCGGTAGTGTCTCATAAGCGGACTTGATCTCTTGCTGGCTGAGCCGGTGATGAGCCGCGTTGACCGTAATTCCAGTCTCGCGCCCACTGGTGCGATCAGTCGCCTGCACATTGAGTATCCCATTGACATCCAGATCGAACTGAACCGTAATTTGCGGCACATCGCCCGGTGACGGCGCACTCAGCCGGTCGAACAGGAACTCACCCAGCGCATCATTCTCAGAGGCGATCCGGTTCTCGCCCTGATACACTTCGATGCGGACGGTCTTCTGTGAGGGATGCATCGCGTAGAACACCTCTTTTTGCGAGATGGGAATGGTGCTGTTGCGTGGAATGAGCACCTTGTAGCGATCCGGGACCATCTGACCGAGCACGGTTTGTTCCGCGATGGCGATGCCCAGCGAGAACGGCGTGACATCGACCAGAATGACGTCGATGGGTTCACCCGCGATGATCGCGCCCTGGATGCCCGCCCCCAGCGCAACGACCTCAGATGGGTCCACATCGACACGAGGCGTCACACCGGTATAATCTGCGATCAATTCACGTACCGCTGGAATGTAGGTGCTGCCGCCGACCAGAAGCACTTGATCCGGCTGTTCAACACCACCGTCTTTGAGCACGCGCTCGACACTATCCAGTGTTTCGTGAAGCAAATCGTCAATCAGATCAATAAATTGCTGGCGACTAATTTCTATTTCCAGATGGAGTGCGGCTCCGTCTTTTTCCGCCAGATACTCCTCACGCACCCAGGTAAACGGCTCGCTGGATAGCGCAATCTTGGCACCTTCCGCAGCGCGGCGTAGTCGCGCCTGAGCCTGCCGGTTATTGCGTAGATCAACGCCGTGCTGGTCTTCAAAACGCTGCACCAACCACTTTGCCAGTCGTTCGTCGAAATCATCACCGCCCAGGTGCGTATTCCCGTGGCTGGCACGCACATCCACCACACCGCCAGACATTTCCACCAGCGAGACATCGAACGTGCCCCCGCCCAGGTCATAGACTAGCGCCACCGCATCGGTATCGGCATCCATCCCATAAGCCAACGCCGCAGCGGTTGGCTCGTTGACAATGCGAGCGACCTTTAACCCAGCAATCTCACCCGCCTCGATTGTCGCTCGCCGTTGCACTTCAGAAAAATAGGCCGGGACTGTAATGACTGCCTGTTCGACTGGCTCTCCCAGGTGATCCGCCGCCGCCTGTTTGAGCGTCCGTAAAATGATCGCGCTGATCTGCTGGGGAGAGTAACTGTCGCCGCTGAGTAGCTGCTGCTCATCAGTCCCCATCTTACGCTTGATAGATCGAATGGTACGCTCCGGATGAAGTATCCATTGGTTCAGTGCCGTTTGCCCGACCAGCCACTTGTCCTGTGGGGTGAGGCCGACCACCGACGGCAGCGTCGTGTGTCCTTCCACTGGTATGATTTCTGGCTGTCCATCAGTGACAACACCGATTGCCGAGAAGGTGGTGCCGAGGTCAATCCCTATGATACGCATATAATTATCTCCAAATGACTAAAGACTGTGTCTATCAATCTGTTTGCACGACTGACAATTCAGTAACGCGATTCACAACCACTTCTGCGAAGCGCACTACCTTATCATTGTGCAAGTAGCCGTCACGCTCGACGGCGATTACGGTGTTACCGGGCCGGTCAGGTCGGCTGATCGTTTTTACAGCAACATGCCGGTAGGGGTCGAAAGCCTCTCCCATCGGCTGCATCACATGTATTCCCTCCACTTCCAGCAGACGTTGCAGTCGATCCCTGAGTAACCGCTGCCCACCGAGCCAACCTTCTAGCATCTGTGCGGCCTCTGATGAGTGCAAAGCGACCGTCCGCAACTGATTTTCGCCAGTTTTCAGCCCGGCCTGGATGGCATCGACTACCGGCAGCATAGACTGGGCGAGTTCAAGCCGTGCTACTGCGATCTCATCGGCATAAAAGTTGGTACGTTGCTCTCGTAATGCGTCGAGCGTTTCCCGATTCTCGTCGAGAGCGGATTCTGTCAGAGCATTCCCTTTGTAGATTTCCTTCGCCAGCCGTTTGATTTGCTTTTGCAAGTCTCCGAGTGTGAGTGGTGGCTCGGTGTCTTGCGGGGTCTGTTCGCTACGATTGAACCGCAACAGTCGAGCGAAAAAACCCGGTTTATCGGTGTGGTTGCTCATAGCTTGATGTTCCGGAAGTCCTTCGAGAAATCGGTGCGATCAAGGTCTGTATCAGCACGTAACACAGCATCCCAGTCAGATTCGACGTAATCAACGGTCAGGGTCGGTGCACGCTTGTATGTCTCGTACTCTGGTGGTGGGTGAAGCATAAACAAATCAGTCGCGGCGCGTGCTTCCGGTGTACGCAGCGCGTCATAGGCCGCCCGGATGCGCTTGAATTGCTGTGGGTCTTTCTCCGGGGGGTGTTCACGCACCTTCTGGAAGTAGGCTTTCTTGATCTCCGCATCGCTGGCGCTGGGGTCGAGTTCCAGCACTTCGTAGGGTTTAGCGGGTAGCCCTTCAGGTTCCAAACTTTTTGGTTCTGGTTGTTTATCAGATCTATCATGGCGATTCGGCATGGGGCGTCCTTAATAGAAGTCCTCTTCGTCAAAATTATCAATCATTTTCCCGAACAATTCTGCTATCTCTTCAGGGGATAACTCCGCCATCATGCGGCGCACTTGAGGCGGCATCATGCTTGGGTCTAAACCACCTAATGACGCACCTAAAGGCGGCATCGGGTTTTCAATGAAAAACATGAGATCCTCGATTTCCTCTAACAGCATCCGGTCATTGTGCTGCTTGGCCCAACTGCGCGCCTTGCGCAGATGACGTTTGGCTTTGACTTTGTTGCTTTCATTGCTGTAGATTGCGGCCGCCATACCCAAATGTGCAGGGCCGAAGCGTGGGGCTTTTTCCAGCACTTTTTCTAGAATTTCAATCGCCTCTGGGTACATCTTCTGATTGTAGTATTGCCAAGCATGATCCACCTGCACCGCATTATAGCTCAAGTCATCTGTCGTGCGTTCGAGTGCCTGCTGATAGTAATGATTAGCGATGTCGAATTGTTCTCGGTCGATTGCACAGTGAGCCACACCTGTGTAAAAGTCCTCAGACAATGTTTTTTGTGCCTCTGCTCGTTTCAAGATCGTCTCGGCATCGTCGTGTGCGTCGTAAGTGTGAACTGTGTCAATCAGTCGATGCAAGGCTTGCTCATCCGTCAGATCAACCTGGTCGATCTGCTCCCAAATCACTTCGCGTTCTGTGTTGAGTCTGTAAAGGATGCGAATATACATGACGCGAATAATGTGAAAATCAGGAAATTCGCGCAGTGCAGCCTCAGCCGTCTCCTGCGCCTGGGTGGTGAAAAATTGGGTCTGGTAGGCGATTTTTTCGAAATAGAGATTTTGCAGTTGCTGGCGGGCAAGGCTGGCGTAACTCTCATCGCCAGCGTTCAGCACATCCTTCCATTGTTCGATGCCAAACACCCTCCCCCAACTGTAGAAGCCTTGCCTGGGGGCTACCTCCCATAGTTCTGCCCGCAGCACCAACGCCTCGACGTGATTAGGAGCCATTTCTAGCACCTGATCGACCTGATTATGTGCGGCTTCTGTCCGGTCAGCTTCCGCAAGACGACGCGCAAGCTGCAAATTCATCTCGATATTATCCGGGTCATGTTTCAGTGCCGTCTGCAAGGTATTAACGGCTTCATCAAGCTGACCATTCTGCATGTATAAGTTGGAGATGCGTGACCATAACCGCCCCACCTGCTCCGGGGTCAAATAGTCCGCGCTACCAGGCTTTCTGCCGCGTCGCTTGACGAAATCACGCCAGGCATCGGCGGCACGCCCATAAGCCTCGATCTCCTCATAGGCGAGACCCAGGTTTGCCGCTGCTGCCCGTGCGGTGATCCCACCGGTATCTACCGTCGCCCAATACCCCAGGGCACGCTGCCAGTCACCTGCCAACGCGGCATCGTAACCGAGCTTGAGCATGACATGAGCTTTGATCTCCGCTAAGCGCGGGTGTTCCAGATCATAAGTGTCTACCTGCTCCACCAGCGTATGCGCTTCTTTATAGTTGCCTTCGGTGATCTGTACTTCCAGTTCCAACACATAGAGTAAAGCCATATTCTCCACGAAAACTGGATCACGGCGACCGAGATCATAAGCTTTGCGCCAATGGGTCAGTGCTTCGTGCTTTTCATCGTGACGAGCGGCAATACGTCCCAGGTAATCGTGGGCAATGGCCTTATGTCCATCGGAGATGCGTTTGTTTTTTATAATCTCAGCAAAGCGTCTTTGGGCATCTTCGATGTTATCGGCTTGCATAGCTACCAGCGCCGCCGGTAAGCCGTGTTCGGCGTCGTTGAAGCTGCCGGTGAGCAGTGTGCGTTGCTCGTCGTTAAGTGTTCCCCAGGCGTCTTCAGCTTCTAGTGCCGTCATCGGTGCCCCATTTGCCCGCATTGCAAGCAGCAGCGGCAGCGCAGCTCTCTTGAAACGAGGGTCAAGGGTATATACCTTACGATACCATTCGATAGCTTCAGGGAAATCTCCCTGTTCGTGATGCACCAGACCGAGGTGATAGGCATAAAGTGGGTCTTCCGGGTTGATGCCGACGGCCTGCTTCAGGTCACGCAGAGCATCTGCCGGATAGCGTTCTCGATAGCGCAACGCACGCCGGAAGTACGCTTCTGCCAGGGCGGCCTCACGCCGCGCTTCGGGAATTAGTTTTTGGATTTGAGAAGTATTCAACGAGATGATGGCTTTATCATAGTTGCCATCGTTCAAGGCTCTTACGATCTCGCCGATGATACGGGCGTTGCGGGGTTTCCTGATTTTACCGGATGTTTTTCTACGCTTTTTACTCATAAATTGTGTCCAAATTCTCGAATAGACGGTAGACCGTTGGTAGAAAATATATTTAGCCTAACAAACGATCTTACTCAGCCCTATCATGCTTGTTCGTACTTTATTTTACCTCATATAGCTAATTAATTCGATCTACTGACAGCATTGGGGACTACGAACAAATTGTCAGGCATTTGATTGCTGCGAAATTTCAGCGAATGCTCTGTGTATCTAGGATTCATTATGGCTCATTTTGCTTGCATTTTCAGTCTATCTTTATCCAAAATGAGTGAATTTGCCCTAATATGCGACCTTCTGACAGGTTGTTCGTACACCCACAGCATTGATAGCGTATCGAAGTTGTCTCTCTCATCCTAACGCAGGTGGTTCGACCTGGAAATGCTGTATCTCACTTCTAAGGTCGGCTATGGGTTATGGAAGTGCCTGTCTCTTGGATAGATGCACCGGGATCAAAGGTGGCTACACGCAAAGAGATGCAGCGTTTTCTGCGAGACATCATCAAGATCAAAATGATTGATTTTAAGGGAGCCTATAACCGGGACGGTACTCGTTGCCTATCCACCCTTCGCGCTGATGATACGCTTCTCGACGGCGATGGCGACAGCAGCGGCGCGATCGGGGACGCCCAACTTGCGGAAGATATGCTTGAGGTGCGTCTTGACGGTCGTCGTGCTGATGAACAGTCTCTCGCTGATCTGGTCGTTGGTGTTGCCTGCCGCCACAAGCTGCAAAACCTCGATCTCGCGTGCGGTTAGACTGTCCATCGGCTTCGATGTACGGCCCATCACCTTCGCGGCGACGTTCGGATCAAGTATCGACTTGCCCGCAGCGGCGGCGCGGATCGCTTGAATCAGCGTCTCTTTGGGCGCGTCCTTGAGTAGATAGCCGGTCGCACCTGCATCTAAAGCGGCGAAGATGTCGGTCTCGTCGTCGTAGGTTGTCAGGATAAGTACGTGGGTGTGAGGATGCTCGCGCCGGACATGATGGATCGCCTGCACACCATCCATCTCCGGCATACGTAAGTCCATTAGTGCGACCTGGGGTGTGTGTAGGGCGATATGTGCGAGTGCTTGCCGTCCATTGGCGACCGCACCGGTGATCTCGAAATCCTCGGTTTGTTCGAGCATGGTCTGTAAGCCGTTGCGAACAACCGGATGATCGTCTGCGATCAATATCGTAATTTTGTCCACATTTACACCTCCTGAATGGGAATATCGACGGTCAGGGTCGTGCGTTTGCCGGGTTTGCTCTCGATAATCAGCTCGCCACCGGCGTCGTCGGCACAGCGGTGCATCCCTCGGATGCCGAAATTGCTATCACCGGTCTCATCCGTATTAAAACCGCTTCCATCGTCGATGACTTCTAAGAATATGCGATCCGGCATAGCAGAAAGCGTCACGTTGACCCGGCTTGCGTCGGCGTGCCTCACGCCGACCGCGAACTGCTAATCGTTCCACCGATGATGAAGCCAAAGGTGTAGATCGCCAGACTACCGAGAGGTCGAGGTCATGACGTGGTGTTGCGTCCGGCTTAACTCGGCATGCTCCAGACTGTTGATGTCGATCAGCAGCACGCAGTAGTTAGTCGCTTTGAGGCCGCAAGCCGAACGCAGTGAGTGGTATATGATAGCGTGATGCCAGCGCACGCAGCCGCTATAGCCGTCACCAGATCAACCAGCGGCAACGAAACATCAGTGGTGTGGGCTAGCGGAGATTAACCATCCGTCGCAACTCTGCTAGACTCACATGGCACGCAGATGGCCGCAGGCTTTTTCCTCGCTCACGATACTGCATCAGCTTGAGCCAGCTATAGAGCCTATCTATTTATCTGAGCGTGGATCAACCGCATCTCGAAGACCATCACCGACAAAATTGATACTCATCACCGTGAATAGGATCAGCAGACCGGGGAACAGCCACAGCCAGGGCGCTTCTTCGATATGCTGGCGGGAATCGGCAAGCATGGTGCCCCAGGTTGCGGTCGGCGCACGTACACCCATCCCCAAAAAGCTGATGTACGCTTCCGCCAGGATGGCATTCGCGACACCCAGCGTCCCGGCGACGATCACCGGTGCTAACGTGTTCGGTAAAATGTGCGATAGAATGATCCGCCGATTTGATGCCCCCAGGGCACGGGTCGCCAGCACGAACTCCGTTTCTTTGAGGGAAAGCACGGTCGAGCGAACGATACGCGAGAGATACATCCAGCTCGTCAACCCAATGATGAAAATGATGACTGCCACGCTTCCACTAAGCTGCCTCCCGAACAAGTTAACATCTTCGATGCGACCGCCCAAAAAATTTGCCAATACCAACAAGATCAGGAGCTGAGGAATGCTTAAAAATGCCTCGGTCACGCGCATCAAGATGCCATCTACCCAACCACCGTAGAACCCGGCGAAAAGGCCGACCGCAATGCCGACGGTCACGGACATAGTCATAGCGAAGACGCCAATCATCAGCGAGATTTGCCCGCCGTAGATCGTGCGGGCCATCACGTCGCGCCCGATGCGATCGGTACCCATGAAATGCTCGGTGCTCGGTGCCGTCAAGCTAACGCTAGTATCGTTGAAATTGGCATCTGCCTCGCTGAAGACAAATGAGCCGATAAGCACATAGGCGGCGATGAACGCGAGGATTATTGTACCCGTGACTGCCATCCGGTGTGCAAAGAAGCGACGCATGGTACGCTTTGCGAGTGTATCCGGTTCACGTTTTTGCTCATCCAGCGTGACGGGGGTGGGGATCTCAGGATTTGCGCTCTCAATCGTCATGGGTTGTTTACCTTTTAGTCATACCGGATTCGCGGATCGAGCAGGGTATATAGGACATCGGTCAGCAGTTGGAAGATTACCACTGCGACGGAGATCAACATTAACAATCCCATCAATACCGGGTAATCCGACCGGCTGAGATGGTCGATAAACAGACGTCCCATGCCGGGCCAGGCGAAAATCGTCTCCGTGACGACCGCTCCGCCGATGAGCAATGGCAAATCCAGGCCGATCAATGTGACCAGCGGCAACGATGCGTTTTTAAACGCATGGACGAACAGCGTGCGCCGTTCGTGCAATCCTTTTGAGCGTGCCGTGCGAATATAATCCGAATTGATGACCTCTAGCATGGTAGAACGAATATAGCGGCTGTAGCCGGCAATGCTCAGCAGTGAGATGCTTAACACCGGCAACACCAGATGCCACGCGACCTGTGGCAGTGTTTTACCGACCTCCGGATCAAACATCTGGCTGGTCGGTAGATAGGGCAGGCCCCATTCTCGAAACTTGATGGCGAAGATGTACATCAGAATATATGCCATCAAGAAGATCGGGATAGAATACATCATAAAAGAAAGTGTCGTCAGTACATTATCGAGCGTGCTATATTGTCGAATCGCTGAGACGATGCCGATTGCCAGTGCTGAGACGACGATCACAATCTCCGCAGTCACCATTAAGATCAACGTATTGGGTAATCGCTGTTGGATCACCTCGGTCACCGGCTGCCGGGTCACAAAAGATTGCCCAAAGTCACCGCGAATGACGCCCTTGCGTGTGCCATAAATCGGTTCGCCGTCTTCCGTCTCGTTGACGGCCACCCAATCATTACCGACGAGCCAGTAAAAATATTGGACGTGGATAGGCTGATCTAAACCGAGTTGACGGGCTAGACGTTCACGATCCTCGGCACGCGGCGGCTGCCTGCCACCCATCGTCGCCAGCGGATCACCGGAGAGTTGCATCATCGTAAAAAGCACAAGGCTGATAATCAGCAATAGAGGGATCGACTGTAACAGCCGACGAATGATGTACTGCGTCATGAGATTTGCCCGGAGAAAACTATGTGAGGTGCGGGTGCGATGTATCGCACCCACACGCCACGACGTTTGAAAGGTTGATTAGCCGGAGACTTCCCAGTTCACGACGTCCCAGAAAGGCATCACACCGTTGAGGTTGACATTTGCCAGATCAGCGCCGATGACCCAGATGTCGGCGTCATGCCAGACGCTCACCCAGATGTAGCTGTCATAAACACGCTGGTCAATCTCATGCCAGATGTCGATCCGTGTTTGGGTGTCAGTTTCCACCCGCTGTGCCTCGAAGAGTTCATCCAGGTCGGGATCGCAGAAGTAGTTCCAGTTACCACCGCTGAGGGTTTCTTCGGTCGGGATTTCGTCACACTGGAAGCGCGAGGTGTTGGGATCGGGGAAGGCATCCGGGCTGGAAGACCACTCAGCGATCTCGTACTGACCGGTTGCCGCCGGGCCACCTTCGGCGTAGCCGTTGAAGAACACGTTGGACTCGTAGTTCTCGATAATCACTTCAATACCCACTTCAGCAAGTTGCTGCTGCGCGACCGCCTGGATGTCACGGCGGATCTGACGGGTGTTGGTAATAAAGCGTAGGCTCAGTGTTTCGCCGTCTTGTTCACGGATGCCGTCGCCGTCTTCATCGACCCAACCGGCTTCGTCCAGCAATTCACTGGCGCGATCCGGGTCATAGGGCACAGGTTCCAGTTCGGGGTTTGCATACGGTGTATTTTCCCAGTAGCTTGCACCGGCAGGCAGCACGCCAAGCAGCAAGTCGTCAACGACCGAAGAACGATCAAACGCGAGCGCAATCGCCTCACGGACGCGCACGTCCTGCATCGCCGGGTGAGCCAGTTCAGGGTCAACGTTGAAGAACCAACCCTCGTTATAGCCGGACGGAATGATGTTGACTTCCAGGCCAGCATCGATCAGGCCGGGGACTTCGTTCGGCGGTACGAACGTACCCAGGTCGGCGGAACCGTTGAGTAGATTCGCGACGTAGGTCTGGTCATCGGGCACGAAGGTCACGATGATTGTGTCGATATTGGCGACACCGCCCACGTAACTTTCATTTTTGACGAACCGAGTAAAGTTCCCAAAGTCCCATTCTTCAAGCATGTAAGGGCCGCTGGAAACGGTCGGGTTACGGTTGAAGTCTGCGTTGTCGATGCTGCCTTCACTCTCGAATACCGGCGCAAGAACGTGCTCCGGCAGTACGTAGGAGAACAACGCCAACCAGGGTGCATACGGCTCGTCGAAGCTGATGATGACCGTCTGTGCGTCGGGTGTTTCAAGGCTGGCAATTTGATCGTAAGGCGAGGTGCTGACCGGCGCATTCTGTTCGGACAAAATCATGTCGTAGGTAAATTGGAAGTCCGCCGAATCCAGCGGGTCACCGTCCGACCAGGTTAGCCCTTCTTTGAGGGTGAGGGTAAAGGTCGTCCCGTCTTCGCTGATCCCGCCATTTTCCTGGCTGGGGATTTCTTCCACTAGCACCGGTACTGGCGTCAACGTGTCATCCAGTGACCAGGCAGGGGCGAGGAACAACTGGTAGGTGTACCCGGCGAATGTCATCGTCGTGTACATTGGGTTCAAGCTGTCCGGCTCCTGCAACCAGGAAACCGTGATAGCGGTATCATCGTCTTGTGCACTGACGGGCGCAAAGACCATGCCCAGTACGAGGACGACCATTAAGAACAGTATTCGTGTGGTTCTCATGAAATCTACTCCTTGATGTAAAGAATCTCAACTGACATTTTAACCAACCTTTAAGTCTAGTACCAATTTTAACGAGACATTACGACAAATGAATTGTTCATGTTGCCCGGTAATTTCGTGGTAATTCTCGTGATGTTTAGATGAGATTGCCCTACAGCACTTCTATATTCGTCATGATTGAGCATAAACTTAACCCCTCATGCACGACCTGTGTTTCCGTGCGATTAATCATCACACCTGCCTCGACCGCCCCTATAACCGTTTCCGTCTCACCGATGCTGTCGACATTTAGCGCATACGTCCGCAAAATCGTGACAATTTTCTCACCCGTCTCGACGGAATCACCTGGTTGCTTATGCCAGAGCAGTAAGCCACCGGTCGTCGCACGGTAGCGGCGGTAATTCTCCTGCGTGCAATAATGATAATCGCCTGGATGCTGCTTGCTCTTGCCGGACAAGACTCCTTTGTGGCGTAGATAGTTCAGCACACGTTCCGCGTCAGCCTGCATCGCGCCCCGGTCGAGCGTATCTGCACTACCCAATTCCGGTGTGAACGCTTCCAGTTCAAACATCGAAAAAGGAATCTCGCGTCCCACCTTTGTGAACGCTTCACGCAGTCGCAGCCAGGGCTGTAAAAACGACTCATCCAACACACCGGAGAAACTCTTGTCCAGCAGAACCGTATGGTGCAGGTCGAAGTAAGGCACTGATTGCAGACATTCGGGAAATGTGTACATGTGATAGATCGCGTCACCCGCCGTGTGTAGATCAATCAGGTAATCCGCATCATAGGACATCCGTTGGATCGAAAACGCCAGTTTTTCCCCGTAACTGAAGCCATAAGGGGCGGTCCTTGCTTCCAGATGATCGAGCGCGGTTTTTAACGCGGCTCGAAACGCAGCTTTAATCTCCGGCAGAAGGGTGGCGCGATGCTCCTCGGCGAAGGCTGGCAGTACCACCTTATCAGATGCCTGTGGATCATCGGTCACCAGCATCTTGTAGATACGGTTAAAATTGCCGACGACGGTTTCGTTTAAGTCGGCGTACCCGACCTGCATTCCGTTGATCTTGCTGTTTAAACCTACTGGATTGACACTCGGTACGATGGTCAAGCTGCCGTTGATCGTTTCCTGTTGTCTTAATGATGCCAGCAGGTCGTAAATTGCCCCGATCCCGGCGATTTCCGGTCCATGAATGTTCGCTTGGATGTAAATTTTGGGGCGCTCTGTTGCGCCACGTACATGAAAAACTGGAATCGTCAGCGTAGCGCCAGAGGCTAACGTTCGGATTGTGACATTCTCACGTTCAAATATGACCATAGCTCTTCATGGCAAACCCACCCAACTAAAGCAGGCGAGAATTGCCGATTGCCCTCCTCATCTCCAACAATACAACAGATCATACGTCAGTTAGGCAACGTACGGAACCATGCAGCAGGGGTATACTGCCGCCAGAATGTCTCGAAAATGTGAGACAGATCATCTGCCGCGATCCCTGGCCCGCTATCGCGGTCTTCGATTCGGATGGGTTATCTTCGTTTTCGGCTTTCACGACAATTTGTTCCCCGTCAGGTGTGAACCGATAAGCGGTTTCTGCGATGGGGTGGAACGCATCCCAGAGATAACCTTCATCTCCCAGCACCGGCAGCAGATTGGGTGGGATTTCCCCGTTCCCCTGGTGACCCTCAAGGTCAATTTGTCTGCATTATCTGAATACGGTCAGGCCGTAGCGATGCCATGCATGATAGAAAACGTTTAATCTCACTATGAAATCATTTTTAACCCTAATTTGTACCTGGGACAACGCAAGTTTCAATCCGCGCAATCACGACGATAACTCAAGACTTAACACATTACGTAGATGTTAGCAATGGACTCTGCTATGGTTATCCACGATGACCGCGATAACGCGACGGTCATCAAACCATATTTGTTTTGTGTTCAAACGAACGATTTCCAAGGAGACTTATGAATGTCTAGAATGCGTTTTGTTTCGATGTTACTTCTCATCGTCGGTGTGCTGTCTATCGGGCTGATGCCAGCGGCATCTCAGGATGAAGACGCCGGTGTGTTGAATATCTATTCTTCGCGTCATTATGGCGACCTGGAAGCACCTTTCGCCACCTTTAGCGAGGAAACCGGCATTGATGTGCGTGTTTCCGCAGGCACACCTCGTGACCTGCTCAGCCGTTTGCGGGCAGATATTGACCGGGGTGACCGCAGTGTTGCGGATGTGTTCCTGGCAATCGACGCCGGTGTGCTTGACCTCGCTGCCGAAGAAGAACTATTGCAATCGGTTGAATCCGATGTGCTGACGAGTAACATCGCCGAAGGCTTCCGTGACCCGGATAACCACTGGTTCGGTCTGAGCATCCGCACCCGTACCCTGGTCTATAACCCGGAGAACGTCACCGAGGATGAACTCGCCGCGCTGGAAACCTACAGTGACCTCGCCGACCCGATGTGGGAAGGCCGCGTGTGTATGCGCCCGGCAAGCCACATCTATACAGTGTCTCTGTTCAGCAGTTTGCTCTATCACCTCGATGAAGAAGAAGCGATCGAAGCCGCCGAAGGCATCGCGGAGAACGTCACTCGCTACATCAACAGCGATACGAGTCAGATCCGTGCGGTTGAGGCCGGCGAATGTGATGTGGCTTTCGTCAATCACTACTACATGGGACGGCTCGCCAATGGTGATGAGGCTGACCAGGAAGTGTTTGAAAATGTCGCGCTGAAGTGGATGAATCAGGACACGACGGGCGTCTTCTTCAACGTCAACGGTGCGGGTATCGTGCGCAACGCGGCGAATTACGATAACGCCTTGCTGTTCCTCGAATACATGTCCGAGCTTGAAAACCAGTGTGGCGGCGAGACTTGCTTCCCTGGCAGCAACTACGAATTCCCCACCAACCCGGAAGCCGAACCGGCGGAAGTCCTCCAGAGCTTTGGTGAGTTCACCTACGATCTGGAATATCCGCTGTGGGAATATGGTGTTTACCAGGAAGCCGCTGTCGAGATGCTCGAAGAAGCTGGCTTCGGTTTCACCGAGAACTAAGGGACAAATCAGTTAGACTTGTCCGAATGTAGGGGCTACTGCCCAGGGCGACCGCGTTAGGTCGCCCTATGAATTGTGAACGTTCTGTTTGTATTTTACCCATAACCGACGAACGGTCATCGACCCAGCCGAGGGGGTTGCCCTCTCGGTTCGGTCTTACTCTGAAAACGCTATCCGAATCTAACAAAGGTCACTATGCAAGCAGACGCCGGACTCAAATCTTTCGTACAGCAATCTCAGCAGACAGCCCGCCGCCAACTTTCATTTTCTGGCTGGTCGGGTTGGATCGTCTCACTCTTGCTGACTCTCGCTGTATTGACCCCGATTGGAACGTTGTTAGTCGGGGTACTCTCACCAGATTTCGACCTCTGGCAGCGCCTGTGGCGAAACCTGTTACCCGAAGTACTGTGGAACACAGTGCGGTTGATGCTCGGCGTTGGGGTTGGGACGTTTATCATCGGTACGTTTTTCGCCTGGCTCGTCAGCACCTATAGCTTCCCCGGCAGACGTTGGTTTGAGCATCTGCTTTTGCTGCCGTTGGCGATCCCCGGCTTCATCATGGGCTTCGTCTACGTCACACTGTTTGAGTACGCCGGGCCGGTACAATCCGCGTTGCGGAACTGGTTTGACTGGTCTCGTGGCGATTACTGGTTCCCGAACATCGCCTCACCCGCCGGGTTAATCATTGTGTTGACGTTGGTGCTATATCCTTATGTTTACATCCTGGCACGGGCGGCCTTCCGTGAGCAGGCCAGCAGCACACTCGAAGCAGCTCAGGTGATGGGGTTGGGTCGTTGGCGAAGTTTTCTGCGCGTGTCGTTACCGATGGCGAGGCCGCATATCGCAGCAG
This sequence comes from Anaerolineae bacterium, assembly GCA_034437515.1. Taxonomy (GTDB): domain Bacteria; phylum Chloroflexota; class Anaerolineae; order Aggregatilineales; family Phototrophicaceae; genus DAOTTX01. Next base: position 76,374 of record DAOTTX010000363.1, read on the forward strand.
GCGTGCTGCTGGCCGTGATGGAAGCGATGACTGATTATGGTACGGTGAGCTACTTCAGCTATCCTACACTCAGCGAGCGTATCGTCGTCCTGTGGAGCACGTCATTTGACATCAGCGCCGCGACACAACTCGCCGCGCTGATGGTCGTGATTGCCGCGATATTACTCGTCATCGAACGTCGTATGCGCGGGCAGGCGCGTTATTATCAGCAAGGCGGGTACGACCGTCACCTCGCCAAACAACCGCTGTATGGCTGGCGTGCGTGGCTGGCAGCCGGGGCTTGTGGCAGTTTGCTGGGGATCGCCTTCTTACTTCCTATCGGTCAGTTGTCGATGTGGGCAATCAACGAAATCCAGAACCCGACGGTGAATCTGCTCACCGAGTCCCTGCTGGGTTACGCCCGTAATTCCTTCATGCTCTCGATCATCTCCGCCGTGATCGTCATGCTTTTTGCACTTCTGATCGCCTATACGACGCGGTCAAGCAGTGTGAACACACGCCAGCAATCACGCTTCCTCGCCCGGTTGACGACAATCGGCTATGCGATGCCGGGTGCGGTCATCGGTGCGGGTGTGTTGGTCGTGGTTAATCCGATAGACGGTGCGGTTACCGACTTTGCAGCGGAATATCTGGGCTGGGTGCGACCGGGATATTTGCTCACGGGCACGGTCATGGCCTTGTGTTACGCTTACGTGGTGCGTTTTATGTCGGTAGGTTTCAACAGCGTCGAAGCCAGTGTTGAGAAGATCAAGCCGAATATGGAAGGTGCAGCGCGGACGATGGGGGCGGGTAGCTGGCACATCTTGCGTCGCGTTCACTTCCCGCTGGTGCGTATGGGGATGCTTGCCGGTGCGATTCTGGTCTTTGTGGACGTAATGAAAGAACTCCCGATGACACTGCTGCTGCGCCCGTTCGGGATGGACACACTCGCGCTGCGAACATACTTCCTCAGTGTGGAAGGCTGGCACGAATCAGCCGCGATACCGGCGTTGCTGATCGTGTTGGTCGGCTTGATCCCGGTATTCTTGCTGATCCGCGTGGGGAAACGCAGTAAACCAGCCTGACCGGTGTTGATGTTACAGGTCAGACCGGTTGTTTACACAGGTTTAGAGCACGGCAAGTGCGTCCAGATCCATCAGCATGAAAGCGGTGAGCAACCCCAGGGCGACCATCGCCACAAAGAAATATGCCCAGCGATGCGCGTAACGCACGCGCCAGAAGCGCCGCAGGCTAAACACGATGGAGACCATCGCCAGCACATTGATGACCAATAAAATCGGTATAGCGACATCAGCAGCAACACCGATGATGGGTAGGATAAAGGGTAAGACGGCGTATTGTAAAACACAGCGAATGCCGGAAAACATCAGCGATAGACCGAGCGCGTTTTCACCAGCGCGTTCTTGTTCGGTCGGTGGTGTAACCGTCTCAGGATCGATGAATAGAATACGTTCCATCATGCGATCAAACCTCGGTAGTACAGATTGCATTTTTGCCCTTTCCAACAAATTCCTATACCGTGTGGAATTATTACTATAAGTCGACATACACTTATTTTACCGGAGATTTGCCCAAAGTCCCTAGACTCATCTATGTGTGAGTGCCTCTCAGATTTTGACACCTGACGCATTGCCAAATCTTCAACGCTTACTCTATGTTCAAAACATCTAGCTATGACCCACCGACCGTAATTGCTCACCTCGTCGCAAATCGTACACAGGCCGCCGAGAACGATATTCTTATAACCTTCGGGTTCTGCATGGATGCGCTTCTGCGCGTTTGTTAACAGTGGTCGAGTATTTTCAACGATTCTGGACGATGAAAGACGATGAAATAACTTAAGGATTGGTTGCCGAGGTCTATTTGCGCAGTTCCAATTGCATAGGATGTGACGGATCGAGACATCACAAACCGATCCGCCCGCACCCGTTCAGGCGATTTCTTCAATACCGGTGATAATCCGTTCGACTTCCTCGACGGATGTCTCTTTAGGATTGATGTCATCAGCGACTTTTTCCCCACGCCGTAGCACGACGATTCGATCCACCACTTGAAACACATGATGGATGTTATGCGCGATCAACACGCAGGAATGGCCTGATTCCCGTGCGTTTTGCACAAAACGGAGCACGCCGCGTGTCTCTTCGACGCCGAGGTTGTTGGTCGGCTCATCGAGGATAATCAGGTCGCTGTCAAAATGGATGGCTCGTGCGATGGCTACCGCCTGACGCTCCCCGCCGGAAAGCGCACTGATCGGTGTGGTCGGTGGGATGTTCTTGGAGATCCCAACCTCTTTCAACAGACGACCGGCGGCTTCGTTCATCTTGTCCTGATCCATCCAATTGAAGAAACTCGGCCCCTTGGTGGGTTCGCGCCCTAAGAATAGGTTCCGTGCGATGGAAAGCTGCGTCACCAATGCGGAGTCCTGATAAATCGTCTCGATGCCGAGTTTGATAGCATCATTGGTGTTGTTTAGCCGGACTTTCTGGCCTTTGAAGTAGATTTCACCACGATCTGGTCGCTGCGCCCCGGAGAGAATTTTAATCAGCGTAGATTTCCCTGCGCCGTTATCCCCCAGTAAGCCGACGATTTCATTCTCTCGAACGTTGAAGTTGATGTCGCTTAATGCCTCCACCCGTCCAAAAGACTTTTTGATGTTCTTCATCTGGACAATATCGTTAGACATAAGATTTACTCCCTTGCCCCATGCCGACGTTCAAGCGCGGAGTGCAACGCCATCATTGCCAGGATGATCCCGCCGATAAAGATGTTGTACGCCAACCCCGGCACACCGATCATCACCGTACCGTTACGCATAATACGGAGGATGAACACACCGAGGACGGTTCCGATGATCGTACCGCGCCCACCATTGAGCGCCGTCCCACCGATGACGACCATAGCGATAACTTCCAGCTCATAGCCGGTGCCACTGTTGGGACTCATACTCGATACTCGGATCGAACTGATAATGCCAGCAAAAGCGGACATCATCGCCGTGATGACGAAAAGCAACACTTTAGTACTTGTGACCCTTACACCACGCGCTCGTGCTGCTTGCGGGTTGCCGCCTGCGGCCTGCACCCAGTTGCCGATGCGTGATTGTGTCAACAAAAATCCGAGTAGCACGGCAAACAGGGCGAACCAGATTAGTGAGGCGTAGATGCGGACATCACCGACGTAAAACGTCCCGGCGAGCAGTTCCGTGAGCGTGTTCTCTGCCCGGTAGAGATTGTGCGAAAACAGGCTGTCGATATAGAACGCTGCGCCGCGTGCGACCATCATCATCCCCAGCGTGACCAGAAAGGAGGGCACACCTAACAGGGTAACGAACAATCCGTTGACCAAACCGATGATGAGCGAAATAAACATCGCCACCAAGAATGCGACTTCGAATGATGCACCTTCCTTGAATAAGGTCCATAAGATCACCTGCGAAACACCGAACACCGCCCCGACCGATAAATCGAATTCACCGGAGGTAATGAGTACGGTCATCGCCAGCGCGATCATCCCCATTTCTGGCGTAAATGTGAGCAGGTTACTGATGTTGCCTGTCGAGACAAAGGTATCGGTACGCAGGCTGAAAAATAAAACCAACACAGATAATAGAATCAAGGGGCCGAATTCTGGTCGCGCGAAGAAGTTACGCAAGAACCCCTGATTTTGTGAGGCGGGTGGTTCTGTCGTTGCAGCGGGGACATTTTGTCGAATTGGCGCTGTACTCATAAGTCTTTACCGTGATACTAAACGAAAGATGTATACAGGCACGCCCTGCGAGTGCAGGGCGTGCCGAAAGATTGTTTTACCAAGTCGTATTGGTTGGCTTATTCACCAGACATGATGTCCAGATAGTTCTGTGCGGCGTCCGCTTCGTAGAGTGTGCCGACGAGCACATCGAAGCCCGGCGGGATGCCAGCAGCAGCCATCGAGGCCATTGAGAGGCCAATGTAGCTGGTGGCTTGCGGATCCTGCCACATCGCTGCCAGCACGTAGCCATCGAGGACGGCCTGCGCGGTCTGAACGGAGTTCCCCCAGCCAACGACCGGGATGTCGCCAGGAGCCACACCGACCTGGTCGAACACACGCGCCACACTACCGGTCACCAGGTCACCGAGGCCGATGATCGCGTCGATGTCACTCTGATTTGCCAGCAGATAATCCGACATACGAGTGATGATCTCTGCTTGATCGAGCGTGGCTTCGGTTACTTCGTATTCGATGCCAAGTGGATCAAATACGCTGGAGATGCCTTCGGTTTCCAGCACCTGGTAAGTCGCACCGGGTACTTCAACCGGCATCCACACAAAGTCACCTTCTTCTACGTATCCGTTATCGACGAGATACTGCGCCCAACGACGACCAACTTCGACGTTATCACCACCGACGTAAGCATCGCGTCCGCTGTCTACGTCTTCGGTGTTGATGATAATCACCGGAATGCCTTCAGCCTGGGCTTCGGCGATGACGCCATTCAAGCTACCGGGGTCCGGTGTGCTGGTCACGATGCCGGTCGCGCCTTCTGCAATCGCTGAACGGAATGCTTCCTGATGGGAGGGTACATCGCCGCTATGGAAGGAAGTACGAACTTCGTTGCCGGTCTCGGCTTCCCACTGTTCAGCACCATCAAGGAAGAAAAGCCAAACCGGGTCTGCCGGGTCACCGTGTGAAATCCAGAAGTAAACATCGTCTTCGTCCTGCGCCATGTTTGTGAATGGGGTCACCGTGAAAAGCATGATTAAGACGGCGAGGAGCATAAAAAGTCTTTTATTCATTTTGTATCCTATTCTGATTTTGTGAATAAATTTTCGCTTGCTGATTTTGTTTTGTGAAGTTGGTTCTCTCCTTTTTGCTAAGTGTGTGATGAAAACGATCAAAATATTGAATATTTTCTATATTAGATTATATCGTGTGATGATTCATTCGTCAATAAATCGGCCTAAGTAACAGGTAATATCTTTAGATATAACTTGCAAAATCGCATTCTTACGTCCCCTACCTACCCCTTTGATACGAGAGATAGCGTTGGTAGACAGAACCAGAAATTTGTCAGTCGAACAGTGTTGCGTTAACCTGTACGGAAATCACATGATGTAAACGATAGGTTATCGACTTTGTCTGAGATGACGAGAACACAGATGCTCGAAGCAGATTCCAAGCTATACAATGCGGATACACGTCAGCTTGTTCATGCCCGACAGACACAGTTCCCCGACGGGCAACGGATCATCGACATCAGTAACGCAGCAGGGTTGAACTGTGCAATTTTGCCGGATCGAGGGCTTGACCTATGGACGGTAACATATCGAGGTATCCCGCTGACGTGGATCAGTCCGGGCGCACCTTGCCCGGCGGATTTTGGCCGTAACTGGTTGGAGCAGTTCAACGGTGGTGTGCTGGTCACCTGCGGTTTGACCCACGCCGGAAAATCGGAAACCGATCCGCAAACCGGACAAGAACGCGGCATACACGGTGAGTACAGCCGTTTACGCGCACGGGCGGTTAGTGTACGTCATCTGACCGAACCTTACGCGGTTGAGGTCAGCGGTACGGTCTGGGAAACGGCTTTATTCGGTGTGCATCTCGCGCTGCGCCGTACCTATCGCCTGCCGTTCGATGCCACGGTCATACAAATCACCGACACCGTCACCAACCATAGTGACGTGCCTGCACCGCTGATGTTGGTGTATCACCTTAACTTCGGTTTTCCGTTGATCCGTGAGGGAACGGAAATGCTCACTGCAAGTCAGGTTCATCCCCGCGATGAAGCCGCCCGTAGTAATTATGATCGTTGGTCTATTTATGATGCACCTGTACCGAATTACGCCGAGCAGGTATTTTTTCATCGCCCGGTCGTGACAGATCACGCGGCGGCAGGGTTGGTTAATGAGGATTTTGGTGTTGCTATCCGGTGGGATGCCTCGACGTTACCCTATCTCACACAATGGAAGAACACGCGGCAAACCCATTATGTATGCGGCATCGAACCGGGAACGGCAATCCCCGAAGGACAAAATGCTGCACGCGCCGCAGATCGCCTGACCATGCTTGAGCCTGACGAAACACGGACGTTTGACTTAGAAATCAGCGTACTACCGGATGAAGGCGCAATTACCAATTTCCGCGTCGAGGTTGACAAGCTACGCGCCGATGGTGCACCGGTCACCGGTTATTCACTCGATGAGTTCGAGGTATAGCCGATCTGTTGTTCGTGCCTGTTATCATGCTAACAGCGATTTGAGCTATGAAAGCGCAGAACGGGTGAGCCGTGTCGATGCACTGATCGCCGTTTTTATCTTGTCATGGCTGGCTTGCCGCCGGTCATACCGGCGTTTCTGTGACAAGGTTCGTCCGGCGAAAAGTCTTGACGCGCTCCTCACCGCGCGGTGTCAACTGAACCAGATTGTTTACGGTTCGGATGAGATTTGAAGCCCGCAGCCGTGTCAGCACACGCCGCATCTTGGCCTGCGACCAGCGGAAATGCCGGTAAAGACTATCAGCCGTCAGTTCCTCGACCGCCGTTACGGTGTGCTGGTGATGGTAGATGTGCCCTAGAACGACTTGATCGTCAAAGCGGCGGCGTTGATTGGCGCGGCGGATCAACGTCGAAACCAGCCCGTACTTAGGGGATAACACCCAGGCCACCAGGAAGAAAAAGAAGATCATCAACACCATCGAAGCGGAAATTGAGGAGTCCCAGCGTTCTAACAGATCCAGCCCGAATATGCGATTTAAGAAGGCCAGCACATCACTAATCTGGATAATGCCCAGGAAGTTACCGCGTGCCAGATCATAACCGAAGAACGCGCCTGCACTGCCGATTAACGCACCAAGCATCAGCATCACTGAGAGCCGATCTGTCAACAGGTAGGCTGTGGCAGGCGGGATGATGAAGAACGCGATCACCAGGATTGAGCCGACCGCATCGAACGCGCCGACCGCGACTAGACTCACCAGAACCACCAATCCGTAGTGCAGCATACCAGGGCGGAACCCTAGTGCTTTCGCCAGGGACTCATCGAAAGACGCCAGTTTTAGCTCCTTGTAAAATAAGGTCACAAAACCGATGGTCAACAGCGCCATTATCGCCGTGACGGTAATCGACTTCGGCCAGAAAACCAGAATGGGTTCTGTTTCGAGCAGATCTGCCTGCCAGGCTTGCCCCGGTGAATAGGTGCCACAGTTGGTGCAAATTTCGCGGAACTCGGCCCCTTCGTCACGCGGGCTGATGCCAAGCTCGCGGCAGTTGGTACACTGTCGGGTTAAGTTCGCTTGTTCGTCTTCGGATGTGATCGTCACCGTTTCGCAGTTTTCGATACAGTGACTGTTGGTATTGGCCCAGGCCACGCCGATTTCACCGACGGTGACCGCATGAACATCGAGATGAACATCTTCGATAAATCGTGATATCAGGATGATCGAGATCGCAAACAGCAACGGGAACGCCAGACCTAACGCCGCGTCCTGACGTACCAACCCGGAGCGATAAATTAACTCTGTCAACACGACCGTCGCCACCCCCGCGCCCGCCGCACCGATAAGCAACCACGGCGAACTGAGGTCTGGTTCCATACCGAGTAGCGAAACCATAACCATAAAAGCGACGACGATGCCTAATAAGATGGTATGACTAATGGCGTCGGTCGTAAGTGCGATCCCACGCAACAGCAGGAATGTACCCAACAGTGCGCCGGAGATCGCAATCAGTGTGCCGATGATTGTCGCCGTGTTCTGTGGATCACGCAGAAATGTGTTGATCGCCTCACGGCTGAAGAAGTTCATCAGCAGGTCGATCACGATACTTTCAATACCGGACATTAACTTGCCACCTTTTCTAGCTTGTGTTGTAAGCGAATCACTGCGTCATCCGGCAGTACCTCTTGAATCGGTTTCTGACGATCTTCCGCGATGAGCGGCAGTTGCAATTCATCGCCATACAGACGGTACATATCCCATAATTGCTGGTTATGAGCATCTTTTGTCGCGATGTTGACACCATGTTCCGTCAGTACGAGGGTGTCCTGCTCGCGCTGTATGTAACCCTGCTGTTCGAGTTGATCCAGTCCGATTTGTGCATTGGTGCCGCGCACCCCCAGAATGATTTGCTCTGGAACCGGATGTGTCATGCTGCCGTGAGCTTGCGCGTACTTATACACGTCGCGTAGTACCGTCTGTGCGGCGAAGCGTTGCCGGTCGCCACGCTGACGCAGCAGCGACCAGATCAAACCACGACCGGGTGCGAAACCGATTGAGATAATGACAATTGCAAACGCTGCGACGATAATCATCGGGCCGGTTGGTACATCGGCATCTATCGCGCTGAGTACCGCGCCCAGGCCGCCGGCGAAGGCACCGAATACCGCTGATAAGATGACCATCTGGTCGAGCTTTTGCGTCCACTGGCGGGCGGCGATCCCCGGCGCGATCAACATGCCGACCATCAAAATCACTCCGGCAAGTTGTAGGCCCAACACAATCGCCACCACGATCAAGGTTGAGAGCAACGTGTTGATGAGGCCGACACGAAAGCCGTTAGCATCTGCGAATTCAGGGTCGAAGGTCACGAGTTTAAACTCTTTCCAGAAAAGCGTGACGACGACGAATGCAATCCCCCCGACCGACGCGATCAACCGTATGTCACTCTCAACCATCGCGGCAGCTTGGCCGAAGATAAACGTATCCAGACCGGCCTGGCTTGCGTCGGGGATGCCCTGGATGTAGGCCAGTAGTGCGATGCCGGCGGCGAACCAGGCCGCCAAGACGATGCCCATCGCGGTATCCTGCTTGATGCGGGTTGTTTCCAGCACGCTGCGGATAAACTGCACGCCGATCCAACTGGCGATGCCTGCACCCAGCAGCAGCACACCGAGTTCGCGCCCGGCGATTAAAAATGCAACCGCGACCCCCGGCAGCGCCGCATGAGAGAGTGCATCCCCCATCAGGCTCTCGTGGCGGAGAACGGCAAAACACCCTAGCACACCGCTGACCACGCCGAGGATCGCACCACCGATGGCGACGGTACGGACGGTATACGTGTAATTCACGTCTAATATGCGCTGGCTGAACGGCACGAACAGCACTGCTAACACGACGATTACACCGATCACGATCCAGACGCGCCGATCTTCAGCCGATAGCTGTGGCATACGCTAACCGCCCGCCGCCGAGGTTGGTTGTTCACTATGCAGGTAGGACACACGCCCGCCATAGGTCTTCTGTAAGTTTGTCGGTGTGTAGGTCGTCGCGGTTGGTCCGCTGGCGATGACCTCAACGTTGAGCAGCGTCACCCAATCAAAATAGTCTTCGACCGTTTGCAAATCGTGATGGACGACCAGCACGGTTTTGCCACGTTCGCGCAATTCGCGCAGGAGCACAACAATTGCGCGCTCGGTTACCGCATCGACCGCCGCAAACGGCTCGTCCATGAAATAGATTTGTGCATCCTGCACCAGCGCCCGTGCCAGGAAGGTGCGTTGCTGCTGACCACCGGAAAGTTGGCTGATCTGTCGTTCGGCGAAGTCTGCCATACCGACCTGTTCCAGCGCGTGCAATGCCAGATCACGCTCTTTGCGCCCAGGTCGTCTGAACCAACCGAGCTTGCCATACATCCCCATCGTGACCACGTCGATAACGGACGTCGGGAAATCCCAGTCCACACTGCCGCGTTGCGGCACATACCCCACCAGGGAACGCGCTTTTTCGTAGGTCTTACCGTAAAAGAGCGCCGATCCTGCCACACGGGGGATCAGGTTAAGGACTGCTTTAATCAAGGTACTCTTACCCGCACCGTTGGGGCCTACGATGGCCATCAACACCCCCTCCGGCACTTCAAGGTCGATATCCCAGATGGCGGGTTTGCTGCTATAGGCGACGGTGAAATCATCTACGCTGAGGGCGATGGGTGATTTCTGTTTGTTTGATTGTCCGTTTTCGTTGGGCATCATTATCCTTTCGTCGTTGCAATGTAGGGACGGGAGCGGTGATGAATCATACCGCATCCCATCATAAAGGTTGAATGTGGTCGTCCGCTACCTACTCGTGGCTTCGCAATCGACATCCAGAATAGCTTCTGTTGGCATGGGTTCCAGGTCTTCGGGCCACTCCGGGATTTCTATGTCTACGCCCGCGCACTGGTAGGATTGCAACACGGTATAGACATTTTCACCGATCATACCGATGAATGTCCCGCCAAAAGTTCCCGGTTCACCCATCGCATCGGAATAGAGTTCGCGCACGCCGATGCGCACACTGCCGCCATCGGCTTCCACTGCTTCGACCACCGCCTGAATCGTATCCGGCGGGATGCTGCTCTCTACAAACAGCACCGGGATATCGTTAGCAATGACAAAGCGCACGGTATCCTGAATATCGCCGACACCGGCCTCATCCTCAGTACTGATGCCCTGGATGGCTGCCATCCGCCAGCCGAAACCCGCGCCGAAATACTGGAAAGCATCGTGTGAAGTGACAAGATAGCGTTGGTTGCCAGGCACGGAGCGCATTCCCTCATCAGCCCATGCATACAGTATCCGCAAGTCCTGAATATACGCTTCGGCATTAGCCTGATAGATCTCAGCGTTATTGGGATCGCGTTCCGCCATCCTGTCAGCTAAATCAGTTGTGGTGATTTCCCAGTTGCGTGGGTCGAACCAGAAGTGCGGGTCGTCCGTGCCTTCGATCTCCTCCTCAAGCTCAAACGCACCGATTATGAATCCAGCACTTTTTACGGGTTGTGACAGCGCATAAACCAAAACGCCCTGTTCTCCTAGTGCTTCGAACACGGTATCGAACTGACCTTCAAGATTCAACCCGCTGTAGACCACCACATCGGCAGCGTTCATGGCCGCCACATCAGATTCAGTAGGTTGATACAGGTGCGGGTCAACACCTGCGCCCATCAGCGCAGTGATCGAAACACCTTCAGTACCCTCAGCTAGAATTGTCGCCAGGTCAGTTGCCTGAGTGGTGGTGGTGACGATGTTCAGCCCCTCATCCTGCGCTGCAACTCCGCTGACAAGCAGCATCAGCACTACCAATAAAATTGCCATCCGTTTTTGAATCATATGTTCTGTCTCCTTCTATCTATACAAAGTGATCGGAATCATCGGACTTAGACCCAATCGACATTGATTAGGGTTTATAAAAATTATTTTTAGATTAACTTAAATAATTTGTCAAGGCACAGTTCCCAGTCCGAATTTACCCCGATTGTTGTCAGGGGGAGTTAAGAAGCTGTTTGAAAAGCCCTCACCCTGTTTCCCTCTCCCCAGGAAGAGGGACTTGAGAACGATTTGCTCCCCTTCTCCCCCAACGCTTCCATCCACCATTCATAATCGCCAGGCGTGAAGTCAAACGCGCTCACATCGAGCGTACAGGTGGTCACATCACAGATGTCCTGCGCTGCCAACCAACCCTGCGCACCGGGGTGAATTCCCCGCCCGACATAGGGGTCGTCACCCGCCCATAGGCGATACCACAGCACGTTGGGGTCGTAATCCCATTCCAGCGTATCCGGCAGCGTAGTGCCGGGGGCGGTGCGCTGGATCGCAGCGGGATCGGAGCCTAGTGCTTCTTCTTGCGCGGCGACGATGTTAGTCATCATCGCTAGCAGTGTGACCAGAAGGGCAATAAGCGCAATGCGTTTCGTGGGATGGCTCCGCGAGTAATTTGACTTTTTGAATGATTAAAGAGGCCACTACAGACGTGGCTCATACTCATTCTAGACGCAATTATCTTTAGAAATCGTTGAGATTATGTGAGGGTGTGGCTGTTTCTGAATATTGGCTATCCGAATTGTTGTGAAATTTTCCTGAGGATGTTATAGTCTAGCGAAAGTGGACTATACCACACTATACCACGTAGATGTGTGGCAGCGAAATACAAGATGAGTTCGTCTGATGTCTACTGTATCTATTGTCCTTAAACAGAGCGGATGGAGAAAATAATGAAACGATTGCTAACTTTTTTACTGGTGCTTCTTTTGAGCTTGACCGCTTTTGCCGGTGTCGTCGCACAGGATGACATGGCAGAAGCCCCCGAAGGTACCTGGTTTGGTACCTGGCCTTACACGCTGATGCCTGACCATCATCTGAACGGTTATGCCGCTGGTGGGTTGAACAGCAACCTCGGCAACGTCTATCGTGGGTTGGTGGAACTCACACCGGCTTACTATATGTGGGCTGATGACGAGTATCTGCCACTGCTGGCGGAAAGCTGGGGTTTCACCGAAGACAACAGCGCCTATGAGATGACTCTGCGCGATGACGCCATGTGGAGCAACGGTTCGCAGATCAACGCGGACGATGTGGTCGTCACTTACACGCTGGGCGAGATCATGGGTTGGACGCAGTTTACCTACATTGAGGGTGTCGAAAAAGTAGACGACTTCACCGTGCGTTTTGACTTCATTGATGAGCCTTCCCTGCTGGCGGAGCGCCTCATTCTGAAAGAATTTATCGTCGCACGGGACACCTACGGCGAACTCGCGGAGCAGGCGCAGGAAGTGATCGACAGTGGTGTCGCTGATGACTCCGAAGAGTGGACGAACATGCGCAACACTATCAACGAATTCCGTCCTGAGGAACTGATCGCTAGCGGCCCCTACACCTACAGCCTCGACGACGTCGGCGACAGCTTCATGACGATGAACTGGCAGCCTAACAGCGTCTACTCCGACAGCGTAGAGTTCGGCAATATCCAACTGTGGGCGGGTGAAACCGATGTGACCGCGCCGCTGGTACTCAGTGGTGAGCTGGCACATTCCACCAACGTCTATTCACCTTCGACAATTGACTCCTTCGTTGAAGAAGGTGTCCGTCTGGTGACGCTGCCGCGTGCTTACGGCCCGGCGCTGTTGTTCCAGCATGATACTTATCCCTGGAACGTGACCGAGGTTCGCAAGGCGACCGCAGTGGTCATCAACCGGGCGCAGAACGCCTTCCTGACCAATGGTATCGGCGCGACCCCGACCGTCTACATGGCGGGTGTGCTGGATGAAAACGTCCCGACGATGCTGCCGGTGAATGTCATCGACGAACTGGATCGTTATGAGTTCGACACCGAACGTGCCGAGCAGTTGCTGACCGAAGCCAGCTTCAGCCGCAACGATGACGGCATCTGGGCGGACGAAGAAGGCACCACGATCAGCGCCGAGTTCAAGTTCCCCGCAGAGTTCGCGGACTTCTCCGCCTCGGCACAGGACGCCATCAGCCAGATGAACGACTTCGGCTTTGACATCACTGCCCGTGCGTTGCCTTGGCAGGAAACTGCCGCAGACATCCGCGCCGGGGACTTCGAGCTGTCCATCTGGAGTTGGGCTGGCGGCTCACCGTTTGCATCACGTCAGTTCTTTGGCCCGGTGCAGCGGTTTAACTACGTCGCACTGACCGACGGACAGGTCGGTATGAACTTCCCGATGGAATTCGAGTACGACGGCGAGATGGTCAACCTCGATGAGATGATTAACAACGTCAATGTCGGGTTGGATGTCGATGCACAGCAGGAACGTGCTGGTGAAGTCGCACTCATCATCAACGATCTGATGCCTTACGTCCCGCTGAACATCATCCTCAGTGTGGAGCCGTTCAACGAAGAACTTATCGGCGGTGAACTGACCGACGATGACCCGATCCTGCAAAATCCGAGCGGTAGCGGTGACCACTTCTTGATCTACTACATCTTGACCGGTGTGCTGGAACCCGGCCCCGCACAACAGTAACAGTAGACCAGTAACAATCACTCAGGAGGGGCAGCCTCGCCCCTCCTTCGTAATGCAACCAGTTTTGAAAGGGTTGACATGGCAAGCATCGATGCGAAACCGGGCGCACTGCCGGTACAGGACGAACCATCTACGGGTAGCTCTCGTCCGATGTGGCGTAATGTGCTGCGCCGGGTTTGGCGCAGTTACACCTTCCGTGTGACGCTCAACGGGATCATCACACTCTGGGCGGTGACGACTTTTACGTTCTTTTTGATCCGGCTGATGCCCAGTAACCCGGTCGATATTTACGTAGACCGGGTGATGCAGCAGCAAAACATCCCCTATGAGATGGCGGTCAACATGGCGGCGGGATTGTTCGATTACAACCCGGATGCGCCGATCGTCGAACAGTACTTCGATTATATGTTTGACCTCTTGCGTGGGGATATGGGGCAGTCGATCACATCATCGGGGACGCCGGTGCTTGACCAGCTCATGCGCTTTTTGCCCTGGACGTTGTTTTCGATCGGAATCGCCCTATTGACCAGCTTCACATTCGGGATTTTACTCGGTGTGGCGATGGCGTACTGGCGCGGCTCCATCTTTGATAATGTGATGACCGGACTGGCATCAGTGCTTTCTGGCGTGCCGGACTACGTCTATGCGTTGTTGATCCTCACAGTTGGCGGCTTGCAGTTGGAACTATTCGAGATCGGCAGTATGCGCGGTGCCTATGACCAGGGCCTGACGCCCGGCTTCACACCGCAATTCATTATCAGCATAATTCAACATGCGATGCTGCCCGTATTGACGTATGTGCTGGCAACCATCGGTGTGTGGATGCTTTCTATGAAGAGCAGCACACTCTCCACACTCGGCGAAGATTACATCACGGTAGCGAAGGCACGCGGCCTTTCCGAACGGCGTATTTTAACCGCTTATGTCGGTCGTAACGCCATGCTCCCGCTCGTCACCCGTTTGGCGATCAGTATTGGCTTTGTGGTCAGTGGTAGTGTGATCGTCGAGCGGATGTTTCAGTACCCCGGTTTGGGTAACGCGCTGATTACCGCCGTCGAACGGCGTGATTACACCACCATGCAGGGGATTTTCATCGTCACCTCAATGGCGGTGGTGATTTCAAACATCTTAGCCGACCTGATGATGGGCTGGCTTGACCCGCGTGTGCAGCTTGGGAAGGAATCCACCGAATGATCGGCTTTGAAACGATTGCGACCACGGGTGGTCTGCTCATCGGTGTGATTTGCGGGTTGGTACCATTGGGTGTCGGTCTGTATTATCGCAAGATTCAACCGGGGATAGGTGGGTTTGTCGCCTGTGTGTTGAGCGGCTTCGCCTGTGGCTTCTTAGGCGGCTTACCGATGATCGTGCTATCTACGGCAGTGGTCATCTCTCATATTTACGTTAACCGGCAAGACCCATTTACCTCACGCGCCTCTCTCGAAGAAGTGGACTTCGAAGAAAGTAACGTCGAATTCGCGCTGCGCCAGATGGCCGGCCTGGGCAAAAACATCCGGCAGGGTATCCGTGTGTTGGTGCGCAACAAAGCCGGGTTCATCGGCTTTTTAGGCTTGATGTTCTTCATCGTGATGTCGGTGTTTGGGCCGCTGTTCATCGAATACGAAGAACGTGCCCAGATGCAGCGCCTACAACCGGGGGCGCGGTCGCTGTTCCAAGAGCCGTCAGAGGAGCATTTACTCGGCCTGGATTGGCAGGGGCGTGATGTGCTCTCGCATATCGTACATGGCGGACAAAACCTGATTCTGACGTCGGTACAGTCCGGCTTGATCGCAACGATTATCGCGGTCGCGTTGGGGTCGGTCGCTGGTTTGGTCGGCGGGATGATCGATCAGGCACTCTCGGCGTTGTCTAACTTTATCTTGACGGTGCCGCAGCTTCCGCTGTTGTTGGTGCTGGCGAGTATGATCGAGTTCGATAATCGTCTGGTATTGGCGTTGCTGCTGGCCTCGTTGAACTGGCCCGGGCTGATGCGGGCGGTACGAGCGCAGGTCTACAGCTTGAAAGAGCGTGACTACGTCGAGGCGGCGATGTCGCTCGACCTCGGCTTGTGGCACATCACCACGCGGGAAGTTTTCCCGAACATGATTAGTTACATCGCGGTGAACTTCATCTTCGCGGTGCGGGCGGCGATGTACGGCATCGTTGCGCTGGTCTTGCTCGGCCTGGGGCCGCTGGAAGAACCGGATTGGGGTGTGATGATCTATAACGCACGCACACAGCAAGCTCTGCTCAACCCGGCAGCGGCGAGTATGCTGCTTTCTCCGGTGTTGGCAATTGCGTTGTTCCAACTTTCGCTGGTGCTTTTCACCCGTTCACTGGAAGAAGTGTTCAATCCGCGTCTGCGTAAGGGGCTATAATGGCGATTCAACGAATAAAAGATAACGTTGTCTTGAGCGTGCGCGATCTCTCCGTAAATTATCTTGCGGAGCGCGGACAGGTCAAGGCAGTGAGCAACGTCAATTTTGACCTACACGCTGGGGAAACCATCGCGTTTATCGGGGAGAGCGGTTGTGGTAAATCAACCCTCAACCTCGCATTGATCCGCACGTTGCCTTCAACCGGTATGATCGCCAGCGGCACGGCGATGTATACCGACCGCGACGGCAAAACCTACGATGTGCTCAAACTCAGTAACCGGGCGATGCGGCGTTATCTCTGGTCGGAATGCTCAATGGTGTTTCAAGGGGCGCTGAACTCGCTGAACCCGGTGATTCGCATCTCAGACATGGTTTACGATACCGGGAAAGCACACGGCCTCCCGCGAGATAAAGCACGCAAACAGGCGCTGCGTCTGTTCGAGAAGGTACGGCTTGACCCGATGCGTGTGTTCCGCGCTTACCCGCACGAACTCAGCGGTGGGATGCGTCAGCGTGCGCTGCTGGCGTTGGCGCTACTGCTGCGTCCGCAGGTGGTCATCATGGATGAGCCGACGACGGCGGTCGATATTCTGACACAGCGTACTATCCTTGAAGTGCTCAAGGAACTCCGGGCCGAACTCAACTTCAGCGTGATGTTCATCAGTCACGACCTCGCCGTCGCCGCCGAAATCGCCGATACCATCGCCACCATGTATGCCGGGGAAATCGTCGAGATCGGCCCGGTAGATGAAGTCTTTTATCGTCCCCGCCACGCCTATACTTACAACCTGTTGGATGCCGCGCCGCGTCTGAGTGCCGGAGCCGAGGAACTGCAAAGCATCCCCGGTAGCCCACCGGATTTGATCGAGCCGCCGTCGGGGTGCAAGTTCCACGAACGCTGCCGTTTCGCCAACGATCTGTGTGCACAGGTGCAGCCGCCGATGGAAGCCTCTAAAGACGACCCCAATCACTTGATCGCCTGTTATGAAAGCGAACAGGTGCTCGAAGCCCGCCGCCAGAAAGTCGCCGATTCATGAATCGTGATCCGTTAATCGAACTGAACAGTGTTTATCGGTCGTTCCAGAAAGACAATCAGACCATCCCGGTCTTGCAGGACATCAATTTGAAGGTTTATCCCAACGAGATTTTATGCCTCGTCGGGGAATCCGGCTGTGGTAAGACGACCACCGGCAAGATCATCGCCGGCCTGCTGGATCAATCGTCAGGTGAGATCATCATCGGCGGCAAACCAAAGACGGAATACACCGGCAAGGCACGCTCCGAACTGCGTAAACAGTTACAGCTTGTCCATCAAGACCCGTTCGCCTCGCTGAACCCGGCGCACACCATCGGGCAGATTTTGAGCTTTCCGCTGCGGCGACATAACATGGTCAACGGGCGTGCCGAACTGCGGCGGCGCATCTGGGAACTGCTCACCCTGGTTGACCTCACACCACCGGGGGACATCGTCAACAAGTACCCACACCAACTTAGCGGGGGGCAACGCCAGCGTGTGAGTATCGCCCGTACCTTGACCGTCGATCCACGTCTGATCGTCGCTGATGAAGCTGTCAGCATGGTTGATGTGAGCATCCGTGTGGGCTTGCTCAAGATGCTGCACAACCTGCGAGAAAAGTTCAACCTGGCGATTGTGTTCATCACGCATGACCTGGCGCTGGCAAAGTATTTCGCCTGGAAGGGGCGCATCGCTGTAATGTACCTGGGGCGTGTGGTCGAAATCGGACGGACACCGGACATCATCAATAATCCGGCGCACCCCTACACGAAGGCGCTGCTTTCCGCCGTGCCGGAAGCCGACCCCAACACCACCCGCAAGAAACAGCCGCTGGCACTCCGCTCCGATGACATCGCCCGATTGACCGACCTGCCGCCGGGATGTACGTTTCATCCGCGCTGTCCGTTCTATCAACCGGGGATGTGTGATCGTGAGGTGCCTGTGCTGGAATCGCCGCCAGCGTATACACAGCAGGTCGCGTGTATCCCGTTGACCGAACAGGGTGATCTTATTCCCTATGGATCCTGAGTTACTCAAAGGTTTCTTACGACTGGGGTTGTTCATCGGGGTGGGCGGGTTGGCGCTGATGTTCTTCCAGCCGCGCAGCAGTCCTGAATTTGTCGTGAGTGTGTGCAGTGCGATGATGGGTGGTGTACTGGTCGTCGGCGTCGTGCTGCTTTCGCGCTTTATGGATAGAGACTAAGAGGCTTTCGATGATTGATGCAAACTCACCGAAACCGCTTTACGAGCAGATCAAAGACTACATTCTCCATAATATCGACATTGGTGAATTTGAACCTGACGGACGCATTCCGTCAGAGCGCGATCTCTCCAAGCTGTTCGGCGTCAGCCGTCTGACGGTGAACAAAGCCGTTCGGGAGTTGACACAAGCCGGTGTGCTTTATGTACGCATCGGCAAGGGGACGTTCATCAGTTCGGAGACGTTCGATCAAGAGTTGGACGTGCTTTCTAGTTTCAGTGAGGAGATGCAGCAGCGCGGACGTAAGCCCTACAGCCGCGTGCTGGACGCGGAAATCATGCCGGCCTCAGCGGAGATCGCACGGCGACTGCGTCTGCTCGTCGGCGTTGAGGTGGTGCTGCTCAAACGGTTGCGTATGGCGGATGGTCTGCCGGTGGCGTTGGAAACATCGGTGTTCCCGGCGGCGGCCTGCCCCGACATCTTCGAGAAGCACGACTTCACGCACGAGTCACTGTATGATGTGCTGCGTAAGCAGTTCAATGTCCATCTCGTCCGTGCAGAACAGACCTTTGAGGCGCGGCGTGCAAGTTATGAGGACTGTGATCTGCTCAAGGTCGAAGCAGGTAGCCCGATCTTATACATCCAGCGCATCACCTACACTGCTTCCGACACCCCCTTCGAATATGTGCGATCTTTCTATCGTGGCGACCGGTATAAGTTCCGGGCGATGTTGCGCCGCATCTGAGCAGATCACTCGACGTGGCAAAAACAGAGAGCCGGATCGTGATGACCCGGCTTCTCGTGCTCGTTTTCGACCGAACCACTATTGTTAATCGATGATCTCGAAGTTCTCCGGCCCATTGGTGTTCCAGGTCTGGTAACCTTCAGGCCCCCAGACTTCCATCGACCATTCGTAGGTGCCTGCACTCAAGGTAGCGCCTTTATCTGCAAGGTTAATCGTGCAAACCTCAATGTCACAGATGTCACGGGCGTCATACCATGCTAACAATTCGGTGCCGGAATAATCCTCCGGGCCAAGCCAGACGTGATACCACAACACATTCGGGTCGTGATTCCAACCCAGCGTGGTTGCATCGCTGACCTGCCCCACCGGTTGGCGATTATTGATCGTCGCAGGTGCGGCGAAACCTACATCGAACAGGCTTTGATGCCAGTACACAGGATGGCTTTGCACATTCGGCCCCCAGTAGGTCATCCACCATTGATAGTTGCCGTTCATCAGCCAGATGTCACGCGGGATGGTGCATATCCCACTGCTTGCATCACAAATACCCGTGTATGAACCGAAGTCCTCGGCAGGATACCACTCGTACAATGCTTGATTGCCGTCGAGGTCGCCGATCCAGATGCCGTACCACTCTGCATCCTCAAGTGCCTGGAAGCTGAAGGACTGCCATAGACCATCGGTTCCGATGAGGGTTGCCTCATCCGCCGGGTAGAGGCGCTGTACGGTGGGTAACACTACGGTGAACGTGGTATCGTTCGCTGGCCCAAGCCCTGCCGTTGTCGCGCCGGTCATCGTCCAGGTGTAAGTGCCGCTAAGCATATCAGGCGGGGTCACCTCGCAGACCTCAGTAACGCATACCGCCGCCCCCTCCAACCAACGGTCAAAGGTCTGACCGCTCGTACTGCTCAGTTCGACGTGATACCAGGTTGCGATGACGTCTTCTTCCCATTGCAGCGGCACCGTAGCGGTAGATACGATCGCACCGTCCATCGGGCTGATGCGCGTGATCTCATTCGGCAACACCGGCGGCGTGATGGTGATTTCTACGGAGTCGTTATTGTTTTCGCCGTTAGTGTCGGCGATTTCCGTAGCGGCGTTGAGTGTGAGCGAATTCGCGCTTGTGTTCCGTGCAACTTTGACTGAGACGGTCATCACGGCCTTATCCGGGTTGCCGAAGTAGTCAAACTCGCGGACAGCGCCGATGTACCATGTCCCGCTGTCAGGGCTATAGAGACCGCGTGAAATGTCGATGATCTGTGCCGAGGCATCGTCCGTGTTTGGCAGCATGTGATTGACTTCCAGACCGCTGATATAGGCCCTGTTTTCGACACTGACGATCAGATCGTAAGTGAAGGTACCGCCCAGCGGAATCTCGGTCGGGTAGTTCGCAATAGTCAGCGCGAGGTCACCGCCGCTCTGAGCCTGATTGTTCAGCAGAGGGCAACTAATGCCCTGTGCGATGTTCAGGCTGTCCCAGAGGTCAGCATCACCTGAGCTTAACGGGAGCGCCCCGGCAAACGTATCACATAACTTGTAGGCGTCTGGTTGGGTCGCCTGCAATGCCAGTGAGGTGGCGACCAACGGCGTAGAGAACGACGTCCCCGCACGGTAGCGCCCATCACCGGGATAGTCACTCCATGCCACCGGGATAAAGCGGTTAGTGCCGGGTGTCGGGTAGAACCCCGGCAGCAGCGGGCCGGTAAAGTCAAACCATGCGCCTACCGTTGCGACGTTACCCTCTTGTGCAAAGTCAAGCTGGGTACTGGGTAGTTCAGGATTGAAAGCTGATGGGGCGCTGACAGCCATCACCGATGACCAACGCGCCGGTGCAAACGGATCACGCGGTAGTCCATCGGCTTGGAGTATGTCACCGTAGTTGCCAGAAGACGCTACCGCGACGACATGGGGTGGGCGAGCGGGGCGAGCGGAATTATTCCCATTCAGCCAATCATCCCACTGTTGTGTATAGCTGTTGAACAGGCTAAGCAGCGGTGCCATTAAGCTTTCATAGTTCTGGTTTGTCAACAAGTCTGTCAGGTCTTCGAGAGAGCCGTCATTATTGATGATTTCCTCCTGCAAGCTGTAGTTGGTGTAACCCGCTTCGCCATCTAGAGGACATTCGTCTCTATCTTCTTTACCCTCACCCTCACCCTCACCTTCCCCATCTTCTTCCTTCTCGTCACATACCGCGCCGGAAGTTGCCCCTTTGCTGTTCGTTAAGCCGGTGAATTGACTGTCCCAATTGCTGATAAAGTTGGAGAAGTCAAAGCCGATGCCCGGTTCGCTACAGGGGATAAATGCAAAGCTCATGTTAACAATGACGTTGACGGGTTCGCCTGCCAGTGTATCTTCGTAGTCGTTGATCCGGTTCTGAATGACCGTCGCCAGGGCACCAGCGGTGAAGTTAGGTCCGGCAGCTATCGGCAAGTTTGCAATGTCGATAAAATCGACCGTGATGTCGGGTGTCGGTAAGCCGCGCTCACTCGCAATCGTATTGATTACCTGCAAGTTGTCGTAAATGGTTTGCGCAACCCAGCGCCCATGTGAAATTGGTGTGTCAAAGTCATCGACGACCAGCAGCAGCACAGGTTCATTGCCATGTGCCGCCCCTTCAAGGATTTGCTGCCCCCAGGCCGCACTGACAATTTCACCCGCCGGGATGTCTGTAGCCTGGTCGCCGGATTGCCCGCCGATGACAAACCGTGCTTGCCCGCCGATCACGAAACGTGCCTGCCCGCTGATGTGCGCTGGTGTGACGGCACAAGCATCGTCCGACGACATTTGTGCCAGGTTGGGTTCTTGGCTGGTAGGGCTGATGATTAGCGCAACCAGACCGATTAGGGTAAAAACTGGTAGGATTCTTCTAAGTAATTTGATAATCATGGGGCATGTTCCTTAAGGTTAGACTGATGTTCATCTAGTTGAGATGAGTGGTTCGTAAGCTGCGTCTCTCTCGATGTTAAAGCATTGTTACATTCTAAAGTATACAATGATGCGACTGTCGATTTTCTAAAGAGTCATAAAAAAGATGTCTGAATTTTCATACACGAACGATTCCAGCGTAAATGATCTTGTGATAAATCATCGCTACCGGCTTAAAGACAAGGTCGGGCAGGGAGGGATGGGCGCTGTGTATCGCGCGGTAGATCTGTTGGGCGGGCAACAGATCGCCTTTAAGCGTGTTCTGTCATCGGCGACGCAGCCGACCAAAAACGCTGGTCAAACATTCGGCGATCTTCGGTTGGCGCTGGCGCGTGAATTTCAAATGCTCGCTTCTTTGCGCCACCCGAACATCATCAGTGTGCTGGATTATGGCTTCGATGACGAAAAGCAACCGTTTTATACGATGGCATTGCTGAATAATCCGCAAGACTTCCTCGAAGCGGGGCACCATCGACCTCTTCCCGTGCAGGTCAATCTGCTTACCCAGCTCCTGCAAGCACTCAGTTATCTACACCGCCGGGGGATCATCCATCACGACTTGAAACCGACCAACGTACTTATCGAGGACGAGGAAACCGTCCGCGTGCTTGATTTCGGGCTGGCGACCCTCGCGGGGCAAGCCGAAGAAGACATGATGATCGGTACACTGGCTTATATGTCGCCGGAAGTGTTTCAGGGGATGCCCGTCACCTACGCCGCCGATCTCTATGCGGTTGGGATTATGGCGTATGAACTTTTTATCGGTCATCATCCGTTTGACCTGACGACTGTAAGCAAGCTCATGCAAGATGTTATATTCACGGAACCGGATATGTCACCATTGGAGGCGACGGTGCGGTTAGATCCCGCGCCTGAGGGGGACGAGTCGCTGCCCGGTAAACGACGCAGCCAGCCGAAAGACATCGGTGAGCAACTGGCGGTATTCCTTAACAAGTTGCTGGCAAAAGAACCCCATGACCGTTACGCCACAGCGGATGAGGCCATGCGTGCCCTGTTACGGGCGACTGCGCAGCCGATCCCGTTAGAAACCGAGGCCACGCGGGAGAGTTTCTTACAGGCAGCGCGTTTCGTCGGTCGTGAGGACGAACTGGCACAACTCATCACCGCGCTAGAAAAGGCCGGGCAGGGCACCGGCGGCGCGTGGATCATCGGCGGTGAGAGCGGCGTGGGTAAGTCCCGCTTACTGGACGAACTGCGCATACGGGCGCTCGTCCAGGGGACGATGGTTCTACGTGGGCAGGCCGTCCAGGATGGCGGTGCGCCCTACGCTGTCTGGCGCAGCCCATTACAGCGCCTGGTGTTGAGTACCGAACTGGACGCGACCGAGGCCGGCATCCTCAAGGCCATCATCCCCGACGTGGCACAGTTGGTCGATGGTGAGGTGATCGACCCGGCACCGCTGGATCCAAAGCAAGCCCAGGACAGACTCATCGGTGTGGTTATCAGTATGTTGCGACGTCAACGTGTGCCGGTGTTGCTTATTCTTGAGGATTTGCATTGGGCGTCGGGAAGTCATCAGATCGTGCAACGGGTAAACGCGCTGGCGTCGAACCACGCGCTGATGGTGGTCGGCAGTTACCGTGATGATGAAATGCCAGAACTGCCCCACATTCTGGATTCGATGACCGAGATCAAGCTGGCGCGTCTGACCAGAGAAGACACTACCGCGCTCGCAATCTCTATGATCGGCGATGCGGCGGACGATCCCGAAGTCATCAACTTGCTGCACCAGGAAACCGAGGGCAATGCGTTCTTTCTGGTCGAGGTTGTGCGGGCATTGGCGGAAGACGCAGGCGCATTGAGCGAGATCAACCGGCAGATGCTGCCCGCACAGGTCTTCGCCGGTGGGATCAATCAGGTGATCGAGCGTCGTATTGCGCGAGTGCCCACGAGTGCCCGTCCGTTGTTCGAGGTCGCCGCTGTGTTGGGGCGCGAACTGGATACCGCCGTCTTACAGCAGGTCACCCAATCACGAGATGACATTCAGATCGAGCTAGACGAATGGCTGACCCTGGGTGCAAACAGTGCCATGCTTGAGGTGCAGGACGAAATCTGGCGGTTTGCACACGACAAGCTCCGCGAAGGCTTATTGGCAAACCTGACCGATACCGAACGCGCCGACCGTCACGAACAGGCCGGGCACGCCATCGAGACGACCTATTCCGATGCGCCCGACCAGATCGCCGCGCTTGCGTTCCACTGGGGCAAAGCAGGGGACACCGCCAAAGAACGGCATTATGCGCGGCTCGCAGGCCAGCAAGCCCTCGAAACCAGTGCCTTTGTTGACGCCCGGTATTTCCTCGAACGCGCACTTATACTTGAGCAAGACCCATCACAAAAGCGGGCGCTGCACTATCAACTCGGCGAGGTGCTACGTGGATTGAGCCTCTACGCGGAGGCCATCGACCACTACCGACAGGCCAGGGATTCAACCGACACAAAGCACGAAGGTCTGGCGCATCTCGGCCTCGGCCTCACCAAACTTGACCAGGGGCAGCATGAAGCCGCCATCGACGACTTAGAAACGGCGCTGACGATCCTACGCACGGCACTAGAAAAGAAACACGAGAGCTATGCACTGTATGGTCTGAGCCGCGCTCATCAATACATGGGTGACTTACAAGTCGCCAACCAGTACGCCGAACAAGCCCTGACGGTTTCCCAATCAATCGAAGATCGACGGGGGGAGAGCCTCGCGCTGTTTGGTCTGGGGGCTAATCATCTGTCGCTTGGTGAGTTCAAAACCGCCCGTGATTATCTATCACAGGCACGGATGTTGGACAAGCAAACGGGTAATCGTCGCGGTGAGGGGTTCGCGTCGATGTATCTGGGTGTGGCGTCGCATTTGCTGGGTGAAGGTGCCGCCGGTTTGACGGACGTCCAGCAAACGCTGGAAATTGCGGTAGACATCGGGGATCGTCGCCTGGAAAGTTTAGCAACGGTCAACCTGAGCACGATCCATGCGGAATTGGGCAATCTTGAACAGGCTGCCAGTGACGCCGAACGGACGCTCAATATTGCTCATGCAATTGGTGACCAGCGTACCGCTCTGCTCACTCTGCTCAACCTGGCTGAGTTCTATACGCAATTGGGCACGCCCGACCCCGCGCTGGAAAAGGCGCACGAAGCCAATGAGATCGCGGTCACCTTGCATGACCGCTATAACACGGCGTGGGCACTCGGCGAACGAGGCAACGCCTATATCGTCGCCGAGGATTACGCCGCCGCCCGTGATGAGCTAGCACAGGCACTTGAGATTGCAGCCGAAGTTGGCTCTGATACGCTACTGGGTCGGCTTTATACCTATCAGGCGCAGGCACAGTTATTCGCCGGGGCACATGATGCCGCGAGTCAGTCAGCCGAGCACGCGCTCACACATGCCGATCCTGAATCGGCATACGACCCGGCTGTTTTGCGAGTCGTGCTTGCACTCATCCGAAAAAATCAGACGCAGGTCGGGCAATTCCTTGATACCGCGCTGGAAACGTTAGACACTGCCGAAGCGAGTTACACCGTTCACTATATGCGCGGGTTGGCCTACGCCGCCAAAACGCTGATCGACGGGCCGGTGCAGTGGAACGACAACATCGAAGCAGCAACGACCGCGTATAAGACCGCCGTCGCTGCCTGTGATACCGCCGGCATCCTGCAAATTGCCAGAGCCAACCTCGACATGCTTATCGGGATCGACAATCAGTTCATGCTGTTGAGCCTCAAAAATTACCTTGACGATGCCAGATAAGACGCACATTCTATATCGCCAAAACACATCTCTTTTCTTTTCTTTCAATGGAAGTTCCCCTGCGCCAACATGATCTTGCTCCGGGGACAACCGCCCTATGTTGGCTGATGCATTCGATGGCATCGCCGGGATGCAGATAGAGTTACATACAGCGTCGGAATGGCGTTGATGTAGTTCACTACGATGCGATATGGATCGCACGCTGGCAAATACATTGGTTGCGTGGCACTCTGATTGCCGATTAATACGATAGTGTTTCATACTACACGCCAGAGATGCCCTGATATATTACAAGAAAGATCAATAAATGCGTATCCTTTACCTCGACATCGATAGCTTGCGAGCCGATCATTTGGGGTGTTACGGGTATCATCGTAATACTTCGCCAAACATCGACCAGTTAGCCGCAGACCCTGATCCCATCCACGGAGGTGTCTATGCCCCAACCCGCGCCCTGACCTGACGGGATGCCCCTTCAGGGTGGCACACTTTGCCCGTTAATTGGTGGCACATTCCAAGGTGGGGATTGACAA
>DAOTTX010000364.1:0-8864 GCA_034437515.1 Anaerolineae bacterium
GCTCTGCAAATGATCACAGTTCTCGAAGATTTCGCGATAATGTGTACCCATGCCAAGATCGCGCCAGCGCTCATCGTCCTGTACTTGTGCAAGATGCTCGGTTCGGTTGTCGCGATACTGAAGATACTTGAGTGTGCTGCGTAACCCCTTGTGTCCGGTGCCTCGTCCCTTGCGTTTAGGACCTTTGTAGGCGAAGTCGACGACGATAATCGCTTTGCTCAATCGCTATTCTCCTTCAGCTCACGCACAGCCTTCATTTGCGCGAGTAAGGTCTGTCCGTCCTGCTTGGCAGCGATAATCGCTTCACGTACCGCTTCCTGGTCGTGTGCTAACAGGTAGACCAGAACGTTGAGATGGAAGGAGAGCGCAGCTTCAAGAGAATCGACCCGCTCACGAAGCGACTTCTGGAAGTGGCGACGGCTGCCGATCAGGTCTTCCTGTTCGTCCAGATACTGCCGGATCGCCTCACGGATGAGGTCGGCTTCTGTAACGTCGCGTGGCTGCTTGCTGACCAACTGGGCCAACCGATCACGCATATTCGGGGTCATAGACAAACTGCGACGGATGGATTTTTTCTGCATGGCACCTTGACGTAAAATGAAGGGACATCTTCTGTTAGTATACGGAACGCTGAAGCGAGAACACTGAAAAATTGCGGTATTGGAGTAGTAGTTTTTCAGGTTGTCGATGCAAAGTTACTGTCCGCTCAGTGCGATGTTTCAAACTTAAGCGACAGATGGGTTGAAATGTGTAACAATAATAGTGGTCTAGTAGAAAACGATCAGCTACTAGATAAGCTACTAGCTTTTGAGGATTCCTATGGATGTTTTCGATTTACGAACCCGGTTGATTGGGGATTACGCGCAATACGCCAGCAGTTTCATCAACATCAACGACGAGCGCATCGTAGGGACTGTCGAGCGCAGTCTGCGCGAAGGTGTGTTCTGGCCCGATCCCCTGATCCAACTCAACCCCCGTTTCGAGAGTGGTGGCACGGTGAGCGAGCTGGTCGGTTCCGGGTTGCTGCATAGCGAATGTAACTCTATCTTCGTGCGTGATAAACGCAGCGGCGGACAAACGCTTCGGTTCCATCGTCATCAACGCGAAGCCATCGAGATCGCCCACAGGGGTCACAATTACATTCTCACGACTGGCACCGGATCGGGTAAGAGCCTGGCGTATATCGTGCCCATCGTCGATCATGTGCTGCGGCGCGGCAGCGGCAAGGGCATCCAGGCGATCATCGTGTACCCGATGAACGCGCTGGCGAACAGCCAGGCGGGAGAGCTGGAAAAGTTTCTGGTCGAGGGCTACCCGAAGGACGGCGCACCCGTCACCTTCGCCCGATACACTGGGCAAGAGGACGAAACCGCACGGCAGCGGATCATGACACACCCGCCAGACATCCTGCTGACCAACTACGTCATGCTGGAACTGATTATGACGCGCCCGCGTGAGCGGCAGTTGATCGAAGGGGCGAAAGGGCTGCGTTTCCTGGTGCTCGATGAGCTGCACACCTATCGCGGTCGGCAGGGAGCGGATGTTGCCCTGCTGGTACGCCGCGTGCGAAACCGGCTCGAAACGGACGACCAGCCCATGCTCTTCGTCGGCACATCGGCGACGCTGGCGAGTGAAGGCAGCTATGCCGAGCAGCGTGAACAGGTGACAGAGGTCGGCTCGCAGATTTTCGGTGCGCCTGTGTATGCTGACCATGTCATCGGGGAAACCTTGCGCCGCACGACGCCCCCTCAACTGGATCGCGGAGCGCTGCGTGATGCCGTTGCCCGAGAAGACACCCTGGTTGCACCGGATGATTATGCGACCTATGTGGCTCATCCTCTGTCAACCTGGATCGAAGATACCTTCGGCTTGCAGGACAAAGATGGCCGTCTCGCCCGCCAGGACCCACGCAGCATTCAGTCGGCTGCCGAATCGCTCAGCGAAGCGACGGGTATCGAACCAGCAATATGTGCGCGTGTCTTGCAGAACTGGCTGCTGGCGGGTTACCAGTGCCAACCCGATCCTGAGACAGGGTACGCACCCTTCGCCTTCCGGCTGCATCAATTCATCAGTCCGGGCGACACGGTCTATGCGACCGTCGAACCGGAATCCGAGCGCTACATCACCTTGAACGGCCAGCGCTTCGTTCCCGGTGACCGGGACAAGGTCCTGTTTCCGCTATGCTTTTGCCGTGAGTGTGGGCAGGAATACTACACCGTGCGCATCACGACCAACGACGACGATGAACGGCGCAAGGTGATGCCGCGTGACTTCAGCGATCGCCTGCCCGACGATGGCAGTGAGGCGGGCTATCTCTACATCGGTAGTCACAAGCCCTGGCCGCATGAATTGGAGGATCTACTCGACCGCCTGCCCGATGACTGGCTTGAGGATCACAATGGCGGTCGTCGCATTCGTCGTCATCGTCGCGAGAAACTGCCCCGTCATGTGCGTGTGATTCCGTCCGGGGATGAAGCGAGTGACGGACAGGAATGCGTGTATATCGGATCACCCTTCATGTTCTGCCTCAACTGTGGTGTGTCATATGCGGCACGGCAGAGCGACTTCGGCAAGCTGGCGACTCTCAGTTCCGAGGGGCGCAGCAGTGCCACCACCTTGCTTAGCCTGTCGGCGATTCGTTCGTTGAAGACATCGGATTTACCCGCCCATGCGCAGAAGCTGCTCAGCTTCACGGATAACCGGCAGGATGCCTCGCTACAGGCCGGACATTTCAATGACTTCATCGAGGTCGGTTTGCTGCGCGGGGCGATCTATAGGGCCGTTCAGGATGCGGGCGAAGCCGGACTGACCCATGAAATCGTCGCCGAGAAGGTATTCGAAGCGCTGGGGCTACCGCTGGAACTATATGCCGTTGATCCGGGGGTGCGTTTTCAGGCGCTGCAGGAGACCGAGAGAGCGCTGCGGCAGGTGCTAGGGTATCGCATCTACCGTGACCTGCGTCGTGGGTGGCGTATCGCGCTGCCCAATCTGGAACAGTGTGGCCTGCTGGAGATCGACTATACCGATCTGGATGCCGTCTGCGCGGCGGAAGATGTCTGGCAGGATAAGCATCCAGCTCTAGTGACGGCGACACCCGTGACGCGTGCCAGGATCGCTCGAACGCTGCTGGATTACATGCGGCGCGAACTGGCTATCAAAGTCGATTATCTGGGCAGTCATTATCAGGAGCGCATCCAGCAGTTGAGCAGCCAGCGGCTGGTGGAGCCCTGGGCTATCGATGAAGACGAACGTATGGAGTATGCCTCGACCCTGATCCCTCGTTCGTCTGGTGGCGATGATGGACGCGGTAACTACACCTATGTTTCGGCACGCGGCGGCTTCGGCATCTACCTGCGCCGTCCGGGGACGCTGACCGAACACCACGCGAAACTGAGCCTGGAAGACACCGGGACGATTATCCGCGAGCTGCTGGAAGGGCTGCGTGTCGCGGGATTGGTCGAAGTCACCCGCGAAGCACAGTCCGACGACGATGTGCCGGGTTACCAACTGGTCGCCTCTGCCATGCGCTGGTACGCTGGCGAGGGCACACGTGCCTTCCACGATCCCATTCGCGTGCCGAACGAGTCGGAGGACGGCGGGCGGCCAAATACCTTCTTCGTCGATTTCTATCGCAGTGTCGCCGCTTCATTGGTCGGGTTGGAAGCCCACGAACATACTGCGCAAGTGCCTTATGAAGAGCGGGAGAAACGCGAGGGGCTGTTCCGCACGGGCGAACTGCCGATCCTCTACTGCTCACCGACGATGGAACTCGGTGTCGACATTGCCGAACTGAACGTGGTTAACATGCGGAATGTGCCGCCGACCCCGGCCAACTATGCCCAGCGCAGCGGACGTGCCGGGCGCAGCGGCCAACCTGCCCTGGTCTTTACCTATTGTTCGGGCGGCAGTCCTCACGATCAGTATTTCTTCAAACGCCCGTCGTTGATGGTTGCTGGCGCTGTCGCGCCACCCCGCCTGGACCTGAGCAACGAAGATCTACTCCGCGCCCATATCCACGCCATCTGGCTGGCTGAAACGGGTATCGACCTGCGCGATACGCTGAAGGAAATCCTCGACATGGATGGCGACCCGCCATCGCTCACACTGCTGCCAGAGATCCGACAGCAGGCGGAGTCCGTCACTGCCCGCCAGACAGCACGTCGTCGAGCAGCAGAGATCCTGGGTACAATCCCCGATCTGAGCGATGCGGAAGGTCTGCTCGATTTGACGATGCAGAACGTCGTCCAGAGTTTCGACGGTACGTGCAAACGCTGGCGTGAGTTGTACTGGTCGGCACTGAAACAGGTGAAGGTGCAGGAGACGATCCGGCGTGACCCGACTCGCCAGCAATCCGACAAACGTCAAGCTGAGCGCCTGCGGCGGGAAGCCCTGTCACAGATTGACCTGCTGACGGAAGTGAACAGTCTGGCACAGTCGGACTTCTACAGTTATCGCTATTTTGCGACTGAGGGTTTCCTTCCGGGGTACAGTTTCCCCCGGCTGCCGCTCTCGGCCTTTATCCCGGCTCGGCGTGCCAATCAGCGCGATAATTTTCTGTCGCGCCCGCGCTTCCTGGCGATCTCCGAGTTCGGACCCCGTGCCATCATCTATCATGAAGGCTCACGTTATCTCATCAATCAGGTCATCATGCCCGTGACCGATGACGAGGACGGCCCACTCACGACCCAGATCAAGCAGTGTAGCAACTGCGGCTATATTCACCCGGTTAAATCTGGGGCGGATTATGACCTGTGTCAGCGCTGTGGCAGTCCCCTCGATCCCCCGCTGCAATCGCTGCTGCGGCTGCAAAATGTCGTCACACGGCGGCGTGACCGCATCAACGCCGACGAAGAAGAGCGGCTGCGTCTGGGCTACGAAATCCGCACTGGCGTGCGCTTCAGCGAACGGGATGGTCAGATGGATGTGCGCACGGCGATCGTTTCCGATGGCGAAGGCGATATCGCACGTTTGACCTATGCCCAGACTGCGACCCTGTGGCGCATCAATCTGGGCTGGGCACGACGCAAAAACAAGCACCAGCACGGGTTTGTGCTGGACATCGAACGGGGGTATTGGGGACGCAACGAGCAGAACGAAGACGACCCGGACGACCCGATGTCGGAGCGGACCCGGCGCGTGATCCCCTATGTCGAGGACAATCGCAATTGTCTGCTGTTCGAACCGCTGGTGGTAATGGAATTGGAGGAGATGGCCTCATTGCAAGCGGCCCTCAAACGCGCTCTCGAAGCGCAGTTCCAGCTCGAAGACAACGAACTGGCGGCGGAACCACTGCCGGATGGCAATAACCGCCAGATGCTGTTGTTCTATGAAGCAGCGGAAGGCGGTGCCGGTGTCCTGCGACGGCTCGTCGATGAGCCGCACGCCTTGAGTGAGGTGGCGCGTCGGGCGTTGGAGATATGCCACTTCGATCCCGATAGCGGCGCTGATTTGCGCCATGCACCCCGTGCTCGAGAAGACTGCGAAGCCGCCTGCTATGACTGTCTGTTGAGCTACGGCAACCAGCGTGAACATCCGGTTCTGGACCGCCAGATCATCCGCAATACACTGTTGATGCTTACCCATGCCCGGATCAGCACCAGCCCGGCCAGCGGATCGCGTGACGATCACCTCGAAAAATTACTGCGGCTGTGTGAGTCCGATCTGGAACGGTCATGGTTGCAGCATCTCTATGCCTGTGGTCTGCATCTGCCAGATGCCGCACAAACCTATCTGGATGCCTGCGGTACACGCCCGGATTTCGTCTATGAGCGCAATGGCATTTATGCGGCGATTTACATCGACGGTTCGCATCACGATTATCCAAAGCGGGGTGAGCGTGACCAGCAGCAGACGGAATGCCTGGAGGACTATGGCTATCGGGTCATCCGCTTCGGCTATCGCGATGACTGGGACATCATTCTGCGTGATAACGCACACATCTTTGGAGGTGAAGCATGACATATACAGTAGGTTCTCTGGTACGTGTGCGTGGGCGTGAATGGGTCGTGCTGCCGGAGTCGACAGATGACCTGGTTCGCGTGCGTCCTCTGGGCGGCACCGAGGACGAAGTGACGGCGGTGTTGACGGCGCTGGAACCCATCGAACCGGCGACCTTCGCGCTGCCCGATCCAGAACAGATCGGCGACTACCGGTCGGCACGACTCTTGCGAGCAGCGGTACGGCTTGGGTTTCGTGCCAGTGCGGGACCCTTCCGTTCATTTGCGAAGATCAATGTCGAGCCGCGCCCTTATCAGCTTGTGCCTTTACTGATGGCACTCAAGCAGGATCCGGTACGTCTGCTCATCGCTGATGATGTCGGGATCGGCAAAACTGTTGAGGCACTGTTGGTGGCGCGTGAACTGCTGGATCGCGGCGAAATCGATCGGCTGTCGGTGTTGTGTCCACCACAGTTGGCGGAGCAGTGGCACGCCGAACTGCGTGAGAAATTCTATGTTGAGGCGGAACTGGTGCTCGCGAGTACGGCTACCCGCCTCGAACGCCATCTGCGTATGGGCGAGTCAATCTTCGACCGGTATCCCTTTACGGTCGTCTCGACCGACTTCATCAAGTCGGAGCGGCGGCGGGATGACTTTCTGCGTGCTGCACCGGATTTCATCATCGTCGATGAGGCTCACACCGTTGCTCACACGACGGATCGACGGGGCGGGAGACACCAACGCTATGAGCTGGTCGCGGCTCTGGCGGAGAAACCCGAACGGCATGTGGTTCTGGTGACGGCGACACCCCACAGCGGTAAAGAAGCGGCTTTCCGGTCGCTGCTGGCACTCCTGAACCCCGATTTCGATGATTTGCCTGATGATCTGACCGGGTCGGAGAATGAACCACTGCGTCGCGAGTTGGCCCGCTACTTCGTCCAGCGGCGGCGGGGCGACATCAAAGCTTATATGGACGCGATTACACCCTTTCCAGAGCGCGAGGCGGCGGAGGATACGTACACCCTGTCTGATGCCTACAAACGCCTTTTCGACCGTGTTTTGAACTATGCCCGCGAGACCGTTTTGCAACCCGGGGAAGGCTACCGGCAGCGGGTGCGCTGGTGGTCGGCACTGGCACTCCTGCGCTCGCTGGCATCCAGTCCAGCGGCGGCAGCCGCGACGCTGCGGAGTCGGGCGGCGACTGCCGAAGCCGAGACCGAAGACGATGTCGATGAGATTGGGCGGCGCACAGTCTTCGATCTGATGACCGATGAGGCGGCGGAAGGTGTCGATGTCGTGCCTGGCAGTCAGCTCGGTGAACTGGCAGACAACGAGAAACGCCATCGGGAGCGTCTGCTGGACATGGCACGGGCGGCGGAAGCCCTTCAGGGTGACGATGACCGCAAGCTCCAGGGTTTGATCGACATGGTCAAGCAACTGCTACGCGATGGCTATAACCCGATCGTGTTCTGCCGCTTCATCCCGACGGTAGACTATCTGACCGAGGCACTGCGCGATGCGACTCGCGGTGTCGAGATTGCCGGTGTCACTGGCACCCTGCCACCTGCCGAGCGCGAAGAACGGGTATCACAGCTCGCGACGCATGATAAGCGCGTGCTGGTCTGCACGGACTGCCTTAGTGAGGGGGTCAACTTACAGCAGGGCTTCGATGCCGTCGTGCATTACGATCTGTCCTGGAATCCGACGCGCCATGAACAGCGCGAAGGCCGTGTTGACCGCTACGGGCAGCCGAACGACCGCATCAAGGTCGTGACCTACTACGGGATCGACAACCAGATCGACGGTATCGTGCTGGATGTACTGCTGAGGAAGCACAAGACCATTCGCAACTCGCTGGGGGTTTCGGTGCCCGTGCCCGGAAACAGTGAAGACGTGGTAGAAGCCATTTTCGAGGGTTTACTCCTGCGTGAGAATGCTAGCTTCAGCCAGACGACGCTGCCGGGCTTCGACGAATACATGAAGCCGCGCCAGATGCAGCTCGACCTGCAATGGGAAGCCGCTGCCGAACGCGAGAAGCAGTCGCGGACGATGTTCGCGCAGCAGGCGATTAAGGTCGATGAAGTGGCGGCAGAACTCAACGCGGCGCGCGACGCAGTTGGTTCGGGTGTCGATGTGGCGGCGTTCATGCGGGACGCAGTGCGGATGCACCGGGGCGTGGTATCGGTCAATGGCGCGGTCGGATTCGATCTGACAGAAACGCCGCGTGGACTGCGCGATATGCTAGGTGAAGAGCAGTTTACAGCACGCTTCGAGCTGCCCGTGAAGGACGACCAGATTTATCTGACGCGCACCCACCCCCTGGTCGAATCGCTGGCGACGTATGTGATGAACACGGCGCTCGATGCCGTCGAGGTCGAAGAAGATCAACCGCGTGCTCGCCGCGCCGGAGCTATCCGCACAACGGCTGTTGAGCGACGAACGACCCTGCTGCTGGTGCGCTTCCGTTATCACCTGATTACGAAAACCCGTGATGAAGAGCGCCAGCTTCTCGCCGAGGACAGCCTCACCCTGGCATTCGAGGGGTCACCGGAGAATGCTCAGTGGCTTGACCCGGCGGTAGCGGAAGCCCTGCTGCTTGCGGAACCGGAAGAGAACATCCACTCGCAGCAAGCGGCGGACTTTGTTGGGCGCGTAATTGCGGGTTTCGATGACCATCTCGCACCGAGGTTGAACGACATCGCCCGCGAGCGCGGTGAGGAACTGCTCGCCGCGCATTTGCGTGTGCGAGAGGCGGCTTATCGGCGGGGTGATCGTCGGCCCCAGCATCGTGTGGAAGCGCAGCTCCCGCCCGATGTCCTGGGCATCTATGTATTCCTGCCTGTAATGGGGAGAAAGTAAAGTATGGCGAAACAGGCAAACATCTTCACGACGATCCGCACGGAAGGCGCACTGCTGCCGCCCGACTTG
>DAOTTX010000365.1:0-16209 GCA_034437515.1 Anaerolineae bacterium
CCTCCCCGCAGACAGGGATAGCAACGCGATCACTAATATTTAGACGCTGCTTTGTTCGTGCATTCTGCGGCTTTGCAGGTGAAAGTCCCCCTTCAGCCCGTCTACGGCGGCAAGGGGGATTTAGGGGGATCGGGGCATAATAAGCTATACGTGGCTTCACCTGCCCCCTATGGGACGGGTATGGGACATAAGCGGGTTAAAATCCGTTTTCCGGCGAGACAATTGGATTTTGACCGCCGCCCGGTCGATCCGCTCGCCCGATACCCCTCTGTCATCGGCTCACCTAGATTCGTATGTTCGGCACAAAACTTGCATCGGTAATGGCGGGACGTGTGCTGGTGAATTCGCTCAGGTCGTGTTCGGTCGTGCCGTCGATGGCAAGTTCGCTCAAGATCTGTCCTAACAGGCTGGCAAACTTATAGGCGTGCCCCGCCCCCACACAGGTGATGATCTGCGGACGCCCCGGCAGACAATCCAACAGGAAGTCACGGTCGGGCGGCATGGCGTAGAGGCAGGTCTTGGTGTAGAGCTTCGGCCCGACGAATTTTGGAATGTGCTTTTCGAGGAAGCGCGTCAACTTTTCTTCTCTGGCGAGGTTCGGCTCGAAATCGCGTGTCTCTGTGGTGACCGTTTCCCCGCTGGCATCGATGGAGGCTTTGGTCGCCACTTCACCGTAGACGGGAAAGCCGTAATGACTGAAGTCGTCCTTCCATTGGAAGACCGGGAAGCGCCCGATGGCAAACGCTTTCAGATGTGGCGTCCGGTAGTAGGTGACCTGCTCCTGCGTGACGGTCAGCGGGAGATGAAAACCGACTTTCGCCAACAGATTTTGCGTCCATGCCCCCGCCGTGATGACCAGCCGATTACAGGTGAATGTGCCTTTTTCCGTCACGACGGTCACGCCGGTTTCGCCATCGGGGATGAGGTCGATGACCGGGTTTTCGTCGAGTACGGTCGCGCCATAGCCTTCAGCCAGGGTGATGTGGGCGGCATTCCCGCGTGAGGGGGCGGCGATACCCGTTTTTTGCTGGTAAAGCACAATAACTTCGTCATTGGGTTGGTATTGCGGGAACCGATGGCGTAGCTCATCCGCACCAAAACGATCATAGGGGATGTCGGCGCGATCCATCGCCGCCGCGTAGTTTTCGATGTCCTGTGCATATGGGCTATCCGCATAGCCGATCTGTATACCGCCCGTTTCCGTGACGATTTTTACGTTACTCTCTTCCATCACCGTTTCCCAGGCGTGATAGGTGTAGGGGGTCAACCGGGCGTACTTTTCTTGATGATAAGCCAGCCGGATGATGCGCGAGTGATCCTGTGAGCCGCCGTTGTGGTGGAAAAGAGGAAACTGCTCGATGCCCAGCACATCCGACCCGGCCCGACGCGCCAACCAATAGAGTGCGCCACTGCCGATGCCACCACAGCCTAAAACGATGTAATCATAATGGGTTTGCATCTGATCTTTCCTTAACTGCCTGCGTGCGAGAGTTGGATACGTTCGAGATACCAGTCGATGAAGCCGGTGACCGATGTTTCCGCCAACGGGGAAAGTGGCCCCGGTTGGTACGTGCGGGAGCGGATGCCGGCGTAATTGTTTTCGCAAAGTTCCCAGTCCTCTTCACTGGTGAGCTTCCAGACTTTGGCGACAATTTCCGCGTCGAAATCGGTGCCTTCCTGCGCATCTGCTCGCACCATAAACGTCACGTCAATCTGAGTTTCGTCAACGCTGATCGGCAACAAACGGGTGGTCATGGCATAATCTGCGTTGGCATGACCCCAGAAGTTCGGCAAGCCGACCAGACGCAAGCTGCCCACATCCGGCGTTGTTAGCGCACCCATGAGCGGTGCGGTGAGTTGGCCGTCCATGCTTTCCGTCAAGAAACCCGGCTTGAGCGGGTAACGTGACACACGGAACCACTCACCGTTCGGGAAGCTGACCTCTCGCGGGCATAAGCCCAGAGCGTCCCATTGGGCATACTTGCGCTGGAGCATAGCATCAAACTCGACGTTCTCGCGGGAATCCCCCGGCAGGCCGAGGTCATAATTACTCAGCGTAAATTCTGGATGCGCGACCTGGCAGTGGTAGCACTCGCGGTTGTTTTCGATGATCGTCTTCCAATTAGCGTTCACACGATATTGATGCCGGGCGATGATCTGCGTGTTTTCCAGTTGGTGCGGGGCGAGTTGTGGCTCGATGGCGGCGCGTGCCGGTTCAAAATCCGGCGGGTCATCCGCCAATGACAGGAACAACAACCCGGCGACCTCACGCAGATGCGCCCCGTGCAGGCTGTACTGGTGTTTGTCGAAGTCCTCACCCATCAGCCGGGCATTGTTGAGGTTGCCATCTAACCCGTAGATCCAGTAATGATAGGGGCAGATCAGTGATTTGGTACAACCCCGTTCGTCTTTGAGCAGGCGTGAGCCACGATGACGACAGACGTTAAAATGTGCGCGAATCTCACCGGTCTTATCTCGAACGATGATGATGGACTCTGTGCCGACGGGGACGACGAAATAATCACCGGGGTTGGGGATTTCGCAGGTTTGCCCGATGAATAACCACTGCTGATAAAAAATGTGTTCAAGTTCTAAGGCGAGGATGTCAGGCGCAAGATAGAATTCACGCGGGAGCGTGAGGCCGCTGTGATAGTTTTCCGGTAGGCCGGTTGTTGTGTCACGATGTGATCTCTGTTGTAGCATGCATCTTTTCCTTACGTGTATTGCTGATGATCTCAGTGTAGAAAATCGGCAGTCCATAAGAAATGTGCGCGGCTCACAACATCGCGCCAACTGATTGTGCATACGGCACAACGGCGCTATCGAGAACGCAGGCGGTGCGCTTTCAAGGCGGCGTAGAAGTTCAGGCAGGTCTCGGCGTCGTCTAATGAGCAACCGACCGATTCTTCGATGCGGCGTAGGCGATGCGCGAGGGTGTTGCGATGGATGTTCAATCGTTGCGCGGTCAGGCCGACATTCTTGTCTTCGCCCAGGTAAACAAACAACGTGTGATAGAGGTCGTCGTCTCGCTCATGAAGCACGACGACCTGACGGAAGAACCAGTTCTGGTGCAGCAGTCGCTCCGGGATGTGTTTAAGCCATAGGGACATCCCCAGCGCGTCGAAGCTGTGGACGCCGGAGTAAATCTCGCGCAGTTCCATGACTTCGAGGACTTCCATTGCGCTCTCAAAGCTCTGGCGGATCTCGCTCATCGTCGTCGCCGGGCTGCCCACCCCCAGCAATACGACCTGCGTCGGATGATCCAACAGTTCGAAGATCGCGTGTGCGGTGCTGGCTCCAGCGGGGGCGTGGTGGGTTTGCAGCACGATCACGATAACTTGTTCCCGTTGCACGACGAGTTTACGCCCGTTCATACTACTTTCGAGCCGTCGTTGCAGACCATCGAGGTCGGCTGACTCACCGACCTGATCATGTGCTTTGAGTGCGATGACCTGATATTGCAGGTTCATTTGAAAGCCGCTGCGGTGCGCCAGTTCGACCAATTCAGGATTTGTCGGGTCGGGATTTTCCAGTAAGTGGCTGAGTAAATCTCCGCGCAGGGCTTCCTCTTTCTGGCGTAGGGTGCGCTCTCGCAGCATGATAAGCGCGGTCACGAGGGAGGCGGTCGCAATCGCACGGGTATCGAGTTCGTTCAGGCGGCGTTCACCGGCGATGATCCACACATACCCGGTGATCTGATTGGCGACGATGATCGGCGCGACGATGCGCTCCATGTACATGCCGATTTCCGGCTTGGGTGCAACGTAGATCGGGCCGCGTTTTTCCAGCAAATGCTGGTAAATCCCCTGACGGATAAGCTCCCGCGACAACTCAGGGGATGTTTGCCCACGAGCGACACTACGCTCTCGCGCCAGGTCTACCCGACCAACCTGTGTGGTCGCCAACACCTCGAAAGCACGGTTTTCGATGGTGATTGACCGGTCGAGAAACTCGGCGATCACATCCGCGACCTCTTGAAGTGACCGCCCATCCAGCACCAGGTCCATCAGCATACGGTGGATGTCGTTGGAGCGTTGGTTGAGTGTGTGCTGCCGGTCGATGATCTGCCCCATCAGCTCACGGGTGACATCGACGAACGGCACCGATGAGGGCAGTTCAATCACCGGGAACGCGCAGCGATCCGCCGCCTGACGTAGGGCTACCGGGGTTTGCTGCATGTAATGTCCGACGGAGATCACCAGACCTGCCAGGTTTAACTCGTTGAGCCGTTCGATGTAGTGACGTTCAACAGTGGAGTCGTGTGGCAGGCTGTAACCGGTCGTGAGCATCAGTTCACCACCCCGCGCCCATTGGAACGTCGGGTCAGGCAAATCAACAACATGAACATGGCGCACAGGGCGATCCGTCCCGGTGTGGCCTGCCACTAACACCGCGTCTGCGAACAGTGGCAGGCTCAGGATCGCCTGAATCGTGAGCATAAGATCACCCCTCCAGAATAGGACTTATGGATCTGTGCATTCAAAAACACAGAGTCGTAGCACGGAGATAAGACTTATCCCATACGTGTCAAGTTAAGCTGATGTGCTTCAATATGCAACTATTCTGACCCCTATCCCCCTAAATCCCCCTTATCCCCGTAGACGGAGGAAGGGAGACTTTCACCTACAAGGTCGCGAAATGCACGAACAAAGTAGCATCCATCTAAGCATTAGCAGGCGTGTTACCCTCCCTGTCTACGGGGAGGGTGGGGTCCAAAAGCCTAAATTGACAGCTATAGGACAGCAAAATTAAGGGCATTCATTGCCATTCAGCCATTACTCGAGTGCCGCCCGAACCTGTGCGGCGACTTCCGGTGAAACCCACTCCGACCAGTTCGCCTCGTTTTCCGCCAACCAGTTCAACGCGGCCTCATCCGGGGAAAGCCCCTCGTTTTCGATCTGAAGTAAGACCTGGCTGACTTCGGTGATGTCCATGTCAAAACGTTCTAAAAACTCAGCCACTTCCGGTGCGCGTTCGGGCAGTTCATGGCGCACCAGGATGCGAACATCACTGGTCGGGTAAGCACAGCCTCGGTCGGTTTCCCAGCAGGCCGCGTTATGAGACGGTTCCTCAATCTGAATCAGATCATAGCGGGCGATGGGCCATGTCGGTGACCATAGATAGACCAGGATCGGGTCACCGTTTTCATAGGCGCTATCCAACGCAGAGAACAGATCGCCCGTCGATGCACTGGTGGTCAGCGCGTAGTTGTCGTCTAACTGGTAAGCCTTGAGCTTCTGACAGTTGATCTTGTAGGCAGTCCAGCCCGGCACACCGCCATAGAACTGACCGGTACGTGATCTTTCCTCACCGGTAAACAGATGTGTGAAGGCGTCCAGATTGTCAATCGTGCTTAGTTCCGGGGCGTAAGGGGCGATGCCGCGTTCCGAGTCCCCTTCGACTACGTATCGCGGGACGAACCAGCCCTGAACCGAGTCGCTGAAGTTCACACCCAGGTCGATGATCTGGTTATTGGCGATTGCGTCTTCGACGGTAAAGTCAAAGTTATAGCGCTCCATGATAATATCGACCTCGCCGCGTGTCAGCCGTTGGAAAGACGGCACGGTCGAACCGGGCACGGCACGAGTCGGGTAGCCATAGCCGCTCTCGATGATGAAACGTGCAACCGCATTATGGAACAACGCGCTGTTCCAGTTTAGATCAGCGAACACAATCGCCTCTCTATCCGCGTCGAACGATAAATCGAGATAAGTATCAGCCGAACTCTGTGAGTCCGTCACGGTTTGGGGGCGCGTCCCGACGACTCGAGCGAAGTTTTGCTCGAACAGACGTCCCTGCACCTGCTGGAAGTGCATATCAGCATCGATACGGTTGCCCTGTGCATCAAACTGGAGGTCACCAAGCAGCGTGGTGATGCTGTTGTCACGGGCATAGGCTGCCGCCTGTGCCGGGTCATCTGTGCCAGCCGCGTTAAAAGCACTGACGATAAATTCTACGGCGGCATAACCGGCAACCGAGAACGGTTCCGGGAAGCGGCCTTCGGTCGATGCGTAACGCTCCAACTGCGTATCGACCATCACGGCGGCGGGACTGGGTAGCACGGATGCGCGGTATAGCCCTTCCGCCTGGCACCCCAACTCGTCAACGACTTCGTAAGGGAGGGCGTCATCGGCTGCGAAAATCGTCCCTTGATAGTTGATGGCGTAGAGCGCGGAGAGTATCTGCCGAGTCTCGAACGGGTCGGTCGCCAAAAAGAGCGCCGCCGGGTTCTGGTCGAAGATCGCCGCTGCCGTGCTTGCAAAGTCTGTTTCCTCTTCATTGACCTGGACGGTATCGAGAATCGCCTGGTCGAACCCACTCGCCGCCGATTCAAACTGATCTGCCAGAACAACCTGGCTCTCCGAGTCGCCATAGATCACGATCGCATCACTCAGGTTTTGTTCTTTCAAGACCGCCGCGATCTCCGAGGCCTGGGTGACGCTGGGGGCCGACAACCGGAAGAACAACGGCGCTTCGATGTTATGTGTCAGTGCGTTAGTCGATGCCGGGACGACGACCAGCGGATTTCGTGCGGCGCTGTCATCGAGATAAACCTGTTCAACCGCTGCCAGTTGGGGATCACTCGTCTCGGATACGATCACCCCGTAAGATGATGTAGCCACCTCCTCCATCACTGTGCGGGCGGCGGCGAGTGCCTCGTCCGCGTCACCCTGATCGTTCAAAGTACGGATCTCGATGCGTTTGCCCAACAAACCGCCGGTTTCGTTGAGGGTCGCGGCTGCCAGCCGCGCACCCGCCGCCTGAGATTGTCCCTGTTCTGCGTGCGGGCCGGAAAGCGGCGCGACCACATAGATGATCGCTTCGCCTTCCAGCGCGACCGGCGGCGGCGCATCTGTGGCTGTCTCATCGACGGTGGATTGGTCATCACCGCCGCAAGCTGTTAGCATCAGCAAGGCGAACAGTAGCAGCGTTAAAGGGTATAACTGGAACTTCGTCATCATTTTACGTCTCTAGAAATATTCTGATAGAAGCGTGTAAAGCTGGCTAATGGTCTCAGGATCAGACGGATACGCCTGGCCTTCACCAATTTGTGCGATACGCTGTAAGACACTCAGGTCGGCATCCGCACCGTAAGCGACGGTATAAATGATCGTCGTGCCTTCATTCTGGTCGAGTTGGCGTTCAATCGTCTCGACGATACCATCACTCTGACCGTCGGTCATGGCGACGATCACCTGCGCCCGGTTCTCGTCCTCCTGTTGGTCGAGATGTTCTATGGCAAAGGCGATTGCATCATAGAGCATGGTACCGCCGCCGGATTGTAACTCGCGGATGCTGGCAACCATGCGGTCGTTATCCAGCGGGCCGAGCGGTTGCAACAGGCTCGCGTTATCGGAGAAGGCAACCAGCGCGACGTGGTCACGCTCACTTTCGATCTGATCGATGAAGGAGAGTAACGCACCTTTCACCCCGGCAAGTTTTTCACCTTCCATACTTCCGCTTACGTCAACCACCAGCACGATGTTTGCCGGGCGTTTGGTCAGGAGCCACGCATCCTGAATCGCATCGATGACACGCGGTGACGGCACCTGAAGCAGTGTTTGTGGTTCGTCGGTGTCGATGTTGAACTCTTCGCGCAGCACGGAGCCATCCGAGTCGAGGGGGACGGAAATATCAGCAGGCCGATACCCCTGCTCTAAGACGAGTGATTGCTGTTCGGCTTCCGTGACGAACGTCGCAAAGTTACGGAACACACGTCGCTGGGCATCGGTCACCCAGTCACCATCGAGCAAGATCAACGGATGATCCATCCAGAACGTGCCCTCTTCCGGGTAAATTGCCACCAACTTCGTATTTGGGCTGTTCTGGTTGAAGAAGATCACTTTTTGCTCTTGTGTGACGAACGCATCCAGCAGGCGACCACCCGCCGCCAAATTGCGCGTAATCACCCGGTCTTCGGATTCGGCACCATAACGGTTGACGGTGGCCTCGATCTCGGTGACGAATTCAAGCGCGTCTTCCGATTCAATGTCCGCCACAGTCAGGTTATCGAGTTTGCTTGTGGCCGCATAAAATTCTGCGGTCAGCGTGAGTAACCCCGTCGCGGTGCTAGCAGAGGCATGGCTCCACCGGAAGCCGGCGTCGTTCTGCGCTAGCTCCACGAGATCAACCCAGCCGAGGTCTGTTTCTGGATAGCCGATCTCGATGGCGCGGTCTTCCAACATGGCGATGACCATCGGACTGAGCGCGTAACGCTCAATTGTCCCGACCAGCGGCGACGCATCCGGATTTGCGGCCTGCCAGTTCTGGTCGATCTGGCTCACCCAAATCGAGGAGTCCGGCGAGACAGCACCATACCAGCCGTCGCTGACCCGGCGCATCATCTCCTCCATCTTCACGGGCACCGGATGAATCGGTGGTGTGCCTTCATCGCGGGTGAGGTTATAAGCGTTCACCAGTTCAAGGAAAAGGTCTTCTTTATCTTGCGAATAGGCCAGCACGAGTGTGTCTTCCGGCAGTTCTGGGGGCCATGTGACGTCGAGTGCGGCGGTATAGGGTTCTTCGGGCAACCAGGAATCGACCTGAGCGCGGTTCGCTTCGATCCACTCTGCCGCAAGTTGATCGAGCAGTTCCGGTGACCGCCCTTCTGTGGCAACGCGGCGCATCACCTGCCCGACATCCGCACCCGATATTTCAAAATTCTGCATAATATGGACGATGTCCGGGTGTGTGGCGATAAAGTCAGACCGCGTCAATCCCCGGTTGAACGCCAGCGGCAGATAGGGTTCTGTCCCTTCGATCCAGACGGCGTAATCATCAATCGTCCCTTCTTCGGGGAAGGCGACAGGCTGGTACATATAGAACACCGCCGGTTCGTTGTTTGAGATGCGCTGGTCAATCGCCGTCAGCATCGA
Organism: Anaerolineae bacterium; assembly: GCA_034437515.1. GTDB lineage: Bacteria > Chloroflexota > Anaerolineae > Aggregatilineales > Phototrophicaceae > DAOTTX01. The sequence continues at coordinate 8,877 of DAOTTX010000365.1, forward strand.
CTCTTCATCCGGTATCGGGTCGATCTCGTAAGAAACACCCAGGCCGTAATCCTCTAAAATCTCGCTGTGACGCTGAGAACAGGCCCAGGCTTCGGGACAACCGAGAATATCCCCTTTACCATCGTTGTCATAATCCAACGCTGCGATGATGCCTGGGTCGAAAAGGTCTTCAATGCGGCTGACGTCGTATTGCTGCGCGAGGGTATTTGAAACCATCCACCCCTCGAACGCATCACGCGCCTGACCGCCGTAGCCCTGCCCGACGCGAACCAGAGTAGGAAACTGGTCAAAGGTGAAGTCGTTGGTCGGGAACCAGGCACTCATGAAAACATCGGCGACACCTGTATCAACCATCTCGAAAAATTCCGGCACAGAATCGCCATTGGCGATCTCGACCGTGTAGCCGAGTTCGTCTTCCAGGATGGCCTTCATTACATAGGTCGGCAGATAGATGCCATCCCACCAGGTATCGCTGGAGACGAGCACAATTGTTTCGCCATCTCGCTGGGTTGGTTCAGGCATCGTTTCGAATTCCGCTGGTGATGTGCTTTCCTCAGAGCCACAAGCAGATAACGTCACCAGCAATGCCAAAAAGATTATTGTCAAATATTTGGTAGGCATAGGGTTATTCCTCATATCGTTCGATGTACCATTCAGTCAGGTTGTCGAGGCCGCGAATAGACGCGGGCCGCATTCGTGACGCGCTGGGGATGTTTTCCAGCACACCGATGCGCTGCCATTCTGCGATCAAACCACCATCAATAGGACACTCCGGGCACGCAGGCCGCAGACCGAAATCCAGGGCTAGCGCCTGCTGCTCCGCACTCAGCAAAAATTCTTTGAAGTCGAGTGCGGCCTGTTTCTCCTGTGCGGAGGTTTCATCCCCCATGTAGATCGCATAAGGGAAGTCAAACCACGAAATCGGATCCGGGTAGACGATCTGGATGGTTTCTCCCCAGCGACTTTCAACCCCGGTCATCTGGGTCAGCAGGAACGCCTCGACGAGTTGACCGGCGTCGCCGTTGCTGCGTCCATACAGCAGCATGTTCTCCGCGCCGACCGGGCTAAAATCGACCACAGTGTCGAAAAGATCTGCCAGCCAATCGAGGAAGTCCGGGTTCTCAAGTTCGTCAGCCGTCAGGCTGGGGTTATCGAAGAACTCACCGGCAGCGCCGACCATAGCCGTCAAACCGGCGGGGTCACGGACGGGATGCGCTACGACGAGTTTGAATTGTCCCCAATCTGCGTCACCGCCGAGTGACTCCCAATCCTCCTGGAGTGACGCCTCGTGGAGTTGATCCCAGGAAAGTTCTTCAGTATCGAAGTACTGGGTCAAGATCGAGTACTGCTCTTCCCATATCCCCCAGACCAAAGGCGACAACGCGACCGGCTGCGCCCGGTAGCGCCCACCGTTCAAGAAGATGTCCTGTCCGGTGCGATCCAGACTGTTTGCATTGGCTTGCTCTACCCAGATGCGGCTCTCCGCTAGCCAGGCGGTCGGCACGCGGTCAAACTCATCTCGGCTCCACTTATTCAGCGCAGATAATCCCTGCATCGGGACGACCTCAATGACAACCTGACGACCGTCGATAAACTGCTCACCTTCGTTATAGGTCTCTACCGCCTGGCTGACCCAGGGTTCAATCGCCAGGGCGGAGATAATCTGCACTTCCAGGTCAGGGGGCGGGGTCGGTTCAGGTGTGGGCGTCGGCTCAGGTGATAACTGGTCTTGTGCTGCTGGGATCAAGATCCCGACTACAGCGGCACTCAGCATAAATAACAACACAACAATGTGGACAAACCTCATTAATGTGCTTAACTTTGGCATGGCATTATCCGGCAATTTGTCTGTCGTAATCTATTTAATTGTAACCTATCTCTTGCGAGTAAGAAGCCCTATGAATTGGGGGGAAAGACAACACCGCACACAATCAACGGGATTTTGCCTGCCCGCTGGCGCACATGCGTGGCAGATGCTGACAGCGAAACCATCGACCAACAGCATCCGCTCTCACTTACGTAAACCTTACAAGCATTCTATGAACTATCACTAAATTCTCAAAAGATACTTCAAGAACTTAAATTAGTTTCGTTTTAATTTACAAAATTCATAATCTTCCTTTACAAAATTTATATGTGACCTGCTTCGAGCACTATTTCAGCCTCCATTATCTGAATATTGTAAATAATTTTTAGATTTCACCAAATGTCTGTACAATCATACGCATACCAAGATATGCTCTGAATGTTCCATCCTATTGCTAAAATCGCTATGTCTGTTCAGGTGAATGAAGGAATTTTTGCCTAGAAAACAGAGAAACGAAACATTAAACCTGTGTTGCGCAGGGCATTGTAACTTAGCACAACTTTACTGAATCAATCGAATCAATTTAAGAGGGGAAACATGAATCGAATTCGAATGTCTCGAGCAGTGTTGTTGACACTGTTGTTTACTTTGCTGTTTAGCACTAATTTGCTCTCCACTGGGGCGCAAGGGGTGACCAGCGTACAGGTAAACTTCCAGGTTGATAACACACCCATTGATAGCTACACACCAGATACCGGACTCGGTTATGGTGATCGAGGCGACGGCCAAACCTTTGGCTGGCGCTCCGCGACGACAAACAACCCGGTCGATTCCAGTGGCGCTGGCAACGGAGGCGGCACCCGTGACCGCGATGGCGTAGGCACACTGCTTTCTACACTGAACCACCTCCAACGCGGTGATTGCTGCGACAGTGGCTTCACGACAGAAATTTATTGGGAATACGCACTCACCGACGGTTTATATGAAGTAACCGTCATGGTCGGTGATGCGGCTTCAGAAGGTACGGAAAACACACATCATATTATCAACGTCGAGGGCGTGAAGGCCGTTGATTTCGTCGTTCAGGATGGTGTCGCAAATCAGCATCAATCCGGCACCGTGACCGTTCAGGTCAGCGACGGTGATTTAACGCTTGATGCCGATGGTGGCTTCAACACCAAAATCAATTATGTTGAGATCGTCAGTGCAGACGCGACCAACCCATTTGTGCAGGGGACACGCCCCGCCGATGGTGAGACCAACGTCAGCGTCGGCACCAGCATCAGCACGGATAGCATCATCGGCACGCCGATTGATGAGACGACGGTCAACAGCACCAATGTCTATCTCTATCCGACGGCTCAGGGCGACTCCCCGGCCAATCACGTCGCCGTCTCCTCGGTGAACGCTTCCGGTGGTCGTGACGCAATCACGTTGACTCCGCTCAACGAACTCGCCCCCAACACACAATACACGTTCGTCATCACCGATGGTGTGCTGAACGAGGCAGGTGAGTCGATGGTGCCGTATGAGGCCACCTTCACCACCGGCAGTCAGGTGATCGTTAACCCGACCGATATTACATTCACCAAGCAGGACTCCGGCGCACAGCCGACGTTTGCTTATTCCAGCCTGACGGTCGGCCCGGATGGACGCTTGTACGCGGTGACGACCAGCGGTGCCGGCATCACCGGCGGTGAAATTTACGCCTGGGACATCAACGCCGACGGCACACTGAGCAACGAAACCACACTCAAGAACAGCACCGGTCAGGAATTATTCAACGGTCGCACATTGATCGGGATCGAATTCGACCCGGCAGCGACCGCGAACAATCTGATCTTCTGGGTGACGCACAATGACAGCGGCTTTAGTGGTGCAGATAACTTCACCGGCGGTATCTCGAAGATCACCTTCGAGAGCGGCGCGTGGGTACGCACTGATATGGTCACCGGGATGCCACGCTCTACCAAAGACCATCTGACCAACAGCCTGGACTTTGGCCCCGATGGTGCGCTCTACCTGACGCAGGGCAGCATCAGCGCGATGGGCGACCGCGACAACGCCTGGGGTAACGAACCGGAAACGCTGCTGAGTGCGGCAATTTTGCGTATTGATACGACCCTGCTAGAAAACTATGTCGCACAGAACGGCGGCCCCTTGAACGCTGCCACCGGTGACGCCAACCCGAACGGCTCCGGTGAAGCGGGTACTAACCTGCAAGACCAGTTCAACTACGGCTTCGGTGAGATCCCCACAGGCTTCTATGACCCGGCAGGGACAAATGCGCCGGTGACCGTGTTCGGTTCCGGTATACGTAACGCCTACGACCTCGCATGGCACAGCAACGGGCAGCTCTATGTGCCGACCAACGGCTCCGCTGGTCCGGCGAACGCCCCCGGCACACCAAACACACTACCACCGGCCTGTAGCGCACAGTATCGTCTGGACGGCGTCGCCTACACGCAGGACGCCCCGACGACAACGGGGATCGAGACCCAGCGCGACTATCTGTTCCGCGTGGTTGAGGGCGGGTACTACGGTCACCCGAACCCGACCCGCTGCGAATACGTGCTGAACGGTGGTAACAGCGGCAGTACACCGGCGAATACCGGTGTTAACAAGTACAACTTCGGTGTTGACCCTGACCCGAATTATCAGGGCATCGCCTATAACTTCAGCTATAACAAATCTCCGAACGGGGTGATCGAGTATCGCAGCGGTTACTTCGGCGGTGCGTTGAGCGGGAAACTGCTGGTCGTGCGTTACAGCGGGAACGATGACATCATCGTGCTGACGCCCGACCCCGCGCTCAACGGTGACATCAGTGAAGCAGACACTGACATCACAGGCTTTGGCGGCTTTGCCGACCCACTCGACCTGACGGAAGACCCGGCGACCGGCAACATTTATGTGATCGAATACACCAAGCAAGGCAGCAAGATCACATTGCTCAAGCCGGACGACCCGAACTTCGGGCAGGGTTTCCCGAATATCGCCGTCAATGACACCACACTGATCTTCGATGACGTGACCGGCGGCAGTGCCAGCGCCACGCAGAGCGTGACGGTCAGCAACACCGGCACCGAGGTCTTGAACGTCAGCAACGTGACCTTCACCGGCGCGGACGCGGGTGAATTCACCGTAGATAAGACCAGCTTCGCCGTGCAGCCGAGCAGCAGCACGACCCTGACACTCGCGTTCGACCCATCCAGCGAAGGCCCAAAGGTGGCGACCCTGCAAATCAGCAGTGACGACATCGACACACCGACCGACCTCTCGGTTGAGGTGCGCGGCCTGGGTAAGGACGGTCTGGGCGGTTCTGATGAACCCTCACTGCAATACATCCTGGATACGTTCGACTACGACATCAACGTCGGCGATGACAATCCGGCGACCAACATCATCAACAGCAGCACCCAGGACGCCCCGCTGCTCGGTGACGAGGTCAGCATTCAGCAGTTCCAGAAGGCGGGCATCGGCCCGGTAACGCTGGATGTGCTGGCAGTCTTCGGCCCGACGAGCAGCAATCCGGTCGTCGCGGCGGGCTGGTATGAATCCGGCGACGAAAGCAGTTTGACGGAATTATTTACCGTCACCAACAGCCCCAGCAGCAACGGGCAGCGGTTGAACCCGCCGGTCACGGGCAGCACTAGCTTTGACCCCGGTGACACGACCTTCGGCTTCTACTCACGCTGGCCTTCCTTCAGCGACCGTCTCTTGTTCAGCGAGGACGCGCTCAACACGTTCAGCGGGAACATCCCGCATCATGTGCGTGTGTACGAACTGAAAGACAGCAACGGCAACGTCCAGCCGAACGCCTACATCGTAGCGACGGAAGAACACATCAGCGGCTTCGACTATCAGGACATCGTGCTGTTGGCCCGCAACGTCCAACCGGTAGCCACGACAAAGCTGTTGAATTTCAACTTCCAGAACGAAGATGCAATCGTCCCTGCTGGCTACATCGCGGACTACGGCCTGCCTTACGGCGAACACAATGGCCTGACCTACGGCTGGATCGAAGAAGCCACCGTCGGTGATGCAACCCCGACCCCGCTTGACATCTCAGCCGATGGTACGAGTGGTAACGGGCGTGACCGTGAAACGATGAGCGACCAGCGGTACGACACCATCATACACATGCAGTATGGCGACGTTAACGGCGGCACCGGCACCAGCGGCAGCACCACCGCCGCTGCCTGGGAGATCGAACTCGACCCCGGTCAGTATTCGATCTATGTGGTGTTGGGAGATGCTTCTACACCCAACCAGCAAAACAGCCCGGAAAGCTATGACCTCAGCATTGAGGGCATCAAAGTCGTTGACAACTTCGTCCCCACCGGGCTAGCCGGTACACCGACCCAATTCACCGAAGTCACACAGACCGTGACTGTCGGCGACGGGCGTCTGACCATCGACGCGATTGGTGGTTCTAACACCAAGATCGCCTTCCTGGAAATCTCCAGCGTTGGCCCGCCCCCACCGGACGAAGACGCGCCGGTCGTGCAGATCGACGTGACAGGCACCGAACAGGCGGCGAACGAATATTTCAACCTGGCGACCGTGACCATCAGCGCCGATGACGGCCTGACCGGTTCCGGCATTGCCAGCATCGAATACAGCGTGGATGGCGGCAGCTTCCAGAGCTACAGCGCCCCGGTCGTGTTCGACACACCCGGCAGCTACAGCGTCGAGGCTCGCGCCACCGACAACGAAAGCAATATCGGTACGGCTGGCCCGGTCAGCTTCGATGTGGTTGAATTCAACAGTGGTGAGATCCGCGTGGAAAACCGCGATTGGGTCGCGCTTAACGCTCAGGCCATCCCCGAACTGGATTACCTGAACCGCTGGATGACCTTCAGCCGCCTCGCTGGTAGCGTCAACGACCACAAGTTCCACGATGAGGGTCTGCTGCGCATCCATAACGACAGCGCCAGCGACGAACTCATCATCACCGCGTTCAACATCAGTGACCCGAACGACTTTGTTCTGCTGGGCACCAACACCCTGCCGATCCAGATCGCAGCGGGTGACTTCTATGACCTCAGCCTTCAGTTCGTGGGTGGCTCTGGCAGCAACAGCTTCATCATCAACGAGACCCTGACAGTTGTCTCATCCGGTGGTGATGCGGTGGTGGATCTCGCCGGTTCTTACATGCCACGACCTGAAGGTGGCAAGGAAATCGACGCGCAAGAAGTCGCGGATGCCTTCGGTTTTGCGACCGACATCGGCCTGCCGCTGAATTCACAGTACGTCGCCTCCGAAGAAGAAGTGCTTTCTCAGAAATGGCGTGCCGCTGACCCCAGCGATCAGATCTACGTCCGCCAGCTTGCAGCCTTCCACGGTTGCTGTAACAGCGGTGTGAGCTTCAGTCTGTCCGGTTCCGGCCAGGGTGGGTTCAGCCACGGGAGCCACTACGGGCAGTCTCTGCTCCCGGCGACCAACAACAACGAGGACAGCATCGCCAACCCGGCGCACAAGACTTACAACCCGACCAGCAACGAGTTCGTCATCAAAGCCGCT
>DAOTTX010000366.1:0-3335 GCA_034437515.1 Anaerolineae bacterium
ACTTTCAAAGTGCCGCCTGCGCCTTTTGTCCCTCCCAAGCGCCGAGGGCGTAAACCGAAACCCAGGATTTAGCACATGATTTCTGCTCCACGCTATCTTGCGGAGCTACCCGCTCTGCTGGTTTTGAAATCATCTCCAGTAAAGCACCCAATCCAGGTGGGGCAAGAGGAAATGAACCACTACGAAGCAAATTAGCCATATCTGCGTATTCAACTGCACGGTGATAGAAGTCTGCACGCATCGTGACTACTATACGTAATCTTTGGCTTTCAACTGCACTTGACAGCAGTGCCGAAAACGGCGCAGCATACATCGCATCTGCTAAAGTAAACAATTCCTCAAACTGATCAATGAAAAGCAGCAGTTCTATGTGTTCAGACTCACCCTTAAACGCATGTTCAACAATATCAGCGATGCGTTCTGGTTTATCGAGCAGTCGTTGCGCCCGTTCCTCAACTATCTCATCGAGTTTGAACGGATCTCCTATTGCTAGCGATGGGACCGCACCTGTTATAGCCATCACCAATGCCTCAAATGGGTTTTTCCTTGATCCGGGCGTGAAACGAGCATTGAGCCACGCTGCACTTCCCTCGATAGAGTTTGCATTCAGGCGTGGAATTAATCCTGCACCAACCAGAGAAGACTTACCACTGCCAGATGCACCGACCACTGCGACAAAACGACTGCTTTCTAGCTGTTTCACCAGTGCGTCTGTTTCACGTCCACGTCCGAAGAATATCGGTGCCTCATCCTCAGTGAAGGCACGCAGTCCGGGGAACGGGGAGCTTTCCCAACGTTCGGCTTCAATCGTCGTCACGTTTTCCGCTTCCGCCTGCGCTTGCAGCGTGTCCGGGGCGGGTGGCGGTGGTGGTGGCTGTGTTTCGCCTTTGTCGTAGCGTTCCAGCAGCCGGACAATCAGCTCCTCAAAGAAAATCTCGAAGTCACGGCGGAAATCATCGGGCGTGTTGTACTTATTCACGCCGCGCACGATGCTACCGTCCTCACGGTAGAACAGGTCGGACTTAAAGAAATCCTCTACCTTCTGATACTGCTCCAGTTTCGATGCGGTTTTCGGGTCGCCGATTTCCAGTTTCGGTTTTTCACGCCGTCGGAAGATGATGGTTTCGGGGCGGTCACTGTCCAGCGCGTCCAGCATTTCCCAATGCGTGCCGGACAGGTATTCGGTGCCGTCCGTATCTGTAAACGGTGTGCCCATCCGTGACCAGAAGATCACGACCACGATGTCACACTCGGATGGCTTGGGTAGCCCCCGGTTGATCGCTTCCTGTGGCGTGAGAGTTCCCAGCATGGCAGTACCTGCGCCGGGCTTGTCCCACGCGACCACGCGAAAGGCGACTTTCTCACGGTAGGCAGGACGGTTCGGGAAGTAGTCGATCACGTCCAACGCGATCTTGCGTTCGGCGTTTACGTCACCAGGAGAAGAAATAAACACACGGATGTAGGGAATTTGATTGGGCATAGTTTACCTTGCTTTATATCCGAAGCCTCTTAGCGTTAAGATACACTAACTCACAATGTTCTGCCAACAATCCGTAGTGCATCAGGTCTTCGTGCCGCGTATCCACCCACCGAGCAGCCACGACAGCAAGTCGAAAGTGCGGGTGAGAATGACCATTTCTTCGGGCATGGCGTATCCCTTCAATGCTATAATGAGCCAGTATGAGGAAATTGCCGTGACCCGCAAAGAAAAGCTATTTCAGCGACTTGTCAATAACCGCAAAAACGTCAAGTTTAGTGACTTCATAACGGTTGCTGAGGCGTTTGGCTTTACCCTGATCGGGTTAGAGGAAGCCATCACGTCTATAAACACCCGGATGTTGACAACGCCCTACTCGTGATTCAGCCCGACAAAAACAACCAAGCGATGCCCTATCAGATTAAACAGTTCCTTAGCCTGATCGAAGAACACGGGCTGAGCATGGATGACACCCCTTCTGAAGGTGGGGCGGATGAGGATTCAAATTCATGATCGACTATCACATTAATATCTTTTACAGCGAAGAAGATGAAGCCTACATTGCGGACATCCCGGACCTGAAATACTGTTCTGCGCATGGCGAAACACCCCAAGAGGCCCTGGCTGAGGTGCTGGTTGCCAGGGAAGTGTGGTTGGAGTCCGCCCGCGCCAATGGACACGACATCCCGCAGCCACGTTACCGTCCGGCGATTTATCAGGTGGGGTAGCTATTTTTGAACATCCGACAGCGTGGGCTATGGCTGGCCTACCGCAAGGCGGCGCAGGGCTTGCGCGGGCGTCTCGTTCAGGTGCGTCACGCCCCGCCAACCGAACCTAAACGTATCTATTCGCCTTGCCGTGCGACGTGTGAAAAATAGATCACACGTTAGTGGGCCACCACACGGGCGGCCCCTACAATACGCCATAGGGGCGGGTTGATAATCCCCGGCCTGCGGACACCCCGTTGGGTGTCCCTACAACGTGAATAGATACCCAATCCCCGCCCGCCTGCGGACACCCCGTTGGATGTCCCTACGACGTGAATAGAGACCCAATCCCCACGCGCCGTAGGGACGTGCAACGGCACGTCCACCCAGAGATCAGAGACACAATTAGGGAGCCGACAACACACAAACCAACCGCAAACCAATGTAGCTGCTACCGTAGAACGGGTAGTTGTCGTAGCGGTAGGCCGCCGCCGCATAGTTCCTATTGTCGAGGAACGAACCGCCGCGACGCACGCGCCGGTCTCCGCTGGCATCGATCTGTATTTCCTCTGGTGGGTCCTTCTTGTTCAAGCACCACTCAAACAGGTTGCCCGCCATGTCTAGCGCCCCACAGACTGCCACCCCGTGCAGGTACATCCCAACGGCAATCGTACGCCCCAGACCCGATTCATTCGTATTCGCCATACCTGTCTTCCAGCTACCCCAGGGATACTGGTGTTTTTCGTACCCGCCCTGTGCTGCCCACTGCCACTCCCACTCCGTCGGCAGGCGAACTTCGGCGTTGTCGCCCACCACCCACACATCATCCGTAGGGACGGGCTTCTGCCCGTCCGCGTATTCGGACGCCAAGAATGGCGTCCCTACAGTCGGTGTGGGGATACATAATCCGTGTAATTTGTGGTTCATCCACCGTGCAAAGGCCACGCTCTGATACCATGAAATGCTATCGCGGGGATTATTAGCCGCTGCGGTGCGCTGATCGCTCAAGCTTTGTTTCTGGTACTTATCCGGCATCCCCTCCCACCAGCGGTCATCGTTAAAGCCGTCATCGGCCTCTACAAATGCCTGATATTGGGTATATGTCACCTGATACTTGGCGATGAAGAACGGCGAAATCACCAATGGGCCGA
>DAOTTX010000367.1:0-2216 GCA_034437515.1 Anaerolineae bacterium
GCAGCGGAGTGCGGCGATGGAAGTAGACCACGCCTAAGTGGAGCGGCAATCGATTGCGCACCTTGCCCATCTCGCGCTCGTACTTCTGCTTGATGGCCTGGATTGCGTCCAGGGCCGCGTCGGCGGGGACGAGGGCCATGAAGGTGCGCGGCTCGGCCAGGATGGGGATGGCGGTGGCATACTTGGCCTCTTGGTACTCCAAACGGATGATGGATCGTCCGGGGATCAGGTTCACTCGCCTTGTTCCCGTCGCTTCTGGGTTGCGCAGAACCGGCGACTGATCATCAGCGACGAAGTGCTCCCGTAGGTAATCCTCGACGTAAATCGCAGCGGCGGCTGGGCTAGTGTAAATTTCTTCTTCCGCGCCCAGTTGCCGGGCCGTGTAGCCCAGGTTGTCGCAAGTGATAAAGTGCCCCGGTTGATCATCCGTGGGCGGGTGCCAGGCGAGGCTCAAGGTGGTCTCTCCTATCTCCAACTCGTAGGTATGATAGCGGCCCAAATCGGGCGGTTGATCGAGCCACAGAAGGAGACGGCGGCGGTCGTCCGTCAGTTTAGCATTGAGGTGCTGTTGCATAACCTGCCAGAATTGATGGGTCGTCCGCCACACGCGCTGGATGCGGGCGAAAGAGGGGTTTTTGGCAACGTCATCGACGGTCTTACTGGGTGCGTTGGCCGGATCGACGACGGTCAGGGTTTGAACCAGGCTGCCGTCCAGCCAGCCGGTCAGGTCAAAGCGTCCCATGATGAGGGCCAACCGCCCGTTGGTGTCGGCCACCTCATCAGTCCAGATGGTCGTTTCAAGCTCGCCTGTCCACGCTTTGGCCCGGTCGGTCCGGCGCTGTTCGCAGGTGTCGCAGACGCCGCGATCTTGAGACTTGGACGAAGGCCCCTGTGGACGCAGGCCGCAGACGGTGCAGATTTCCCCTTGATGGTAACGCCAGGCATCGGCAACACGCTCGGGGGCGATTTCCAGTCTCGTTTTCCTTCCGAGGTGCTTTCCAACAGGCGGTAATTCTTGGGGAGCCGGTTGTCCTTTCCAGGGAGTTGGGTCAACATAGATTTCCGGCACGATTTCTCCATCGACGTGAAGGTTATGAGCGCCGCGAATTGTTCCTTGGGCAAAGGACTCCAGGATTAACTGATGCAGATTTTTATTAGCGATTGCATCCACCAACGTCATTTCAAGTTGCTCCACATCCGGCACCACGAACAAGGAGCCGTTTTCATCCCGATAGACCTCCAAACCAAGAGGATAAGTTTCTTCTAACAGCATTTGGACCTTGCTCAAGGCATCATTGAGCAGCTCCTTGTGGGCCAGCAAATCGGGAATGCTGGAAGTACCGAGAAGATATTCCAGGCCATCGGTGCGGAGGCTGAGGAGACGCCACTTGACGTCACCAGGCTGACGCTTTCCATTAAGCAACACGCAGCGTGCGATTTCCGCCTTGTACAGGGCTGCGACGGTGGAAGACCAGTCCCACAGCGTGACTTCATTGATGGGACGACGAGTATCACCTGGTGCAGTCCGGAAATTCTCGCTGAGTTCGACAATAAATCCCCCACGAGGCTTTCCAAAACTAAGCAATACTTTGTGTAGCCTCTGATCCAGGTTCTGTATTTGTAATTGAACTGTGCCAAATGGAGAGCTTATCCAGTCAGACGTTCCGCCGTCTGCTACGTCTTCCTTCTCCATATGGGCAGTGCTGTGAGATTGCCCCAAAACAGCAATCAGGTGAATTCTATGGGTCAATATCCCCTGGAAATCGCCATAGTGATCAGCTACCAGCGGACGACCCCACAAGATAAGTTCGGGGATATTTGTCTTCCCTAGATGGCCTAGATCTATTTCCGAATTTAGAAGTGATGGAGGAATTGATAACCCTTGGAGAGTTCTCCACAGGGCTGTGTTATGCTGAGTTTCTTCAAGACGGACGCATTGGCCACGGTCAGAACTCAACTGGGACCAATATGGCAACTGCCTCAGTTCGCTGGGCTCAAGAATGGCTTTGTGGGGATTGGCCCGTGGTCTACCTCTGCAATTTATGGCGTTAAATCCAATCCCCCCTGGCTGCAAAAAGGCATCAGCGCATTTACCCATATCGTGCAGCCACGCCGCCGCCTCCGCCAACAGCAGCGCCTCGCGATGCTGCGCCAACGTCTTCAAATCATAGCTCATTGTGTGCCTCCGGGTCGCAGTTGCTCGGCCGCGGCGTCCG
>DAOTTX010000368.1:0-3808 GCA_034437515.1 Anaerolineae bacterium
CTCACTCGCTCACGGGGATGGTTCCAGTATTTGAATGCCTGTTCGCCCGGTGCAGACTGATTTTTACGACGATATTCATCATCAGCCAGGCCTTCCCACCAGCGCGGGTCAGTAAAGCCTTCCGGGTCATCAATGAACGCCTGGAACTGGGCGTAGGTCACCGGGTAGCGGCTGATCTGGAATGCTGGCAGCGTTATCTGTTGGCGATCAGCAGGTTTTGCAAAACCGTAATCATCTTTATTGTCATCTCCGTAGATAAACTCACCAGCAGGGATGGTCACCCAGTAGATGTCGGGTAGGCCGTCGCCTCTCACTCCAATGCCGGGCATCCTTACGTCATCGCGCACAACCACCGCTACGCCCTTGCGGTTATCCAGCGGCTCACCGTCGCTCAACGTCAATTGGCCCAGAGCACGCCCCACCGCCGCCCGTGCACGGGGGTCGGGGTCGCCTTCGAGATCAGTCAGGCGAGGAATCCAGACAGCACGCAATTTCAATAGCGTTTCATCCGGTGGTGGTGTTACACCGCTGCGCGTGATGCAATGTGCGGCAATTTCCGGTTGGGCATCCATCAGCCATAAGACCACGGGCGTCGGATCATTGCTGTACAGCCCTGCCAGCAAAATCGCTGCTTCCTCCCAGTTGGTGCGCTCCCACCAGCTTTCCGGCTTCCAGATGTCACTGGCGTGTAGTGGCGCCCCCGTGTGGTCGCCCGGTGAGGGTTTGTCCACTGAGGACGGGCGGGGACGCAGCCCCGCCCCTACATCTGCGCCATCGGATGAGATGAAAATCATCTGATTCAGGTATTGGGCGGCGAAGTATTCTTGCAACAGTTGATGGGTAAAACGCACATCGTTGCCACTGTTGAGGATGCTGGTGCTCACCGCCAGATACAGCAGACGGTCATTGAGAATTTCGCGCACTCGTTCTAGCGGCAGCGAGGTTCCGGCACTGCTTTCGCTGCCCTCACCCCCGGCCCCTCGCCCTCTGGGCGAGGGGAGATTCGCCCGCTGCATCTGCATCTCGAACGCCACCTGCTGTAAGCCATCCAGCAAGGCGCGGCCTTCGTCTGTCAGCGTCACGGCGTTGGTCTCCGGGTCAATTTGGGCCAGTTTCTCGCGTTCCAGCAGCACGTTCACGAACTGCGAGAATAGTTGCCCGCGATTGGTCGGCAGCACGCCCTTGAACTGAATGTACACATCGAGCAGCATCCGCAGCATGTAGGGGTTGCGTGCCAGCGTCAGAATGCTCCCCGGATCATCCCGGATGCCGAGCCACAACTTCCAGCTATAGTAGAAGGTGTTAATACGTTCTTGTTTCCACTCCCGGTCACCGGGCAGCGTATCCGCCAGCCAGAAGGTTGTTTCCCAATCTTGGAGCTTGTCTGCGAAACGTTCCTGAAAACGCACTTCAAAGCGGCGGGCTTCCTCCCCGACCAGCTTCCAGAAGAAGCCATCGCCGCGCTCGTCGGAGCGCAGGGCGCGGCGGGCAAAGTCCTGAATCCGCAGCGGATCGAGCGGGCGGATCAGCACTTTATTCAGGTGCAGGCTGACCGGGTAATCGGCCTCACGGCAGGTCACGACAGCCATCACGTCCTGGTACTGCTTGATGAACCGTTCGACCTGCGGGTATTTCGTCCCACGCTGGTTGGCGGGGAACTCATTCAGTCCATCGAACAGCAGCACGGCACGTCCAGCGGTCAGCAAGTCGTCCAGATGATCGCCCAGGTCGCCCAATTCATCGACCAGAAAATCTTCAAACGGCTGTTTCGGGTCGTCCCAGTTCCCTAGCTTAACCAGCAGCGGCAGGGGTGCTTTGGGATCGTTCAGCGCGGCGGTATACAGCGGCTTGGCGATGGCGCGCAGCGTGTGCGTCTTGCCTGCGCCGGGGTCGCCCAGTACCACAACCCGTTCAAGTTCGCCGATCTTGCTCACCGCATCGGTAAAGGCTTCCGGCGGTGCATCGGCTTCTTCGCTGTCGGGTCGCGCATCACGGATGACGGCAAATTCCTGCTTCATCGCCAGCGCTTCCCAGGCATCCGGTTGTTCGCGGCGAGTCTGCGCGACGCCGCCCAACGCGGCATATTCTGCCAGTTCAAACTTCTCCAGCCGGAAGTCATTGAAGCGCAACCGGTCGAGATACGCCAGTTCAAACTGGCGGCGTGAAATCGGGCGGGGTGTTGTTGGCGCATCCTCAGCGGTTGGTGCTGTGGGCAGTGCTTCCAGTAAACCGGCAAGTGCCTCAGCGTAGGTCAACGTATCGAAGCGAATACCCTGAAAGCGGTGCAGGCCGAAGAAGCGATCATCGTCAGTCACGTCTTCCAGCAGTACCGGGACAATCAGCTTCCCGCGTGTGCGTGCCCACTGGATTTCATCCCAGACATATTCGCTGCGCAGCGACTTGTGTGTGCAGACCACAACCAGCGCATACGAGAGGTTGATGCCGTCACAGATGGCACGCTGCCAGTCGGCTCCACCTTTGATGGCACTGGTGTCAATCCAACAGGCATGACCCGCGGCGTTCAGGTCAGCCATGAGCTTCTGTGCAAAGGTGTCGTCAGCATGGCTGTAGCTGATAAACACGGTTGGTGTGCGTTCATCTTGAGGCGTGGTGAGATCCTGAATTCGAGGCGATGGTTGGGGCATCACTGGCGGTTCCGGGTCTGGTGGCGGCTCTGCCAGGGTTTCAGTACAGCGAATATTCATGCTGTCCATTAATGCCGCTATTTCGGGATGTTTGTCTTTGCCGCAGTACATCATCGCTGTCTTGAGCAACTTTCCCAGGGCATGAAGATCATCCGTGATACAGCCATAATCAATGAGCTTCTTGATACAAAGCGTCGTGAAACTCATTGGGCTGCCATCTCGCTTGATGAGGTGGTACAAGCGAGAATCGGGCAGCAGATAGAAGGCATCGGCTAACAAGGCTTCACGCTCATCCTCTGTTTCAACTAGCGGCAGTAAGATGTGTCGTGTACGTGGCATGAAATCATCGGATAAAGGTAAGGTCATAACAATCTGTACAATCTGTGTTTGTAATTGGTTGTTTGAAATATCATTGTAGCATCAATGTCCGCTTCACGCTGTAAAGATGAGCAACCGATGTTAATAGACTGGCGATTGCCATGATAATCTGACAGGTTCCCACAATTCCCACTATTCCCACAACACATCTGCTTATCCCCGGACTTTTTTGCAATAATCGTGTGTCACCTGTATCAGGTTCCCACAATTCCCACTGTTCCCACCGCCTTTTGCTTCATTTTGATGCAACTTTTGACACCCCCCATCACAATGTGAATTCTGTCAGAAGATGACATCATCCATGTGGGAATGTGGGAACAGTGGGAATAACAAAGACGGGCCTTTCAGCCCGCCTCATCTATCAATCAGCCTGATTGAATACATCACGCCGCAACCGCCATAATCGCACGTAGGTGCCGCGAATGCTCACCTTCATCGTGAGATGACGACTACCTGGATACGTAAGAAGGCAGCCGTCCTCACGCAGTTGCGCCCCGATTGCGGAGGTGGTAAATCGAAGTGCCTGCACCCGGCAAACCAGCCGATAAGCCACATCAGGCAGCAGATGAATGTACTCATCGTCCGCATAACCGATGATGGTCGTGCCCGGTGGTGGCTCGATCGGGTTTTGTCGATCTTCAGCCAGCATCGCCTCCCCGCTGGCGAGAAGCTGCCCCAGCACGTTGAGAAAGACCTCGCTGGCCCGTTCTTCACGCACGATCTGCACCGTCTCCACGATAGAATCTTGCCAGTGAGGGAGCATATAGTCGCCGTCGATTTCGTCA
>DAOTTX010000369.1:0-48563 GCA_034437515.1 Anaerolineae bacterium
TTGAGAACGATTTTCTCCCCTTCTCCCAGCGAAGCGTTGGGGAGAAGGGGTCGGGGGATGAGGGGCAAAAATTACCGAAATTACCGAAATAATACTTCTCAAACGGCTTCTAAGGGTGTGCTGTCCCGACCCCGGTAGCTTCCTCTACCGTGACCCCGTGTAGGGGGTATCGGCGGTGAGGGGGTGCTTGATAGATGGGGGTGGTGAAGCAGACGTAGTGGGGGCTTCACCACCTGGGATGCTGACGGCAGACGCCCACATCCCAGGTGGCTGTTGTTACTGCACGCGGCTCCACTGCCCTAGCGGGAGTTCGCCGCTGGCGCGGATGGTGCCAAAATTGGGCACACCCAGATAGAATGTACTGCCGTTCTGCGCGAACTGAAGCTGGAAGGTCGCATTGAGGTTCGCGCCTGCCGTTGCCCAGCCGATGCCCGTGCCCTGGCTGCACCACTGCCCGAACGGTGCCAGCGTGTTATAGAACGCCCAGTTGAACACATCCTGCGCGTCGAACAAACCGCCCGGCGGGGTGCCACAACCATCATAAGTCGAGGTGCCGTCCCATTCGTTGGCGTAGACGGCGTAGCGGTCGTCGGTATCATTGAATCCGATGACGCGGTTCACGCCCTGGAAGTCCAGGTTGACCATTACCCCCTTCTGGAAGATCTGGCTCTTGCCGGTCAGCGTTTGGGCCGGGCCGGAGGGACACCCGGCATCCGACGGAACGTTGTTGAAGAACCAGGGCGTCGAGCAGGTCGTTTGTAACGTCACCACCACGGACTGTGATAATTCCTGACCGGCACGCCCGACCACCAACCGATAAATGACCTGTGTGCCGCTGTTAGGTACCGTCACCGGGAGCTGACCGTTGACCGGCACCGAGAATGTATTGACGATGCTGCTCTGGTCGTTCAACTGCTCGATACGGGCGACGTCGCCCTGAGCCTGCCAACTCAACGTGATCTGCGTGCCGCCGTTCGCGGTCGCCGTGCTGGACGTAAACGACGTGATGATCGGGTTCGTCGAGGTCGGTTGCACTTGCTGGGTCGCGGTGGCTGGTGGCGTGAACGTCGCGGTTGGCGTGGCGGTGCTGGTCGGTGTGTCGGTCACCGGGGGGACGGTGTTGGTCGGTGTGCGGCTGGCAGTCGCCGTGACCGTCGTCGTCGGGGTGAGTGTCGGCGTAGACGTTTCCGTCAGTGTTGCTGTTTCTGTCGGCGTGTCGGTCGCTACTAACGTCTCCGTTGGGTTGGCGGTGTTCGTCGGCGTGCTGGTCAGCAACAGAGTCGGCAGCCCAGCGATTTCATCTTCTGAAAGTTCGCTGAGACCGCTATCATCATCTCGGATGAGTAGGAACCAGACTAAAAATATAAAAACAATCACCAATAAGAGCGATAGAATAAGTAACCATCTTGAACTTCTCATGAAACACCTCAATCCACATACAGCGCGAGCGCGGTCTTTTATCTGGGCTATTATATTTCTAACTTTAACAGCTTGCCAGCAAACCGCCACACCTCGTGCCCAACCGGTACTGCCCACGCTGATTCCCACGCAGACGACGACCGTTACAGAACCACACACACCGACGACACGACCGTCAGCGACCGCCAGCCGTACACCGACCGCCAGCGCGACCCCGTCAGCGACCATCACCGTGACTCGTGCCGTGACATCCACGCCCACACCGCCGCCGCCGCTGCCGACCGCGACCCGACCACGCCCACCGCTGAACCTGCCGACGCAGTTTATCTTCGGGTATTCCGCTGGTGAGCGAGAATTGATTGCCTATACGGTCGGGCAGGGGAACACACCGCTGCTGCTGGTCGGCGGGATACATGGGGGCTTTGAGGCCAATACGATTGATCTGGTGGAAGGGCTGCGCGATCATTTTCTGATGAACCCGGGGCGGGTGCTGCCCGGCCTCACGTTGATCTTCGTGCCGACCCTCAACCCCGATGGCCTCGCCGCCGGGGATGGCTTGATCGGGCGGTTCAACGGCAATGGTGTTGACCTCAATCGAAACTGGGGCTGTGGCTGGGAGCCGGTCGCGTATCTGCGTGAGCGCGAGATCAACCCCGGCACGGCGGCCTTCTCCGAGCCAGAATCGACCGCGCTGGCGGCGCTCATCAACGATGTGCGCCCGGCGGCGGTGTTGTTCTATCACAGTGCGGCGGGGGGCGTCTTCGCCGGGGATTGCGCGGGGAGTGGCACCTCCGACGCGATGAGCGCCTTGCTCGGTGAGGCGACCGGTTATCCCTACGGCAGCGACTTCTCAGAATACACTGTCACCGGCACCGCGCCCAGTTGGGTGGATAGCATCGGCATCCCCGCCGCTGATGTGGAGTTATTCACCGCCGATGCCCCGGAATTCACCCGCAACTTGAACGGCGTGATGGCGCTGCAATGCTGGCTGCTCGGTGACTCGGCGCTGCCGACGTGCCGCGAGCTTACGCCGTAGTTCCACCGGCCCGGCGCGTTGATGATGCCTGGTTCGTGATATACATGGGCAGCACGGCGACACATCCGGTGCGGGCAGTGCGGGGAGCGGGGAGAATTGACCTCACATGCAACCCCAACACAAGGACTTGCGTATATACTGTATACAGTAATCAAGAGAGAGAAAATCATGAGACAATCAAAAACTTATGAACTCGCTGACATCACCAACCGCTTATTTGCCCTCATTATTGATGGCATCATCGTCGGCATTTTCGGTGGCGTGCTGGGGATCAGTGTTTCGTTGATTGAGTTTGCTGGCCCGCTGGGGTTCTTACTTGGTGCGGGGTATCAATGGTACTTCCTCACCCAGCAGAACGGACGTACCCCCGGCAAGATGATTATGGGCTTGCAGGTCATCAAGACCGACGGCACCAAAATTACCGATGCGGAAGCGGTGCTGCGCTATGTCGGCTATCTCATCAACACGCCGATCATCTTACTCGGTTGGCTGTGGGCGATGTTTGATGGTCGTAACCAGGGCTGGCATGACAAAATCGCTAACACCTACGTGGTGAAGTACGTCAAATCCGTCGATACGGACGACGTCTTATACTACGAGGAAAAGAAGAAAAAGCGGAAAAACGACGAGTACATGTAGGCCCCCATCCTGGATAGAATGAGGGCGAATGCCTACAACCCCAGCCGCCGGGGACGCGCTTCGTCCTCGGTTTGTGCATCGCCTCACTCAGGTATGCCGGTAGATCAACGTGCAATTTCTCGGAATTCGCCCGCAATTCCGGGTGCTGGGTGTAGCAAAACCGATTACGCCTCGTTCTGTTTGGCGAGTTTCTTCTGGCGGCGTTCGGCCTTGCGGCGCAGACGATTCCACACACCCGTTAGCCCCATCGCCTTTTTCATCTCGTAGACCGTCGCCCGTGTCATCTCACGGATGCGCTCGGTGCCGTCCACGATGATCTGCTCGATATAGCCGGATTCTTCGTAGTGGGCGCGGCGCTCACGGATCGGCTCTAAGAACTGGTTGAGCGCGACCGCCAGCTTTTCTTTGACCTCGACATCTCCGACGCGCCCGGCGCGATAGCGTGCTTTGAGGTCATCGATCTGGGCTTTGTTCGGGTTGAACACATCATGATAGATGAACACCGGGTTCCCCTCGACCGTGCCGGGAACGTCTGCGCTGACGCGCTTGGGGTCGGTGTACATGCTGTGGACTTTCTTCTCGACCGTTTTTACGTCATCGCTCAGGAAGATGGCGTTGCCGAGGCTCTTGCTCATCTTGGCCTGTCCATCGGTACCGACCAGTGTCGGCACCTCACCGATCATGCTTTCCGGCACAGGGAACACCTCGCCGTAGAGATAGTTAAAACGCCGGGCAATCTCGCGGGTGATCTCCACATGGGCGATGTTGTCCTTGCCGACCGGGACGAGATGTGCCTTCACATGCAGAATATCCGCCGCTTGCAGCACCGGGTACCCGAGCAGACCGTAAGGCATTTCGATGTTGGCATCACGCGCCATGTCCTTGAGGCTGGGCAGACGCTCCAACCGGGGGACGGTCGTCAGATTTTGAAACAGCGTGTTGATCTCGTACATCTCGGAGATCGCCGATTGCAGATAGAACGTCACCTTATCCGGCTCGATCCCGGCGCTGATGGCGTCCAGCACCAGATCGCGGGCGTTCTGGTCGATCTTGGCGATGTCTTCCGGGGTGTTTTTGGTCGTGAGCATGTGCAGGTCGGCGATGATGAAGATGCTTTCGTATTCGCGTTGCAGATTCACGCGGTTGGCGACCGTGCCCACGTAATGCCCCAGATGGAGTTTCCCGGTGGGGCGGTCACCGGTGAGGATGCGTTTCTTCTCTGTCATAGTGAGTTGTCTTTTCCGTCTGATTGTGCATTCACGCGCCTATGATAGCATGGAATCGGCGGTGATTCATCGTGTGTGATGTTGGTAAGTTTCATCCGCACGAGACTACAGGTTGAGGCAGGTGAGTGCATTTCAAGTGAGCGCAAACCGCGTGCTGCCCCTCACCCCCTGCGGGTACGCCGCGATTTCAACGCCCGGTGCGCCCAGACCTCCCCCGTAGCGATGCGGCGCAGTCGCCAAGCGAATCGGGGGAGGTGGTACGATCCAGAGATCGTGACGGAAGGGGTAAAGTACAGCCAGGCATTACCCGCATGTGAAATATTCCCTACCCGGCAGCGCACAACGCTTCTGCCGAAGTTGCGCTATAATTGAGGCAACAACCGTCCGTTAGACGTAAGAGACGATGGCAGAAGATTATCAATACGACAAAGACGATCCCGTGCTGGGTAAATTCGTCGCAGAATACCCCAGCAATAAATTACGCTTACTGATTTATGCGGGGGTGTTCCTCGCGGTAGTATGGTTCGTGGTGACGGTTGCGCTGTGGCAGGTAGAAGAAACCATCGCCGCGACGATCACGGTGATCGTGCTTTCCGCGGCGACCCTGTTCGCCGGATGGTATATCACCCACCTGTGGAACCGTGAGGTTATCCTTTATCGCAAAGGCTTTAGCTACCGCGAAGGGTCAAACATCGCGTCGATCAAGTTCACCGATGTGGAAAGTGTGCAGCAACGGGCGGAGCGTCTTTCTTATTTTGGCGGCCTGCTACGGCGCACGGTCTACAAGCTGACCATGACCACCATCCTTGACGAACACCTCGTCGTGGATAACCGCTATCACCGCATTGACGACCTCAGCTTTCAATTGGAAAAACGAATCACCGCCGCACAAACCGAACAGGCCATCACGGAGTTGAACGCGGGTAAACGGCTGGAATTTGCGCCATCGCTGGCACTGACAGAGTCCGGTATCGTCGCTGATGGACGACAATTAAGCTGGGCGGATTATGGCGGGCATCGCATTGAAGACCGCCAGCTTGTGCTGCTCACATCAGATGGCACGGATTGGGAACGGGTGCCGCTGGCGGTACTGGTCAACGCGCGGTTGCTGCTGGAATTGATCCAACGTTACACCACGAAAGGGGTCAAGTCGTGATCTGGGAGATTCATCTTTACGTGCCCAAAGCGGAGAAGCTCAGCCCGGCGATGCTTGACTGGCTGTTCCAGCATGGGCAGAGCGAAGGCCAGCCGGAAAAGTATTGGCCCGTCATGCGGATCAAGCCGCGTGCGCTGGCTCGTAACCTGATGCGTTTTGATCCGCAGTTGGTCGCCATGCCCGGCCCCGCCGATGACATCGAACTGCATTATCCTGATGAGGAACTCGGCATTATCTTTTACATCCACGAGCGGGGGGTGATTATCTTCTTCCCGTACATGCCGTTTGGGGCGTTCTCACGCATCGTGTTGGGGATTTGCTATACGTACATCCGTTACCTCTACGACGCAAACGGCTTCTGGAGTTTTGATCCGCAGTTGAACATCCTTTCCTACGCCGATGACTTCAAATCCATCGAAGACACCGCGCTGATGATGGATCAGATGATGCCCAAGTTGCTGCAAAGTTAGCAAAGCGTTCTTAGTGACAGGTGATGCAATTATTCACCTATCTGTGAGATATGGTGAATTTTGGACACACAGAATCGCGTTCATATAGGGCAAAAATAGATGACGGAGCGTTGAAAGCGCCCGGCACGCTTCCATGAGATGTGTAGCGGTCAAAGAGACGGTTGCTCATCCCGTTACGACAAGCTCATTGGCTTGAGCAAACGAATATGTGCCGCTTTCAGCGGACAGGCAGGTTGTCGCCGCCCGGTTTTGAACCGTCGCGTGGCGTGTCACCGTCTCGTCTTCGTCAGCAGCAGAGCGGCGGGGGCGTCGAGGGCTGGCTGCGCCCACGTCAGATACAGGTGGCGATCTCGATCTACCGCAAGGCCGGGAGCGCCGATCAAACCGGGCGGCGGTAGCGTCACGACCGGTTGGTAGCCGATGACCTCTCCCCGCGCCATATAGAGCACGCCGAGTGTGTCCTCGACCTGCGCGGCGAGGGGCAGCGCGTCGAATTGGCCTTCAAGTGGGGCTGCCCACCGTACCGGACGCTCGCCCGGTGCTACGACCTGCGCCATGCCACCGTTAAAGCCGGTCACCAACGCCCCGCCGACCGGCGGACTGATCGCCAGGGGTGCGGGGTCGCGCCACGCGGTCACGTCCAACAGACTGCTGCTGTACCACGTCTCGAACGTCCCGGCGGCACGAGTGATATGCCAGAACAGATAGACGTGTCCGGCATCCGCGCCGACCTCGAAGCCGGTCAGCCGGTCGCCGGGATCGAGCAGCGGCAGCGGCGTAATCACCCTTGCCTCGTTGATCGCATCGTTGGTATAAGCACCGCCGAGCACGTTGCGGCGTGCGCCGTCCAGCCAGTACAGGCGCAGCGTACCGTCGTTCAACGGCAGCAGACGCGCCCAGTCGCCATCGCTGACCAGCGTGTGCACCGGCCCCAACCGGCGGCGGCTGTCCATTACACGGACGCGGATGGTCGGTTCGGCGGGTAAGCCGTCACTCCACACGACCAGCGTCTCGGTCGCGCTGCGGCGCACCGCATCGTAGTGATAGACCTGTCCGTCGGTCAACGGAATCTCGCCGCGTTCTAACCTCGGCGCATCACTGAGCAGCGCCCCCCACAGGCGCGGCGATTCGCTCGGCTGGTTGAACGGCACATCCACCCAAAGCAGATGTGCCGCTGTGCTGCTCAACGGGACGAGGCGCACACGCTCCGGTTGGCGTACCGGCAACGGTAACGCGGTCGCCTTGCCAGCCTCATCACCAGCGACCGGGCGCAGCAGATGTTCGCCGGTGGCATCGGGGGCGGTCACCCAGGCGGCGGCGACCTGTTCGCTCGTCACCCACAGCGCCGGCGCACCCGTCAGCGCGGCCTCGCCGAGGTCGATGACCGGCCCCCATCGGCTTGCTTGCGCCGCTGATGTCATCAACACGAGCAGCATGAGGCACGCGACGAGGCTAGATCTCACTGAGATCGACCAGCCCTTCCGGCCCCTTGTACTCGACCGGCTGCGAGGTGTAATAGGCGATGTTTTTCAGCACATACCCGGCGACATCCCAGGTGATGTTGGGCAGCACGATCTCTTTGGAACCGTAGAAGATGCCCAGGTGATACCGCTGCTCGTTGCGCAAGAAGAACATCTTCACGACCCAACCGGCAGGCCCGGCGAGGCGCGGCGCGGCGGCGACTTCCACTTCTTCGATGTGTTCCCAGCGCACGGTTTCGCCTTCAAAGTACAGTTCCGCACCGTAGGCGTCGAAGTGTTCTTCTAAAAACCGCTGATCTTTCGGTTTGAGTTCTTCCAGGCTGGGACGATAGTTAATGCGTTGGATGTAGGTCATCGATCGTTTTACCTCTGCGTCTGATAATCAGTATTTTCATACTTTAACGAGGACGCATTAATCGTGGCTTTGAACTGCATCAGGAGTCGGGTGTGGCTTCGGCGGTTGCTTCCGGTGCGGTTTCTTCACGCGGGATGACTTCTAGCTCGATGAGACCGTCTTGCTCCGGGCTACGGGTGCCATCAGGCCGGTAGGCGATTGCCTGGATCGGATGCCGGCCGACCCCACGCGCCACCCAGTTAAACTGTGCGACGTGGATCGACTCCGTTGGCAGGTCAGCCTCACGCAACAGTTGACCATCGACGTAAAGTTCGACCCGTGAGACGCCGACCGTGTTGTCGGTCGCCTCGACCTCGATGCTTACATCCACGCCCTCAAAAACCTGCCGGTTATTCTGCGGCGCGGTGATGCTGACGCGGGGTAAATCCGGTGTGGGGGGTGGCGTTTCGGCTTCTAGGTTGCAGCCTGCCAGTAACACGCCAGCCAATAGCAGCAGGATCAAACGCATGGTCAAACCTCCTCACTTGTCGGGACGGGCAAGCCCTCCAATTGCATGATCTTGAGCGCGTTGGTGGTCGGGCTGGGGCCGGGGCGCAGCTTGTAATCAAACGTCATCTTGCCATCTACGATGTCATCACGGAAGTGGACATTCTGCACCGCGTCGATGCGCTCCGCCAGGTTGACCAGTTCGAGGTCGTGTGTGGAAATCAAGCCCATACCATGCCCGCCGATCAACGATTGGATGTAAGCACGGCTCCCGGTCAGGCGTTCGCGGTTGTTCGTCCCACGGAAGATTTCATCGATCAAGAAAAACAGCGGTGCCTCGTCGTCCTCCTGCAACGCTTCCAGCAATTGCTTGAGGCGGCGCACCTCCGCGTAGAAGTACGAGAAGCCATCCACCACCGAGTCACTCACACGGATGCAGGTAAACAGCCGGAAGAAACCGAGGTCAAGCGTGGCGGCATCCACGACGGAGCCGCAATACGCCAGGCGCAGGTTCACACCCAACGTGCGCAGGAACGAACTCTTGCCGGACATATTCGAGCCGGTGATGATGATGGCGTTGCCGAGTTTATCGAGCGTAAAGTCGTTGGTGACTTTCTCGTCTTTCGGGATCAACGGGTGACCGAGCGCGTCCCCGCGCAGCACCGGCTCACCGACCATCTGCGGGAAGGTGTAGGCCGGGTTGAGGTGAGCGAAGGTCGCAAATGTGCTGACGGCTTCCAATTCATACCACACCTGCAACCACGTCGGCAGCGTCCCGGCGAGGCGGCCTTTACTGCGCCCCAACAGATACGCAAAGACGATGTCCCAGGGGACAATCAGGTTGATCGCCATCCATAAGAACACGTTGCGCTGCAAACTCGCCGCCGAGGTGATCCAGCGCAGGCGGCGTAACTGCTGCGACGGCGCACCCGTGATGATCGGCTGGCACAGAGTCTTCAGCGGGTCGTGGTCGCCGTAGTGATAGGTTTCCAGGTAATTAAAGACCGTGCCCAGCCGTTCGAGCTGGGCTTGCAGGCGCAGCGCATCGGTGAACAGTGTCCCCAGGTTGCGCCATTGCAATGTTGCCAGCAGCAGATAGACGGTGAATGTGCCGATCCACAGCGGCGGTAGCACGCCCACCGTCGCCAGGAAGAACAACACGATAGTCGTCGCTGACAGCCCGACCAGCACACCCACCATGCCCGCGCTAACCTGTACCGTGTCGTTTTTCTCGCGCAGCCAGCGTAACAAGAACTCCCCGTCCCACTTTTGCCCGGCGGATTTTGCCGTCAGGGTGGCGTTAAGTGTGAGCCGGTCACGGAAGTTCGTCAGCGGGATCATGTCGCGTATTAGCATCTGGCGGCGGGCGGTTTCGTCGGCGTAGGGCTTTTCTTGCAGCAGCCAGTCCAGCAATACCCGGCTGCCCCCCTTTGAGACGGTTGTATCCAGCAGGCGGTGCAGCGAATACGTGCCGACGATGTCCAGATCGACCGCGAACGGATGCCCCTCCGGTGATTTCGCGTCCGTGGCCGGGATGTGCGCCCAATCAAGCCGGGTGCGGGCGAGATGCTGCCGTTTGATGACCCGCCACAGCGCAAACCGCTCAATGGTGGTGTTGACCTGCCGGTTGTAGTAGACCAGCACACCGAACACAATCAGCGCCGGCAGCGCGAAAATCAGGCCGAGCGTGTTGCCGACCCCGGTCTGTGGGCCGAGCGCCAAACCGAGCAAAAACAGCCCGATGACACCGAAGAACGCCAGCAGCCGCAGTTGGACAAAGCGGTTGCTCTGCGCCTCTAGGCGTTGCTGATGGCGTGCTAGCCGGTCGAGATGACGTTCGAGGATGTCTGCACGTTTGTTCAAAGTTGACCTTTACTATGTATCCGTCGTGACTTTCCACGCGATGATAGCAGCAAACGCCGACCCACGTACAGACGCTATCCCTCGATGGCCGCGACCAGTGTCTCACCGCGCAGCCCCAGCAGATCGTTGATCTGGTCGCCGTTGAAGGTCAGGTCACGTTGATCGTTGCCGGTGGTCAGCACCAGTCTATACGTCATGGGTTGGGGCAGCGTGAGTTCACTCAGCGCGTTGATAGCATCGGCGGCGATGTTCCCGACCGTCTCCGGGTTCAAGCTGATGGTGGGTAGCGTGATTTGCGTGAAGGCGTTGACCACGTTGATCGTTTCACAATCGAGGCGTTCAGTCGTGACCAGCACCTGCACGTCTTCGGCATCCGGCAGTGCGGTCTGGATCGCCGATTGCGCGGCGGGGTCGGGTGCGGGATCGCTGCTAATACCGAGCACACAATCCTCAGTCGGGACGCCGCGTGTGGCCTGGGCGATTAACGCGGTTGAGGTCAACTGTGGGCCGCTGATCGTCCCTTCGGCGGTCGGCAGGCCGGCCTCGGTCGCTTGCTCGACGAACGCGGTCGCGGTCAGGTCGGCGGAGTCGGGTGTGCCTCCGAGTGTCGCCAGTGGCAGCGGGTCGTCGTCGTCTGTCGTGTTGGCATCACCGGTGGTGCCGGTTTCGCCGCCACAGGCCGCCAGTAAAAGCACCATCATGAACAAAATCAGTTGTCGTCGCATAAGAAGTAATCCCTTCGATTGAGCGCCGGTACACTCCCATCATACTGTACACCGTCTCGACAAACGAACGGTCATCCGTGATAATGGTCGCACTTTGCAATTTCTCTCGTTCTAACGTTTTGGTGGAAACGGCTATTCGATCTCTTATGCGCCTACCGCACCCCTTCCAGACAACCAATCTGAGATTGGCGTCTTCCCTCCGCTCTCTAACCTGGAGAGGGGAAAACGAGCAAGGCCAGTAGGGGTGAGGTCTATTCTACCGATGCCAGTGGAACCAACAATTTTTTAGGAGAACCAACAACTTATGCGACGACTATTCTTGATCGGCTGTCTGATGCTGTTCACGCTGGCGGCCTGTGCGACGACAGAAGACGAAACCACCGTGCTCGAATTGGAGCGCGACATCTCCGCGGAGATATTGGGCGGCACGGTTACTATTGACTATCCCGACGGCTGGCTGGCACAGGGTACGGATGACACCATCACCTTTGCCAACCGTGAGGAACTGCTGACTCCAGGCTTCAGCGCCCGACGCGGTGGGGATGCCGCCGGGGGTGTGACACTGGTCACCCCGGACGCGCTGGAAATCTACGCGGTCAGTGAGGATGCCAGCATCACCGCGATTGCGCGGGCGGTCGCCGCTGTGACCTTCGGCGACGACGATACGATCACCCTGCGTGACCCGGCCTCGTTCTTCGTCGGGGAGCGTGAAGGCGCGGTTGTTTCCGGCAGTGCCAACACCTCAGAAGACATCGTCGGGGAGGTCGCCGTCGCGGTGATCGAAGTCGAGACCGGTTATGCCACGATTGTGGTTGGCTCATTCAATGGCGACTTCGTACCCGGTGAACTGGTCGAAGCTATCGCCGCATCGCTCCAATACGAGGCGTAAAACGATGTTACAATGGGCGTAAAAGCGAGGAGAAACGCCCATGCGCCGATTATTTTCACCCAGTCAGACCTTGCTTGCTATCCGTTATGGCGATCTTAACCATGCAAAACGCAATCGACAAGCTCAGCAGTCCTGACCCGAACATCCGCATTGAGGGCGTGAACGCGCTCGGTCGCAGCGCGGACGCCGAAGCGATGCCCTACCTACAGGCCATCGTGGAAACCGACCCCGACGAGCGCGTCAAACGTTATGCCCGCAGCGCGTTGGAAAATCTGCGGCGGGTGCTCAAGACCGAGGCGCGTACTGCCGACCAGCCCAACCGTCCGGTGACCCCGCGCCGGACGACTGCAACTTATGTCAACGGGCACGGGCGTGAACGCCCCGCCGTCGAGATGGTCGAGGCGTCGTCGTGGGCGGATGCCTGGCGCGTGTTGTTGATCTACGCGGCGGTGTCGGCGATTGGGCCGGTGCTGCTCGGTGTGTTGGGCATGGGCGGCCTGCGCTTCTTCATCCGTGCCACGCTGCCCTTACCGGATGCCATCAGCCATGAGATTTTACGCCTGCTCGCGCTTGACCCGCAGCTTGTGGTGCTGGTGCTGTTGGGGTTGGGGGTGTTTATCACGGTGGTGGGGTTCTTCCACATGGTGCTGACGCACCTCATCGCGCGGCAGTTGGGCGGGGAAAACGCGCTGCCGGTGCTGATCTACAACGTGCTGCCCGCGCTGACGTGGGTGCAGGTCGCCAACTTTGTGATTTCCGGGGTGGCGTTCGTGTTGTTGGGGATCGGTATTTTGCCGTTGTTGAGCACGGTGCATCTGATCGCGTTGCTGGTCGTCAATTTTAGCGGTATGTGGATCGCGTCGTATCTGGTCGGGCAGGTCTACGGCTTCGGCGCTGGTAAGGGGTTGTTGACCTATCTGGGTGGGCTGATCAGCGCCAGCGTGTTGACGACGGCGGCGGTCGCCGTGCTGGTCATGGTGATATAAGGGACAAACTGGTTAGAATTGCCCGAATGTAGGAGTGCCTGCGCAGGGCGATCACGCTGGATCGCCCCTACGAACCACGAACGGACTTTTTGTTTTAGTCATAAATCCACTATAATCAATTTTGTAGATGTGCATCAAAATCAAAATAAATAGGGAAATTATTATGAGGATCGCTGTGATGACCGAGCAAGCTAAAGTCGCTATTACCCGTATACAAGAAGAATACAGCGAAGAACTGATGAACAAGGCGCATGTGATCGGCGTGGCGGTGGGGTTACGCCAGCGTAACGAAGTCAAGACGAACGAGCTATGCCTGGTGGTGCTGGTCGATCAAAAGGTGTCGGTTGACCAACTCGACCCGCTCGACCGCATCCCGGCGCAGATCGACGGTGTGTCGGTGGATGTGCGCGAGATGGGGGCGTTCAACGCGCTTTAACGGCGCTCCATATAATGATTGTGAACCATCGAAGCCAAGACGGAGGACAACTGATCGTTGATGCGCAAACTTTCACTGCTGGCGTTGCTGCTCAGCGCCGTCTACAGCACGCAGATCGAACCTAACCGTCTGGAAGTCGAAACCTTCAACTTATCGCCGCGTGGGTTGTCCGCCCCATTTGATGGCCTGCGCATGGTGCAGATCAGTGATTTTCATCTGGGGGCGTGGATGAACCGTAAACGCATGATGACGGTCTGTGACGAAGTCCAACGCCTCCGCCCGGATGTTATTGTCATCACCGGGGACATCCTCCACGAAATACACGAAGAAACCGTCTATGATTTGACCGAAACACTCGGTAAGCTGCACGCGCCGGAAGGTATTTACGCCATCCTCGGCAACCACGACCACTGGACGGACGCCGCGTTGGTCACGGAGACGCTGGAGGGGTTGGGCATCCACGTATTGAGCAACCGCCACACATTTATCGAACGGGCGGGCCAACGGCTTTACATCGCCGGGGTTGATGACGTCTACGAACGCCGGCAAGACCTAGACGCAGCCTTAGACGGCATCCCACCGGGGGCGCTTACGCTGCTGCTCGCGCACGAATCCGATTATGCGGACATCGTCGCCGCTGATGGTCGGGTCGCTGTGCAACTTTCGGGGCACAGTCATGGTGGGCAGGTGCGGCTGCCGTTCTTCGGGGCGATTGTGACACCACCGCTAGGGCACAAATACGATATGGGGTTCTACGAGATCGGGGATTTGTTGTTGTACGTCAATCGTGGCGTAGGGATGGCCCCGTACCCGTTGCGGCTCAACTGCCCACCGGAAATCACCGCGATCACGTTGAAGCAGACGCAGCAAACCCCGTAAGCGCACATCCTCCGCTGACCGTAAACGAGGGGTCAGAAAAGTGCAAAAAGCAACATGAAAATTTGCGGCGCTTGCCCTAAACTGAAATAACCAATAAGTTGACACCACCTCAAAGGCCGTGCTACACTTCCCCCTGTCTGCAACCCAACATGCCAGGAGGCACGCTAATGCTGTACATTCGACTTCAAACACCCACCCCACAAGGGATTCTTGGAATATTCGCAGAAGGTGCATCAACGCCTGACTGTTAGGAACTAACACCCACTTCACACCAGGTTAGCGTCCCGAAGGCGACTGCTTCTCGCAGCGCCGGGCTTCAGTCACGCGAGCGCGCACCGTGCGCGAAACACGCCTCGTGGCTGATTTGTGATTCTCCATCACAGGACAGGGATGCAAGACCCCTTACGTCTAAAAAATCACAACAGCACAGAACCACAATCTTGCCACGAATCCTGACCGGTATCGTCAGTTTATTAGTGGAGATCGTTGTGAACCAAACCCCATTCCACACGCTGGACTATAACACGCAGATCGCCCGTTTTGACGCGCTGGCGACGGCGGCGCTGCACGCTTATGACCTTGCAGATGCCGACTGCACGCTGATGAGCTACACCAACAACACCATCTATTGTGTGGTGGCGGGGACGTGGCGCGGTGTGCTGCGGTTGCATCGCCCCGGCCTGAAAGCGCGTACATGGATCGAATCCGAGCGGGTATGGTTGGCGGCGCTGCACGCCCACTCATCACTGTACGTGCCGGAGCCACTACGCACGATCTATAGCGGGCGGCTGGCAGGCGTCGAAGATCCCGTACATTGTGACCTGCTGGGTTGGGTAGACGGTGAGTCGATTGCTCTGGACGCGCTCACACCCGCACAGATCGAGGCGATTGGTGCGTTCGCGGCGCGGCTGCACGGCATGGATTGGGAACCGCCCGCCGGGTTTGTGCGTCCCCATTTAGATTGGGAGGGGCTGTTCGGTGAACGGTCGCCTTATAACCCGCAGGCCGGGGCGCACCTCTTCACGGAGGCGCAGCGACAGGTCATCGACGCGGTGACGGCACGGGTACGCGAGACGATGGACATGCTCGATGATTACGGCCTCATCCACGCTGATCTGCTGCCGAAGAACTTGTTGTTCGGCGGGGGGGATGACCTGCCCGGCGCGGTCGATTTCGATGACTGTGCCTTCGGCTATCGCCTGTACGATCTGGCGGGGATGCTGTGGGTCAGTCGCCAACGGGAGGACTTCCCGGTGATGCGAGCGGCATTGTGGGGTGGTTACACCCGCGTGCGTCCGTTGGATGACTCACAGCAGGTGCATCTGGAAGCATTTCTGGCGGCGCGGCATGTCGCGTCCTGCCGGTGGATTGCGGGCAACACCGCGAACCCGGTGATCCGTGAGCGTGCGCCGCAGATCATCGCCGAGCGCGTGGAAGAACTACGCGGTTACTTAAGTCATGGCAGATTGGCAATGGAAGCGTGAAAAGATTGAAGACCGATGACAGATTTTATACGACACATTTAAAAACGAGTGTTCGACCGCCTGAGATGGATTCCGATACCGCGAGGATAGCAACTCGCATACAAATGAATTTATCCATGATGAAACAGATCTAAGGACAGATCATCATGACTAACATGTTATACCTGGCACAATATCAACAAGATTACAGCGGCATCTACCAGTTCACCATCACGCACGAGGAAGATGCGAATTTCCGCAAGTACCTGATGCGCAAGCTGGCGGCGCTCATCCCGCCCGTGACCGAAAAACACCCCGCCGACGCGCAACCGCTGGACATCAGCCTGGATGACGTCGAAGGCGATGTGGTCGCCGGGTTAAGCGCGTTCACCGCACGCGGCACGCTGCACATCGACTTGCTGTGGGTGGATGACCCCATGCGCGGCAACGGCATCGGTTACCGGTTGGTGCAGATGGCGGAGGAGCAAGCGCGTGAGCGTGGCTGTTGCAAGGCTCGCATCAGCGTGACGAATGGCGTGGCTTTGTTTGTCGGCATGGGCTACGAACTCAGCGGCACGGTGCAGCAGGTCGATTTCGCCGCCGGGAACACGCGCGCGGTCTACTGGTTGGAGAAAGCACTTTGATGATGTAATGACCGATCCGAACGCTCGTTGAGATCGATCAGCCAACCGCCGAGTGTTGAAAACGCCCGGCGAGTCTGATCCTATTCGGCTTTCTCAGCTTCCTCGGCGTTCTCGGCGTTTGCAGCGGCGCGTTGGGCTTCGCGGATCTTCTGTGCTTTGACGACCTCCGCTGCCCAGGGTGGTTGCTGTTCCTCGTCGTCTGCGCCTTCGACGTCTTCGGGGCGCACGCGCCATACATCGTTGGCGATGTCGGTAAATAACTGTCCGTTGAGGTGGTCGATCTCGTGCTGGAAGATGCGCGCCAGCCAGCCCTTCGCCTTGATGCGGATGGAGTCACCGTAGCGGTCTTGCCCGGTGACCACGACCATCTCATGACGGTCTACTTCACCGGCATAACCGGGGATCGACAGACACCCCTCCACACCGCTGACCAGTTCCTTGCTCGATTTGATGATCTTGGGGTTGGCGACGGTGTAAAGTTGCCCGGCGTCGTCACCATGTTCTTCTTCGTCCTCCGGCATATGCACCACGATAATGCGTTTGCTCTGCGCCACCTGCGGCCCGGCCAGGCCGACGCCGGGGGCATCGAACATCGTCTCGATCATGTTATCCACCAGTAGCTGGAATTTCTTGTCAAACGTGGTGACTTTGATCGCCCTCTTTCGTAGAACGGGGTTATCCGGTTGAATGATGTTGAGTACGGTCATGATTCTCGTCTCTATGCTTACGTTATAGTTCTATCATAGCGTAGAATCGCTCGGTTGTAGCGGCAAAATTGTGCTACAATAAGTGTACGTTAAGGTTTATTAATCCGAGGAGTTGCTCTCTGGACTCACTAGAACTTGCCCGGCAGATTGTTGATGTTGCCGAAGATAAGAAAGCCTCAGATATCGTCCTGCTCGACCTGCGCCCGGATACCGTGCTGGCGGATTTCTTCGTCATCCTCAACGGCAGCAGTGACCGGCAGATAAAAGCACTGGTGGACTACATCCGCACCGGGGTGAAAGAACGCTTTGACAACCACCTGCCGTTCTCTACGGAAGGCACCGCCGAAAGCGGTTGGGTGCTGATGGATTACAGCACCGTTGTCGTACACATCTTCCTCGAAGAGAAGCGCCAATACTATGACCTGGAAGCATTGTGGAGTGCCGAATCGAGCGTATTGCTTAGCATTCAATAGTCCACTGCTTCTATGAAGTGTTTACAGTCACCCTAAAGTGTCTCATACTTGATGTATGAGACGTTTTATATTACTTTCCCCATCAAATCTTATGATTCAAAAACGTCGTACTATTATACAATAACCCCCAGAGTTACAAGGATGCTATACTAAGGTTTAAATGGAGTTTATTATTTCATGATTAATAACTTTTGGTGGATGTTCTTCAAACATTCATTTTTACTATTGCATATTCATTTAATATACTATAAGTGTATCGATCATACTTTACATGTATTTTCTACGGGAAATTACCATGCAATTCCGCTTTGACGATTTGCTCTTCGACCGTCTCTTTGAAGAGAAACGATGGCGCGCCCAGATTAAATCCATTCTGTGGTTCCTGATCCCAATATCGTTGTTCATGGCGCTGCTTAACGTGATGTCATACGCCACGCAGCAACCACAACCGGATTTTTACCATCAATTTCTGTTATTGAACGTGGGGTATTTGGCTGGAACGACGGCTGTGATCTGGTTGTTGTGGCATGACCACGTCACACGCGCCGCGCAGATCTTTGTCGCTATCTCATGGAGTGGTGTCATCATCCATGATCTTATTCATGATTCTGGCGCGATGACTTCTCATCAGACTCTGCTGGTGGCTGTCGCAATTAGCGGATTTTTGCTGGGTCGGCGTGGTCTGCTCATTATCACGTCGATCACGCTGCTTTACTTGTTGGCTGCCACACAGATTTACGAGCAGAACACTTTCCACGTCTGGTTGGGGAGTACCGCCGGAGTATGCATGATCACACTGGTGGTGATGGTCGTGCTCACCCGCAATTCACAATTAACAAAGCAGATACAGCAAGATACACTCGAAGCGGTTCTTTATGACCAGCGTCTGGTGCTAGAGGTCGAGGAAAAAGAACGCGCTCAGAACGCGCTGCAAAGTTTGTTTGATAATTCCATTGATATGATTATGGTCATTGACGAGCAGGGGTATCTGGTTCGGGGTAACCCGGCGTTGACGCAGGTGTTGGGTTATACCATTGAGGAGCTGAAAGCCAAACCGTTGATCGAATTCGTCCACCCGGAAGACCAACGGGCAACCGCTGATGCACGTCGCCAGTTAGATACAGGCGCTCAGGCCGGTTTTTTTGAAAACCGCTACATCCATAAAGACGGCAGCGACCGCTGGCTGTCGTGGACGTTCTTCGCGGATACCAGATGGATTTACGCCATCGTCCGTGATGTCACCGAAGCCAAAAGGCTTGAAGCCGAGGAAGATAGGCTCAAGGCGGAGCGCCAGGCCGTCGAAGTACGCCAGCGGTTTGTCTCCAAAATCTCACACGAGCTGCGCACGCCCCTCGCCGTGATCCAGTCTTCGCGTGATCTCATCGTCCGTTATCAGCACAAGTTACCACCGGAGCGCGTCGTCAGTCAGCTTGACAAGATCGGCAATCAGATCGACGTGATGACGGAAATAATCGATGACGTCCTGCTTATCAACAAGTTGAACACGGGCGTTATCCAACCGGAGCCTGGACGGTTGGAGTTAGACGATTTCTGTGCGCAGGTGTTTGAATACGCGACCGTGTGTGCCACCGAAGCGCACGAGATCATCTACGAGAATCACAGTGAACGTGAGTGCATCTATACCGACGCGAAGTTTCTGCGGCGCATCCTTTCGAACCTGCTCACCAATGCGGTGAAGTACAGCCCCGATGGCGGCAAGATCCGGTTAAGTATTGAGGATCAGGGCGAGAACGTGGTCTTTACGATCCGCGATGAAGGGTTAGGCATCCCGGAGGCGCACCTGAAAAATCTGTTTGAACCGTTCCAACGAGCCTCGAACGTTGGCAGTATTGAGGGCACCGGGTTAGGGCTTTCCATCGTGCGAGAGAGCGTGGAGCAGCAGGGTGGGAAAATTAGCTGCCAGAATAATCCCGGTCATGGCACGATCTTTACCGTCGAGCTGCCAGCAAATGACGAGACCGACGTCGTGGCGAATCGCTAGCCAAAAGGGAGAAAAACCCACCTGGTTTCTCTCATTGCAAATCGTGCGTTAGTGCTGATCTCAAGAACCGTTCGGAGAGAGAAAGTCCTCGACAGTCCGCAACAATTCAGATTTACTGATCGGCTTGGGCAGATAGCCGTCACAACCCGCTTCAAGTGCTTTTTCACGGTCACCGACCATCGCGTTGGCCGTCAAGGCGATAATCGGGACGGCGTGCATGATCGGGTTCTTCTTAAGGCGCGACGTCGCCTCTAGCCCGTCGATATCCGGCAGGTTAACATCCATCAAAATTAAGTCCGGCTTATGTGTCTCGGCGATTTCGATACCACTCAGGCCATCCTCAGCCTCCAGGACGTCATAACCGGCGTGCTTTAAAATTTTCCGCACCAGGCGCATATTCTGTGGATTATCTTCTACATAGAGAATTGTGCTCACATCTGTATCCCCGTGTGTACAGGTTTGTTTATTCATATTGTAGATTATAGTCGTGCCATCGTGTGTAAACAAATGGCAAAGTTGAACGCGCGGTGCATCTGCCTACGGCAACGGAACCCAGATGCGGCTTCACATTTTACATTTTGGAAGTGCCGGTCTTTTAGGGTCGGCGCGATCCCCTGCACTATCCCGCCCATTAGAGACTGGGGGTTGGCGAATATACGGTCGTGTTTACCCTTTATCTTGTGGGGGATGATTTCGTGATATACTGCCGATTAGATTGAATCCTAGGGCGAAAATGCGGATGAATCTAGATACAAACACAAGTTTTACGTCCTCGCCGAAAGCGGCTGATGACCGTCAACCACTGCTGTGGGTAGGGTTCGCGGTTTTGTTCGTTCTACCGGTGCTTATCACGGTGTTTAATGCCTCGCTGACTCGTCTGGTTGGGGATGATTATTCTTACGCCATCATCGCGGAGCGCGAGGGGGTGTGGGGCGCGGTCGATTACTGGTACAACGCCTGGACGGGGAACTACAGTTCGTCGTTTTTACAGACCGCCGCAACACTGGTTGATCCGGCTGCGCTCGGCTGGTTGATGAGCTTGACGATCATCGTCGTATGGCTTGGGACGTGGTGGCTCGCCTTTGAGGTCGCGCTGATGCTGGACTGGGAACGTCCGCGCTTGTTGAGCTTCGGTGTCGGCACCATTGTCACCGTCACCCTGATTGACGGCCTGCCGAACATCTACGATACGCTGTATTGGGCGGCGGGTGGCATCGCGCATGTCGTCCCGCTGGCAGGTGTGATAAGTTTCTTCGCATTTGTGCCGTTTCTTACCCGGCAGCGGCCCTCGATGCTGCAAACCGCCGCTGCCGTCGTGCTAACCGGGCCTTATATTCTGGTCGTCGCCGGATTTTCCCCGGCGAGCACGGCACATCTTACCGTTCTACTGGTCGTGCTCATCGTCCTTTGTTTACGCTTTGCAGACGCGCAACAAAGGCGAGTGGCGCTGCCGCTGCTTATCGCCGCACTACTGGCGGCGGGGGTCGCGCTGTTGATCATCTCCGCCGCCCCCGGCACCGACATTCGGCAGTCACGGTTCCCACCATCGCCTGATCTACTCAAATTCGTTTCGATGACTGTAGAGTACACGCTGGTCGCTATCATCGGTGAGTTCACCTTGATCGCCCCGGCATCACTGTTGGTGATGTTTACCCTCGCTCGGTCGGTCGGCTATCGCTTCCACAGTGGTGACGGCATGTTCACATACCGCAACCGTTGGTGGCTTTTCGGCGGTGTCATCTTCACCGGAGGATTGCTCATCGCCGCAAGTTTTTCGACCGGTGCTTATGCCATGTCTACTTTTTTGCCACATAGGGCCTTCACCACACCTGTATACACCATCGTGGTTGTCGTCGCAGCTTGTGGCTACATCACCGGTGTGCTGGCGCGTAGACGTCCTCGGCAAACGGGGCGTGTGTTAGTGGTTATCTTCGTGTTGGTAGTGTTGCTCGGCCCTGGCCTGGTTCTCTACAGCAGCTTGCGACAGAGCGTGAATATGCTCGCATTTAACCGTGATTGGTACGCAATTCAGCAAGACTTACAGGCGGCAGCCGAACGCGGCGACGCCGAAGCACAGATCAGTGATTTCGACTTCGACCTCGGACAGGTGGCGGTGGACGTGCCGCTGGACAACGATCCTGACACCGGCACCAACCGCGACCTCGCACGCTATTATGGGTTGGAACGTGTTACGATCCGGTGAGAGTGGGAAAATAGGTTCTCTGTCATCGGGT
This sequence comes from Anaerolineae bacterium, assembly GCA_034437515.1. GTDB lineage: Bacteria > Chloroflexota > Anaerolineae > Aggregatilineales > Phototrophicaceae > DAOTTX01. The sequence continues at coordinate 21,570 of DAOTTX010000369.1, forward strand.
TGAGGTGCTACATTCAGACGAGCAATAATGACGCGAGCGCGTTGTACCGTCCCCGTGCTCCGAAAGACGCACTCCGGCAGCAACGCATAGGAAACGTGGTTCAATTCTCTCGTCGTGATATTATCCGCTTAACCGGTGATTAACCCACATTAGGGTAAGGCTAACCGTGTGATAAATCTCCTTTGCTAGGCTGTTTAACAGAGAAGCCGAGGAGGTAAGCAATGTTATTCAATAGTTGGGTGGATGTCGCCCATATTTTTATTGTCGGTATCGGTAGTTACTTAGGGTTAGTAGCGATGCTGCGTATCACCGGGAAACGCACACTCTCAAAGATGAATGCTTTCGACTTCGTCATCACGGTGGCTCTGGGTTCTACGCTAGCGAGCGCCGTGCTGAGTAAAGACGTTTCATTGGTCGAGTCGCTGCTGGCCTTTGTGTTGTTGATCGGCCTGCAATTCATCGTGACGTGGATTGCGGTGCGCTCCAAACGCTGGCACCATCTCATCACCTCAGAGCCGACTCTGCTCTACCATGATGGTGAATTTTACGAAGAGGAGATGTTGAAACGGCGCATCCCTCAAGAGGGCATCCGCGCCCGACTGCGTGAAGAGGGGCTGATGAACCTGGCGTCCGTCAAAGCCATCGTCCTGGAGACGGACGGGCAGGTTTCAATCATCTACGAAAGTAGCGAGCAGGCGGATAATGACTTCGCCATACGAACCATCCACAATTACCCAGAAAACAACAAAGAAATGCGCCTGGATGTGTAACTAACCGCCGCTGCCCACCCCAGCATACTCGACCATTCGGTTGCCGCAAGCCTGGGTGATGGTGCCGTCCTCGATGAGGCCGTTCACACGGTTGATGTAGGTATCCGGGTTGTCGGTCACCTGATTTTTCAGAGAGTTGATCTGCCCGTTCCCTGCGTCTTCCATGCAGTGGTCTATCAGATCGTTAAACTTCGGGTAGCTCACGGCGAGGTAGCCTTCTTCCATGCCGACCGAAACACTCTCACCCATTAATGTGAGCGCGATAATGGTCATGATTCCGACGAGAACGAGGATCAAGGCATATTCGACCAATCCCTGCCCGTGTTCTTGATTGAAGTGATTTTTTGCTGCCATAGTAGATGCTCTATAATTGATAATGATGATTACATTCATTAAAACATTGTTTTTGAATTAATACAATGTTATTCAAGAAGATTTAGGAATTTTTTCACAATTTTCATAAATCCAGCCATTAGAATCAAAAAGCGGCGATCTTTTGACCGCCGCCTGTAATTCGTTTGCCAGAGCTTATGCCGGTTCCGGCGTGGACGTTTCCATGTGGATGCCCGGCCCCATCGTGGAGCTAACCGTCAACCGTTGCATGTAAATGCCCTTGATGCCGGTGGGGCGCTGTGCCTCGACGGCGTCGAACACGGCAACCGCGTTTTCAAGCAGATTTTGCTCGTCAAAGCTGGCCTTGCCAATCGGAATGTGAACGTTGCCGCTTTTATCGTTACGGAACTCCACACGACCGGTTTTGAGTTCTTCCACCGCGCGACCGAGGTCATCCGGCTGAACGACCGTCCCGGCTTTGGGGTTAGGCATCAACCCACGCGGGCCGAGGATGCGCGCTACCTTACCGACCTTGCGCATCATCGAAGGGGTGGCGAGGGCCGCATCAAAATCGAGGAACCCTTCCTTGAGGATGCGATCAATGATCTCGTCGTCAGCGATGATGTCTGCACCTGCTTCTTCGGCGGCGCGGGCGTCTTCACTTTCCGCGAAGACCAGCACACGCACCGTGCGCCCGGTGCCGTGCGGCAGCATCACCGTGTTACGGACTTGCTGGTCACTATGGCGCGGGTCGATCCCTAGCCGGAAGTGCATTTCGATGGTTTCATCGAACTTGGCGGTTGCCATTTGCTTGACCATTTTGATGGCTTCTGCGAATTCGTAGTCGTGCTCACGATCCACTTTTTCCAGCAGATCGTCATAACGCTTCCCGTGACGTACCATTAGTTCACTTCTCCTTCGTGGTTCTGGTGGACACTGGTGATGCCCTCCCACAGATTATTAAATTGACGTGGTGTTGCTTACTCTGCCGCGACCTTAATGCCCATCTGGCGGCAGGTGCCTTCAATCTGGCGCATCGCCGCTTCCATATCGAGCGCGTTCATGTCGTTGAACTTCTGCTCGGCGATCTCCCGCACCTGTTGGCGCGTGAGTGTGGCGACGGTTTGCGTCTTCGGGTTGGACGCTGCCGTGTCGATCCCGGCGGCCTTCTTAATCAAGAAGGAGGTCGGCGGGCTTTTGAGGATGAACTTGAACGAGCCATCCTGGAAGATGGTAATTTCCGCCGGGACGATCTCGCCCATGCGGTTGCTGGTCTTGGCGTTATATTCTTTGCAGAAGCCCATCAGGTTGATGCCGTGTTGGGCCAATGCCGGGCCAATTGGCGGGGCCGGGTTGGCCTTACCCGCCGGGATTTGTAACGTTACGATTGCCTTGACTTTCTTTGCCATGATCTTTCCTCATTATTCGACTTTATCTATACACAGGGTCACAGAGGCGCTCTGGCAAAACACCCCTGCGTGTTATTGATTCGATTAATGTCACTGCGAGGTCGCTAGACCTTCTCGACCTCGAGGAAATCCAGCTCAACCGGGGTTTCACGCCCGAAGAAGCTGACCATCACCCGCACTTTGGTGCGATCCATGTCGATATCCGCCACTTCACCGACAAAGTCATTGAAGGGACCATCCACGATGCGCACCTTCTCGCCGACCTTGAAGTTGACGTTGACCTTCGGCGTCTCACGAGACATACGGTCAATAATCTGTTTAACCTCGTCTTCGCGCAGTGGTGTGGGATCGTTGCCCATGCCGACGAAACCCGTCACCCCCGGTGTATTGCGAATCACATACCAGGAGTCCTCGTCCATGCTCATCTCAACCAGGATGTAACCGGGGAACACGCGCTTTTCGACTTCGCGCTTCTTCCCGTCTTTGATCTCGATTTCCGCCTCTGTCGGGACGATCACGTCGAAGATGCGGTCGGTCATCCCCATGGTTTCGATACGCTGTTCGATGGAATGGCGCACCTTATATTCATGGCCGGAGTAGCAGTGGACGACGTACCAATGCTTCCTGATCGCCCCCTCTGCTTCCTCGACTAAATCACCGAGGATGGACGTTAACTCATTGTCGTCGTCATCAGCGGGTGTATCGACGTAAACTGGTTCGGGATCATAATCTGTTTCAGGACGCTTCTCGTCATCAGACATGACAAGCACTCCTCTGTAAAGTTACTTAATAGGGGGTGTTGGAGTCGTTTTCCTGCCACCATTGCCGGGCAAAGAAGAACACCACCACCACGGCAGCGGCAAACACCAGGAAGATCCAGGGATTGTCTTCACGCACCCCGATAACGAACATCTCGGTGAAGACCACGCTGATGGCACCGAACGCCAACGAGGACGCGATGGTCACCGCTAGCACGATACGCGAGAGGCGGATCGTCTCTTCACGGGTGGGCCACACGACCTTATCGAGTTCATCACGCACACCTTGTAGGTAGCCAATGACGCCACCAAAAGTGCGGGTGAGCGCGTTGCCCTCATTTTCAGGACGACCGCCGCGTGCACCTCGCCGGCTGCGAGTCGCCCGACCTTTGCTTTCCGTCAGACTGCTGTCGTCATCGTCGTTATCATCACCACGCCGTCTGCGTCGCCGGGATTTTTCTTCTACTGCATCATCAGCAGACATAATCTGCCTCCTTAGTGCCTAAATGGGATGGTCTTTACCATTATAACAAACACCGTCACGAGGACGGCGTTTACTGTGCAGGGGTGCAAGGAATCGAACCCTGAACCTACGGCTTTGGAGGCCGTCGCTCTGCCAATTGAGCTACACCCCTATAATGTGACGCAATACTATTTTAACTGTGACTGCACGTTTTGTCTAGCGGTTGTTACTTGGTTTCCCGATAGACGACATGCTTGCGCACGATGGGGTCGTATTTCTTTAGCTCAATGCGGCTCGGGTCATTGCGACGGTTCTTGTACGTGATGTACATATGACCGCTTTCCGTGCTGCGCAGCTTGACGATGATACGATTGCCTTTTTTCGCCATGAGTTTAGTATCCTTGTCCTTACACACAAGACGCCGCAAAAAATTGTGCGGCGCACCCGTAAGCCTTTGACGGGATTTGAACCCGTGACCTCTTTCTTACCAAGAAAGCGCTCTACCCCTGAGCTACAAAGGCGTCTTATGTTGCAGTGGGCCAGGTAGGACTCGAACCTACGAAGGCGTTAGCCAGCGGGTTTACAGCCCGCCCCCTTTGCCACTCGGGACACTGACCCATCTCATAGCCCTTTATGGGATTTGAACCCATAACCTGCCGCTTACAAGGCGGCTGCTCTGCCAATTGAGCTAAAAGGGCACTTGGAAAGATTATATCACCGCGTGATATGCGCTTTCAAGATGCACTTTTCGGCAGGCTGGTACATTCTAATTGGGTGATATGCGGTTGTCAATGGCAATATTCATCACCTGAATTAGAATGAACGCTCATGATCGCTAATTACACGGAGATCACACCTTGCGACGATTGTTCTACATGCTGATTTTTATCACCCTGCTGACCGCCTGCGACGACGGGGCCACCATCAGTGAACTGCCGACCGTCGCCGTGCCGGAGGCGCTGGGGACAGCCACCGTGCTGACGCGCAACGCACCACCCGCCGGGTTCCGCGATGGGGTGAACTTTCCTGATGTGGATCGCGGCCTGGCGGTGCTGCCTGCGTGGTATTACGAATCCACCCTGGCGTTTGAGGGCACCTTCGCCGGGACTTCACGCGCTACCGGCGGCTCGATTTACTTGCGGACGTGGTACAACCAGATCGGGCAGCGGCGGCGGGTGGTCGTGGAGCAAAGCGGTGACCTGCTCGGCATCGACGTGCAAACCACGCGCACGCTCGAAGGTGTGCGCCTCGCGGAGCGTGTCTTTCTTGTCGAGGACAACACCTGCGCCAGCCAGGACACCGAAAGCGCCCAGATCATCGCTGACCTGCTGGCTGGGGATTTGATCGGCGGGGTAATGCAGGCCACCCCTAGCGGCGCACCCCCGGCGGTCGTCAACGGGGAGCGTGTGTGGCGTTATGACTTCGACGCGCAAAATTTGAATCTGCCGTCAGTGACCTTTGCCGAAGGCGGCGGCCTGACCGGGATGACCGGCGAATTGTGGATCTCACCGGAGCGCGAGGCCATCGTGCGTTATTACGTCAACTTAGACGTGCAAAATGCCTTTATCTTCAACAGTGATGCCCCGGTCAGCGGACAGTTACGCCTGCGCTTTGACCTGTACGATATTGGTGTTGATCCAAACATCACCCGTCCGTTCGGCTGTTAGAGGTCGCGCAGTTGATAATAGATGCCGTCGGCGAAGCCCCGCTTACGGTAGTATTCGCGGGTGCCAATCGCGGAGATGACCGCCATTTTGCCATAGCCCCGTGCTGCGGCGATTTCGACGGCGCGTTCGATCAACGCGGTGCCCAGGCCGAGATGCTGCGTCCGACCTTCGGCGTCCTCACCGATGCCGACCGACTGCCCGTAAACATGCACCTCGCGGATCATGGCGGCGTCGTGCAACTCGTCGGTGATGGGTGTCTCGTCCCGGTCGGGCAGTGAGAGCCGTAAAAATCCGGTGATGCTGCGATCTGGCGTGATGTATTGTAGGAAGATCTCATCGCTGCACGACGAGCGGTAGTGCTGCTCATCGAGCGTGAGATCATCGGGTGAGACTTGCCGCTTGCGGATCTCACGGGCGCGGATGTCGTGTCCGCGTTCGCCCTCGGCGTTGAGCTTGTTTTCCACCAATTGCCGGAAGTTGGTCGTCTTGTTCCCGGCGACGATGTCGGTGCCGGGGATGTCACGGATGACGCGGGTCAGTCGGCAGTATTCCGGCGTCTCACGGAAGCAGGCCACCAGCAAATCAAGCAGTTCATCGCGGGTGTATGGTCGCCAACTGCCGTCCTCGTACCGCTGCATCAGCTCGGCACTTTCGATCAGCGAACACGGATACACCTTGAGTTCGTCCGGTCGGAAGTCCGGGTCAGCGAACATCTTACGGTAGTCTTCGAGGTCAAGCGCCGGGTTAGAGCCGTACAGGTTGGGCATCCAGTGTGCGTGGATTTTAAAGCCAGCCTGCCGCAGCAACTTAACCGCGCGGCGGGTTGCCCGGACGCCGTGACCGCGCTTGTTGGCTCGCAGCACGTCATCGTTCAAGCTCTGGAAGCCGATCTGTACCTTTGTACACCCCAGACGCCGCACGCGCAGCACCTCCGCCTCACTGATGTGGTCGGGGCGTGTTTCGATCACCAGACCGACCGATCGGCAGTCGGCGCTCTCATTGTGGCGATGAACCGCTTCGAGTTCGTCCCACGTCGCGTATTCATCGACCGCCGACCGATCCCGCCGCCCGGCGTGGATGTCGGCGGCGAGTTCGTGCGAGCGGTACATCTCGCCTTTGTAAATATCCTGCACGACCTGATTGTACGTCTGCTGCATGTCCACACCCTGCACGGTGACGTTGGTCTGGTTGTGTTCGGGGTGCAGTTGAGACACGCCTTTTAAAGCGGCTTCGACCTCGTCGCGCCGGTCGATGCCGTCGCCGAAGTCGTGCAGCGCGTCGAAGATCCGTTTGATGAACCAGATCTGGTAGGTCTCCGGGTAGTACGACCACGTCCCGCCCAACACGATGATCTCGATCTTATCGACCGGATGCCCGTTGTTGTAGTAGGTCTGCAAGCGGATGTAGGTTTGCAGGTAGGGGTCGAAGCTGTTTTGCTCCGCCCGTTGTGCGCCGGGTTCATCGGAAAGATAACTTTTCGGCATCCGCACATCGTTGGGGCAAAAGATACACTTGCCGGGGCAAGGAAACGGCTTGGTCAACACGGTGACGGGTGTCACACCGGACATGGTGCGGATCGGCTTGCGGCGCAGGCGTCCTAGCATGTCCTCGTCGTAGGGCGGTAAGCCGTGCGTCCCGGCGAGTTCGCGGTAAGCGTGGATCAAATGGCTGCGGCTGTACAGGCCACCATCCGGGCGGGGATAGCGCCGCACCAGCTTGTTAAATTGTTCGTGTGACGGACGTCCCGGCAGCGCGGCGATTTCCCGCAGCATACCGAGCAGTTGCTCACGATGGGGTTCGAGGTCGGTCAGGGTTTTATACATAGGATCGTTTTACTCAATTCTCTGTCTTTTTTCCTCATCCCTGTCCGTTTGATGGAGAGGGGCAGTCTCGTGTTGCACAGTGGGGTGATAATTAGCTACAAGCTACATAGTAACGGTGTAACGGTGTTAATTGCCATTGCTTGACCCCACCCCTGCCCTCCCCGATTTGCTATGGTGGAGGTGACGCGACAAGGTCGCGACGGAGGGTTCAAACGTTTGATCGTGCTATTTCATTAATTTATCAGGCGACAATGGATACTTCACCGTGTATTCTCACTTTGCTATGTGATGACTGCTGTTTAAACTTCTCCGACGCGATCTAATTTCCCTTCTCTAACTCAGTGGAGAGGGGTGGGCCGACGCAGTTGGGACGGGGTGAGGATTCACAATTGAGTCTATCATAGGCATAGATCGAAACCAATCATGACCACAGCGTAAAAACTTGTAAAGATCATCCCAAAAAGTGGAACATGCCGGTTCCCTATGCTGTCTGAAGAGGTATATTGTTCCGCATAAGGAGAAAAAAGATCATGAGACGATTACCGATCATCGTGCTGCTGCTGGCATTGGCGCTGGCGGCCTGTTCGCTGGGCAGCAGCGCGGACGACACCGACGACGCCGAAGTGACCATCACCCCGGCACCGAGTAACACCTCGCAGCCGTCCCCATCGCCGTTGCCCATCAGCACGCAGACAGATGAAGACGACGACAGCGACAACAATAACGACAATGACGACGCCAGCAATCCACCGGTAAGTTGTACGCCGCGCACCGACTGGACGACCGCCTACACGGTCAGCGCCGGGGATACGCTGAGTCGCATCGCGCAGCGAACCGGCACCACCGCGGACGCGCTGGCACAGGGCAACTGTCTCGCGGATGCCAACAGCATCTTCAGCGGGCAGCAGCTCCGTGTGCCGCGTGCGCCGACCGTGCCGAGTAACACACCCGTATCAACCCCGACCAACCCACCGCCGGTCATCGACCCGGTCGCAGTCGGTGGAGTCGCGCCGAGTGAGTCGATCAGCGGGGATGCCGGGAACATCTTGCTGCTGCGGGATAGTCTGGTCACCGTGCGTTGGGTCGAACCACCGACCAACATCACACGCGCCGAGTTCTTCGTGTTCCCAACGGGATGGACGTTCGATCATGCCGGGGCGGGGACGATTGAAATCGGCGAGGACAACAACGGTGCCGATGGTTGGAGTTCCGGTTGGCGTGTGCCGTCCGACCTACGCGGTGAATTGGTGTCCTTCGGCTATGATGCGAGTGGTAAACTGGTCGCTTATGGCTTCCCGCTGAATGTGTCCTCTGCATCGGCCCCGCCGGAAGCGTGTGCGATCACCCCGCGTGAAGGTGAGGTGATCTCGTACTATGCGGACTTCAACAACCCGACCCAACCCGCCGGGCAGATTTTCGCCGGGCAGACGTATTACGTGATGGGACGCAGCCTCAACGGGTATTACGCCATCGTCCCCAACGCGGATCAAGACCCCAGCGGCGGGATCGGCTCCCTGCGATGGATCCCGCCCAACACGGCGGTCGTGGAGAACGAATATTGTTGATGACACAAGACACCCTGCGCACACGAGCGCAGGGTTGTGTCGTCTACCAGGATTAGCCACTTTCCACAGAAACTTCTGCACCTTTGTTGTACACGTTGTATAATCGAGGCGGATAAATAGACTTTTGAGAGGACAGAAATTTATGGTTACAAAAGCACACACTCGTAGATCGTTTCGTGAGAACGTTTCCCAGATGGTGGATCAGGCATTAGAAAACCTCGATCTACCGTTCGGTATGACCGAGCAGATCAAGTCCTGCAAGGCGGTGTTGGAAGTCCAGTTCCCCGTTCGGATGGAAAACGGAGAGTATCAGACCTTTCACGGTTGGCGTGCCGTCCATAGTGACCACCGTTTGCCGGTGAAGGGGGGCATCCGCTATGCGCCGAACGTCAATCAGGATGAGGTGATGGCACTTGCCACGCTGATGACCTACAAGTGCGCCATCGTCAACGTGCCCTTTGGCGGCAGCAAGGGCGGCTTGAAGATCAACCCGCGCAACTACACCGAGCAAGAATTGGAACACATCACGCGCCGGTTTGCGAAGGAACTCATCAACAAGGGCTTCATCAACCCCGGCGCGAACGTCCCCGCCCCGGATATGGGGACGGGCGAACGTGAGATGGCGTGGATCGCGGATGTGTACAAGGCCATTCATCCCACTGACATCAATTACTTCGCCGCGACGACCGGCAAGCCGGTGACCAACGGCGGCATCCGAGGGCGCACGGAGGCGACCGGGCGCGGTGTGCAATATGTCATCCATGAGTTTTTCCGTCACGAGGCGGATAAAAAAATGGCGGGCTTGGAAGGCAACATCGAAGGCAAGCGGATCATCTTACAGGGATTGGGCAACGTCGGCTACCACGTGGCGAAGTTCCTCAGCGAAGAGGACGGGGCGAAGATCACCTGCATCATGGAACGCGACGGCATGATTTACCACGATGACGGGATCAACATCGAGGACGCCCACCAATATCTGAGTCAACATGGCGGGGTGGCAGGGTTCCCCGGTGCGACCTACGACGAAAACGGCAGGGCGGGCTTGACGATGGATTGCGACATCCTCATCCCCGCTGCGTTAGAAGGGCAAATCACCGTTGATAACGCCGCTGACATCCAGGCCAAGCTGATCGTCGAGGCGGCAAACGGCCCGACCACCTTCGACGCCGACGCGATCCTGCGCGAACGCGGGATAGTTGTGCTGCCGGATGCCTACGTCAACGCCGGGGGCGTCACGGTGAGTTACTTCGAGTGGATCAAGAATATCTCTCACATTCGCTTCGGGCGGATGGATCGCCGGTTGGACGAACTGCGCTCCGCACGCTTTATCGAGGCGTTGGAGACGATGACGGGCAAAAAAGTCCCGCCGCCCCTACGCAAGGATCTGATGATGGACACCGACGAGCTTTCACTGGTGCGCAGCGGACTCGATGACACCATGCGTATCGCTTACCAGGAAATCAGCCAGACTTACCACAATCACGAAAACATCCGCGACTTCCGCACGGCGGCGTTCGTGGTCGCGCTAAAGAAAATCGCCACCACCTACCGAGAGATGGGTATGTAGACCCGCATCATGCAAAGGCCGGTGTGAGGCATCGGCCTTTGGTTGGGCGCATCTCAGATTTCTGTCACCTGAATTATCCCCACCATGCGACATTCGGCGTCTCTATTCATCGTATAGTGACACGGTAGCGTGGCGTCCGCTTGTCACAGTTTACGCACGCCACGCCGTTCTGCCCATTGCACCCGCAAAGCGCGATATTAAGCTCCCACTAGCAATGGTCTTACCTCTTGCTTAAACCGGTCAAATAGCGCCTTTACATCTACTTGCTAAACTAAGAGTAGTATTGTAAGTATATTGCAGGAAGCAACCCATAATGGCTGACTACGAATACATCATTCTTGGTGGTGGGGTCGTCGCAGGTTACGCCGTGCAGACATTCGTCGAAAACGGCATCCAACCTGATACGCTGGCGCTCATCTCCGCTGATGATATGCTGCCCTATGAACGACCCGCCCTTTCAAAAGATTATCTCGACGGTGACGCAAACACCGACGATATTTTGATTAATGACGAAAACTTTTATCGTGATAATGGTATCGAGGTCTTCCTCAAAACGCGTGTGGAGCGCATCAACACGATTGACCGCACCCTACACACCACCGCCGGCGACACCTTCAGCTTCGATAAGCTGTTGATCGCCACCGGCTCGAAGGTCAAAATGTTGGACATCCCCGGCGCTGACTCGAACGGCGTGGAATATCTGCGCTGGCTGGACGATTCCAGCGACATCCGAGGCCGCATCAATGCTGACACCCGTGCAGTTGTGCTCGGCGGCGGTTACATCGGGATGGAAACGGCGGCGGTACTGGCGGAAAACGACATCCCCGTGACAATGGTCTTCCCCAATGATCGTCTGATGGAAAGCCGCTTTATGACGCCGGAAATCTCGGCGTTCTTCGAGCAGTATTATCGTGATCGTGGCGTAGAGATCATCACCGACGACCTGCCAGAGCGCATCGTCGCCGATGAGAACGACCACGTCAAAGCGGTGATGTTGCAATCTGGCAAACGGCTGGATGCGAATCTGGTCATCGCCGGGATCGGTGTGGAGCCTGCCGACGATCTGTTTGAAGGCACACAGCTTGAAATCGACGACGGTCTGCTGGTTGATGAATATCTGCAAACCAACCTCGACGGTATTTACGCTGCCGGGGACATCGCCAATTACTACGACATGATCTTTGACAAGCGCCGCCGCATCGGGCATTGGGACATCGCCCGCAAACATGGGCAGTACGCCGCCCGTCGCATGATGGGTGCAGAAGAAAAGCCGTTTACAACCGTGCCTTACTTCTTCTCTGACGTATTCGACCTCTCATATGAATTCTGGGGTGAAGCCACCGACGCCGACGAAGTCGTCTATCGCGGTGACATCAGCGCGGACGGTTTTAGCGCCTGGTGGATACGCAATGAGCGCCTGATCGGTGCCTTTGTGATGGATCGCCCCGACGACGAACGCGAAGCCGCCCAACAGTATATCGCGGCGCGGACTCGCACATCTGCTAACATTTTGAAAAATGCTGACCCGATGATCCAGACGATCACAAGTTAACGATTAGTCTCGCTAAGGAGGGACATTCTTATGAAAACAATTGCCGGTGTATTTGGTAACCAGTCCGATTTAGGCAAGGCTCTAAATCATCTTGAGTCACACGACGCCATCGACGACGACAACATCATCTTGCTGGGCAATGTCGATGTCGACGCCGACGACCGCCTGACCGAAAAGCGTGTCGCCCCGGTCGGCGCGTCCAGCAGTATGCCGGGCACGGCGGTCACCCCGATGCGACCCAAAGAGGTCTTTGAGCAGATCGACGTTTCTGACGAAGAAGAAGCTTTCTATACCCGCACGGCTTCTGGTAATGCGTCGGTGATCTTCGTCAAGGTGGATGATCCGCTAGAAGGCGAAGTGCATAAGGCCTTTGAGGACTGCAACGCCACCCGCGTCACCACGTTAGATTAGGAGAAATATTCATGACAAAAGTTGTAGGCATTTTTGACACAGAAGCCAAGATGGACGATGTGCTTGAAACGATCTTCGAGCACGATGTTGACGGTGACGACATCAGTATTCTACGCAACGCTGGCGCTTATGGCGATAGCAGCGTAGAGCGTAGCGATGCCGCCGATATGCCGGTGTTCCCGGTAGCCGGGCAAACTACGCGGAACGGCATCTCTTATGCCGGCTCCGGTGCCGGGGCGGTCGCCTTCGAGGTTTCCAGCAATGAGATCGACCTCGAGGACGAGACAATGGCGTTCTACATGCGCAAAGCCGACGACGGCGCGACGATCCTGTTCATCGACGCCGATGACTACGACACCGAGGTGCTGCGTTCGACGATGGAAGAACATAACGCCTCTCGCGTTGATGTGCTGGATTAGCCAGCGTAGAGACTCACAATTTAAACACGCCCCTTTTCCCCACCGGAATAGGGGTTTTTGCTTTGCGTGGACGTTCCATATTTTCTGCTGAAAATCGCTGGTTCTAACGTTTTCTGTGGTAGAGAAACCATCAGTTGCGTCCTTTATCTAAAGTAGCGGTGCGGGATACATCCATGCTACAACGCATCGGCATAGTCGATCAGGTACTGGTCGAATGTAATAGGCGGGCGTCCGGTGAGGGCTTCGACGTCCGGCGTGACCCGTGCGGTAAAGCCACTGCGCATATCCGCGTAAAGCCAGGCGAGCGTGTCGATCTCCGCTTGTGCGACACCCTGCGCCTGCTGCGCCTTGAGATCGTCCTCGACCGAGGGCGAGACATGTACCACCGGATGCCCGACCACCGCCGACAGCTTGGCGGCGATCTCCGTATGGCTAAGCGGCTCCGGCCCGGTAAGGGTGTAGGCGGTGTTTTCGTGTCCGCCGTGCAGCAAAATCGGGACGGTGACGGCGGCGATGTCGCGCACATCGATATAACTGGTTTTCGCATCGCCGACTGGTAACACGATCTCGCCCTGTTCGATCATCGGGTGCATCCAGTCGTTGAAGTTTTGCATAAACCAGTTAGGGCGCAGCAGTGTGTAAGTCAGGCCGCTCGTCTCGATGTGTCGTTCGATCTGACGCATCGGGTCGGCGGGCTGGCGTTCTACCCCCATGCCGGACGAATACACAACATGCCGCACACCGAGTGACCGCGCCCGGTCGAGGAAGTTCATCACCTGTGGATGCAGGCGGGGCGTCCCCGGTGGCAGCAGTGTAAACAACCGTGTGATACCCTGCAATGCCGCGTCGAACGTTGCTGGTTGGGTGAAGTCCAGTGTGACGACTTCGCCGCCGCCGAGCATCCGCGCCTTTTCCGTGTTACGTGCGCCGATGCGAAAATCTGCACCGGTAGCGATCAGCCTACTGACAATCGCCTTGCCGACGTTGCCCGTCGCTGAGGTAACTAAAATCATCCGTTTCTCTCCTTGCTATGCGACCAAAAACCAGCCGACGAGGTTCATCGTCAACATCGCCAGCATCGCCGCCACGCTGAAGAACGGTGTTTCTCGCCGGGTATAAAGCCACCCCGCCACCAGCACCAACGGCAACACAAACGCGCTCAGATGACAAACCAGTGCCGGCAGTACATGATCGCCATGAAAGCGCCAGACCAGCGCAAACGCGATCAGCGCGACGGCACCATAGATCAGGCGCAGGTATGGCACGGTTAACAGCGTTGCCAATGTGTACTTGCCGACCTGTGCATCGGCATGGCGGTCAGGCCAGGTGGTCGCCAACAGATTGAGAAACACCAGCAGTGCGAACGGCAGCGCCGCCAATACCGCATGAAAGTCGACCGTAGCCGTGACGGTCACGTAGCCGTAAACGGGTAGCGCGAGGCCACCCAGCAGCGCGTTATCCAACTCACCCCAGCCGCGCCACGCCAGCTTGAGCGGCGGCAGGCTGTACATCCAACCAAACACGGCGATAAATATCAGCAGCGCCAGCGCGACCGCATTCAACCGTAGCACGACCGCCAGCACCAGTCCGACCACGCCCGCTGTTACCATCGCTTGTAATGCCAGCACACGCGGCACATCACCACGCGGCAGCACCCCGCTGCCGCCGGAAAATGGGGTGCGCGTGGTCAGCGCGTCGGTTTCGTGATCGGCGTACTCGTTGGCGTAATGCACCGACGCCGCCACCATCAAGATCGCCAGTAAACTCATTATGAGTGTTTGCGGGACTAGCAAATAGCCGTGCGCCCGTGCGATCAACACGCCCCACGTATACACAAGCGCAATCGCCAGTAGTTGCAGCGGCCTTGCCATCCCCCACAGCGCGATTATTTGGCGGGTGCGGTGTGATCTTTCAGCCATGCGGCGATGTCCTCGACTTGCATCTCGTTGCGGGCGACTTTGAGCAGGAAGGACCTACATTCGGCCTCATCCCATTGGGGCATGAGGCCGTTGCCGTGTAAAAAGCGCGTGACCGCCTCGCGGGCGGTGCGTTTGTTGCCATCGGCGAAGATGTGATCGTGTGCCAGCGAGTGCATCAGCGCGGCGGCCTTATCCAGCAATGTGGGATAGGCAGCCTGCCCGAACATACGCACAAACGGACGCTGCATCGCCGCCTGTAGCAAGCGCCGGTCACGCACCAGTGGTTTATGACCGAGAATTTCCTCGTTGATCGTGTAGATCTCCGCTGCGGAGATATAATGCATCGAATCGTCAGACGGATCTGTCATAGAGTCACACTCGCAATTTTTCGACGTTCTGTTGCAGCCAATCGGTGATGCTTGCCAACTCATGTGCGCCGGTGGCGATGGCGAGGATCATCTCCAACGCCTGTGCCTGTGACCAGACCACACGGTAGCCGTTCAAGCGGAGGAACATCAACAGCGCGACGGTCGAAGTGCGCTTGTTGCCGTCCACGAAGGCGTGGTTGCGCGAGAGCGAATGGAAGAACGCCGCCGCCTTTTCGATGAGGGTGGGGTAGGCATCCGCGCCGAACGCGCTGGACTGCGGACGCAGCACCGCCGCCTCTAGCAGATCGACATCGCGTAGTTGGGATTGCGCCCCGATGATCTCCTCGTTGATGACAATCAGTTCGACCATGTTCAGGTAACGGGTTTTGGTCGTCTGCATGGGGTCACTCATCCGTCAGTGGCAGGCCGTAGAGCCGCACCAGATTGTCATCGCCGCCGATCGCCAACAGCGTGCCGTCCGGGCTGAAGGCGGCGGTGTTGACCGGCGCTGCTGTTTCGTCTAAGGTGACCAGCGGTGCGCCGAGGTCGCGCACATCCCACAACTGGACGACGCCGTCGGCGCTGGTGGTCGCCAGCAACTCACCGCTGGGATGAAAGGTCACATCCAGCAGTAGTGGTACGTTTTCGAGCAGGGTATTCTCTTCGATCAATACGGGATTTTCGAGGTCTTCCAGTGACCACAAGCGAATTTCACCCACATCGCTGACCGTGGCCAGCACATCCTCGACCGGGCTAAACGCGAGGCCGCTGATGATCCCGGCGGTGCCTTCGAGCGTGGTCAGGTCGCCGTCGGCATCCCATACAGAAACGTCCGTCGCCGGGAAGCCCGCCGAGGCCGCCAGCAGATCACCGGTCGTGTTGTAATCCACGCCGGTGACGCGCAGCGCGGTCAGTTCGTAAGTGTCGCGTGTGTCCCCGCTTGCCCGGTCGGTAATGACAACCGTCCCGTTGCCTACACCAACCGCGATCCGTTCGCCGTCGGGATGCAGCGCGATATGGTCGATCACACCGGGGTAGCCCTCGATGCGGTCGATTTCCTCGATCTCGCCGGGTTCATCCGATGGGAATTGCTGTGTGACCAACGCCCGTCCCCACGAGGCCGAGAGAATTTGAAAGTCGCCGCCCTCGGTTTCGGTGAACGTCACCGTTTTGGTGTAGGGCGCGTTAGGGTACGTCTCCGTGAGTTGCATGGCGCTGGCGACCTGCCACACCCGCAGCACGGAGTCGTCGCCACCGCTGGCGAGCAATTCGCTATCCGGGCTGAAGGCGACAGCGGTCACGCCTTCGATGTGCCCCGTCAGCACCGCCAGTTCGACGATCTGACCGGCGTTGTCGGGGGTGAGTATCGGGGAGTCATCAGGTTGGGCGTTCTGCACTGTGCCACCCGTGACGGCCAGAAACAAAACGATCAACAAATAAGTCAGACGCATAGCTAGGACACCGCCAACTGGCGCGGATACGAGGTCAGCACTTCGACGCCGTCCTCGGTGACGACCAGGTTATCTTCGATGCGCACGCCGCCTAACCCCTGCACGTAAATCCCCGGTTCGATGGTGAACACCATCCCCGGTTGCAGCACATCCTCGACACCGCTGGCGATCTGCGGCAGTTCGTGACCTTCCAAGCCGAGGCCGTGCCCGGTGCGGTGGATGAAGTATTGCCCGTAACCCGCCGCTTCGATCACCCCACGCGCCGCCACATCAACCGCACCACAGGAGACGCCCGGCCCGGCAATGCGCTTCGCGGCTTCGTTGGCACGCAGCACCGTGTCATAGATTTGTTGCATTTCTTTGCTGGGTGTTCCCAGGCAAAATGTGCGGGTGATGTCCGCCGGGTAACCGCCGATCTTGCCGCCGTAGTCGATCAACAGGAACTCGTCCGCGCCGAGTGCGCGGTCGCTGACCATGCCGTGTGGCAGGGCGCTGTTGGGGCCGGTTTGTACCAGCGGTGCGAAGGACTCGCCTTCCGTCCCGGCCTCTTGCAGCAGATGACTGAGTTTCTGCGCGATCTGTCGTTCGGTCATGCCCGTTTCGATGACGTTGAGCAGCGCGTCGAGGGCGCTTTCGCTGCGCTGGATGGCATCGCGTAGCGCGTTGACCTCGTCGGCGGTCTTGGTGGCGCGAATAGCCAGCAGGTCAGCGCCGATGTTGTGCAGGGTCGCGCTCCCCGCCTGCTGAAAGGCCAGGTACTCGAAAACGCGCATGGTCTGTCCGTCCACGCCGAGCCGGGTGTCTTTCAGGCCGAGTTCAGCGACCGCCGCGTCAAACGCGCCCGTGAAGCCGGTTTCGTCTTTCCATAGGAACGTCCGCGCTTGCAGGTCGGGGCGGTTGTTCAATTTGGGCATTTCCAGTTCTGGCATGATGAAGCTGAGGCCGTCCGCTGTGTGGATGGCGACCACCGGACGTTCGGAGAGGTGGAAGTGCAGCCCGGTGAAATATACCATGTTGGCTCCCGGCACCCAGGCGACCGCGTCCACGCCGTCGAGGTCAGCGAGCTGCGTCTGCCGGGATTTATAGTCAAAGTTCATTGCGTCCTCCGCTTGTTGATCGTTGTGAATCTATGCTGTATTGTCGTCCGGTGGATGCAGAATTTCAACAGGAATTAAAATGTCGGATTGCACGCACCGCGCCTATGGCGTCTCACGGTTGTCCCGCAGGTGCAAGTCGTTAAATTCTTCGCGGGTCATGCCGTAGTGGATCAAATCGTGGAATTCCCCGCCGGTGTAGACCATGCGGCGCAAGCGCCCTTCCTGTACAAAGCCGAAGCGTTTGTGCAGGTGCGCAGACCCGGTGTTGAACGAATAGACCTCGACGGTCACTTTCTGGTAGCGCAGTTCGAGGAAGAAGTAACGCAGCAGTAAGAAAATTGCCTCGGTCGCGTAGCCCTTGCGCTGATGCGCCGGTAGGATCGCCAACCCGTAGCTAAAAGTACCCGTGCGCTGGTCACAGTGATGGCTGTTGATCGTCCCGACTAGCACACCGTCGAGGGTTTCGATTTGCAACCGACAATCATGGGGGCTGGCGTCCTTTGTGGCTTCGTCCTGTGCCCACTGCTGCACCGCCACCGTCGATTGTGGGAACGGGACGAGGTAGGTGTTACGGGCGACGTCCGTCAGGCGAGTCCAGTCGTGATGTGTTTGCCAGTCGTCCGGCTCCACCGCACGCAGGCGGATTGACTTGCCTTCAAATATGCTAGTCATCAGACCATACCATGCAGGGATTGGTGAGGGTGCCAATCGGATCAATCGTCACACTGATCTCGTCACCGTCGTTGAGGAAGCGCGGCGGGGTCATGCCTTTGCCCACACCGGAGGGTGTGCCGGTCAGCAGCACGTCGCCCGGTTCCCAGGTGAAGGCCCGCGAGCAATGCGCGATCAACTGCGGGATGTTGTAGATCATGTCGCCGGTGCTGCCGTTTTGCATCACCTCGCCGTTGACCGTCGTCTTGATCGTCAGGTTGTGCGGGTCGGGGACGGCGTCGGCGGTCAAGATGCAGGGGCCAAGCGGCGCGAACGTATCCAACCCTTTGGCGCGGGTCCACTGCCCATCGCCGGATTGCAAGTCACGGGCGCTGACGTCGTTGGCGACCGTATAGCCGTAAACATGGTCCATCGCTTCCGCTTCGGGGATGTTCCAGCCGCCCAGCCCCAGCACAACCGCGAGTTCGCCTTCCCAATCGACCTGTTCGGTCAGCGTGGGGTGCCAGCAGATGAACTGACCATCGCCGATCACGCTGCTAGGGAACTTGGAGAACAGCAGCGGCTTTTCCGGTACGGTGTTACCGAGTTCGGCGGCGTGTGCGCCGTAGTTGCGCCCTACACAGATGATCTTGCCCGGTCGCAGCGGCGCACGCAGATAGACCGCGTCGCGCTTGATTTTCTTCCCGGCTTTCTCCGGCTTGACGCCATAAGCGATCAACGTGCTCAGGTCGCCCTGCCAGTTTTTCACCGGGGAGATCGCCCCGCCTTCTAAAATGCCCACTTGCGTGGCGGTTGGTTTGTCTTTTGGCGCATAGGTGACGAGTCGCATCGTCTATGTCCTTGATCGTCAACGTCTCTATTAATGGAGAAAATAAAACGGATTTAAATGATTTTACTCACTTTTAAGCAACACAAAATCATTCAGGTTTGTTTTCATTTATCCATAAGTATAGACGCTGCGTGATTTTTAGCCACCGTGATGCGTGAAAAGCGCGACCGCATCAATGTTGTAAGTGTGCGGGTTGAGGTCGAACGGTTGGACGTAAGCCAGCGTGTAGCCGTGCCCTGCAAGGCGTTTGGCGTCCCGTGCGAGGATCGCCGGGTCGCTGCTGACGTAGACTAACCGAGGGATGGCACGCGCACCGAGGATGTCCATCACATCGGTACTGAGGCCGTCCGCCGGGGGATCAAGCACCGCCGCGTCGTAGGCCTCGCCGAGTTCGGGCAACACATCCTCGACGGTGCCTTCGACGATGTCGATGTTCTCAAAGTCGCTCAGGTTTTCATCGGCATCAGTGACGGCGGGGGCGAAGCTCTCCACTAACGTGACCAGCGCGGCACGCGGCGCGATATAGGCGCTGAAAACCCCGACCCCGGCATAGAGGTCGAGCACGCTGGCATCGGCGTTCAGGTCGAGCGCGTCGAGAACGTGCGCCGCCAACGGATCAATCCCGGCGATGTTGGCGCGGAAGGCGCTGCCCGCCGTCGCTCGAAATTCACGCCCGTTGATCTCATAGACGACGTGGCTCGCGCCGATCAGGTTGACTGGTTCGTCATCCGGCAGCATGAGGTTGATGCTGGCACGCATGTCCGCCTGGAGTTCGGGCGCGTCGTCCTCTGCATCCACCCACAGCACCAGCAGCGGTTCGCCGGTGGTGCCTTTTTGTAGGCGTAATTGCTTGGCACCGCTGAAGTCGAGTTCGAGTTGTTCAAACAGCAGCAGCAGTTCCGGGTGTAGAATGTGACATTCTTCGATGGGCATCACGGTGCTTTCTGTGGCCCCCGGCAAGCCCAGCACCCCATTCTTGATGAGAAAATCCATGTGATAATTGTAGCCCCATTGCTCCGGGGACGGCACGACCGGGCGCACATCGGCGTCGTCATAGCCACCGATGCGGGCGAGTTGGTCAGCGAGTACGTCTTGCTTGAGCAACAGTTGGGCGGGGGTGTCGATGTGCTGCCATTGGCAGCGTCCACAGCGGTTGGGGCCGAAGTGTGGGCAACGCGGGAACACGCGATCCGCCGACGCATCGACCAGTTTGACACCTTCGGCAAAGGCGACTCGCCCTCGTTCCTCGGTGATGCGGGCCTCGACGATCTCGCCGGGGATGGTGTACGGAATAAAGACGATTTGCTTCTGGTGGCGGCCCAGTGCGCTGCCACCGTGCGCCATAGCGGTTAGCTCGATTTTAAACAGGTCTTCGCTCATAAGTTGTAAGCTGGTTTCTTATCCTCTACGATTTCTACCAGTTTACTCTTGCTTACCGGTTTCAGATAGTATTCAGCACCCAACGTCTCGCAGATGTCGCGGTGCCGGTCTTGCCCGGAGATGACGATCAGTTGGGTGCCGGATCGCTTCAACGTCGGGAAATGCGGGATCATCTCGCCGCTGCTGTGGTAGCCGATGTGCATATCCATGATGCACAGGTCAAAGCTATAACGTGTCATCAGGCTGCGTGCCGCGCTGATGGTCGCCGCCTGCCGAATGTTGTGTCCCTCGTTTTTTAAGATCTTGGCGTACAGACGGAGTAGTTTCAGGTCATCTTCTACAATCAGAATATTCATTGTTGGGTACCTTGTATCGCGTGCGTTACGTCTATCTTAATGCTAAATTATGCTAATCCGTCTTTAAGATTTCGTTATTGGTACGAAAGTCTCATTGTAATGTAACAAAGGTGATAGTTTGAGGTTGGAGACGCATCGGTGTGATCTTCTTCGGGCATCTTGCGGCCTCATAGGTGAAAGTGTCCCTTCCTCTGTCTACATGCTGCACTTTACCCCCTCCGTCACGATCGGGGAATAGCGCCATGCGTGACACATTTAGCCACCACGTACCACAGCCGAAAACGCGCAGGTGTGTTATGCTAGGGCAAGGTTTAAGGGAGGATCGTCTATGCGCCGACCATTTTATTTCATTTTTGGCTTTATCCTATTGGTATTGTTCATCGCGTCGATTATGCTGCCGCGTGGCGAATCACACGCAGATGAAGTCTCGATGCTGCAAGATTTTTTGACACCGCAGCAGACCAACGTTTTCCCGACCAGCGGCCCATTCCCGACGATCACCCCACTGCCGACCGCGACCCCACTTATCACCCCTTCGCCCACACCCGCCGCCCCCGGTTGTGATACGGCCTTCCCGATTGAGATCGGCGGCTTCGTGACCGTGCGTCCGGGCGTGACCGTGCGTGCCGAACCGTCGATTAACGGCCCTATCGTGGAAACTTTGCCGGAAAACCGCGAGTTTATCGTGCTGGATGGCCCGGTGTGCGGGGATAATTACCAGTGGTGGCGTATTCGTGGTGGCGGCATCAACGGCTGGGTGGCGGAGCGCAACCGCGCCCTCGATTTCATCCGCTTTATCTTCCCGCCGGTGGATTCCACGCCGGGTTGTGAGCCGCCTTTCAATCTGGAGGCCGGGCAGGTGGTCGATCTCAACACCGGTGTGCGCGTCCGTGAGGAGCCGAATCTGAACGGGCTTGTCCTCACCGTCGCACAGATCAACACACCCGTGACCATCCTCAGCGATGAGCCGACCTGCGGCGACGGCCTCAATTGGCGGCGTGTGCAGGTGACGGTCGTCGGCACGCGTTACGAGGGTTGGATGGTCGAGGGGACGGCCTTTGCCGAGTACGTCGCGCTGCCTACAACTGACCCCGGCTTGATCTGCTACCCGCCGATTAACTTAGAATCGGGTGACCGTCGCCGGGTGCGCTACTACGACGACCAGCCCAAGGCGTTACGCGCCGGGCCGGGCCGGGACGAGGAATTGCTGTTCTCGCTGGTCAACGGGGTGCCGTTTGAAATTCTCGACGGGCCGGTGTGCGCCAACGGGCAAAATTACTGGCGTGTGCGGATTCTGGCGTCGTTCGAGCCGGTCGGTTGGCTGGCGGAAGGGCCGCGCCCAAATTATTGGAGCCGTCCGTTCACATCCGAGGATGCCTACCCGCCGCCGTGATCCTATCTTACGGGCATGGGACGCGATCTATCCCGTGCCTTCGTATGTATTGACAGATGCTATCGGAAATCAGATGAAACCCAGTACACACCGACATCCGCAATCGGCGCTGAATATCGCCACCCAGTACGGCGGGTTGATCGCTGCCGGGGCGCTGCTGGTCGCCGTGCCGGTGTTTTTGCTCCTGCCGTTGCTTGGCGCACCCAGCGGATTTATCGTCGCCGCACCGTTGGTCACATTGTTGGCGATGCCACTGCTCATGCTGACCGCGTATGCGCCCGCCGTCAGCGTGGACGACGCCGGAATCACGCTGCACCCCGCTGTGTGGCGTGAGCGCACCATCCCCTGGGATGCGATTACGGCGGTCGCGGTCTTTCCGTTGTTGCCCTCGGAGGACGCCGAAGTCACCCGGCGATATGCGGTCGGCAGGAAGAACTACCGCGTCGCCGAGGGGATCATGCTCGTGATCCCCGGTTTGCCGCCGCAGTACCGCATCGTCGGGTTTCTCGCCGGGACGCGCTCCCAGCCGACCATCGCGCTGACCAACCGCGCCCATCGAGACTACGACACCTTGCTGCGTAAAGTGCTGGCTGCCACCCCCGCCGCTATCCAGGATGAGGCGCTACGAGACCAGCCCTGATGCGGCTACAACACCAGATGCAAGATCGTTTGCAGCAGCACATTCGTCCCCTTAACCACATCCGACCAATGGGTGAACTCGTTCGGGCTGTGGCTCACCCCGCCTACCGATGGGATAAAGATCATCCCGGCATCCGTGAAGCGGCTCATCATCTGGGCATCATGCCCGGCATAGCTGATGAGTTCTGTATGGCTGAGTTGGAGGCGTTCACAGGCGGTTCGGATGGCGTAGAGCATACGGGGGGCGAGTTCGACGGCGGGCATATGGGCGGCGCGGGTGATGTTGACCGTTAACCGGTGTCGCTTCGCCTGTTCCTGTGCCAGCCGGATGATCGCACTTTCCATCGCGGTCATTCGCTCGTCGTCCGTGTGGCGACATTCGATTGTCAGCATGGCCTCTGAAGGAATGACGTTAAATGACCCCGGTTGCACCTTGACGTTGCCACAGTTGAACAACCCCGCCGGGAAATCCGTATTGACCCGTTGGTAAGCCTCGGCGATGAACGTCGCGGCGGCGTGGAGGGCATCGCGCCGGTCGTCCATGGCGGTGGTGCCACTGTGGGAAGCGGTGCCGTAAAAGGTGATGTTATACGTCGTCCGCCCGACGATGCCGGTCACCACGCCGATGTCGTGCAAACTTTGGTCAAGCCGTCGGCCTTGCTCCACATGGAGTTCGATATACCCGGCGATCTGTGCGGGGTCACGTTGGGCACGGTAGACATCGACGGGGCGAATGCCCGCCCGGAACAGCGCCGCCCGGAAGGGGCCGCGATCCACCCGGCTGTCCTTGAGGAAGTCATCGTCAAGCTGCCCGGTCAACGCGCTGCTGCCGAATAACGAATGCCAGTTGCCTTCCTCGTCGGTGAAGTCAATCGCTTCTAGATGAACGGGAAGCTGTAACCCGGCCTCACGAATGGTGCGCAGGCATTCCAGCGCCGCCAGCACCCCCACCGAGCAATCATAGCGCCCGCCGTTGGGGACGCTGTCAAGGTGAGAGCCGATCAATAGGGTTTTTGCGCCGGGCTTCGTCGAATTCAGGACGCCGCTCAGGTTCCCGGCGTCGTCGTCGCGGACTGCCATGCCCGCCATCTCGAACTGTTCCGCGAGCCATGCCCGCGCCTGTAAATCTTCGTTGGAGAGCGCCAAACGGCTCACCCCGCCATCAATCGTCGCGCCAATTTCCGCTAGTGCGTTAAAATCCGCCAGGAGTCGTCGTTCGTCGATCTTGAGGTCGGTGCGATCTGTCACTGCCATCTACTAATTAAGTCCAATTGCGATGAATAATTGGGGACAAATTATAACGGTTTTCGCTATAAATGCGATTGATTTCACCCAATTTTCACACGCTACGGAAAAAACTCTAATCCAGCGGGCGTATGATGGGTGGCACGTTTGCAATGGAGTTTGAACCTACGATGCGAAAACGCCTCTTATCACTCGTTCTCTGTCTGCTTTTGATCCCGGTGACGCTCAGCGCCCAGCAAAGCCGTGAGGACGCGCCCGATCTCTACAACACCCGTTATGCTGATGACCACCGCCGCCAGCGCCTCGATGTGTACCTGCCAGCCGGGGATGACCCCGCGCCGGTCGTCGTCGCCATTCACGGCGGCGGTTATCTCTTCGGGGAAAAGCGCGACTTGACCAACTTCGCCGATGGTCTGCGTGATGCGGGGTACGCGGTCGTCACGCCGAATTATCGGCTCGTCCCTGATGTGACTTACCCCACACCCATCGAGGACATGACCTGTGCGCTGGCGTGGACACACGCCCACGCGGAGGCATACAATTTCGACACCGACCGAGTTTACATCGCCGGGGATAGCGCCGGGGGGAATGCGGCGTTGCTCATGGGCTTGACCGACGACCTGAACGACTATTTCAATAGTGCCTGCGACCATCCTATGCCGGAAACGTGGTTGCACGGCATCATCGCCTACTATCCGATTGTCGATCTCTCGACGTGTACGGCGGTCTGTGAGCCGGCACGCCGCGCCACCGCGCTTTACCTCGGCGGCGAGGAACTCACACCCGACCTATGGGGCGCGGCGAACCCGGTCACCCACATCGACACGGACGACCCGCCGGTGCTGCTCATTCACGGCACGGCGGATCGGGTGGTGCCGGATAGCGAAAGCCGCTATCTTGCTGATCTGCTGGAGGAGGCCGGGGTGCCGGTAGACCTGCATCTGATCGACGGGGCCGACCACGCCTTTATTGACCTGATTGACCGATCCGATGGTGCCGACGCCCTCGCCATCATGGACGAGTGGTTAGCTGAACGGCAGCAGTGACTTGACCCGTTCGCGCATGTCTTTACCGACGCCGCGAGCAACCGCCCGCAGCATGTAAGGTGGTGTCATCAGCGTCAGCGCATCAGCGGGGAGCTGGCGGTTCAGGAAACGCCCGTACATCTGACCGAGGTCGGGGTCTTCCATGATCCAACGCCCGACGCGCTCCTGTAGCCATACCGGGATCTGGTCTGTGTTGATCGGCGTATACAGGCTACCCTTGACGCGCTGCATCAGCGCCTTATACATGGCGTAAGTCTTGATGCGAGCGGTTTCGTCGTACCACGCGACGGCCTCGGCCCAGCTTTTCTCCTCTTGCACCCAGTAGCGGATGGCCCAGGCCAGCGCCTTTGCCGTAAAGACCGCGTTGTAAATCCCCTGCCCGTCGAGCGGGTCTTTCTGGTGATAGGCATCGCCGACCAGCGCCCAACCGGGGCCGCCGGCCTGCCGGTAGAGGTTGCCGATGTTCTTCATCCCACGCACGGATGTTATCATCTGCGCGCCGTCGAAGCGTGCCCATAACGTCGGGTTGGCTTGTAGCATCTCCAGATAGAACGCCTCTGCATTGCCCGGCCCCGGTTCCAGCAGCCGCGCCTGCCCTTCGACGGCAACGGCTGCGGTGTCGTCGGCGCTGTCCATCACCAGGTAGCCGATGCCCGGTTGTGTGCCTTCGTAGGCGACGGAAGTCGCGCCTTCGTCGTTGTAGGGCTTGAGGTACTTCCAGTAGGCGTAATAGATCGACGTGGGGTAATCGTCCTCCACATCGCTGACGGCGGCCTCCACCTTACGGGCGACCATGCTGTAACGTCCATCCGCGCCGACCACGACTCGTGCGCTGTGGGCGACCGTCTCACCGTCGCTGTTCTTGCCGGTGACCCCGGCGACCTGTTCGCCTTCCCAGAGCAGGTCGGTCACGTTGAAGCCTTGCAACGCGGTGACGTTGCCGGTGCGGGCGGCGGTGTTCCACAGCGCATGGTCGAAGCGGGCACGGTCAATGGCGTAGCCGTAATCGCGTCCGTCGTCTTTGGGGATGGCGAACCCGGCCTGCATCAAATTGCCTTGCAAATGAATTTTCTTGATCTGCGGGGTGTCGAAGGCGTATTCGGCCTCGTCCGCGCCGATCTCGTCGAGCAGCTTCATCGTCGCCGCGTAGACAATCGGGCAGGAGGTCGCCGGTAAACTGGGGAACTGCTGGCGTTCTAATAATAAGGTGCGGATGCCCATCCGCCCCAGACGTGCGGCTAAGGTCGAACCCGCCGGACGCCCACCGATGATGATTACGTCGAAATCACTCACATTAAGCCTCGTTTGTTTCAAACATCACAATACATGCAGAATACCAGAACCGGTTAAATGCTGCGTGAAAATTACCGGGTGCAGTTGGACGCCGAGAATGGCGTCCCATGCCTGTCAATTTAGGCTCTTTCGACCCCATCCGGTCTGACCTGCGGTCGGCCTACCCTGTCCGTAGACAGAGAGGGTATCATCAATACTAATGCTTAGATGCTGGTTATTCGTGCATTTTGCGGCTCTGTAGGTGCAAATCTCCCTTCCGCCCGTCTATGGCGGCAAGGGGGATTTAGGGGGGATAGGGGGCATAATAAGCTATGCGTGGCTTAACTTGACACCTATGGAACGTGCAAAAGCGTGTCTACCCGCGCAGAAACCGCCGTCGCAGATACAACCACATCACCCCCACGCTCCCCGCGCTGGAGAGCAACATCACCACCAGCGTTACCGGCACCCAGGGCGTGAACGCATACGGCGGCTGCGGTGTTGGATGTCGCAAATACGCCTGAATATCGGCGACGGTGCCGCTCTCCCATACGGCTTTCGGCGGGAAGGTGAGGTCGTCGTTTTCATCG
>DAOTTX010000370.1:0-1546 GCA_034437515.1 Anaerolineae bacterium
CCTGACCGAGCGTGTCGTAGAAGACTACTACACCGAACGCGGCTTTGATCTGCCGGAGTACAGCTATGTCTTGCACGACCGTCTCACCACACCCAAAGAGGATGGTGAAGAACCGGTACAGCATTTGCATACGCATGTTGTTTTGCCTGGAACAGCACCCTCAGTCGCTGAACGGTTGCCTGTCTACAACAACAAGGAACGGGGACACGATGCCCTGTTCCGGCAGGTGGCATCACGGCACTTCGCCGAGATGCTGGATGATGTCGTCGGTCCGGAATGGCGGCGCGAGCGTGAGGAAGAACCCGAAGTCAAACCAGACTTAGATGCCTGGTTTCCTGTTTAATGCATGAATTAAACTCATGAATGGAGTTGAAAATGATTGAAAAGACCTATGGCTATGCAACCTATCACCAAGATCGTGATTCCTTTGTTGTCGAGGACGCGGGTTGGGAAGATGATTGCCCGGTTATTGAGTATCGCTTTGTGTACTTCATCGATCCCAACACATGCCGAAAATTAGGCGGTATTGACAAGCGTTACCTGGAATATGGATACCTCGTCAATGACATCTATGTGTTCAAAACGTATCGCAGCAAGCCGAAATTTCAAGCGGATATAAAGATGATGATGGCTAATGCACTTCAACGCTCGCAGGCAACCGGCCGTGACTATTTCCTATGCGTTCTTGATCTTGTTAAGCTGCGTGCTGTTCGATCAAAGCGCGAGTACCCTTACATCCTGGATTACGATGAGTTGTTCGACATAGGTCCCCTTGATGCCTACCATTGGCGAGTACACGAATGATCTATTGGCTTTTCACCGACGGGCGTGAGCTGCTGAGCAGCCTGCTCATCCCGCTATCGTGTCTGACGCTACTCATGCCGCTGATCGTCAGTGCCGTTTTCGGTGCGGGCATCCAGCGCAGCAGTGAAATGCAGAGCATCTCTGGCTGGAAGCGCGGACTGAAGTTGTTCACGCATGGGATTGTGCTGCTGGGGATCACCACGATTTACCTGTCTCTGGCAAGCAATTTCGCTATTGAGACGGTACGCGGCAGGCAATCCACCAACGCTTTTATTCGCACCCTCACTGGTGGCCCAGACAACATCGACCACCTGCGTTTGTTCGGCTTCGGGGTCATGCTGCTGTTTATCTGGGTCGTGATTTCTATCGGCTTGCACAGCGGACTCAAGAACGGCGGTTGGCTGCGCGAGCGGGTGGATCGCCTGCGAACACCGCAGGTTCGACGTGGTGCTTTGGGGTCGTCACACTTCTGCTCGCAGCGCGAGTACAAACGCTTTCGACGCGAAGATACGGAAGGACTAACACTGCTGGGCGCGTTCTGGGGCGAGAGCAAGCGGCGGCTTGATCTGGGCACCGGGCGTTTCTGTCTGGGTGGGGAGGACATCGCACGCGGTATTCTCACACTCGGCGGTCCGGGTTCCGGTAAGACGCAGGGCATCATCCTGCCCGCCATCGCTGACCGGATGCTGGCGGGACACTCGCTGGTTGTCGCTGACCCACAGGGCGAAATCACCGGACACAT
>DAOTTX010000371.1:0-2056 GCA_034437515.1 Anaerolineae bacterium
CCAGTGATTAACGGGCAAAGTGTGCCACCCTGAAGCGGCATCCGGACAGGTCAAGCAGTGGGATCAGGCATGGGCACCTCCGTTGGTGGGATCAGGGTCTTACGGTTGCGGACGCGGTAGCTATCACCGGTGATGACCAGCACATCGGCATGGTGCAGCAGATGATCGCGCTCATGCTGGCGACTGGCTTACGTGAGGGGGAAATCGTCTCGCTGAATGTGGATGACCTTTACCAGACTTACGGTAACGTCCCGGCGCTGCGGGTTAAGTCCGGCAAAGGTGCGAAAGCGCGGATGGTGCCGTTTGGCGATATGCTGTGGGCGCGGCAAATTGTGGAAATCTGGCTGGATGGGCGTGAAGAGGGTTCGGTGTTCACGGCGATGATTGACGGTCGCGGCGACATGCTCGACCAGCGCACGAAGCGCAAACGCATGACCACGCGCAGTGTCCAGCGGATGCTGAAGCGTTACCCGATCTCGATTGACGGCACGCCGACAACCGTCACACCCCATGACCTGCGCCGTAGCTATGCTCGCAACTTGTTCCTGGCAGGTATCCCAACCGAAGTCATCCGGCAGAATCTTGGTCACGCGGATGTCAAAACGACGCAGGACTACATCGGCGTGCTTGATGGATCAACCCGTGCGCCAGTAAGTGTATATGATGCATCGGCGGTCTTGAAGAAGTTACTGCCATAATCTTAACAATAAATTCATCCTGCTCACAATCTAAATGTTTCCTATAAGTTTGACCAGCGTAGGGTAAACGTAGGGCAAAGACGATAAGAGTATGGAAGAATGTGAACAAATTAAGATAGATGACCACGGAGGTTATTTATGTTCAGGTTCTTCCGTCTATTCCGGTCATCGCAGCATTTACATCACAGCATTATTGTTTTTCTGCTCTTGCTTTTGAGTATCGGTCCGGTGTCCTCACAAGAGGTTACTCCGGAACCACAGCCGTCACTAACACCACTCCCGACTTCAACACTACCCCCACCACTGACCAGCACACCGATCCCAACCAACACTGACTTACCACCGCCGACGGCCACTTCCTTACCCACTAACACAGAGACACCCACCACAACCAGCACATCAACTTCAACGAACACTGAAACACCCACCGCAACCAGCACACCAATTGCAACCAACACTGAGACATCTACATCTACCTTAACCAACACCCCAGCCTCGACAGAAACCCCATTGATACCATCTCCTACGACGGAGACGACATTGCCACCCTCAGCGACGATACCCTCTACCCCAACGGCTGAATTGACGCCCTCACCAACGCCCTTTGTTCCTTCACCGACGCCGTTACCGGATGACGCATTACAATCTTTTCAGCCAGATGCGTTTGCATTCACGTCTTCCCTGCCCATTGACCCGGTTACTCTAGATCCGCAAAGCGATGAAAATGACTTGATTAGGGAGTTAGAGGATGCCAATCCTACAACTTGCACACATCATACTGTGATCACGCTACCGCCAGGCAAAGTTTATACCTTAACGGCCACACACAATTCGTTCTTTGATGGTACCGGACTTCCAGTCATCCGGTGTGAAGTAACAATCAATGGGACTCAAACACAGATCATTCGTGATCCTAATTTGGATACGGCAACCCCACCTGACTACTTCCGTATCTTCGGTGTAAACGCAACGGGAATTCTACGTCTTAATGGCATCGAGGTTCGTAACGGTTACGCTACCAGCACTGGCGGCGGCGGCATCCTAAATGTGTTCGGCGGACAAGTTTACCTGAATAATACTGTGGTAGAGAATAATGTCGCCAACCAGACTGGAACTCCACAGACTCTAGGTGGTGGTATATACAGTTATGAGGGTGTTCTTGAGATCACAAGCAGTCGAATTCTAAATAACAGAAACGACAGCTTGGTGGGTGATGGTGGGGGGATTGGTGTCATTAACGCACAGACAATGATACTGAATAGCGAAATTGCTGATAATACGACTACGCGAGATGGTGGTGGTGCAGCTATCCTGTTCACAGGAAATGCATCGGTCAACCAGACATGCATTTATGATAA
>DAOTTX010000372.1:0-163985 GCA_034437515.1 Anaerolineae bacterium
GGTTCCGTGCGCCGATCTGGCGAAGCATCCCGGTGATGCCCAATGCGATGTTCGTCGCGGACGTGGACTTGCCCACGCCGCCCTTGTGGTTGGTGAGTACAAACGTGCGAGTCATGAGTGATATTTCCTCCGTGCTATGCGGATTCTCGAATAAGACCGTCTACAGAAACCAGTGGAACCCCAAACCATGATATGCTTTTGGATGGGAGTACCGTTGGCTCCTCCGGAACGGTGCTTCAAGGTGGGCTGGAGGGTGCAGGTCCCTCCTCGGCTCACCGTAAAAGCCAAGCTAGTCGGAGGTTGAGAAGCGTGTTACACGATCACGTTGTGGAAATGAAATATGTTGAAGAAATTCTGAGGTCGTTAACCGAGTGGTATGTTCGAATGCCATTCGATCCCCCCAGCAGAGTAAGTTCAGATTCGAACATGTAGACTTACCCAGACCGTCATCGTTGACGGTCTTTTTGCTTGTCGGGATTTACTCAGTTTCTTCGCTAAAACGCCAAGCTACCCAACCCGACGCAAGAATCCAAGTAGTTCGCAGATCGACACGATATAGTGTTTCGAACTTGATGCGTTTTCCGACATCGGTGCCGACGTCATGCAGTAGGCGCAAGGTCAAGATTTCACTGGACGGTCGGCGGGTCGCTGCCAGGTCAAAAATAGTTTTGAGCAACAGCTTCGGGGTCAGCCGATCTATATTCGTGTCAGATTCCCCTCATCTCTGACTAATATCTTCAGCTTGTCGAGATACGAGGCACGGGCTTTAGGGGGTTGCCCCTACATTACGTAGGCTTACGCTTTCTTTTCGTGGCTGCATCTTCTATCATCGAGGAGGATGGAGCTAGATGTAAGGAGTAGATGATCATATCCAGATCGCTAAAGCGAAAAGATGCGAAAAAGTTAGAGGCTATCGATAATTTGATTTATCGTAACGAGATGGAGCAAGCTCTAAGAGAGTCGCTTGAATTTACCCGTAAGCGACCGAAGCTCATCGAAGGCTGGAGGCAGTTGTTTGCTATTGTAACTGCCCTCGATAGGAAAACACAAATGTGGACGACTATACATCAACTCTGTCAGCTTGATCCTTACGAAGAGAATTACCGCTATAATCTGGCGATTTTGTCGGTACAAATCGGTTCCCTTTTTCTGGCTTTGGAGTCAGTCCAAATCTATTTAAAGCGTTTTCCAGACGGCTTGAACTTTGAAAAAATAGTGGAGCTAAAGCAAGAACTCGACCGAGGGTTTCAAGAACTCATTGCATCAGGGGAAATTAAGCCTGATGTGAGCGTCCGTGATATGGCATTGTTCGAGAAAGGTAACTTTCTAATCAGCAAAGGTGAACACACGGAAGGACGCAAGTTCTCAAGACAAGCTGCAAAGCGCATGCCGGGTAATCCGTCTCCCCTAAACAATATTGCCCTATCCTATGTGCTTGAGGGTAATTTATCGAAAGCGGTGCAACTCATAGACGATGTGCTGAACGAATATCCTGATCATATTTTCACACGTGGGCTAAAAGTTCAGTGTTTGGTGCAGCTCGGTCAGGCTGACGAAGCCAGTGCCATTCTTGATGATCTGTGGCAGGCGACCTCTCAAAACAGCGAGTACCTGATAAAGATCATGGAAGCGTGTGCTTTCGCGCACGAACACGAGAAACTACTCGCTGTCCATGAGCGTGTCGTTCAGCTTCTTGACGGTGATGAGCAAGTCATGCCTATGATGATGTTTCATCTTGCGGGTGTCGCCCATGCGTTTTTGGGCAATACCAAGCAAGCACAGCAGCTCTGGTCAAAAGCACTCAGCAAAGCGCCTAGAGAGCCGCTTGTCGTGAGAAATATGCAACACTCAGATGAACATGGCCCCTGGTATTTCTCTCTACCATACTGGATGTCTGAGAGGTGGATCGAGGCTATGCAAAACCTGGCTAAGCAAAGTGACAAAAGAGGTGATTCAATCTCACAGCAGGACTATGAGCGCCTCTTTAAAAAGACACCCGGATTAAAAACGAGTATCGCTTTGCAACTCGGACGCGGTGACCCACAGGGATTGGAGATTGCGCTCTACGTCGCCGCTTCATACCCGCTGCCGGGTCTGGATGCATTTGCATTAAGTCAGCGCGGCACGGACGAACAGCGTTTCAGAGCAGCGAACCTGGCGAATGATTACGGCATGTTATCTCGTGCGGAACCCGTCGTGATGTTTGTTAAAGGTGAGCCGCTTGAAGTAATGCTATATCAATTTACAGTCGATGAAGAACTAAGAACATATGATCCACCGCTATCCGAAGAGGCACATCAGCATTTACGGAATGCATACGGCGCGATGCCGGATGACCCCAAAACAACGCTGCATGAGGTTGAGACCGGGCTAGAACTTGTTCCAGATGCCCCGGTGTTCTTGAACTATAAAGCGAATGCCCTTAATCAGCTTGGACGACATGATGAGGCCAATGCGATCAGTCGTGAATTGGCTGATAGAAACCCGGATTATCTGTTTGCGCGGACTGCTATGGCACAACTCTGTGTTCGTGAAGATAAGTTGGATGAGGCACAAGAATGGCTTCAACCACTGCTTGATCGAAAGCACTTTCATATCTCTGAGTTTCGGGCGCTGGCACATGCCTACATAGATTATTGGATAGGACGTGGTGAGCCTGGCGGTGTAAAGTACTGGATACAAATGTGGGATCAAATGGATCCAGAGACATTGCCTGATTCATGGCGGAAAATCGCAGATGTGACAGATGCACTTGAGAAGATCAAGCAGCTTGCCAGAGATCAATAACGACCAGACAGTCGTCGCGCTGCCACTTTAAAGACGAACATGATCGCTACCACTGGAGGTCGCCTTGACTGAACTCGCCATCGTAGAACTGACGCTAAAGGCGCTGAAATCGAATAAAATCCCGCGCTGGCAAGGTCGGGCCGCGCAGGGGTTTTTCTATCGTACTCTGCACCGTATTCATCCCTTCTTCTCGGAGACTATTCACGATCTGCACAAATGGCAGCCGATCATGCCAAAACCATTCACGCTGAGCAATCTGTTGGGTGGTCGTACTGAGCAGGATCTAAAGGTCATTCAGCGTGGTGATACGCTTTACCTGCGGTTGACCACGCTGCATCCACATCTCACACACGTCGTGCTGCACAAAGTCGTAAAACTCTGGCAGCGCGAAGGCATGTCGATTCACGACCAGCACTTCTGGATACAACGCACGCTCATCCAGCGTGCGACCTATGAATCGCTGCTGATGCAAGCTGAGGACGTCGATTGTATTGAGTTTATGTTTCATGCGCCGACCGCGTTCAAATTGACCAGCGGACGCTACCTTGCCGAACCAGCGCCGGACTATATTTTCAACAGTCTGTTCAACCGGTGGAATGCGTTCGCACAGGAACCGTTACCCGAAGCACTGCACGATTGCATTCAGTCTCGCCTGAGAATAGCCACTCAGGAAACGCGACAGCACACCTTGAAGTTCGCCCGCGGTCGTAAAGGGATCGTGCCTGGATTTTATGGCACAGTACAGATCGCGGTGGAAGAAAAGAGTAGCGAAGTGCGCCGGATGCTCGACGCGCTGGCACACTTCGCTCCGTTCAGTGGGGTGGGTATCAAGTCCACCATCGGTATGGGACAGGTGACCTACCAACCTGAGGGTAAAGGTTCAACCGCTACTCACGTTTGACGTAAACCAGCACAACTTATGGTAAAGCCTGTCCAGGGCGACCACACCGGGTCGCACCTAACTTTTTGATTCACCGCGCAAGAGTGCAAACAAGATCGTAACGAAGTTAATACGATTAGATAATTGGTTCTCTCCGCAAAAAATAATACCCTGAATATAGGAGAGAATAAACGATGAATCCAGAAGAACATCGCATTATCGCACAACTTGCACTGATCTCATTAGTTTCGGTGACGGCTATCTGTACGCTCATCGGTGTGTTCGCCGCACTTTCGATGATGCGGATAACACGATACAAACGACAGATGGCAGCCTACGTCAGGCCGGTGAAGTTCCCTGACCGCTACCGGGAACGCATCCTGACGGAGAACGAGCCGATCTACACCGTCCCTCAGATCACATTTGAGGAAGATTACTCGATTGTCGGACGCATGGTTTCCGACCAGATCGTAATCCTCGTAGAACCTGACCCGCCCCAGGACGATCAACGTGGTGTGCAGCACAGCCTACGACGAATTATCGAACATCTTGAAAATAACATCCCGACCACCAAAGCAGGATGAACTCTACCTCGACACCAGGCTAAAATTCGGTACGATTAGCCGATAATGTCGGCTAAAAAGTAAAGAAAATCCATGAGTGAAGCGGAAGACCGATCCAAATCACTACCCGCGAGCAAGATACTCATCGCAGGCACAATCCTCGGTGCGGTCGCTATTGCTGGTTTCATCGGGTTATGGGTTATTCTCGGTGAACTCGGCGTCAGCGATACCCCGCGTCTGGTGACATCAATTTGTTTACCACCGGGCATCCTCACGCTGATCGGTGGCGGCTTACTGCTTTCGCGTCTATCACAGTTACAACGTTGAGAGTATGACGAGTTCCGCCCAACGGAAGAAAAGCCGATCACTGACGTTGTAAATCATACGGGTACGTAACGGCAACCGTAACCATAGGTAGGCAATCCGTCGTCGTTCGTGACGGGTTGTCTCCCGGCAAAGTTCGCGGTACCATATAGGCAATGTCGGCAGGAAATGGTCATAAGTTGCCAGCGATTCGCGGTAATGGTGGAGCAAAAATGCACTCCCCACACTCACTAACCCCAGGATGACCGCTATATTGTCAAAACGCAGTATAGAGCCGATGAGTTCACCAGAGACCAACAGTAGAAAACCACCCCATCCGAGCAACTGCGGTACCGGGTGGTAAGCTCGCTCTCGCTCACCATAAGCCTCGAACCGGCTTAAGATCGGCCCTTTAAGCTGACCGGTCAAGATCATGACCTGCCGGGTAAGCATAAAGAAACCAACCGAATAGGCGACGAGAGGGATGAGAATAAGCATCGTGATTATCCTGTTGCGCTTCGTGCGTGTGCCTCGTACACGAACCATGTTAAACTATGCTAAAATAAACGGCTACTCGATAGAGCAGACTTAATTCGACCAAATGGTATACCCGGATCTTATAAAAAGTGGAGAGGGACCACGGCTAGCCTTCCTGGATAAAGCCGACCCTAAGAGTATCGCGGAAACGCTGATCGCCTTTGCCAACACGGAGGGCGGTACTATCGTCATCGGCCTGAAGAACGATGGCAAACCGACCAGAGCAAAGCTCGAATCCAGCAACCTGGAAAAGGCACTCAAAGATGCCGATGAGCAATGTAACCCGACCGTCGTCGTCGGCACCTGGGAGGAAATTGAGATTGCCGACAACAAAGCGTATGCACTGCGCGTCCCACGTAGCATCGAACTCCATGCGCTTTCCGATGGGCGGGTTCTCATCCGCAGCGGCACCAAGAACCGGCCGCTCGGCGGTCAGGAGATTTTGCGGTTGGCGAGCGCCAAAAACACCGGCGATTTCGAGTCCGAGATCGTACCCGGCGTCACAAAAGCTGACTTCAGCCAGAAGATGATCGAGGAATACCTCGAAAAACGAGCCGAGCGCACCAAGCGCCCTTACAACGGCAAGCAAGACGAGCTATTTGCGGAGATCGGCGCGGTTGATAGCGAAGGCAAACCGACCGTTACCGGCGTGCTGCTGTTCTGCGAGTATCCGCAGCAGTGGCTGCCGCAGTCCAGCGTAGTCTTCGTAAAGTTTGTCGGCAAGACACCACGCGGCGACAGCGGCCTTGCCGGGTACAGCCGCCGTGAAGAACTGACCGGCCCCCTGCCCCGCCTGATCGAAAGTGCATGGAACCTGATCTGGAGTGAGATGGCAGTCAGCGCGGTGGTAAAAGGGCTGGAACGCGAAGAAACCTACGAATACCCACAGTTCGCCGTTCGTGAGGCCATCGTTAACGCCATTTGCCACCGGGACTATCGCTTAAAGGGTCGGCGCATTGAAGTGCGTATGTATTCTGACCGGCTCGAAGTGATCTCACCCGGCGGCCTGCCAGGGTTCATCACCGTAGAAAACATCAAAGACGAACACTTTAGCCGCAACCCGCGCCTCGTAAACGGATTGTTCCAGTGGGGTTATATTGAAGAGCTAGGGCTAGGGATTGACCGCATGATTGAGGTGATGAAACAGGCCGGTCATAAACCGCCGACCTTCGACGCCCGCCCCTACAGCTTCGCCGTCACACTTTATAACGCTCGTGAAAAGCAATCTCCGCCGGAGTGGACGCGCAACACCAATCACCGGCAGGCACGGGCTTTGCAGTATATCCGAGACAATAATTCCATCACCAATCGTGAGTACCGGCAGATTTGCCAGGGTGTTTCTGCGGAGACGCTTCGCCTCGATCTGGTCGATATGGTCGAAAAAGGAATATTGGTCAAAGTTGGCTCTAAAAAGGGAACGTACTATATACTCAAGTAGTCGAGACTAAACGCGGATAAGGATCCGACTCAATGGATGCAATTTTAAGAGCGAGCATCTTCGCTCTCATCGTCGCGCACGGCGTAACTGTCGTCTACGTCTATCTACGTAGCAAAGAAAAAGAAACCAGTCTGTACTGGATCATGGCGAGTTTGGGGTTTTCCGCGTTGGCGATAGCCCTCTATCTGCCGGATGATGGGTTCCAAATTGGTGACTTACCGGGTCGCAATCTATTTTTGATCCTCATCGTGATCGCCGCATTTATAAGTTACGGTGTCGTCATCATACAAGACATTCTCAACCCGGACCGGCGTCAATTCGCGACGATAGCATGGCTGGCTCTAGGCGGCATATGGGTCGTCTTGCTGCTGGTCGCCGGTTTTGCTACCGGCACCTTCATGGCGGGGGAGAACGAGTGGCTGGTCGATATTTTCATCGAGACTGACGTCACCGCCGTCTTGACGCTGGTCGGCTTCGCGGTGACCAGCCTGGTTCTATTCGGCATCGAGTTCTACATCTTTTACAAAGCGCGTTTGCCAGAAATCGCCAATCAGTCGTTATTCTGGGTGATTGACGGCGCGGTTATCGGCCTCGGCGCGTTGATGCTCATCAGCGGCACGCCGGAAGTCGCGGCGCTGGGCAGCGCTGTTTTGCTCGCAGGCATGATGGGCGGCACCTACACATTGTCATCACATCGCGTATTCGATGTGCGCAGTGCCCTCTTACTCGCAGTCCGAACCTTATCATTCGTTTTTGTCGCGGCAATCCTGGTCTTTCTCGCCCTTTATCTCGTCCGTGAGTCCGCGCTGGAGCCAGACCTGACCGGCACCATCGTGATGATCGGCATCGCGCTATTGATCGCGGCGTTGTATGTGCCGCTACGCCAGGGAATCGAATATGTCATCAAACGGTTGACCAGCCGTACCGACCCCGACCCATCGCAGATCACCCGCGAATACAGCGCGGTCGTCTCGGAGGCAGTCGAACTCGACGCCTTGCTACAGGCGGCAACCGGAACACTTAACCATTTGATGAAGGTACGCGGGAGCTGTTTGATTCTGTTAAACAGCACGTTTAAAGTAAAAAACGCGGTCGAACTGCTGGTCATGTGGCCTGGCAGCCCGCTCGACCAGAAAACGGGCTACCTTTCAATAGAAAGCCCGATCTATGCCGCGCTTGCCGCAAAACGTAAGCCGCTTTCACAATTTGACATCGAGTTCGCACCAGAATATCGAAAAATTAGCGAGGACGAACGCCAGTTTTTCCGGCAACTTTACATGAGTGCCTACGCGCCGGTCATCCTGGAAAACGCGCTGATCGGTGTACTGGCGTGCGGCCCCAAGCTGAACGATATGGCTTTCTACCCGCGCGATCTGGAACTGCTGGCGACGCTGGCCCAGCAAACCGGCATCGCTGTCCGTAACGCCCGCCTTGTCGATGACTTGCAGCATCTCAATAAGAGTATGCAGACGCTCAACCGCACACTGAAAAATACCAATGAACAACTCAACCGCATGGACGCGGTAAAGACCGATTTCGTCACCATCGCCAGCCACGAACTCCGCACACCCCTGGCACAGATACGCGGTTATACCGACATCGTGGATGCGCTCAACGAACAGGGAATGCTCGACAGAGATCAAACTTATGGTCTTGTCGCTAATCTACGCAAAGCGACCGAGCGTATGGAAGAACTGATCGCGGCGATGCTCGACGTCAGCCAGCTTGATGTTGACGCGATGGATTTACGCTTTACGGAAACATCAGCGGAGAGCTTAGTGCGTATGGCGATTGAGCCGCTAACGGACGCCATTAAACAGCGCAAGCTCACCCTCTCCGCACGCGGCTTACGCGGTCTCCCGGCGCTTCAGGCCGATTTACAGCGTCTTGTGCAGGCGTTCCGCAACATCATTGTCAACGCGATTAAGTTCACACCTGACGGCGGTCGCATCGCCATCAAAGCATCGCTGCAAGAAGACGAAGACGATGTCGATAAGATCTTGATCGAGATCAAGGACACGGGTGTCGGCATTGATAAACAAAATTTAGAAATGATCTTTAAGAAATTCTTCCGTGCTTATGACCCCTCATTGCACTCGACCGGGACTTACAAGTTCCTCGGTGCGGGGCCGGGACTAGGACTGACGATTGCGCGAGGTGTGATCGAAGGACACGGCGGTAAGGTCTGGGCGGAAAGCCCCGGACACAACATGGATGCCCCCCCCGGTGCGACCTTCTACGTGCTGCTGCCGGTCAACACACCGGAAGACGCCCGGCGTGTGCTCACGTTTGAGGGCGCAGCCGCCGACAACGCGTTACGCGAGAAAGAAAATCCAAATATCGACACACAGATGAAACCGCCACGCAGTAGAGTAAAAGGCGTAGAAACCAGTAGTTAGCAGCGTTCGTAAAGGTAAGCACGCCCCTGCTTGCCGGTCTGCTGGATCAAATCGAGTTCGCGCAGGCAATACGCCATCTGCTGTGCGACTCGTCGCCGCTGTTTGATCGCTTTTGCGAGATCGGCGGTGGTGAAGGTCGCCGGTAATACCTCCGGCAGTAAACCAAGCAGATCCGCTGCCGTGTGGAACGTCACACTTTCGACGACTTCCAATAAGCGGCGATCACTGATGCTCCAGCCCTTACGTCGCCAACTGCCCCTACCGTCGTTCACACGAATTTCCTCATCACGGGTAAGTAGCACTTCCAACGAAAAATGTGGATGCGGCACCAGATGATAGAGATAGACGAGTTGGTTAAAGACCTGCGTCACATGCCCTTTTTTGGGTGACCGCCGGCGGGAAACACACACCCCATCATCAAACTTGACGATAAACCGTTCGAGAGGAATCGGATGAACAACGCGGACGGTATGTGCTTCTAATAGTGTGGTGAGCTTGCGCTTGAGTGCGGAGAAGTTGCCGGTTTGTATTTCGATCAGCATATCATCGCGCACAATGTCAATGATCGAGCCATCGACATCAACTTCTATATGATCGTCGGGCTTGGCGTACCAGGTTTTCAGCGCGGCGTGGAGTGAAGACTCAGAATAGGTATTGATGCCATCAGGCATAGTTCGCTGCGGCGTTAACCAGCGCGACAAACAAGTTCTGCATGTCGTCACGGTCGGTCAGGTCTTCGGGATGCCACTGCACGGTGACAAAAAATTGGTCACCAGGGAGTTCGGTGCCTTCGATGATGCCATCGGGTGAGTGGGCAGTGATCTGCAAACCAGGGGCAAGCTGCTCGATGGATTGGTGATGCAAACTATTGACCGGTAAGTCCGTCACGCCTACGATCTTCGCTAACCGACTTTGCGGTTCAATCGCCACCGGATGAGCGATCATGCTGCGTGGGGCCTCCCAGGGCAGATGGTCGTGTTTAAGGCTGGTTTCGATGAGCGAGGGAATGTCTTGCAGCAGCGTCCCGCCCAGAGCCACATTGACCACTTGATGTCCCCGGCAGATTGCAAATAAAGGCCGTTTTTCTTCTGCTGCCCAGCGTGTCAACTGGATTTCGATTTCATCCCGCCCTGCATCGATCAATGCGGTCTTCGGATGCGGATTAGCTTTGTAAAAGCGGGGGTCAACATCGCCACCACCCGGCAACAAAATACCATCCACGCGCTCATAAAGCGCCCGTAGGCTTTCATTATCCAGATCACAGGGGATCAGAATTGGCACACCGCCAGCCTGTTTGACTGCTTGTACATTAGGCGCATAGGCACGATGATAGCGCCCTTCAGACCTCGGATCGATATAGACGGCGGTTGTGATGCCAATCAGCGGTTTCGTCACCGCTTAGTCTCTCCGTTCCTTCAAGCGTGCGGACTTACCGCGACGTTCCCGCAGGTAGTAAAGTTGAGCGCGACGTACCTTCGCACGACGTAGGACTTCGATCTTCTCGACGCGCGGACTTCTGAGCAGGAATGTACGCTCTACGCCGATGCCATGACTGGCGATGCGGCGCACGGTGAAGTTGTGTTCGTTGCCGCCACCACGCAGGCGAATAACCACACCCTGGAAGATCTGCACACGCTCGCGCTCGCCTTCAACGATACGCACATGCACTTTGACGGTGTCGCCAGGGGCGACTTCCGGATGACCACGTTCTTCGGCGACCAAAGATTGCATTAACTCTTTCACGACTTTGTCCTTCCAAAAAATATACGCCCTGGGGCGTATGTGTTTCGGTTCGATTGAATGAAAATTATAGCATTCTAGCGGATGAGCGACAAGGGTTTGCCTCGCCGCTACAAGCCATATCGCCGCGCAACACGCAGTAAGCCAGCGATCGACTTACTGTCGCTGATTTCACCGCGCTCGATGAAGTCAAGTGCTGTGGTCAACGGCACACGCTCAACCTCGATAAACTCGTCAGCGTCCGTCGGTAGCGTCGATTCGACCAGATCGGTGCCGACGAACAAATGAATATACTCCGTCGTATACCCCGGCGCGACGAAGAAGCCCCCTATCGGCGTTAGCGTGTTTGCAAGGTAACCCGCTTCTTCCTGCAATTCACGCACCGCGCATAGGGTCGGGGATTCGTCCGGTTCCAGCGTCCCGGCAGGGATTTCCAACATGATGCGGTCGGCGGCGATGCGATACTGCCGGACGAGCAGCACATGCTGTGCTTCGTCCAGTGCGACAATGGCGACCGCGCCGGGATGCCGGACGACCTCACGGGTCGTGGTGTTGCCGTCCGGCAGTTTGACGCTATGCACATCAAGTTTGACGATGCGACCATCGTAAATTTCTTCCGTCGTGGTGATCTTGTCACGCATTCGCGCTACGACGCCGGAATGGTGAGTTGATCACCGATGATGATAAGATTAATATTGCTGATGCCATTGGCGGCGGCGATGCTACTGATTGGCACCCCGTACATCATCGAAATTTCAAACAGGCTCTCATATTGCTGAACGACATGGACGGTACCGCCACCGACACCACCTACAGAGCCGCCGGTGCCACCCGCACCGGGAGCCGGTGTCACCGGGTCGGTCGGCGGTGGGACAACACCCGTCGTCCCACAACCGGGGATCGTGAGCCGTTGCCCAACAAGAATCAGGTTCGGGTTGGCAATGCCAGAAGCTACAGCAATATCCTGAATGGAGACACCATAACGCAAGGAAATACGGAATAAATTCTCACCTGCACGCACTTGATGCACACAATCCGCACCAGAAACGGCGGGCGGCTGCTGTGCCTGCGTGGTCGGGGTCAGTGTATCAACCGGTACTTGCTGTGTCGGGACATCGGTCGCCGGTGCGACGGTCGGCCCGATAGCCGTTGCCGTCAGTGCCTCAGCAGTATCGGTCGCTTCCTGGATAAGTGCGGTCGCCGTCTGTTGCAATGGCGGAACCGGGGTCACTTCCTGATTCTGTGCGACAGCCGGCACATCAACGGCCGGTGTTTCATTGACTTCGGTAGACACAGGCTCCTGCGCGGGGAAGACCTCCTCACCTGCGGGAGTCAGCGTAGGTGTCGGTGTCGATGTGGGTGTGGGTGTCGCGGTCGGCATGGTGGTTTGCGTTGGTAAAAGCGTTTCCGTTGACAACATAAATACCGTTGCTTCTGCGATCGGTGTTTCCGTTTCTGTCGCCAACACAAATGCTGTTGTTTCTGCGGTCAGCGTTTCTGTTTCTGTCGCCAACACAACCTCGGTGACCTCTACAGTCGCCTCTACTGTTACTTCTACCGGC
The DNA here is from genome assembly GCA_034437515.1 of Anaerolineae bacterium. Lineage (GTDB taxonomy): Bacteria > Chloroflexota > Anaerolineae > Aggregatilineales > Phototrophicaceae > DAOTTX01. The sequence goes on from DAOTTX010000372.1 coordinate 12,210, forward strand.
GGCGCTTCTGTCGGTGCTTCGGTGACTTCCGGCATCTCGGTAACGACTTGGGCGACCGCCGTTGGCTCCTGTGTTAATTCGCCCGGCGGTTGGCCTTCTACATCAGGTAAATCTGCACTGTTCGCAGAACGCAGACAACCACTAAGCACTAAAGAAAGTATCATTGCGAATAAAGCGACCCGCTGTGTGGTCTGGCTCATATCGGCTTCGCCCTCCTGATCGTTTTTTATGAGGAATCATGTCCATAGTTTATACTTAGAGTAAAGTTTTTGCCACTACCCAACGAGGTACCCTTAAATGATCGACAACATTCAATGGCTCGGCTATGGGAGTTTTCGGATACAAGGGCCACCTCTGATTTACATCCACCCCTGGCGGGTGGTTCGCAGCACATTTCATGCGGAGGTGATTCTGATCGGCAATGAGCATTACGCCTCCTGTTCGACCGCAGATGTGCGCAAGCTCACCGGGCCGGAGACGAAAATCCTTGGTAACGAAGCCGTTAAAGAAGAAATACCCGATTGTGAGATCTTACGTCCCTGGCAGAGCATCACCATTGAGAACGCCAGCATCAAGGGCATCCCCGCGTACTCAACCAAACGGATGCAATATCCCAAAGAGGCGGGCGGTCTCGGCTTTGTGATCTCGGTCAACCTCTATGATATTTACTACGCAGGGAACACCGAAATCACACCGGAGATGGACTTGATTCGACCGGACATCGCTATTTTGCCCATCGCCGGGGATGGTATGCTCGACATCGAAGGCGCGGTAGAGGTGGTCAAGAAGATGCGTCCACGTTGGGTGATTCCCAGCCATTGGGGGGATGTCGGCGAAAGCGCGACACACATCAGCGCGCAGGAGTTTAAAAAGGCCGTCGGCGGGCGAGCCGATGTTGTAATCCCAACGCCGATGAGATAAGTTCGCCCTTCAGACCAGCACCGTTGCTGGGCATAATGCAAGCATCGGTTTGATTTTAATTAAGGAGCTTTTCCGTTGAAGCGAATAGTCTTGATTCTAGTTTTGTTGTTACCGACCCTCATCATCAGCGCCCAGCGCCCCGACGCTCCTGAGTATGCCACACGCGGCGAATATGTCGTCGGCACACGGAACGACACAATCGAGGATGCAGACCGTCCACTAAGCCTCACACTCTGGTATCCGGCGCTCAACCCGGACGGCGCTGAGGTTAGCGCGACTTATAATTATAGTGGCTTCAATTTCAGCGGTAGCGCGTTGAGGGATGCCCCGGCAGACGACAGCGCCGCGCCCTACCCGCTGGTGCTTTTTTCTCATGGCAGCGGTGGCTTCCGCTTTCAGAGCTTGTTTCTCGTCGAGCATCTCACATCGCATGGTTTTGTGGTCGCCGCCGTTGACCACCCCACCAACACGCTCGCAGAATCGTTGAACGAGTCCGCTTTTGATGAGGCACTCGCCGCAAACTATGCTTACCGTCCGCTTGACCTACAGCGCGTCGTTGAGTATCTTGCTGCGTCAGATGATCCTATTGCGAACATCATTGACACCGAACAAATCGCCCTCAGCGGACACTCTTTCGGCGGTTACACCGCCCTCGCCGCAGCCGGTGGGCAACTTAACTTCGACCAACTGGCACAATTCTGTGACGATCCGAATATCCTCGATGCGTTAAAAGATTCTGTGTGCTTTCTACAAGCAGACGAAACCGATGTCGCTGACGTGTTCGGTTACGATGAAGCACCGCAAGGTGCATGGCCCGCAGTCACAATCGAAGGTGTAGACGCCCTGATCGCCCTGGCACCCTGGAACGGCCCGATCTTCGACACCGATAGCGTGAGTGAGATCAACGTGCCTTCGCTCTTTATAGTCGGCAGTGAGGACGCCGTCACCCAACCACAACGCGATGCCTATGCCATTTACCAGCGCATGACCAACGCACAACGTTCACTGGTCGTGCTGGAAAACGGCGGACACTTTTTGTTTGTTGATCAATGCAGTGACATCGTGGTTAACCTGGGCTTCTTCACGAGCTGTTCCGACCAGGTGTGGGATATGCAGCGTGCCCATGACTTAATCAACCACTATACGACCGCGTTTTTGCTGGCGACGTTCTACGATGACCCCGGCGCGGCGGCGATCGTCCAGAGCAATGAAAGCGCGTTTCGGGGTGTCAACCAACTGTACGAAGAAGTCAGCCAGGTGTCGCAACTTGTGCCGGAAGTCATCAACCGTTACCCTCATGATGCCGATGCTTTCACCCAGGGATTGCTACTCCATGCGGGTGAGTTTTACGAAAGCACCGGACTGTACGGTGAATCCGACCTGCGCCGTGTAGAACCGACCACCGGCGAAGTACTACAAATCACGGATGTACCGGAAGAATTCTTCGCAGAGGGCTTGGCGTTGGTCAATGACCGTCTGATCCAGATCACATGGCGAGAAAACACAGCATTTGTTTACGACCGGGAGACGTTCGAGCAGATCGACAGCTACACCTATGAGGGTGAGGGCTGGGGGCTGTGTTACGATGGTGACTCACTCTACATGAGCGATGGTTCACCGACGATCACCCGGCGTGATCCGCAGACCTTCGAGGTGTTGGATACATTTAGCGTTACCGTCGAGGGCACACCCGTTGAAGAACTCAACGAGTTAGAATGCGTCAGCGATCAAATCTACGCCAACGTCTGGCAAAGTGACCTGATCGTGCGCTTCGATACGTCCAATGGTATCGTCAATGCAGTTATCAACGCCGCTGGCCTGCTCACCCCAGAAGAGCGTGCCACAGCCGAGAACATCGACGTATTAAACGGGATCGCCTACAACACCGAGGATGATACGTTTTACATCACAGGCAAGTTGTGGCCTACCCTATTTGAAGTTCGCTTCGTGGAAGGTTAGAGAAACAAGCGGGGCGCGGATAAACCACGCCCCGCTTTCATTCGTGGTGTTGTGAGCTATGCCGCCGTATTCAGTGAACCGTCTTCTTGCCATTCGAGCTTCTTATCGTCGGCATTGTAGATCGGCGGTTTGCCGATGCCGTTGACCACATCGCCGGTGATGATGACCTTGTTAATGTCATCACGTCCGGGGATTTCAAACATGACATCCAGCAACGCACTCTCGATGATCGAACGGAGGCCGCGCGCGCCGGTTTCACGCTGAAGCGTAAGATCAACCGCCGCTTCCAGGCCAGATTGGTCGAATTCAAGTTCGACATGATCGAGGCTGAGCAGGTGTTGATATTGCTTCACAATCGCGTTCTTCGGCTCCATCAGGATGCGTAGCAATGCCTCATGGTCAAGCGGATCGACCGTGACCAACACCGGCAGACGCCCGACCAATTCGGGGATCAGGCCGTGATGGATCATGTCTTCCGGCGTAACCTTGCGCAGAATCTCTGACTTTTCCAGCGCGTTACGCTCGTTCGCCGCACCAAAGCCGATAGCATTCTTCGTGCCGAGACGCTTGGTAATTACATCGTCGATGCCGGAGAACGTCCCCGCGACAACAAACAAAATATTGCTGGTGTCGATCTGCAAGAACTCCTGATGCGGATGCTTGCGCCCACCCTGCGGCGGGACGTTCGCCATCGTGCCTTCGATGATCTTGAGCAGCGCCTGTTGAACGCCTTCGCCGGAGACATCACGGGTGATGGAGGGATTATCGTTGGACTTGCGTGAGATCTTATCAATTTCATCAATGTAAATGATGCCACGTTGCGCACGTTGAATATCACCATCCGCCGCCTGAATCAAGCGCAACAGGATGTTTTCAACGTCCTCACCGACATAACCGGCTTCGGTCAACGCGGTAGCATCGGCAATACAAAACGGGACGTCGAGCACACGCGCTAACGTGCGTGCCATCAGGGTCTTACCGCTGCCCGTCGGCCCAAGCATGAGGATGTTACTCTTCTCAAGCTCGACACCGTCTACAGTGACACCAGATTGGATACGTTTGTAGTGGTTATAGACAGCCACACTCAAAACACGCTTGGCGTGCTGCTGCCCGACGACATATTCGTCCAACCGCTCCATGATCTCACGGGGTGACAGCAGATTGGCAACCTTGAATTCCGGTTCATGACTAGGCTGCGCCAGTTCTTCGTCAATCAGCAGACTATGGCAAAGCTCAACACAGTAATTGCAGATAAATACGCCGTCTGGTCCGGCGATGAGGCGTTCGACCTCATCGTGGCTGCGTCCGCAAAATGAACATCTGTGGTTGCCGCTCGGCATATATGTCACTTGCTACCTTCCTTTTCGCCGTTCAGGCTAAGCACGTTGTCAATCAGACCGTACTCGGCCGCCTGGTCGGCATTAAAATAAATATCACGATCAGTGTCACGCTCGATGGTTTCATAGTCTCTGTTGGTATGCTTCACAAAGATATTGTTCAGCAGTTCCTTCAAGCGGACGATCTCATTGGCCTGGATCACAATGTCCGAAGCCTGCCCCTGCGCACCGCCCAACGGCTGATGCATATGGATGGTCGAGTGGGGCAATGCCATGCGCTGCCCATTACTACCTGCCGCCAGCAGCACCGTCCCGAAGCTAGCCGTCAGCCCAACCGCCGTCGTGGAGACGTCGGCGCTGATGGCTTGCATCGTGTCATATATCCCCAGGCCGGCGTAAACGACGCCCCCTGGTGAATTGATGTACATGGAGATCCGGCGATCCGGGTCTTCACGATCAAGGAACAAAAGTTGGGCGACGATCAGGTTTGCGACCTGGTCATTCACCCCATAACCCATGAAAACGATACGTTCTTTCAGGAGCAGCGAGTAGATGTCGTATGCACGTTCACCTCGGCTGCCCTGTTCAATTACCATAGGGATAACGTTTTGGATGTTGTTCATATGTATGGCGGTGTGGTTAGACCACACACGTCCTACTCCTTCCACAGCGTATAATAAGTCACACGATTACCAATAGGATAACCGAATTGGCGCTCCCATAGCAACAGGTACTCTATTCAATCTTATCGGTTTCTTCAGCTTCAGCTTCAACAGGGGTGTCATCACCCTCGGTTTCTTCAGCTTCAGCTTCAACAGGGATGTCATCACCCTCGGTTTCTTCAGCTTCAGCTTCAACAGGGGTGTCATCACCCTCGGTTTCTTCAGCTTCAGCCTCAACAGAGATGTCATCATCCTCAGTTTCTTCAGCTTCAGTAGATGTATCTTCACCCTCAGTTTCTTTTACTGACTCCGGTTGTTCATCACCGACCTCGTCGATCTCACCCGAATCAACGGTTGCAATCGCACTGGCATCAACCGCAGTTTCTTTAGCCTGAGCTTTCTCCGCTTTGAGTTCCGCGTCTTTAGCCGCTTGCTGCGCCATGAAATCCTCGATGTCTTCGCCCTGCCCCATCTGGAAGACGAACGCGGTCAATGTATCATGCAGTAGCTTATTCATCGTAGAAGAGCGCATCTGCGGATTATCAAACATGGGACGAAGCTGTTCGGATTGCTCACCGAAACGTGTAAGCATATCCTCGATATGTGCATCGACCTGCGCTTTAGTCACTTCTAAGCCGTTATCTCGTACAATTTCACGCATTACCAGCGACCGTCCGACGTTCTTCGCCGCCTGTTCACGATAGATTTCGCGCATTTCGTCTTCAGTTTGCTCGGTCCTCTGTAAGTAAGTGTCCAGATTCATTCCCCGCTGTTGAAGAGTACGCCCGATCTCTTTAATCATCGCGTCAATCTGTTCCTCAACCATCGCCAGCGGATACTCAACATCAGCTTCTTCGACGAGGTCGTCGAGCATTTTGTTGAAGTACTCGTTTTTGGCATTTGTCTCAATCTGTTCTCGGAGTTGCTCACGCACCCGCAGGCGTAGTTGTAACAGCGTTAGCGGTTCTTCTCCGTCTTTGCTAAGCCGTGCCGCGAGGTCGTCGTCCATTTCAGGCAATGAGAAGTGCTCTATCTTTTTGATCGTCACCTGGAACTTGAGCAAACGCCCACCAATATCTTGGTAGCCGGGGTCATCTTCCGGAACGGTCAATTCAAATTCGACATCTTCATCCAGGTTTGCGCCGACCAACGCATCAGCGAAACCGGGAAGAATCGGTTTTTTTTCTGGGTCAAGATGGATGGTGGTATCATGTTCGTGGATGAACACATAACCCTTCGCAAGCTCTTCGGCGTCCGCTGCCTCTGCCTCGTCATCGGCTTCAGAGACTTCATGAGGCTCCGGGGCGTCATCGGCTAACTCGCTATGAATGTCAATCGTGACGCGGTTCCCCAGTTCGATTGGCCCTTCGGTTTCCTCAACGAGTGCCTCACGCTCCTGGATTTCTTTCATCGCCGTTTCGACCTGCTCGTCGGTCACTTCCGGCACTTCGTAATCGTGGCGGATCGACTTGTAGTCGTTGAGTTCGACGATCGGTTGCAACGGCACAGTATAGATAAACTTCGTCACCGGCTCTAGCTCAATGTTTTCAATCTCGCCTGGCGCGTAGGGTTCCAATTCGGATTCTTCCAGGGTCTCCCGATAGATCGTATGACTAAGCGAATTAATAGCATCATCGAGGATTTGTGGTTCCAGACCGTTTCGCACGAGGACGTCATAGGTTGCCTTCCCCTTGCGAAAGCCACGAATGTTAACACGCTTGGCGATCTTACGAGCAGCGGCGCGTTTCGCTTTTTCCAGACGCTCGTTGTCAATTTCTATAGTGAGCCGTGCGACTCGATTTTCGAGATGTTCAGTTTGGACGTTCAAAACGGATATTCCTTTTTGTGTGGTTCCATCATTGTAGCAGTTGTATGGCTAGCAGCCACATAAAATTTTCATCAGAAACAAGAAAGGCGCAGCATGGCAGCGCCCTTTACATGCGATTGGGGAAGGAGGGACTCGAACCCTCACCTCGTAAGAGACATGATCCTAAGTCATGCGCGTCTGCCAATTCCGCCACTCCCCCGCAATCGGCTATTCAACATTATAAACAAACGCCTATTTTCCGACAAGGGCTACTGGATCTCAATGCTCGATACATCGTTTAAGTCCATCTCACTGACTTTCGTCAAAATGCCCGTGATGACGATCTGAGCAAAGCGGAACATGGTTTGCATCTGTGCCATACGCTCGACAAACAATTCTGCTTCGGCACGGTCTGCTTCGTCCATCGCCCCCATTTCCGATTTTAACAATGCGGTGTTTTCATTCATGACGGAAATCGCCCGGTCAACATCGCGCATCTCTCGTCCGCTGAGGATGTTGGTAATTATCTGCATGAAGTCCGTTTCCGCCTCATAATATTTACGGCGTCCACTTTTGCCGCGCAGCCAAACCTGACGCACCATCCCCATGTGTTCTAGCGTGCGCATGTTCATGCTCACGCTGGCCTTAGAGATGCTCAACCGCTCCATCATATCATCCAGAGAGAGTGCTTCTCCACTGAGCAACAAGGCCCCATAAAGCTGCCCCATCACCTTGCTGAAACCAAAATAGTCAGAAAGCTGGCTCAACCCATCGAGCATACTTTCGTGGACTTCTTCCAACGCAGGATGGCGATCCTGTACCTCGTCTTGCGATGCTTTTTCGACCATATCAACGTTACCTCTTCTTAAACCTGATCTCGGCGGGTTGTCTCGATAAAAGCGACGACCGTATTCTGGAAAGCATCGGGCGATTTTGTGACCAGCATCTGCCGGGCACGTTCGACATCATCGAACTTTTGAAACGAAATTCCCTGACGCCCCCATAATACGACAAAATCGTCACGAACCCGCACCTGGAACTGATCCGCGAGTTTAAGTTCCTGTAGCACCTGCTCCACGTCCTGTGCGTATGACCCCGTCAGCGTCGTATTGAGATAGTAAGATCGCTGACGATTGCCCTCCCAGGGATTAATCAGGGCGCGATCCGGCAGGGCACGCAACCAGACCGTTTCTTTGTCATACGCATCAACCAGCCCGGCGATTTTGAGTTGATTGAGTTCGTAATCGGTGATAGGCGCGCCGAACTGACGCTTATCGAACTGACGATATTGCCCGGTCTCTAGCTCCTGGATGCGGTTCTCAGTCCAGCGAGCGACAAATGTACCATCGAGCAACACGAAGACGCGACTTCGTGCGATTGTGGACTCTTGTGGATTTTGAATATTTTGTTCCATGTGAATATTTTAACATTGTGGACATTAATGAACAAGCAGCAGTGTAGACTAATCGTTACGCTTTAACGAAATACGAGTGCCACTTTATCCAGATGGCACCCGCAGCGCGTAAAAGCCGGCTTATGCCTGCGATGTGATGCGCAATTGGTTGATGATCGCCGGTGTGCGTGCCAGCACTGCCGCTGTATCATTGAGTACATCTTTCGGGCTGTAGGCCGGGATGCCATAAGTCGTGATGGTCAGCACTTGTGTCTCTGGCGTGATGTCAAATTCCGTCCAACCGAACGTGTGCCCCGCAACCCACGACCCCTGCAGCAACTCATAGTTAATCGGTGAACCTTCCAGCCCGACCGGATCAAACCCTTGAAACAGCATGACAAAGCGGTTGAAGATGTCCTGTAAGATTTCGTCCTTCTCCGCAATCGACGCATTTTGGTACGCCTCGAACGCACTATCGCTGATTAAGCCAAAATCCGCCGCACCCTCGACAAGTGCTTGCCCGGTCGGGGGGTAAAACGCAACGGCCCCTGTGCTGATTTCAAAAGCACGAGTCGGGATGTTCTCACCGAATGGTTGCGTTTGATAGGCGATGTTGTTGATAAAGGTCGTATGCACATCCGCCGCGACGAAGACGACGTTCACAATGTTATTGGCCTCGATGAACTGTAGCACTTCGTTACGCTCTAGCGCCCAGCCCTCCCAACGGTCATGACCACCGAACCAGCCCATCGCCTGCACCGGTTCCGGCATCATGATGAACTTCCAGGTCACCCCGGCCTGCGCCGCTACCAGCAAGTCCGCTTTGAGATCTTCGACTTGCTGGCGACCAAGCATCGTACGTCCAGGAGCATACATCGGCTCAAAATACGCATTCAGCGCCTCACGGTTGAAAAAGTCATCCGTGCTAGGGACGGCCTCGTCACGGAACGAACGCGCATCCAGAATAAAAATCGCCGCGTCGGTGCCGTAGGTCTGGTAACGATAGAGTTTCGGGCGACCGTCCATCCGGTCGTCATTCGTGCCCATATAAGTTTCATCACGCAGGGGGTTATACTCCTGATAGACTTGCATCGCATTGGTGTAGAGCGAGGTCTGATTGATGTAGATCGGCCCGATCTCGAAGCGATCATCGGTCGCCGGGTCTGCCCCGCCGGAAAAGTCATTGGTCACTTCATGGTCGTCAATCGTAGAGAAGATCGACGTCGAAGCACGCACATCCGCCCAGTGGTTACGCCCATTTAATTCGGAATAGACCTCGTTATGCTTGACCCGAAACTCCGCGATTGTCTCCGCCTGTGCCGCTGCAAGGTCAATCGAGGGGACATCAGCGTAGATCGTATCACCATGCTGCACGAAAAAATCAAGCTCACGCGACACGACATTCGCAATCGACTGATACGGGCGCAGTTCGCCACGCCAATCACCGGATACGCCAAATCGTAAGCCATTACTACCCGCTGCCGCTGCGGTCTTAAAGCGCCCGGTTCGTATCTCGTTTGCCGCATCGGTGACGCGATAAAAATACTCTGTACCAGCGGTCAGTCCCTCCACGTTGATCTTGACCGGCAGCGTGGCATCCGTCACCTGGGCGGCAAGCGTATCGACAACGACGCTAAAATCCGAGGTCGTGCTGTATTCAAAGGTGACCGTGCCCGGCTCCGTGCTATGCGCCCATAGGACGGTCGAAGTCGTCGTGGTATCCCCGGCGGCGACTCCATTTGGTAGCGTCCCCCCTGCTTGAAGTGCCGCGCCTGACTGCATATCACCAGCCCGTGTCGGGAACTTGCCGGCCAACAATGCCGCCACGACCCCGCCGGAAACACCCTTGATGAATTCACGGCGGGAAATGTACCGTGCGAACTTCTCTGTCGCCTCACGTTGTATACGAGTCATCAACGTCGTGTAGTTGAGCTTATCGGTCATCCTCTGTCCTTTAGCTAAACGAGTTTACTGTATATTTTAACCAATTATCCCTGCCTTTGCTCAGCAGATAGTCATCTGGCATATTACCGTTAGGGATGGTAACATTACAAAATGACTTTGCGCCAAAAGGCGCAATTGGTTTTTAAAAAAGGAGTGCGATACAAATGCCATCGAAAACGTCCAATAACAACATCCCGGACATTGTTATTGGCCGCTTGCCGATTTATCTGCGGGCGCTCACTCGTTTGGTCCAGGAAGGGCACGAAGTTACATCCTCACACGAACTTGGTCGGCGGCTAGGCATTAGCTCCGCACAGATTCGTAAAGATCTCTCGCATTTCGGCGGCTTCGGCAAACAAGGGACGGGGTATCAAATCAACTACCTGGAAGAAAAATTGCGCCAGGTGCTCAAAGTAAACCGAGACTGGGAAGTCGCATTAGTTGGCGCAGGTGACCTCGGTCGGGCGATTGCCCACTATGGCGGTTTTAAAGATCGCGGCTTTCACGTGGTGACGATCTTCGACAGTGACCCGGCAAAAGTCGGCAAGTCTATCGGGGAAATCGAGATCCAAGCGATTGACAATATGGACGACATCATCGCCCAGCAGAAGATTCAAATCGCAATGGTCGCCGTCCCCAGTGAACACGCCCAGGAAGTGGCGGATCGTCTGATCAAAGCAGGCGTGCGTGCCATCCTCAATTACGCACCTATCAACCTGACCGTTCCCGATGATGTCCACGTCCAATATATTGACCCGGTCATTCGTCTGCAACGTATGACCTACTACCTGGATTAGTTCCGGGCGATCTTATATCGCCCGCCCCACTCTCATATTTTCAGCCTAATAGCTTTGCACCACTCGCCTGAATAACGCCGGGTCTTCCAGGGCACGCCCACACCCGGAGGACACTGCGATTAGCGGATTTTCCGACCGGTAAACGGGCACACCCGTCTGCTCGGTCAAAAAGCGATCCATCCCGCGTAACAGTGCGCCCCCACCGGTCAGGGTGATGCCGCGATCCATAATATCGGCGGAAAGCTCCGGTGGTGTCTCGCTTAACACAGCTTTTGCGACACTCGCAATCGTCGAGAGCGGTTCCTGCAACGCCTCGACGACCTCACCTGTGGTGATCGTGATCGTCCGAGGCAAGCCGCTCACGTTGTCTCGCCCCTGGATCTCCATCGACATCTGCTCAGGTTGGTCAACAGCCGCACCGATCTGAATCTTGACCGACTCGGCGGTCGGCTGCCCGACGACCAGATTATACTTACGTCGGATGTAACCGATAATGGCATCATCCAGCCGTAGGCCGCCGGTACGTCCGCTGTGCGCCCGGACGATATTGCTCATACTGATGACAGCCGCTTCGGTAATGCCCCCACCGATATTGACAATCATATCCCCTGCTGGCGTGCTGACGGGCAAGCCGGCACCGATTGCCGCCGCCAGCGGCTCCGCAATTGGATAAGCCTCACGCGCCCCGGCTGTCATCGCCGCTTCGTGGACGGCACGCCGTTCGACACTCGTCGCCCCATACGGCACCGAGATAATCACCGTCGGCTTGAATAAACGCAAACGTCCGGCGACCTTGTTCATGAAGTAATTCAACATAAACTCGGTCACTTCATAGTCTGCGATGACACCGTCTTGCAAAGGCCGCACGACCTGAATGTCCTCTTCGTAGACCTTCCCCAGCATTTCACGAGCGGGTTGCCCGATCTCCATCACACGAAAATCACCACGCTCGTCCTCCTCAGCGGAGACAGCGACCAATGATGGTTCTTGAAGGACGATCTGACCACCTTCATAGATCAACACATTTACGGTGCCCAGGTCAATTCCCAGATTTTTACTGAATAGTGGCATAATTCAACACTCACTCGATAATGAAACGCACCCGTTTAAGGTGCGAGAACCGACTCATTTATACAGGGGTGAGGGGGAAACGCAACGCCCGGACGAATGCTCTATCCGGGCGTAAAAGCGCATCGACTCAACAGTCGTTATGCTTCTTCGTTGTCGTCGTCCTCAATAATGCGCAATATTGGTGTACGGTTACGCATTTTATTACTAACTTTCAGTTCCAGGTTAGCACGCCGCAATTGGAGCACGGCGGCACGCTGCTCGCCTTCAGGAACGCCTTCTTCAAGCATCTTTTGGGCACGGTCACGCGCTTCCTGTGCGGCATCTACGTCGATCTCGTAACTCGACTCAGCCATTTCCGCCAGCACAACCACACGACCGGGGCGAATATCTACCACACCACCGAAGATGGCGAACCGTTCTTCCGCTTCGCCCTTACGCACGACCAACTCACCAAAACCGAGTGTGGTCAACACCGGTGCGTGGCGCGGCAACACACCCATCTCACCCTCGACAGCGGGGACGAGTACCATATCGGCTTCAGCCTCGTCAAAGACTTTTTCTTCTCGCGAAACTACTTCTACATGAATTGTCATCTCTCAACCCTCCGTTTTTAGGGGGCATTGCGCCCCCATACCACCGACGCTATTCAGAGTCTTCGTAGCGTTGGAGGACTTCGTCAACCGTCCCTGCCATGTAGAACAACTGCTCCGGTACTTCGTCCACCTCGCCATCGAGGATCATGCGGAAGCCACGAATGGTGTCCTTCACCTTGACGTAACGACCGGGGCGACCCGTGAACTGCTCCGCCACCACCATCGGCTGCGTGAGGAACTGTTCGATCTTACGTGCACGAGAGACCAGTAGCTTGTCATCAGCGGAAAGCTCATCCACACCTAGAATAGCGATGATGTCCTGCAAGTCTTTGTAACGCTGCAGCACCTGCTGGACTTCGCGGGCGGTGTTGTAGTGTTCTTCGCCCACCACCAGCGGATCGAGGATCTTGCTGGTGCTGTTCAGCGGATCGACCGCCGGGAACAACCCACGCGACGCGATAGAGCGTTCCAGCGCGATTGTCCCGTCCAGATGCGTAAACACCGCCACCGGGGCCGGGTCGGAGTAGTCGTCTGCGGGCACATAAACGGCCTGCATCGAGGTGATCGCACCCCGGCGTGTCGAGGTAATACGTTCTTGAAGCTGACCCATCTCATCAGCGAGCGTGGGCTGATACCCCACCGCCGACGGCATACGCCCCAGCAGCGCGGATACTTCCGCACCTGCCAGTGAATAACGGAAGATGTTGTCAATGAACATCAGCACGTCTTTGCCTTGATCGCGGAAGTATTCCGCCATCGCCAGCCCACTCAGCGCGACACGCAGACGCACACCGGGCGGTTCGTTCATCTGACCGAACACCATCGCCAGGTTGGGCAACACACCGGCTTCATCCATTTCGTGGTAGAGGTCAGTCCCTTCACGGGTACGCTCACCCACACCCGCAAACACCGAGAGTCCCTCATGCTGGGTTGCGATGGAGTTAATCAACTCCTGAATGGTCACGGTCTTGCCGACACCTGCACCGCCGAAGATGCCTGTCTTACCGCCGCGCGTCATCGGCGCGACGAGGTCGATCACTTTCATGCCCGTCTCGAACACCTCAACCTGTGTAGATTGCTGCTCGAAATCCGGCGCTGGTGCGTGGATCGGACGATGCGGTTCTTCTGCCGGCACAGGGGGTTTGTTATCAATCGGGTTACCCAACACGTTGAACACACGCCCTAGCGTCGCATCGCCGACCGGCACATGAATCGGATCGCCTGACGAATAAGCCGGGACGTTGCGCTGTAGACCGTCGGTTGTATCCATCGCAACGGTACGGACAGAGTTGTCGCCCAGATGCATCTGCACCTCAAGGACGAGATCTTCCTTATCTTCGCGCGGCACACGGATCGCGTCGAAAATATCGGGTAGTTCGGATGTGTTATCAAATTCTACGTCTACCACAGCGCCAAGCACCTGGGAGACGCGACCTTCTACTTCAGCCATGAGATCCTTTACTCCTGTTTAGTTATTCTTCTCGTCCAGCCGTTAAGTTTTCCTGATAGTCCGCCAGCCCATCCCAATCATCGTTTGCAGCAAAGCCAGCTTGCTTCGCCCAGGTGACCAGACTTGGCGCAAAGCGCATTCCGGCTTCATCGATGGCGGCGGAAAGTTGCGCCTCAGTCGCCTCAGCCAGCGCAGCGAACGTCTTGATCCCATAGGCTTTCAACGCCTCTTCCATTTTGGGGCCTATACCGTCGATTCGCTTGAGGTCGTCCTCAGCTCCCGGCACGGACTTGGGTGCAGGCACGGGTTTGGGCGGCGGGTCCTCTACCGGGACTGGCGCAGGCGGGTCATTTACCGCCTGAGGCGGCGCTGAAGACTTTGCTTTTTTCTCCGTCTTTTTCGCTTTGCGCACGGTACGCTTCTTGCCGTTCGCACTTTTCTTACCGTTTGTCGCCATTGAACCGGCGCTTGCGTCTCGCTTGGCCTGTGAATCATGCAAGATCTGATCAGCCTTCTTATCCAGCGTATCTTGCAGCGCCTCAGCGCCGCCGACGATGTCCAGAATTTCATTGGTGATCGTCGCCTGACGTGCCTTGTTGTAGACCAGCGTCAGGTCATCGGCAAGCTGTGAAGCATTGTCAGATGCGTTACGCATCGCCACCATCCGGGCAGAATGTTCGCTGGCCTTGCTTTCTAACATGGCCTGATACATCTGCAACTCGGTGAAGCGCGGCACAATCTCGTCGAGAATGGCCTGCGGGTTCGGCTCATATTCGTAATCTTGCCCACTGCCGGAGACAGCCGGCACTTCTTTGACGTACTCCGCCGCGACTTGATCCTCAGTCGTGTACGGTATCAACGGCAACCAGCCAAGCACCGACGGCTTTTGCGTCAGAGTGTTGATAAAGTCGGTATAGGCGATAAAGACCTGATCGACTTCATGGCTGAGGAAAGCGTCAATGGCAATCCGTGAGATCGGCGAGATATCCGCTAACCGCACCCCATCGGGGATGTCGGTGAATTCCGCGACCACATTTTCATTCGCACGGAGCAGCGCATCACGGCCTTTGCGACCGACAGTGACAAACTCCGTCGGCTTGCCGAGCCGCTGTTTAAACCGTTGCACCGCACGGATGACGTTCGTGTTGAACGCCCCGGCGAGACCGCGATCCGATGTGATGAGCACGATCATAATCTTATTGATCTCTGCCCGTTCGGTCAGCAGTGGGTGCAGCACCTCGCCGCCGGAAACGGCCTGAATGTTCAGCAGAATTTCCCATGCTTTTTCAGAGTAGGCGCGGCTGGCAAGCACACGCGCCTGCGCCTTACGTACCCGTGAGGCTGAAACCGCCTCCAGCGCACGGGTGATCTGCCCAATATTCTTGACACTTCGGATGCGATTCTTTACATCGCGTGCACTGGGCATGATTCTCCCTTCCTGATTGCTCTCTCAAAAAAGGGGACACGTTCGCTCACGCACCCCTGTTAATCGTCGTAACCTTAGTCCCAGGTTTCGTTGAAGCGGTCACATGCTTCAGCCATACCCTCGCGGATCTCGTCGGTCATTTTCTGCTCGGTCATCATCTTCTCAACGAGTTCAGAATACTGCGTATTGAAGAAGTGCAGGAAGTTCTCCTGCCATTCCTCCACACGTTCCACCGTCACATCTTCGAGATACCCGTTGGTGCCGGCGAAGATCAACACGATCTGATCTGACAGCGAAATCGGCTGATACTGCGGCTGCTTGAGTAGTTCCGTCAAACGCAACCCACGATCCAACTGGCGCTGAGTGGACTTATCCAGGTCGGAGCCGAACTGCGCGAACGATTCCAACGAGCGGAACTGGGCAAGATCGAGGCGCATACCACCGGCGACCTTCTTCATCAGGTTCGTTTGTGCGTCACCACCCACGCGGCTGACGCTGATACCGACGTTCAACGCCGGGCGTTGCCCTGCGTAGAACAAGTCGGACTCAAGATAAATCTGACCATCCGTAATCGAGATCACGTTCGTCGGCACAAACGCGGACACGTCACCGAGCAAAGTCTCGATCACCGGCAGCGCGGTCAGGCTGCCACCGCCGCGCTCATCACTGAGCTGCGCGGCGCGCTCCAGCAAGCGACTATGCAAGTAGAACACGTCACCGGGGTAGGCTTCACGTCCCGGCGGACGGCGCATCAGCAGGGAAACCTCACGGTAAGCCCAGGCATGTTTTGACAGGTCATCATAGACGACCAGCGCGTCCATTTCGTTTTCCATAAACCACTCACCGATGGCACAACCGGAGTATGGTGCGATGTACTGCATCGCCGCCGGGTCAGAAGCGGAAGCGACGACGATGGTGGTATAATCCATCGCGCCATATTCTTCCAGGGTGGCCTGCAAACGAGCGACCTCACCCTTACGCTTGCCAACTGCGACATAAATGCAGTAGAGGCCCTTACCCTTCTGGTTGATGATGGTGTCGATGGCGACGGCGGTCTTACCTACCTGACGGTCACCAATAATCAACTCACGCTGACCGCGCCCAATCGGGATCATCGCGTCAATCGCCATAATACCCGTCTGCACCGGACGGTCAACACCCTTACGTTCCATCACACCGGGGGCGATGCGCTCCACGTTGTAGAATTCATTGGATTCAATCGGCCCCTTGCCATCTACCGGGTGCCCAAGTGCGTCAACGACACGCCCGACCATCCCCATACCGACCGGCACCGACGCGATGCGCCCGAGCGGACGAACTTCCGTACCCTCACGAATGCTCTCGAATTCGCCGAGGATGATGATACCGACGTTATCTTTTTCCAGGTTGAACGCCATCCCTGCGGAGCCAGTACCGAAGCGCACCAACTCACTAAAGCGAATATTATCCAGGCCTGCGACGCGGGCAATACCGTCACCGACCTCTTCGACATAACCGACCTCAACCGCTTCAACATCTGATTCATAGCTATTGACCTGGTCGAGCAAAGACTGATAAATATCGTTGGTGGCTTCCGCCATTTTCCAGACTCCTATGCTAAAAGTTCATACAACTGAATGAAAACACTCTGACAGAATGTAGATTAATCTCTTGATGGTTAAGTGCGGTCATTGTAACTTATGAACAAACATCTGTCCACATTTTCACAATTGCCGCTTAACCATCACAACGCTCGAAGTGTTGCACGAACGGTGCCTCGGCAAAATAGGGGCTGATGAGCGCCCGGTGCTTCTCGAAACGATCACTCTCACGAAAGTTGACGGTGTGCGCTTGCAGCGTCTCCCATTGGATCAGCAGCAGATAGCGCGTCGGGTCTTCCATGCTGCGGCGCAGTTCCGCGTCGATATAACCATCGGTCACACTGATGTAGTTGTCGATACTTTGCTGTACGGCTTGCTCAAATGCCTGGTCTGTGCCCTCACGGATGTGGACTTCAGCCACTTCTAAGATCATCACGTACCCTCCTCGAAATTATTCGTCTTGCCCTAGCTCTACAGATCGCTTATAGGCGGCCCACACCGCTTGAGAGATCGTCGTGCGGACGCTACCCTTTTCTAGTTGGTACAACGCCGCCGCAGATGTCCCGCCGGGGCTGGTCACCTGATTGCGTAGTTCTGCCGGATGTTTGCCGGATTTGATCGCGTAGTTCACCGCACCTAGCATGGTCTGTTGGACGAGCTTTTGTGAATCTTGCCGGGAAAAACCCATATGCACCCCGGCGTCGATCAAGGCTTCCATCAGCAAGAACACATAAGACGGCCCACTACCATTGAGCGCGGTCGCCATATCCATAAATTTTTCATCGCTGACGCGCAGCGTTTCACCCAATGCGCCCAGTACGAGTTCCGCCCACAATAACTGCTCGTCGGAAACATCCGGTGTCGCCACCCATGCCGTCATCCCCTCGCCGATTTGACCGGGTGTGTTCGGCATCGCACGCACCACATGACGGTTATCACACCCCTCCATAATGCGCTTGAGCTTCACCCCGGCGGCGATACTCATCACCAACGCGTCCTCGTGGATGCGATTATGCAGCCCCGGCAGCACTTTGCCCATCACCTGTGGCTTGACCGATAGCACGACGATGTCTGCATCGGTAATGGCCTCGGCGTTGTCAGTCGTGAAGTTCAGACCGTAGCGGCCTTTGAGTTCCTCGCCGCGTTCGAGATGTGGGTCAGAAGCGGTGATCGCAGCGGGTTGGATTAACTCACGCGCCAGCAACCCCTTAATCATGGCTTCACCCATCACACCTGCACCGACAAAGGCTACTCGTTTGTTGGTCAATGTTGTTGTCATTTCACACGCTCCCGGTCTTGGTATGGATATTGTGCAACCCAACGCGCTTTTGCTTCCTGCAACCGTTCCGGCACGACCTCTACACCGATTCCCGGCGCATCCGGCACAGCAATGGTGCTGTTTTCACCCAACACGAACGGCGGATCGGTCAAATCCGGGTCAAAGTAGCGATCCGTCGCGGAGATGTCGCTGGGCATCGTCACACCCGGCAGCGAGGCAAGCGCCAGATTCGCCGCCCGACCAACGCCCGTTTCCAGCAGGCCGCCGATCCACAAGTCAATGTCGTTCTCTACACAATAGCGGTAGATCGCCAGACTCTGCGTAAAGCCGCTGACCCGTGCCGGCTTCAGGTTAATGATGCTGCAAGCGCCATTTTCAACCGCCAGCATCGCATCACCGAGCGTGTGAATGCTCTCATCAAGACAAATGCGCGACTCAAGCTGCGGTTGCAATTTGCTGTGTTGGTAGATGTCGTCATGTCCTAACGGCTGTTCAATCATCAGCAGATCAAACTCATCAAACTGTTTGAGATGATCGGCATCCGCCGGCCTGTAGGCGCTGTTGGCGTCTAGCATCAATGAAATATCAGGGTATGCCGCCCGCACCGCACGAGTCAGTTCGACATCCCAACCCGGCTTGATCTTGAGCTTGATGCGTCCATAACCCTGCTCAAGCCGTAGCGCGATGATTTCTAGCGTTTTTTCGATCGTCTCCTGAATACCGATGCTCACACCGACGATGGCGTGCCCCTTCGAAGCATGACCCCCTGGCAGATGCGCGGCAAACAGATCGGCTAACCGCACGTCATTGGTCTTTGCCAGCGCATCCCACACCGCCCCCTCAACCCCGGCTTTCGCCATCGGATGCCCACGTATCTTACTCATTAAAGCGGGCACATCGGTCGCCGCGTCGATGGTCTGGTCGGTAACGTAGTCAATCAAAAATTCGGACATCACATGCAGTGCTGTGCCCATCGACTCATAAGCGTAGCTGGGCAACATCTTCGTCGGACATTCGCCCCACCCTGTAACGCCGTCCGTCGTGGTCAACTCAACGATGACCGCAGACTTGAACGGTTCCCAGCTTGCGCTGGTATGCAGGCGCTCGACTAGCGGCAAGCCCACCGGATGTAACACTATTTGCTTGACGGTAATCGACCTCATTGTTCCTCACCTCGTTTTGTGTGTCGTCCCATCGAGCAAACGTAGAAAGCACGATCTCGCCCTTCGTACTGCCCGTGAATAAAATCCGTCACCACATAACCAGCACTGTGAAAGGTCGAATTCTTACGCGCCATCACTTCGGGCAGCAGCCCGCGGATGTGTGAGCGCCAGGTTTTCGCCAGATCAGGCAGTGCGTTGACCAAACCACGAAAGTCAACCGGAATCTCAATGATAGGATATTTGCCCTCGGCTTTGTTGATGGACTCCGCCGGGCACGGGACGCCGTCCTTGTCCTCTGATGGATTTAGGATCACGCCGCCTTCATTGAGATATTGTTCCAGTGTCCTCGGTTCGTGCTTCTGCGTCACGCGATCTTTAACGGGCTGCGCGTCTAACACCCAGGAAGCCACAAGACGGTCGGAATTCCCCTGTATAGACAGACCTTGCGCATCACTCGACGTGCCGTAGTAGTTCTCAATAAATCGCCAGGAACGGCAACCGAGCTTACGCAGATTGAAATGTGCGTTGAGCGAAAGCAGCGGGTCAAACGTCCAGGTAATCAAATCGATCCCTTGTTCTTGCGCGACCTCTCGCTGTTTGAACTTTAACCGCTGCGCGATGTCCTGTCCGCGATACTCCGGTAGCACCAGCATCCGCTTGGAGTAGATTTTGAGGTGATCGCGGGCGGGGGTGCCTTCCGTCGCCAATAAACCGATGAGTACCCCGATCATCCGCTCACCGTCTAAAGCGACGATGACGTGGCCGCCGGAATGCACAATGGTATGCAGGGTCTGCCCCGGTACTAAGGACTCGACATCGGTGCCCCAGTACACTTTTTGTAATTCTACCGCTGCATAGAGCGCGTTAAATTCTCGAATTGATTTGATTTCAATTGCCATAGGCTAACTTTCGCGTGGACGCCGTCGAAAAATATAACGAAATGCAGCGAAGAAATAGCGCCGCTGCGGCATATACTCTACCAAAGTATCCTCAAATCGACGCGGGTGGATACCGAACGCATTGCTGATGTTGCCGATACGTGTGGTGCGGTTCGCCGCGAGGATGTCCAGCCATTGAGACGTCATCAACGACCGGGGAAAGATGAACCCGTAAAGATTCGTGATCCAACGCATCGCATAGGGCGGCAGCTTGACGATGAGCCGGGGGGTGTGCGTCACCCGCATGATGGTCTGCACCATGTCCTCGAAGGTGATGTATTCCGGGCCGCCGATTTCGACCGTCTCATCAACGACGTTTATACGCTCCAGACTGCGATAGAGCGCCTCGACCAGATCGTCAACGTACAGGGGATGCAGTACAACTTCACCGAACCCCGGCAGCAAGAACACCCCCGGCGTCACCGCGAACATCATCGCCAGATGGTTAACGAACGAATCCTCAGGGCCGAAGACTAATCCAGATCGAATGATCGTGAACGCCAACCCACTGTTGCGGATGACACCTTCCACCTGCCCCTTTGTACGCAGCAACACAAACGCCGATGACGGGGACGCCCCAAGCTGGCTCAATGTGATGATCCTGCCGACGCGCGCGGCGCGTGCCGAGGTGATGAGATTGCGCGTGCCGACCAGCTCGACACGTTCCAGATCACGTTCACGACCCCACCACAGCGCATTTTCCAGGTGAATGATGACATGCACACCCGTGACGGCGGTAAACACGGCCTCTTCGTCCAGTAAATTACCGCTGACGACTTCCGGCGCATTTTCCGCATCCACATCCCACGGGAGCTGGCGCTGTTTGCTTTGCGGCAGCAACACACGCACTGCTCGCCCTTCTTCCATCAACCGCCTGACGATGTGCCGCCCGACCAGACCAGTTGCCCCAGTGACCAAAATCATAAATCACACAACCTTTGTTGTATGCCGCATCCTTTCCACGTCAAAAAATCGTACCGGCGCGTATTATAGCACGTTGTACCCACATCCGGTGGTGAAGATAACCCACTTTGCCTTTATAATCGAATGATATGTGATTAAAAATTACCACCCTCGGAGGGTTTTTGCGTGGAACGAAAGCGGGTCGTCATTACAGGTATGGGCATCGCCTGCCCTACAGGGAATACAGTCGAGGAAGCCTGGAAGAACGCTGCTGAGGGCATCAGTGGCATCGGCCCGATTTTACGCTTTGACACCTCACACCTGGAAAATCACTTCGGCGGTGAGGTTAAGGACTTCGAACCGGAAAAGCTGCTCGGCAGGCGCGAGGCACGCCGGACGGATCGCGTCACACAGATGGCGCTTTACGCTGCTGACCAAGCCCTCAAAAATGCTGACCTGGAGATCACAAGAGACAATAGATACGACGTAGGCGCAATCGTCGGTACAGGTATCGGCGGTATTGCGACGATTGTCGCCAGCACACGCAATTATCTAAAAAAAGGCGCACGTTTCGTCAGCCCGTTACTCGTCCCGATGATGCTGCCGGATGCACCATCCGGTAAAATTTCGATGGCTTACGGCCTACGCGGGCCGAACTTCGCCATCACGACCGCCTGCGCGACCGGTAACAACTGTATCGGTGAAGCTACTGAGATGATCCGGTATGGACGGGTAAAAGCGATGCTAGCCGGGAGTTCTGAGGCCGCGTTGGAAAGCATTACCATCGCTGGCTTCAACAACATGACGGCAATCTCACGACGCAACGACGCACCGGAGAAAGCCTCACGTCCCTTCGATGTTGACCGTGACGGCTTCGTGGTCGCTGAGGGCGCGGCGATTCTCGTACTCGAAGAGATGGAACACGCCCTTAAGCGTGGCGCGAAGATCTACGCGGAAATCCTCGGTTACGGTCACACATCCGATGCGTTTCACGTCACCGCTCCCCTGGAAGACGGTTCCGGGGCGGCGGAGGCGATCCGCATGGCAATGGAAGACGCCACCCTGCAACCCGACGAAATCGACTACATCAACGCACACGGCACAGGCACCCCATTGAACGATTTGAGCGAAACGGTTGCCTTAAAAACCGCGCTGGGTGAGATCGTCTACAGCATTCCCATCAGCTCGACAAAGTCCGTCACCGGGCATCTGATGGGTGCTGCCGGGTCGGTTGAAGCGGTGTTTTCGGTCATGTCCATCCTGGAAAACTTCGTCCCACCGACGATGAATCTGGATAACCCAGACCCGGCGTGTGACCTGGACTACACCCCTAATCAAGGCGTCGAACACCCGATCAGCACGGTGATGAGCAATTCGTTTGGGTTTGGTGGGCATAACGCCGTGTTGATTTTTGGCGAACACAAGTCCAATGGTCACCAGTAGTAACTTCAACGTCGCGCCCAAACGCTATCACGCGCACATCGTTGGCTGGGGGATGTGTGCACCGGAAACCATCCTCTCGAATAAAGACCTCGAAGCCATCCTTGAAACCAGCGACGAATGGATTCAAGCCCGCACCGGCATCAAAGAACGGCGCATCGTCGGTGAGAAGGAATCAACCAGCACACTTGCAATACGAGCGGCGCAGCGTGCCCTGGAAGTGACTGACATTCTCCCGGCGGATATTGACCTGATTATCGTAGCGACCAGCACGCCCGAAAATATCTTCCCTAGCACCGCCAGCATCGTACAGCACAAGCTCGGCGCAAACGCTGCCGGAGCCTTCGATTTGAGCGCGGCCTGTTCCGGTTTTGTTTATGGGATGGATATGGCGACACAGGCGATTCGTTCCGGCAGCATCAACACAGCAATCGTCATCGGTGCGGAGACGATGACCCGTGTGATGAACTGGCGCGATCGCAGCACCTGTATTCTGTTTGGTGATGGTGCCGGGGCGGTGGTGCTGCAACGGCAAGATCGGGTCGGCGGGGTGCTCTCTACGGTGATGCGCTCGGATGGCTCCGGGGCAGATTTACTCGCCATCCCGACATTGGGCAATCTGGAAATCCGCGACCAGGGCGGGCTGGGTGAGCATGAACTCCACAAGATGTATATGTCCGGCAGTGAGGTGTTCAAGTTCGCCGCACGGATCATCAAACCGTCGATCATGGAGGCGTTGAACAAGGCTCACGTCAAACTCGAGGATGTTAAGCTCATCATCCCCCATCAGGCGAATGAACGTATCATCCAGGCCGCCGCCCGCAGCCTGGATGTCGAACGCGAACGCTTTATAACCAACCTCGACCGTTACGGCAACACATCCGCCGCATCCATCCCGATTGCCCTTAACGAAGCACTGGAAAAGAGACTGATTAACCAGGGCGATCATATCGTGTTCATCGGGTTCGGTGGCGGCCTCTCCTGGGGTACCGTCGTGATGCGCTGGTCGATCCCACAACCGGGCGCACGTCCGATCAACCGTTATTACCAGCAACGTCGCCGCGCGAGTTATGCAATCGTCCGGTTGCGGACGTGGTGGCGTAAGCTACGCCGTGCGGTCAGTGAACTCATCGCCCCGACGGATTACGACGAAGACGATTTCACCAATGGTTAGAACATTGTTATACTTATTTGATTCTACTGATCTTATCTAGGCCTTATAATAGTGATAGTGTCTTGATTGGTCTTTGTTATAGCACCGTTGTTACAAAGCTATAACAACATTCACCAAAACTTGATTTAAAATTTAAGCATGACATATAATTAAGTCAGGTAAATTCGTCCGCATTTACAAAGAGCGTGTACACACATGAAAATTCTCTACGTTGAGGACAACCCACAAAACATGCGACTCGTGCGCAAAATGCTTCGTGTCGGGGGGTATGACATGATCGAAGCAATTGACGGGACAACCGGTATCGAGGTCGCCACAAACGAAGTCCCCGACTTGATTTTGATGGACATCAACCTGCCTGACATCGACGGTATGGAAGCCACCGCACGCCTTAAAGCAGACCACGATTTACGACATATTCCTATCATCGCGCTGACGGCAAACGCTATGTTCGGTGACAAAGAACGTTTTCTCGATGCGGGTTGTGACGGCTATCTCGCAAAACCCGTTAGCAAGAACGAACTGCTCAATACAATCGCTTATTTCCTTAGCGAAGCTGGCGACGGTGGCGAAAAGGCTGCGGTAAACACCCCAACCGGTAAGTAAGCCGGACACAGAAAAGACTGCACCCGGCTAATCCTCATCAGTCACTGCGTGAGAGCAAACTGATGTAATATATCAGTGTGAGCAAAGACGTCACAAAAGCGGCAACATACGTCAGAGCGGCGGCAGTCAACATCTGACGTGCACCGCTGGCGTCCTGTTCGCTCATCAAACCACTTTGACGCAGCAAAGCCATACCGCGACGACTCGCATCAAACTCAACCGGCAACGTAAGCAACATAAACAACACGGTCACACCGAACAACATCACCCCGATCCAGGCAAGGCCGGTCGCCTGTAGCAACAATCCCGCGATAATCAATATATAAGATGCGGTCGGGCTAAAGCGCATCGCCGGTAGGAGAAAGCTACGCATGGTAATAAAGGGTGAATTCTGCTCATACTGTTGGGCGTGACCCAACTCATGCGCGACGATTGCCATCGCAGCAACCGAAGGCCGAGTCGCGATCCCCTCAGACATACGCACGATATGCCCTGATGGATCATAATGATCGGTGAGTTCGCCCGGTGTTCCCTCGAATTGCACACCGCTTAATCCACCTGATTGCACCAAACGCTGCCCCATCTGCGCACCGGATAGACCGGCACTGTTTCGGGTGTCACTCCACTTCTTGTAGGCATTGCGCACCCACATCTGCGCCCCGAACGAGAGTATCACGCTGGGGATCAGCACCAGCAGAACATACTGCATATCGAAAAAGAACATCCGATGACCTCTTTCCTCTTTGTGAATTTACTAATGTCAGTAGTCTAATGTGTATAGCTTAGTTTTTACGGTGAAAGTAGTAAAGTTTACGTAAAATCGACTCGTCCAAGTGTCGCCGTCAGACCATCTCGCGTGTTGAGTGATAACGGCAGCAGACAGTTATCCAGCAGGCGCGGTGTACCCACCTGCGCCGCCAGTGAGAACAACAACGGCGCATCATCCCGATCAGGCGGTAGCAAAGTCCGCGCATCAACCACCGAGACGTAATCCGGCATGGTTTGGAGTTGCTGCGCAAGTACATCAAGCGCCGCCCTGATTAGTGCGTCGGGGTCACGTTCACCGGACTCATAGCGTACACCCGCCGCTTGCAACGCCCGGTAAAGCACCGTCGCGGATTGCCGTTCATCCTCGCTGAGATAGGCATTACGTGAACTCATCGCTAACCCGTCGGCCTCACGCATCGTCGGGCAGACGATAATTGCTACCGGGATATTCAGGTCGGCGACCAGACGCCGGATGACCACCACCTGCTGCGCGTCTTTTTGACCAAAGTAGGCGGCGTGCGGTTGAGTAAGGTTCAACAACTTTGTGACGATGGTCGCCACACCGCGAAAATGCCCTGGCCGTTGCCCCCCTTCCAACCCCTGTGTGACCTGCTCCACCGTGACATAAGTCTGGTATCCCGACGGATACATTAAATCCGGTGTTGGCGTAAAGATTAAATCGACCCCGGCAGCGCGTAACTTTTCCATATCACCGGACAGGTCACGCGGGTAGGCGTCGAGGTCTTCGTCGGGGCTGAACTGCGTTGGATTGACGAAAATCGTCGCAATAACGTGATCATGGTCGCGCCGCGCCTGCTCGACCAGCGCCAGATGACCGGCGTGTAGCGCCCCCATCGTAGTCACCAACCCGACCGAACCTTGCAGTACGCCCCGCGCAGCACGGAGATCAGCAATTGTCTCTACGACCTGCATCAAGCCTCCGACCGTAGAGCTTCCAGCACCTCAGCGGAGAGCTTGAAGCCGTTTTCCGCTGTCGGGAAGTCACCTTCGCACACTTCAGCGGTGTACTGCTCGATAGCCGCCTGCATCAAGTTGCCGATCTGTGCGTATTGCTTGGCATGGCGCGGCAAAAAATTATCGAACAACGCCAGAATATCATGAAACACCTGCACCTGTCCGTCACACCCGCCCCCCGCACCAATGCCAATCGTGGGGATTTCCAGGCGCTCGGTGATGATCTGCGCCAGTTCAATCGGCACCAGTTCCAGCACGATTGCAAAGGCACCGGCGGCCTGCACCGCTTCAGCATCACGGATCAGCGTCCGCGCACGGTCGAGATCCCGCCCCTGCACACGGAAACCGCCAAGCTGCTTGATGCTCTGCGGTGTCAAGCCGATGTGTCCCATCACCGGGATGCCGGCCTGTGTCAGACGCTCAATCGTCGGTGCGATGAAAGCGCCGCCTTCGACTTTGACCGCACCGGCACCGCTGTTCTGCATCAATCGAGCGGCGTTAGTCAACGCTTGCTCTGTGCTGACGCTGTAGGTCATAAATGGCATATCGGCGACGATTAGTGCCTGTTCGGTGACGCGAGTCACGATCTCCGTGTGGTAAATCATATGCTCAAGCGTCACCGGGATGGTTGAATCATGCCCTTGCACGACCATCCCCAATGAGTCGCCCACCAACAGCATCGGCACGTCCGCCGCTTCGCTGACGCGGGCACTGGTCGCATCGTAAGCCGTTAACATGGTGATCGGCTGTTTGTCAGCCTTCATCTTCTGTATATCGCGTATCGTCAAACGCATCTTCTTGCTCATCCAGTGTGGTTTCGAGTCCGTTGATAAAATTCGGTGATACCCCTCGCGCCTCCAACACGGGGACGGTGAGCATCGCCAGTGATTGATAGGCGTGCAGCAGCACAGGGTCGTCTTTGATCGCCTCAATGTGGGCATGGATCGTGCCCGCATCAGCACGGGTCAATGGGCCGGTCAACGCATTTGGGATACCGTGCTGGCTCAAATTTTTGATCGTCGCCGTCATCAGCGTATCAAGCGCATTATTCACGGCGTCCAGATCGTCACACATGCTATTTAGCACGCGCTGTGCTGCCGCATAGAGTGTCACCGTGTAGTTACTGGCAATCACCAGCGCGGCATGATAGGCCGACTTCTGTCCCACTGGGATCTCGATGCAATAACCATCCAATACGGTGACCAGTTCGCGTAGCCATTGTAGCAGTTGGAGTTGGTCGGCCTCGATGGCGAAAGTCGCCCCCGGCAGTGTCTTTAAAGCCATGCCGACATCGGCAAACGGGAACGCCGGATGTAAACTCCCGACCGCTGCTCCGCGTACTGCCAGCGGTCGCAACACACCCATATCGTAGGCACCGGAATTATGCACAAATGCTTTGCCGCGCAAATCAGATATGGTGATCGCTTCTACAATGGCGGCAATCGCATCATCCGAGACACTTAACATGATCAGATCTGCCGCTTCGATGACGGCATCTACCGACTCCATGCAGGTTGACGCGATTTTCCCCGCGAGCATCTGCGCCGAAATCGTGTGGCGATTATAAACTGCTGTAATATCGTACCCGGCATCATACCAGAGTTGTGCGAGTGTGGTGCCGACCTTGCCTATGCCAATAATCCCAATATACATTGTTAACCTCCGAGGGGATCTGTAACTGTTGCTTCTTCAATTTCTTCCGGCTGCGCGGTGGAAAACGCCGGAGGCGCACCCGGTTGCGATGTCGGTATGGGTGTTGCTGTCAGTGGTGGATCGGTGACCGAAATCGTCACCTGGCAGGACGCTCGCAAAGTATCGGTCTGGTCAAACACCATCAGCCGGAACTGATAGGTGCCGCGCGTCAATGAAGCAGGGTTGAATTGCGTCAGTGCACCAAGCTCCTGCTGCGGGATCGTCACCGTATCAATAGGTGAAAATTCCGCAATATCCACCCCGCGAATTTCTAACTTATACAACGAAAACGTCCCATCGTCGAGGAATGCCGTCCCTACGACCGGTGTCTGTTGAAATACGCGCATCCCATTGGCTGGTATCTGCAAAAAGGCTTTCGGCGTATCGCAGCCTTGCACAGCCGGCACATTCGGCTCAATCGTCCCGACGGGTGTGGGGGTGTTGGTCGGTGTTGATGCGATGTCCGCGACCTGTGCGCCACCCAATACAGATGGATCAACCGGGTCGGGGATCGCGCCGCCCTGCGCGGGGGCGGGCGTAGGGGTGTTGAACTCACCATCCGCGTTGATGTTGAGCGCGACCTGCTGGGCCTGATTGTTGCGCACAAGCCGATCTTCGCGCATCTGAGGTGCGACCACTCGTTGAACGCCAGCGACCACCAATCCTAATTCGATCAATAAAACCAAGACCGTTGCGGCATTTGCACTCTTGTAGGACGAAAAATCGCGTTCTAGCTCAAACGTGGTCGCCCTTCCTGATTCACGCGCTTGCAGCCATTTGAGCAGGTACCATACGAATGCAACAGCAACCAACACATACAGGCCGACCGCCGCCTGGTCGATTAGACCAACGATTACGCTCACGTCTCAATCGCCCTCACGACCCCTTTCAAGATCATGGTGAAGCGCGGCACGATGACCTTACCCGTTTCCAGCACTTCCTCGTGGTTGGTTTCACCGACCGCGTCCACATCGTCAATCGCGCTATTAGTGATGCCGGAACACGCCATGACCCGCATCCCCGCGTGCCGGGCGACCAAAACTTCATGCACGGTAGACATTCCGGCGGCGTCTGCACCGAGAGTGCGCAGCATCCGTACTTCTGCGGGTGTCTCGAACATCGGGCCGGAAAGCCCAACGTAGACCCCTTGATGCAATGTAATATCATGTTTCGCAGCCACCCCGACGGCGATCTCGCGCAGTTCACGGTCATAGGTATGCACCATGCCAGGGAAACGCGGCCCGATTGTCTCATCGTTTGGCCCCATAAGTGGATTATTGCCGATCAACCCCACCAGGTTAATATGATCTTTAATCAGCATCAGTTCGCCGGGGCTGTAGTTGGTATTCAAGCCCCCTGCCGCATTGGTCAAGATCAGTGTGTTTGCACCCATCAACCGCATCACGCGGATCGGGAACGTCACCTGTTTCAGATCGTAGCCTTCGTAAAAGTGTGCTCGCCCCTGCTGCGCGATGACAGTCTTGCCTTCGAGTTTGCCGATGACAAGCTGACCGCTGTGCCCATGTACGGTCGAGACAGGCCAGCCGGGAATTTCCTCATAGGGGATGCTCACCCGGTCTTCTAGAGTATCCGCCAGACCGCCGAGGCCAGAACCAAGCACCAGACCAATCTTTGGTTCCGTCGTGGTATACTGACGGATAATATCGACTGCTTTTTGATAATCAGACTGTTGGGAAATCATCTTTTTACCTTAATTTAGTGCAATCATTATAACCCACAGGTACAATATATCTATTGAATGTATGCAAAAATAAATGCTATCATCAAGTAATAGTCCCAAAAGCAACTCCATTGAGTGACAAAACAACGGAACGTCAATAATGAGCCTTCATGCTGAAAAAGTCATCCAACATTATACTGAGGCTTATCACAACCTCTACAAGCGTACCCCTCGTGACCTGCGGATTCTGGATCAAGAATGGATCATCGTCAATGGTGCGCGAATGCGTCTTGCCGAGTTAGAATATCTTACCGAGCAACTTCAGCAAGAATACCAACAAAGCCAAGATAACAAGCGTGGCCTCGTCATGCGCCTGGTCAAGTGGTTCAAGGGCTAGATGAGTTCATTCGATGAAACCCAGCGCCAGCTTCGCATCGCGCTAATCGCACTTTGTATTATCTTCCCTATCGGCATTGCCGGGTACATGATTGTCGAAGACCTATCCCTCATGGAGGCGATCTGGATTACGATTATCACGCTCGGCACCATCGGCTACGGTGACCTTGTCCCTCAAACTGACCTCGGGCGAATTTTCACGGTTATCCTGCTGGCCTTCGGGCTGGGTGCGGTCGCGGTTGTCGCGCAGGCCGCCGTCGTTATCTTCGTTAACCCGCATGTGAGGCAAGCGCGTTTACGTCGCCGTGCAGAACGTAAGATTCGCAATCTGCAAAATCATTATGTCATCCTCGGAGAGGGGCAACTGGTCGACCGCCTGATTAGTTATCTACTCAAGCGGGCTAAACTACGCCGTGTCCACCAACGAGAGGCACTCGCCGCCCCGGTCGATGCGCGTCTGAAGCGCCTGCTTGGTGGCGCGCAAAGCGACATACTTGCACGGGTGCGAGGGCTTCTAAGCCAGTTTATTGTTTTCTTCCTGGTGTTGCAGCATCGCGGGGAAACAATTCTCGATGTGATTGTCGTCGTGACACAGGACAATGCATACGCACAACGCTTACAGGACAACGATGTTCTGGTGGTCGAAGATGACCCGACTGATGATCGAATCTTACGCCGTGCCGGAATACTCAACGCACAGGCGATCATGTGTCTGCTAGAGAACGATACTGAAACTTTGCTTTCTGTGTTGACTATACGAAGCCGAACACAGGACGTTTACGTCACCGCCGCGACCCACGATGACGAGTTAAATCTCAAACTCACTCGGGTGGGTGCAAATAACGTGCTCGTACCCTACGAACTCGCCGGACAGTTTATGAACAACATGACGCTGCGCCCTGCCGTCAATGATTATTTCAACAGCATCATCTTCGACCAGAAAGCCAGCTCCCAGCTTGTACAACTTTACCTTATGTGCTTTTTAATTACCGCGACGGCGTGGAAACTACCGAGCTTTATATGCAAGACGACTCTCCCTGGATCGGACACAAACTCGAAGAACTGGCGCTAGAAGAACAGTACAAAGCGGGCATCATTGGCATCCGGCAGACAAACGGCCTGTTTATCTACGCGCCCCCTGCCAGCTATGTGATGAACCCACATGAGGTGCTGATCGTCATCGCCACGATGGGTGGTTCCGATGAATTGCGCGTAATCGCACACGGCGGGAACAGCCGTCGCCCCCGGTCACTGCGACGTTGAGTCAAGCCTGCAAGGTTTCCAGTGCCGCCGCGACGGTCGGCGCGACTATAATACGTGACGACCGGTCACCAAAATAATAGTTGGTGAACATCCGACCGAAGGCAACCGCCACCGAGTTTGACAGCAACCAACCCTCACCAACGCCGATGAACTTACCGAAGTTCGGCGGCATCACGTTGAGCAATATCTCGATCTCGCGCAGCAGACCGCGGAACGGTGGCAGTTTCGCGCCGGGTGCTAATACGAGGATCACGTCAACATTGTGATCGACCTCGCGCACCATCATCGGAACTTGCCCTTCCATGATGCCATAGTCTTCGATACCGAAATCTCCGATGATGCGCAGCAGAATAATCGTCTTCGCATCATCAACCCATTCAATTTGCGACGCCATAAGATCATCTTTCCAACTGTTTTCATTTGAATTTTTTCACGCTATGATGTGACCAAAACCCACAGAAACGGAGCCACTCAAGTGCAGCATAGCAATAACTCACAGGTGCGTCAAATACGCACCCTCGCCAACAACCTACAGGCGCACATGTCGCGTTATGGGTATCAGGTGATTGATAACCCCATTATCGAGAGCGCAGACTTGTTTCTAACCAAAGCTGGTGATCAGGTCGCCGAACAGCTTTTTACGTTTGAACGTCACGGTAAGATGCTCGCCCTACGCCCGGAATTCACCGCAGCAGCGGCACACCGCTACATCACCCAACAACAACCCGGCGATCTCGTCCGCTGGCAGTTTAATGGCCCGGTCTTCACCGATGACCCGGTGATCGCCAATCGTGACTACCAACAGCAGAGCAGCGGCGCAGAACTGCTCGGTGCCGCCGGGGCGGGTGCAGAGGCTGAGATCATCAGTATGGCGGCACAGGGTCTCCTCGCCCAGAATCTCGACGACTGGACACTTATCATCGGGCACGTCGGGCTGACGCGGCATTTGCTGGCACGCTATCACCTCGACCCGCATACCCAGCGGTTCATCCTACAGCGGCGTGGCCTGCTACATGACCACCCTGACGGACACGACCGCCTCCTGAAAGAGGTTATGCACCACTTCCCGGCAGCAGAAACGCAGGATACCGATGCGATGTCATCGGATAACACACAACAGATGCTAGACGCCCTGCTCGACAGCAGTCGTAGTGCGGCGACGATGGGCGGTCGCACACGCGAGGACATCGCCCGGCGGTTGCTCCGTAAACGCCAACAGGCTGCACAACACACGCAGATCGAAGCAGCAATCGCGTTCTTACAGGCCTGGATGACGATTGACAACTTACCCAAACACGCCCTGAATGAAATCGATACGTTTCTGGAAGACGATGCCGACGCGACGGCGATGCTTGCCGACTGGCGCAACACGATGACCCTATTGGAGACTTACGGCATCCCTCAAGCGCAAATTTCAATCGTGCCCGATCTCGCCCGCACCTGGGATTATTATACGGGCGTCGTGTTCGAGATTCGCAATAGAGACGGTCAGTTACTCGCCGGGGGCGGACGCTACGACGAGCTTACCCGGCTGGTCGGCGGCGATCAGGCGGTTCCAGCAGTCGGGTTTGCTTACCATCTGGAACGAATCCAGACACACAGCACCACCGATAACACCGCAGACTATGTCGCGCTGGTAAACGGTGACCAGACAGATATGCACACCGCAAACTGGGCGCACCGGCTGCGCCAGCACGGGGTCGCGGTCGCCGTGTTTGATCGTCCACCGACACAGGCCAGATATGTACTCAACGCCACCGAAGAAGGCCATGTGTACTTGAACGACCATGTCTACATGCAGGATCATATCGAACAGCTCGTAGCAAAACTCAACGGACGGTAAAAACCCGATGACAGTGACACTCGCACTTCCCAGCAAAGGGGCGATAGCAGACCCAACACGTAATTTTCTCGCGGATTGTGGTTTAAAAGTCAGGAAACCTAACCCGCGCCAGTACACCGGCTCAATCCCGGTGATTCCAGAGGTGAGCGTGCTTTTCCAGCGTGTCAAAGACGTGGTTTACAAAGTCACGGATGGCACCGCGCAACTGGGCATTACCGGTTATGACGTTGTGTGTGAAAATCCACACGATGATCTGGTTGTCATCCATGACGCGCTCGGCTACGGTCACTGTGATCTACTGGTCGCCGTGCCGGAAGCGTGGGTCGATGTCGAAACAATGGCGGATCTGGTCGATGTGGCGCAGGATTTCCGTGAAGAAAAGCGGCGCAATCTACGTGTTGCCACCACCTACACCAATTTGACCCGTCAGTTTTTGCATACCAACGGCATCCATCACTTCACCATCGTCAAAGCCGAAGGTGCCATCGAGGCCGCGCCGACCATCGGGTATGCAGATATTGTGGTCGATCTTACGCAGACCGGCACCACATTACGTGAAAATCATCTACGTCCGATCACAGGCGGGGTTATCGTAGAATCTCAGACCTGTCTGGTGGGCAACCGCCAGGGCCTGACGCAAGATCATACCGTCGTCGATACACTCCGCACGATGCTGGAGTACATTGACGCCAGTATGAACGCCAAGCAGTACACCCAGGTCACGGTCAACATGCGTGGTGAAGACGCCGCGCAAATCGGCAAGAAGCTCGCCAAGCATCCACTGACGCGCGGTTTGCTCGGCCCGACCATTGCACCGATTTACGGTGTCGATAGCGAGAATGGTCAAAATCTGTGGCATACCGTTACCCTGACCATTCACAAAAATGCAGTCCTGCAAGCCGTCGAGTTTCTGCGCTCAATCGGCGGTCAACACATTATCACTACACCGGTGAACTATGTGTTCATGCAGGAATCACCGACATTTACACGGCTCGCGCAACAACTCGACCTGATAACGGAACCAATCTAATCATCGTCAAAGAAACCGAAGTCGATCCAATAACGGCCTTCATCAGTGGTGCCGTTTTCCTTGAAGATAAACGTTCTACGGTCGATGCGTTTGATATGTTTTTTCAGCGTGTTCCATTGAGATTTTGACGGCTCGGTCTTCTCCGACTGCAAGATGAAATAGTCAGTTTCGAAAATGGCGCGGTAGTGTCCGTCTTCGAAGCTGACCAGATCGTGAAGATGCGTCTTGTTGCCGCGTGTAAACACCCGCCGGGCAAAACGCTCTACCATATCATAAGGACGTTGTGTATCAAATTCAGGTAAATTACTCATCCATACCATCTATCTGATGGCGCGGCGGTATCCATAGCAAGAACCCGCGCCACACGATCTAACGTTCGGTCAATTAAACTGCGCTCTCCCTGAGACTCCGCCCCCATTTCCATCACCATCGTCAGCCCTAACAGGCTGATTTCCGGCGTGAAGCGGTCGTTATCGGCAAGGTTCAAGGTCAGCAGTGGGCAGCACATCAGCGCCGCTTTGAGATAACGTCGCCAATCCAGCCGTAGTTCACCGCGTGCGCGTAGTTCCTGCAAAATCGGGATCAGCACACGGTCTACTTTGCTGAACAAAAACATCTCGCGGATCGGCGGCAGTGTGTAGTTATGGTCCACGTGGAAGGTGCGCCGCGTGTAACGCATCGAAATTTCCAGCGCATCATGCTTGATCTGCGGATAATACATCCACATGGCGAACACGTTATGGAACAGCGGTTTAACGAGGTCTAGCAGCGGGTTGTGACGCCCTGCAAAAGCCGGGTCGAAGTACAGCAGCGATGGTTCCGCTTTGTCATCATGTTGGAAGAACACATTGCCGTTGTGCGCGTCCCCATGTCCGATGATCGATGACCCCGGTTGTGCCGGGTCAAGCAATTCGAGCGCACTGGTGACGAGATCGTCAAGCGACTCGTCGTACCGTTGCCCGTTGATGACCCATTGTGCCTTGCGAACCTTGTAGATCGAAAACGAACGATTTCCGGGTAACTTGATGTAAAGGCGTTTGCCCCGGTTCCCCGGCAGCGCCCCATAGAAACGCTCGAAACGCCCACCCTGCAAGCGATGATAGAACAACTGGTGAATCGGCGCTTCTGCCGCATCTTGCCCGGTCTGTGGGAACAACGTGCGCTTATAATATTCCAGCAGATGCCGGTCGGCCTTGTTTTGTGCCATGCCTAGCGGTGCGGCGAGGTCTTCCGCTTCGCCCTGTTCGATCTGCCAGGCGACATCGAACACCGACGGGTCTTCGATCAGATCATAGATCAGTAGATGCTGCCCCGCTTGTGTCGAGCTGTGCAACGGTTGGATCACCGGGTAACCGGCGTCTGCCAGCATCTGCGCGTTATAGTATTCGCCGATAACATTGTCTTCTTCGGTGTGCGTTTTGAAAAACAACCGCCGCCCGTCTTGCAGTGTCAAGAAGCCGTTAAACGAGTTGAGCGAGATCACCTGTGGGCGCAACTCAACGGCCTGCGCGTTCAGGTCAGGGAAACGTTCTCGAATGAACGTCAGCAGGAGTTGCTCGGCTTCTTTTGGATCGTCAAATTGTAGTTCCTGAATTCGTTGCAACAACGTCATCGGCTCACCCACCGTTGAAGATACGGTTTCGGATGCGGATGGCCTGCGCGTGCGCGGGGAAGCCTTCATAGTCGGCAAGTGTGGCGACAGCACCTTGCAGGCGTTCGTATCCTTCGCGGGAAAGATAGCCGATGCCGCTGCGCTTCAGGAAATCCCACACACTAACGGACGAAAAACTACGGGCAAAACCGCCGGTTGGCAAGATCGCGTTCAGGCCGAGCGCATAATTTGCGGTCGGGATCGGTGTGTTATCACCCAGCAAAATTTCCCCGGCATTTTTGATGCGGTTGAGTACCGTGAATGGATCGGCAACCATCACTTCGAGATGCTCCGGTGCGTAGTCGTTCACAAATTGGATCGATTCTACAAGGTTACGGGTGAGCATCACACCGCCATAATTTGAAAGCACCGTCTGCACAAATTCACGCCGCCACTCGGGTAATTCTGCGATGTATTCCGGCAACACATCAAGTGCCTCCTGCGCGACCTTTTCGCTGTGGGTGACCAGTATCGCGGCTGAATCCGGCCCGTGTTCGGCTTCCACCAATAGATCAAGTGCGGCGAGGCGCGGGTCGGCGTTTTCGTCCGCCAGGATGATCGACTCGCTTGGGCCGGCAGGTAACCCCACGTCGATCACACCATAGAGGATGCGTTTGGCGGCGGAGACATAGCTACTGCCCGGCCCAATGATCTTATCAACCTTCGGGACGCTCTCCGTCCCATAGGCGACCGCTGCGACCGCTTGAATCCCACCGACCACATAAACCTCATCGACCCCGGCGATTTCAGCGGCGACCAGTGAAGCATCGTCCGGGCGACCGTCAGGCCGGGGCGGCGTCACCACCACGACACGCTCCACCCCGGCGACCACTGCCGGTGTCGCTAACATGAGCATCACCGACGGAAATGCCCCCTTGCCACGCGGCACATAGAGCGCGGCACTCGTCACCGGCGAGATCTTCTCGCCCGCCATGATGCCCGGTTGCAGTTCGGTAAACCACATCTGCTCCGGCATTTGTTCCTGGTGGAACCGCTTGATATTGTCATGCGCCAGTTCGATAGCGTCGATCAATTCTCGGCTGACCGCCGCCTGTGCCGAGTTGAAGTCGGCTGGCCCGGCCTTGAGCATCGACGCCTCAAAGTTTTCCGCGTCGAATTGGCGTGTATATTCGACCACAGCTTCATCACCCCGGTCACGCACGTTGTCGGTAACTTCCTGTGCTAGCGGCAGCAAGTCCTTGATGTCTGTTTCCGCCCGGCGCATGATCTTCTGGCGCTGCTGGGCTGAAAGTTCGTTGAGCTTCCAATATTGAATCATGTCAAACCCTTTTACTGTAAAGCGAGTATCAATCTCTCAAAGAGGCCGCTTAACCCTGTTGCCATCGAGAGTGTCGCGGCGACAAACCACGTCACCAGACCCGATAGATACATGATCTGTCCCCGACAACCGCGCTTTGGCATATCAGGGTTAAACCAATCATGCACCAGGCACAGACAGCGGTGAAACAAAAATACCGCGATGCCGATAAATGTGAGATTGAAAAACAATCCGATGCTCACCGCAAATAGCCTCTAAA
Organism: Anaerolineae bacterium; assembly: GCA_034437515.1. GTDB lineage: Bacteria > Chloroflexota > Anaerolineae > Aggregatilineales > Phototrophicaceae > DAOTTX01. Next base: position 49,490 of record DAOTTX010000372.1, read on the forward strand.
ATAAAAAGCGCGGATAACTATACCCGCACTTCCTGAATAGGTGATAAGTGGAAATCGAGCGCGGTTAAGACTTCACCGGCTCGTGATGGCTACCGATCACCTCAGAGCGTTTGCGTGTGCCATCCCAACGGATGTCCGGGACGAGGATGTCTTTGTGTTCCATGATGCGGTCTTTGTGCTGCATCAAATCTTTAATCATGATGCGCATTTCCGCTTTGACGTCGTGTGTCGGCTCGTAACCGATGTCAAGCAGATGCTGGCGATCTGGGTTGAAATAGTGTTCGGCGGCCTCATTGCGCGGATTGTCATATTCGTTAATCTGCACGTTCAGGTCGAACTCATCGCCCACTTCTTTGACCATCTGCGCCAATTCGACGATGCTGTAGGTCTCTTCAAACTGGTTGAACACACGATATTCACCCGCCGCGGGTGGATTTTCAATCGCCAGCGTCAGGCATTGCATCGAGTCCCGCATCGGCAGGAAGCCGCGCTTCTGATGCCCTGCGCCGAACAGCGTCAGCGGATGCCCAATCACAGCCTGGCAGCAAAAACGGTTGATCGCCGTGCCGAAGGACTGGTCAAAATCCAGGCGGCTACGCAAACGCGGGTCATCACCCATTTCGTCGATTTGCGTACCAAAGACCACACCCTGCATCACGTCTGTCGCTCGTAAGCCCCAGATCTTGCAGGCGTACATGGTGTTGTTCGAGTCATGGACTTTGCTCCAGTGGTAGAAGCTCGCCGCCTGACGCGGGAACGGCAACTTATCCTTGCGTCCACGGAACTCGACTTCAAAAAAGCCTTCGGGGATGTCGATATTCGGCGTACCGTATTCACCCATCGTCCCCAATTTGAGCAGGTGTGCATCCGGGCAGACCTCACGCATCGCCCAGAGGATGTTCAAGTTACCGATGACGTTGTTGTGCTGGGTGAAGACCGTATGATCGCGGTCGATCATCGAATACGGCGCGGACGGTACCTGACCGAGATGCACAATAACATCCGGTTGAAATTCCTCAAAGAAGCCCTTGACGAACTCGTAATCCAGGAAGTCACCTTCACGGAAATCAAGGTCTTTACCATACTTTTCTTGAAATGCTGTCAACCGATCTTCACGGTTGTAAATGGGGATCGCGCTAACACTATCCATCTCTGCGACCCACTCACGCCGCAGCATTGCGTCCGCACCGGCGACTTCATGCCCGCGTGCGGTCAGATATTGGGTCAGCGCCCAACCCAGATAGCCGTCAATCCCTGCAATGAAAACTTTCATTGTCTGTTACTCCCAATTTTGATTTCCACACTTTCACCTCATTAAACCCGTCTGATGGGTGAAAGCTACGATTTTACAAGGCGATCATACCGGATGAACTGCCCAGCGTGAAGTGTATGGTGACTAAGACAGTACCGGTTTCAGCGCATCTAACGCTGGCTGGAAGTCACCCAGATAACCACTGACCGCGAGCAGTTCCGCATTGAGGATGCTGCACCCCGCCGCACCACGAATCGTATTATGTGAAAGCGCCACGAACTTATAACCGAGGATCGGACATTCACGCAGCCGTCCCAGCGATGTCGCCATGCCGTTCCCCGTCATGCGATCCCGGCGTGGTTGCGGCCGGTCGGTCTGCGGCAGGTAGACGACCGGCTGCCGAGGTGCACTTGGCAGCGATGGCACCGGCTCCGGCCCACGGAAACCTTCCCAGGTTGCGATGATCTCATCGAACGTCGGCTGCGCTTCCAGTTGTATCGACATATTCACCAGATGCCCATCAATGACCGGCACCCGTGTGCAGGTTGCCCCGGCGTTCATCGCACGCTCGTGGATGCGCTCGCCATCGAACGTGCCGAGCATCTTCATCGGTTCGGTTTCCATCTTGCCCTCATCACCGCCGACGTAAGGCACGACGTTGTCGAGAATGTCAAGTGAGGACACACCGGGATACCCTGCCCCACTGATCGCCTGTTCGCTGACCATATGCACCGCTTTGACGCCGTAACCCAACAGTGGCGCGAGTGCCATCACAACAGGCATGGTGGTGCAGTTGGAATTGGCGATCAACGCGCCGGTCGTCCAACCGCGATTTTGACGCTGTACGTCGATTAACCCGATGTGGTCAGCGTTGATCTCCGGCAGCAGCAGTGGTACGTCCTCCACCATCCGATGTGCGGAAGCGTTGGTACAAACCACATGGCCCGCCGCCGCGAGTGCCGGTTCTTTGTCATGAGCTGGTTGCTTCGGCAGTGCGGAAAACACCAACAGCGACTCGATTTCGCCATCCAACGGCTTAACAGTCAGTCGTGCTACCTCTGCCGGCGGTGCGCCATCAAGCACCCAATTTGCGGCTTCTGCGTAGGGTTTGCCAGCACTACGCTCAGAACCGATCACCTCCGCGACTCGAAACCAGGGATGGTCTTCTAATAACTGGATGAACCGCTGACCGACCGCACCGGTCGCCCCAAGGATTGCTACATCTAATTTTTCCATGTGTAAATTTCTCTCGTTTGGTGTCTGAGTTGTCTACAAAATCTATCATATTCCGACTGACTTTGTCACTACTGCCGGGTAACTACCGAACATCTTGACGAAAGACGCCCGCTGTAACAGTCGCGCCAGCAGTTCCTGGCAGACTGGCTCCGACCAGTGCCCCTCAAAATCGACGTAGAACACCGGCTCCCAGGGACGGTTACGCCGGGGCCGAGACTCGATTTTGGTCAAATTGAGGCCGCGCTGGGCAAACTCACCCAGGCATTCATACAGCGCCGCCGGACGGTTGCGTGTGGCGAATACCAGTGAGGTCTTGTTGTAATCCGCTTTGGGTGGGTCATCGTTGCCCAGCAACAGAAAGCGGGTGTAGTTAAAACTCACATCCTCGATGTATGGTTCCAGAATATTGAGATTATAAAGCGAGGCCGCCAGTTCGCTGGCAATCGCCGCCGCGTCCGGCTCCGGGTTTTCTGCCAAATTGCGTGCGGCTCCGGCGGTGTCGTAGCGCGGCATCGGTTCGTAGTTGTAGCGTTTTAAATAACGTTCGCACTGCGCGAGCGCCTGGGGATGTGAATAGACCTTCGTCACGTCCTCGACGGTGACGCCCTGCGTCGCTAGCAGACAGTGGCGCACATGCAAAATCACCTCTGCCTGGATGCGAAAGTCATAGTCGAGCAGTAATTCATACGCCTGGCTGACCGCGCCCGCCAGCGCATTTTCGACGGGTAACAGCCCATAAGTCACATCACCGCTCTGAAGCGCCTCGAACAACGCAGAAAACGACCGGCAGGGATGTGTATCGACCGCATCACCGAAATGCTGCCGTACCGCCTGCTCTGAATAAGCGCCGTGTACACCCTGGAAAGCGACTCGATCTCGCGCCATATGTTAACTCCTCACTAGGACGATGCAAACCAGAACACTTTACCCGCCTGAACAAGTCAAGGCCAGTGTAAATTTATCGTAAGGGGGTATTTGACAAAAAGCACCACAAAGGATAAACTTTTTAAAGATAGTGATCTACGTTATATGGCGAACTTATGCAGGAAACACGACAACACATTCTTGAAATTTTAAAAGAAGTCGGCGAAGCTACCGTCAACGATATTGTGGCTGTGCTGAGAGAACGACGCGGTGACAAGATCACGGCGGTCACGGTGCGCCATCACCTCAACGAACTTCAACAACGGGAATTGATCGACACATCACAACTTCGCCATCGCAGCACGCCCGGTCGCCCACAGCATATCTACGTGCTGACTGAAAAGGCCCTCGAACACTTCCCGGATAATTACCAACGGTTAGCAACTGGCCTGCTTGAACGGCTACAGAGCCACTTACCGCCGGAAGGGGTTAACGTCATCATTGAGGGTGTCGCCGATGACATGGCGGCTGATATTGACTTGAGCGGCTTACCGTTTAAGCAGCGCATCAAACGGGTGATCGAATATCTCAACGAACACGGCTACAGCGCGACCTACGAACCCTGCGAGGACGGGTACATCTTACGCACAAATAGCTGTCCCTACCACGAACTCGCCTCACAAACGGATCACCTATGTAGGATGGATATGCGCTTGATCTCGTCGCTTTTGGGTGTGGTGCCGCGCATCCTATCACGGGTGGCGGAAGGCGGCTCAAACTGTGCCTACTTGATCCCGACGGAAAAAGTGGAATAAATTTTTATAGTGTCCATCTTATTATTTGACCGAAAAATCATTTACGGCTATAATAAAATGGATTTCAACACTGGTTAAACCTCAAAAGGAGAACACACATGGCTGTGATCGAGCCAGATAAGATCCAGACCGAAAGCATCGAAACACCTGCACTGTTCGTCACCCCACCTGCCCTGAACACTATTCGTGATTTACTCGTGCAGCGAGAGATCCCGAACCATGCGTTGCGTGTTTTCGTGACCGGCGGCGGTTGCTCCGGCTTGCAATATGGGATGGCCTTTGAAGAGACCCCCAGCGACGGCGACACGGTTGTCGAAGTTGAAAATGTGCGCCTGCTCGTCGATTCCACCAGCATGGTTTATCTGCGTGGCGCGACGATTGACTTCGTAGATAGCCTGATGGGCGGCGGCTTCCGCATCGAAAATCCGAATTCCGGTGGCGGCTGCGGCTGTGGCAAGTCCTTCAAATCGAGTGAAGAAGAAGCGGAAGGCACGCTCAATAACGAGGGTGGCTGTGGGACGTGCAGCAGCTACTAGACTAACACCTAACCAGAACGAAGCGCGGCCCGATGACCGCGCTTTTTGATTCTAACGTTGTAGTAAACTGAGCAGCAGCCCGACCAGACCAATCACCGCAAAGGCGACAATCGGCACAATCGGCGCGAGGCCACCGGCCTCCTCTGTGTTATTTGCTTGTTGTGGAGCAAGAGTCACCTCTGCGGCGACACCCTCAGCAGGTGGGCTGGGCGTAAATGGATAGGTAAAGGTCGGCTGCACACCGAAGTTCGCCCCACCCGGCGCGACGGTGCCGGCTACATTGCCCTCGGCACCACCTGACGGCGCTTCAATCTCACCGCGTGTATCTGCGGTCAGCGTCAGGTCGAAACCGGGTGTGCCTTCCAGGGCCTGGATGGTCGCCGTCTCATTGACGACTTCCGCTGTCGCCTCGCCACCGCCTGTCTCCAATGGATCTTCCACTGTTAAGTCAGGGATGCGTGCCGGATCACCGACCACCGTAACCAGATCACCAAACACATAGGCCTGTCCGCTCGGCGAACTTGGATATACGAAACGCAGCCACATGAAGAAACGCCCGGTGATAGGATAGAGTTCACCCGGACTGAGCGACCCGACAATCTGTGACGACGGATCGGGTTCCTCCCGTGCGTTGATGTTTCCCGCATCCTGCGGGATGCTGATCTGGGGCGGCCCCTGGTTGGTCGGTGTAAAAGTCGGCGGCGGTTGGGTCGCAATCGGAGTCGGGCTAGCCAGTGCCGTCGAGGTGGGTATATTTACCACGTTGGGGGTCGGCGACACCTGGATGCGCTCCGGGGCATCTTGCGCCAAACTGAGTCCACGTACAAGAGCTAACCCTGCTGTCAGAACAACACAGGCCAGTAACAGACGTTTACCTCGAAAACTTAGCATGTCAAACTCACCACGACACACGATTATCGGGCGTCAGGCGGCCCTGTTCGGCGATACGACGCTCACCAACCACATTCTGCATAAAACCCTGATACTCCTGCCCCTGCAAGCCGTAGACCGTCCAGCCACTCATCGTAAACGGTGGTGGATTGTATTCGGAAATACAATACGTACAATCCGCAGGTAACCACTCGCCGTTATAACGCCGGGCGAGATGCAAATGTGTCGCAGTCGAAAATCCGCCCTCACACGCCGGACGTCCAATGCGATCCCCGGCTTGCACCCGTGTACCCGCAGCGATACGATCCTCGGCGGCGAGATGCAGATAAAGCACCGTCCATCCGGTCGATTCGTCGCCGTCGCCGTCTAAATCAAGCACGACCACACCGTTCTCACTTCGGACGATCAAACCGGGAGCCACTGCCGTTGTAAAATAACTCGATGTGTAGCAAGACACCCCACCGGTATCTGCCGGGTCATCGGGTGGAGCGAAATCAACCGCCGCCCACGCGCTACCACTCCCCCACCCGCCATGCCACCCGCCGGTATAAAACCACGTCTGGTTAGGGATGAACGGTAGAGTCATTTCCGGTTGTTGTAAGTTACTCGGCACGACTGGCTCAAAAGGTGAGATGAACGGATCACCGAAGTAGTTGAAATACACACCGTAAAATCCATTGCGTGAGACATCGCGCACCCATGCACCCTGTGTGTTATTCAAGCTGAGGAAATGCTGTAGCGCGACCGTCCCGGCATTCAGATTGGGATTAATCAGCAGACGTTCCTCCGGACTGAAAGCGACCATTATCCACTCGCGGTATTTCCAGCCATAGTAACCAGCGTTGAGTTGGTTCGCCGTCCACGCGAGCTGCCGGTACAACCCCTCACGATCAACGCCCTCTGAGTCTTCTTCGGAAATCAAAGGATAGTTGCCGACCTCTTCGGGCACATTCGGTTCGGTCAACCAGCGAGCGCGATATTCTAACAGCGCCAACAGCACACGCGGATCAACACTGAATTCCAGCGAGATACGCTCGATGATCTGTGCCGCGTTCAGCCGAGATTCTTCGATACTGCCATCGGCCTGCCGAGTATCGACCAGATCAGTCACCGTGCGGATATAACCGGGCTGCGTGTTGATAAAAGCTGCAATATCGAAGGCGGCGCTGCCCGGCGCACGCACCAGCAGTGAATTCGGCAACAACTTGAGATCGGACGTTTCCTCGGTGGGTCGCGGCGGCAAACTGACCTGCTGACCGACAAAAAGCGCGTTCGGGTCCTCAAATTCGTTGAACGCCAGCAAGGTATCGACATCGGTGCCATACGTCAGCGCGATACCAGTCAGGGTATCCCCCGCCTGGACGGTATGCACTGAGGCAGCATCCACATCGACATAGGAGCGCGGCATGTTCGCGGTGGGCACCATCACCTGCTCCGGCAACGGTGACAAGACGACCGTCGGGCGCGTTTGCACGGTCGCCGGTGGTTGTGTCGGCACTTGTTGTGGCGGTGCAGCGGCCTGAGGTGGTGTCGCAGTTACATAGATCACCTCTGGCTCATCACTGGTGAGTGTGCAGCCGGTCAAGACGATAAACACCACCCCTAGCAGATAGAACAATCTTCTCAACGATAACTCCAGATACCTATCACACCATTTGCAACAGAGAACGGTACAGCATCCGGCTCTTCGGTGTCAAGCAAGCTGATGACACTGGTATTTCCAGAAACGATCTCCGCAAATACCAGATGCGTGCTATCCGGTGACCATAAGCTGTGGCTCTGCGCGAATTGATCGAAGAAGTTAAAAATATAGATCATCTCATTAGTCGGTGTAAAGCGCGGGTAGCGCAACGTCTCGCCTGAAGCAGCATCTAACACCCACCAGGAAAATTCAATGGCAGATTGTTGGGCCTGTGTGCTGATCGACCCCGATGTAACAGCGGGGGTTAGATAAGCGATCTTACTGCTATCCGGTGACCAGAAAAACGCGATCACATCAGCTTCGCGGGTACGGGTGACGACATCGCCGTTGGCGGCGTCCAGCACAAGTAAGTCGTTATAGTCTTCGGTCAGTGTGCGGTAGGCCACGCGCTGTCCATCCGGTGACCAATTCGCCCCGAGGAGGCCGGTTACGTCTTCGGCGATAACGGTCAGCGTGCCATCCGCTTCCACAACGACGAGGTCGGTCGCCTGAGCCTCAAGATCTAATACACCAATTAACAGACGCTCATCTACTGGTGACCAGGACGGCGCTTGCATCAGACCAGGTGATGGATCGAGTCGTTCCGAAGTCTCGGCTTCGACCTCGAAGATGTCGAAACGTTGGTTGTTACGCTGTGTTAGCAGTTGCCCACCGTCCGGACTCCAACTGTAGTAAAACGGTGACCCACGCCCCAACAAACGATCTGATGAGGTGCTGTCACTATCACGCACGAGGCGAACATCGAACGCTGACCCCCCACCAAGCAGCAATGCTAGATCACGACACTTGTTACCGCTATCACAATCCGTCGGTGACCAGTACATATATGTGATTAGCCGCTCTTGCTGGCTGTAGACTTCTTCGCCGGGTGCGAAACCATCAGCGGAGATATAAACTTCCACGTTGATTTCATCCGCCGTAGCGGGGTCACAACAGAAGTACGCCAGCTTGCCATTGGTCGCCCAGGTAGGCCATTGGTAGCGGCGAGTCGCAGTGGCGTCATCTGTCAGGGTGATTAACGCATCAGCGGCGGGGTTTAACACATAGACATTTGCATCTTCCCCGACGTAAGCGATTCGGCCCGGTAAATCTTCCGGTAAAGAGTCATCCTGCGCGACCGTGACTGAGATCGACATGAATACCAACAAAATCGCACTAATTATTCGATTGTACATCTCACAGCATCCTTTAACGCACGACATATCTATGCTGGCATTTTACAGCGTTTGCCAGCGATAAGCGACAACAACCGCTAAATGAGACTTGGCGCATGGCAGATAAGCGATATACTAGGTTCCAACTATTCAAACCCATAATTAATTAATTCAGGAGCGAACAATGCCCACACTTGCCGAAATTAAGCAGGGGATGCAAGAGGCCTTCCAAGCGGATAAGGCCGAGGGTGTCGATGCAGTCATCCAATTTGATCTCAGTGGTGAGAACGGTGGTCAGTTCTACGTCGATATCGATAACGGCGATATGGAGATCAAAGACGGTGTCTCTGAAAATGCAAAGACTACTCTTGTCGCCAGTGCTGACGATTACTACAAGGTCGCAACCGGTGAACTCGCCGCGATGCCTGCTGTGATGAGTGGCAAACTCAAGATCAAAGGCGATATGGGTATGGCGATCAAAATGCAATCCATGTTTAAGACCTAAACCGTTCGAGCAGGTGCCGAGGAACATAGGCACCTGCTTTTTGGTTGGTTTTGTTACTCGATGATGTCATCCTCGTCGATGTGTAGCATATCGCCTAACAACCCCTTCATCAACGTGGCATTACCCAGGGCTTCCTCGATGGCATCCATCAACACAACATCGTCCTCGTCCTCGGCTTTCTCTATCAACGCTTCGAGGACGCGCACCGCTTCCTTACCGCCAATCTCCCCCAGTGACCAGATCGTCACTTCGAGGATTTCACGATCTTCATCCAGAATAAGCCGCGCTAGCTTGGGCACCGCCTCGGTAATCTCTAGTTCGCCGGCAGCTTTCGCAGCTTCGTAAACCATTTCCGGGTCACTACTTTCGATTTCTTCCAGCACGATGTCGTGCCAGCGTTGGTCATAGCTGCGCCCCATCGCATACACCGCGCTCACACGCATTAGCGGGTAATCACTGTGATAGGCTTCGGAGATCGCCTTCGGCACATTCGGGTGACCGCAATTCGCAATCGCCTCAAGCGCCCGACGACGCACATCGACCGGCGCTTGTTGGTCTTGCCAGATCATCATCATGGCATCCTGCGCGGGCAGGGTCTCCTCGGTCGGCAGATCACCCAGTTCACCTAGCAAGATAAAACGCCCCAACGCACTTGCCGCCGCCGCCCGCACTTCCAGCGAGTCATCCTTACGGGCGCGGACGATCAGCGTGTGCATTAATTCGAGCGTCTCATCCTCCCAGAGTAAGTCAATCGCTGTAGACCGCACCACCGGGTCTGTGTCTCTCAGTGCGAGCAAACCGAGGGTGCGATAGTCCACTTCGATGTTTGCTTCACTGAACTCCACCAGATCACGCATGATCTTACGCCGGTAGTCGTTGCCAAGCTCACGCCATACAGGCAACAACTTATCGTGTTGCTGCTCGGTCAGCTCAGAGAGACCATAGAGCAACGTCCGATTCGAGCGAACCGCTTCTCGTGCTTGCAAAGTCGTGAGAACCTCATCGAAACTTGGTTCGGCCCGTTGCTTGTCTTCATATTCTCTTAGAATGTCTTCGTAATTTGTCATGATTTACCTTTATCGTTTGTCATGCGAGGGATTTGAGAGGTCGGGAACATCAGGGGCGGTCAGGCCGCCCCACGTCACTTACTCGCTATGGAATGACATCGGTGAGCGGGTTCATCAGGTCGTTGATGATGAAGAACACACCAATCGACAACAAAAATACCAACCCGACCAGATGCACGACCCCTTCACGCTCCGGTGAAACCGGCTTACCGCGAATCATTTCGATGAGCACAAACAGGATACGCCCACCATCCAACGCCGGGATCGGCAACAGGTTGGTCACACCAAGTGCGATACTAATCAGGCCGATATACTCAAGGAACTGGCTGGCCTGTTCTTCCTGGACACTATCTTGCAAGATCGCCCCACCGAGCTGACTGATCCCCACCACGCTGACGATCCGGCGCTCTTCCGGTTCCGTTACACCCTGTACCAGACGCACCGGGAACTCCGCGAGCAGACCGAAGATCTCCGTAATTTCACCAGTTCCATAGCTGATAGCTTCGCCAACTGGCAAACCGACCAGCACTTCCTGTGGCGGCTGGGTATAGATGATCCTACCTTCATCAGCGATATAGACGGACTGACGCGGCATGGTGATGCCGATACTGCCCTCACCATCCGGCGTGTTTTCCGGCGTGCGCGGTGTCAGGGCGACTTCCAGCCGCTCACCATCACGGATGACATCAAGTGTCAATTCGTCACCTAAACGCTGCTGCGTCAGGTCTTGCAAGCGCCCGATGGGATCCAGCGCAAATGAAAGGTCTTCACCGTCCATCGCGGCAAGCACATCACCGGGGAGCAGACCGGCCTCGTCAGCGGGACTATCTACAGCGACCCCGTTGACAAAGATGTAACCGTTCGTGCCACCGGTGCCTAATGTAGGCAGGCTGAAGCCGGCCGGCAACGTCAACGGGAAAACCTCGTGGGCCTCACCATCATCGTTGATGCGCAGGATTTGCAGTGTCACCTCGCCATCTGTCGCATCTATGGACGATAGCAACTCCTGTGCGGAACCGAAATACTCACCGTTCACCTGCTCGATGAAATCATTACTCTGAAGACCGGCTTCAGCCAGTGTAGAATCCGGCTGCACGTCGATCAATGCCATGCGAATACCGACATCACGCGGCGCACCCGTCAGCCCGATGAAGATGAACACCAACAGCGCAAACACGAAGTTGAAGATCGCCCCGGCTGCCAGAAACCAGATACGCGGTAGCGGTGCGACATCATTCACACCGACCGGTTCCGTCACACCACGCGCCCGCAACTCTTCCAGGTCGGCGGCATAACGGTTATCAACGGCAGGGGCATCATCGGCCTCCTCACCGGGTTGCTCTTCACGGGATGGCCCGACCAGATCTTCACCTAATGGGCGAACGAACCCACCCAACGGAATCAGGTTCAACGTGAAATCGGTTTCTCGCCATGTGAACAACTTGGTCACACGAGGCGGGAAACCGATACCGAATTCTAGGATGGTCACACCGACGGAACGGCCTGCGAGAAAGTGCCCAAACTCATGCACAATCACCGCCGGGATTAAGACAATGCCGAATGCGAGAATGGCACTCAGCAGATCATTACCCAATAGAAAGTCAAACATTAAATCGCCTCGTTTATCGTCGTGGACTAATCACGATACGTCGTTTGTATGATTGCATTATAGAGGTCAAATTTCATCACTGGCAAGCACGTTTTACATTCTACTTACACAATCACCGCGCCATCACCCGGCCCACCGCTGAGAACGGTCTGCACATCCTCTATCGCCTCTAATTCTGCTTTCACCTGTGGCGCGTCCGCTGCCAGGCACAGACAATGCACGTTCGGCCCGGCATCCAGCGTATAACAGACACTGAGGCCGTCCGCACGCCAGCGCCGCACCTGTTCCATGATTGTGAGCGTGGTGGGCAACCAGTAAAACAGCGGTGGTCGGCTGGTCATCATCACCGCGTGCATGAGGTTACTATCGTGTTCGACCACTTCAGCAAATGTCGGAAAGTCACGTTCGAGCAAAGCCTGCTTGCAAAGCCGCAAGCGTTCGCTGGCTCCGGCGAGCCGTGCCGCCTGTAAATCGCTCGTGTTCGCGGTGGTGTGTCCTCGCTTGGAGCCGACCGCCTTGTGACCGCTGCTGATGACAGCGACAACATCGACCAGACCCCAATGCTCTACCCCGGCGATGCTTTCCGCGAAGGACTCCGCATTGGTCGCACCGGCGTGCCATTCGACAAACCCGGCAGGCACCGACCGTGAGGCCGACCCCGACCCTTGCCGTGCGAGCGTGGTCAGTTCACGTTCGCTGAGCACTAAGCCGGCCGCTTCAACAGCGGCGACGGTCAGCGCGGCAAACGAGGACGCTGAGGACGCAATCCCCGCGCCCATCGGGAAGTTATTCACCGAGTCAATGTGTGCATACGTGGTGATGTCTGCTCGCTGCCGGATCAGATCAAGATGTGCGGTCACCCGTTTTAGGGCATCGTCGGTGAAACGCTCACCGTTGAGTATCAATATATCTGACGAAAGTGCCTTGTCCCATCTTACCGTTGTTTGTGTATGAATTCCATCAATATTCATGCTCAAAGACGGATTCGCCGGGAGACGTAAATCTTCGTCTCTGTTGCCCCAATATTTGATAAAAGCGATGTTGGAATTGGCGCGTGCGGTGACCGTTTTCACGTCAAACATTCTCTCTTTAAGCTCTGTAGACAACCCACCTAAACTAGCCGTTTTCAAGCGTGTTGGCAAGGTCAGGGATTGTACAGCCGTGTTCCTCAGATATAATCGCCTACCGGTTTGACCAGTGAGGAAGCGATCAACTTTGCAGGCATTCATCGGCTTATTGCGCACCATGCGCCCTAAACAATGGACGAAGAACCTCCTTTTTGTGTTCCCCGCCATCATCTTTGACGGGCAGTTCTTCGATTTGGAGCCGCTGCTGCGCGTGACGCTGGCGTTCGTGCTGTTTTCCATAACAGCGGGGACGGTTTACATCATCAACGATCTGGTCGATATTGAAAGCGACCGCCAACACCCTCGCAAGAAGTTTCGTCCGCTGCCGTCCGGTCAACTCCCGATCGGTTTGGCGAGAACGGCAGCCATCATCATTCCCTCAGTCACGCTGAGTATCGCGTTTTTGCTGGAACCTGCACTCGCGTTGATCTTAACCGCGTATCTGGTCTTACAAATCTTCTATTCGTTCGTGCTCAAGCATGTTGTATTGATCGACGTGCTAACAATTATGATCGGCTTCGTGATGCGTGTCGCGGCGGGTGTGGTCGTCATCGAGGTAGAGAACTTCTCCCCCTGGCTTTACGCGACGACCGGCCTACTGGCGCTTTTTCTTGCAGTCGGCAAACGTCGTCAGGAACTCATCGCACTGGGAACTAACGCCGCCAACGTGCGTCCGATCTTCAAAGAGTACAATCTCGCGCTCATTGATGATATGATTCGCATCATCACCACCAGCACATTGATTACCTACATCCTATACACGATTGAAGTTTCCGTCGAACCGGGTGAGAACTACGGCCTTGTGACCGTGCCGTTCGTGATGTACGGATTGTTTCGCTATCTGTATTTAATCCATGTGCGCGGTGAGGGCAGCGCCCCCGACGAAGTCTTGCTCAAGGATCGTCCATTGCAAGTAGCGCTATTGCTTTTCGGCCTGACCTTTATCGTCATCTTATACGTCATTCCAGAGTTATGATCGCCAGCGCCCCCGCCAAGATTATCCTATTCGGTGAACACGCCGTCGTTCACGGACAGCCAGCCATCGCTGTACCGGTGAGCAGCCTGCGTGCAGAGGCCACTGTGCAACCCGGCGGCAACGGCTTACACATCCACGTGGCGGATTTGGACGAGGTGCTGCCGGTCGAAATTGATTCCGACCTGGTGGATAATGCACTCATCCTGACCGCACGGCGCACCCTGAAAACGCTGGCGGCGTCACCGCCGGATGCGACCATCAGCTTACGCTCAACGATCCCGATGGCGAGCGGGTTAGGCAGCGGTGCCGCCGTTTCGACCGCAATCGCACGCGCTGTCGCCGCCGCCGTAGACGCCGACCTCTCGCAAGAAACACTCAACAACCTGATCTACGACATCGAAAAGCTCTATCACGGTACACCCAGCGGTATTGACAACACCGTCATCGTCTATGAAAAACCGGTCTTTTTCGTCCGCGAACACCCTATCGAGACGTTGACTATCGGCAAACCATTTACCCTGGTCATCGGTGACACCGGACAATCTGCGTTGACGCGGATCGCTGTCGGTGATGTCAACACGCTGGTACGCGAGAACGCGACACGCATACAGCCGGTGCTAGATGAGATCGGCGCGATCAGTCGTAAGGCACGCCGCGCCATCGAGACCGGCGACATCGCCACACTCGGCCCGTTGATGAACCGTAACCATCATCTGCTGCGTGACCTGACCGTCTCATCACCGGAGCTGGAAACACTCACCCAGGCCGCCCGTGATGCCGGAGCGTTGGGTGCGAAACTCTCCGGTGGGGGGCGTGGCGGTAATATGATCGCGGTGGTGAATGAAGCGTCTACGGATGCCGTGCGAACCGCGCTGATAAAGGCCGGAGCGGTGCGTGTATTCGTCTCTGATGTAGGCCGATAAGGGAAAAGATCATGCTGACGTTTTTGAAACTGGGCGGCTCACTCATCACCGACAAACGCGAGGAAGGCAGCTTCCGCGCTGAGGTGATGAACCGACTCGCCCGTGAGATCAAAGCCGCACGCGCTGCGAACCCCGATCTGCGCTTATTGGTCGGGCATGGCAGCGGCTCGTTCGGTCACGTCGCCGCACACCAACATGGAACGGTACAGGGCGTCAATACAGCCACGCAATGGCAAGGCTTCGCAGAAGTTGCCACCATCGCCGCCGAACTTAACTATCTGGTGACGAGTATTTTATTCGCACAGGACGTCCCGGTGTGGCGTATCCAGCCCTCAGCGTCCGCACGCTGCGCCGATGGGGTATTGGTCGAAATGGCGCTGCATCCGCTTAAAACGGCGCTAGAACGCGATCTGGTGCCGTTGGTATACGGTGACGTGACCGTCGATGATGTGCGTGGCGGCACGATCATCTCAACCGAGACCATTCTGGGTTATCTTGCGGCGCATCTGCCCGTCAAGCGTATTTTACTGCTGGGGGAAGTCGAGGGTGTTTACGATGCCGCAGGGAGCGTCATACCGGAGATCACACCCGATAACCTGGAACTGTATCAAGGCGTTCTGGGTGGGTCTGCTGGCACGGACGTAACAGGCGGCATGTTGACCAAAGTCACCGATATGCTGACATTGACCACGCAAAAACCGGGCTTACAGGTACGTATCCTCGATGGGCGCGAACCGGATCTGCTGCGGGCCACGTTAGCAGGTGAAGCCACACCCGGCACACTCATTCACGCACCGTCAGCGACTCCGCGAACTTTTCAACCTGCTTGACCTGCCAGCGCATCGGCCAGATGAACGGGCGTGTCTTACGGATCAGTTGCCACGCCTGCGCCGAGGTCATCCCGGTGCTGATGAGGTAAGCCGCGACCATCGTCGGCGCACGCCCCACCCCAACACCACAATGGACGTAAACCACACCACCGCGTGCGATCTCGTCTGCGATAAAATCCACCCCCTGCCGGAGATGTTCCAGCGAAGGGGGTGTATTATCGGTCGTCGGGAGGTGCAAGTACCGCTCTGAAGCCACGCCGCGCTTGACGTCATCGCTGTGACGCATGTTCACCACAGCCGTGATCCCCTGTGCGGTCATATCCTCCCAACCGTAACGACGATGCTGACCACCGATATAAATCTGCGGTGTGATCTGACTGTAGCGATACACCGGCCTGCCGGTGGCGATCCGCACGGTTTGTGAAAACAGCCGTAGAAAGACCGCACGCGGGCCGCGTCGCAATAGCCAGTCAAACAGTAGAAACAGGTCGGAGGTCTTATATCGCCGCATCGTCTAGTGGCTACGCAGTTCTTGCTCCAGCACATCACTGAAGACGAAGTCGTACACACTGTTGTTGACGACTTCATCCAGCCACAGGCCGGGGCCGGCTTCCTCTTCGGTTAACAGGATGGAGGAAACGATCACAAAGCGCCCGTCCTGACGCACCATGTAGGCTTCCTGACCCTCTTGTTCGCAGACCGTCGCGTCAGTCACGTAGATCGGTGAGAGTGTGCTGGTCGTCTCCTGGATTTCAAAGCCCGGTTGACCACCTGTGACGACGGTTTGCACCGCATCACCTTGCACAACCGACTGGGCATCGGCGATGGTTCCAAACACATGGATGGTATAGCCAATGCGCTCAAACGGTGCGACTTCGAGGTTACAGGCTTCGTTGACATGCGCAATCGAGACGCTGTATTGGTGGTTGTTCTCAGTCAACGCGCTTTCGAGCGCCTCGGCATTTTCACCCGCACTCGCGACCAATTCTTCGGTCATCAACAAACCGGTCATTTCCTCATCACGTACCAGCGGGTCAAACCCGAATTCACTCGGTTCGTATTCCAGCGCCGAGGCGACTTCTTCTTGCGTCGGCGGGATGACTTGCGCTTCCGCGTCCGCTTCTACCTCAACCGAATTCGGGTCGTCCACGATCACAACTGTGTTCAGCGCGGGGCCAGGTTCAGTCGCCGTTGCCGGGTCATGCAGCGGAATATTGTTCACCACATCCTGCCCCTGTAAGACTTCGCCGAAAATCGTGTGCCGGTAGTTCAACCAGTCGGTGACTTCGGTGGTCAGGAAAAACTGGCTGCCGTTGGTGCCGACGATGCCCTGTTCGGGGCGGTTGGCATTTGCCATCGCCAGCAGACCGACACGGTCAAAGGTGAGGAACGGCACGAATTCGTCCTGGAACTGATAACCGGGGCCGCCGGTACCAGGTGGGTCACCGACCGGGTCGCCACCCTGCGCCATGAAGTTTTCCAGCACACGATGGAAGGTCGAATTATTATAAAAGTCGTTCTGTGCGAGGAAAACGAAGTTGTTGACGGTCGCCGGTGTATAGGTTTCGTAGAGATCGACATAAACCGGGCCTTGTTCCGTGCAGAACACCGCGTGGTAGTCCACACCGGTTTCGATCACGATGTCCGTCCCCTCGTATTCGCGGGTTTCGGGGTCTTCGGCGGGGGTCGCGTCTTCACAGATCGCCGCCGGGGTCATTCCGCTGGGTTCCTCGGCGGGTTCTTCGGTCTCTTCCTGGGCGAAACCCACCTGAGCTGAAAACAATACAATCAAAATAGATAGGCTAAGGAATGCCTTCTTCATGCAATTTGCTCCATTTGTGATTTACAAGTTCGGTACGGTGCTCAAGTCTACCATGAGAGCCATTTACACAAAATGGCACGATTTCAAGTATGATAGAGACAGTAGACAAACACAGAGAGAGAGTACCATGCCACGAAAATTAATTCTCTTGCTAATTATCTTGACCTGTACATTTGCGTTGACGAACGCACAGGAGCCAACGGAGGACCCAACCGCCGAACCGGAGGCAACCGCCGAAGCCACCTCAGAAGCACCGAGAGAAGGCTGCCCGGAAATCGTTGATCGTGCCTTAACGCTCACCCGTGAAGGCTGTGGAGGCACTGGCAGTAATCGCATCTGCTATGGACATGTGCTGCTTGATGCCGAACTCCGCGATGGAGCCGACCAGGAACAATTCAACGACCCTGGGGAGACAACCGATGTCGTGAACATCCAGAATTTGAGCCTCAGCGCGTTGGACACCGCCGCCGGGGTATGGGGTGTGGTAAAGATGCAGCTTCAGCCCAACATCACTTTGGAAGCACAGGAGGACGATGTGACCTTCCTGGTCTTCGGTGATGCCGCGCTGGAAAATGCTACACAACTCATCCCGATCATCACGACGACGAACCTCAATATTCGCAGCGCCCCCTCGACAGACAGCACAATCATCGAGAGTATCGGCGCGGACGAGTCCCTGGTCGCCAGTGGTCGCAGCCCGGACAATGCCTGGTTGCGGCTGCGGCTTCAAGATGAGGACGAGACTCGTAACGGATGGCTGGCGACCAGTCTCATCGAAACAGAGTACAACCTGGAAGACCTCCCCGTCATCGACCCGAACGCCGATGAGGCGGACGACCTGTTCACCTATGGGCCGATGCAGGCGTTTTACTTCGAGAGCAACCGCGATGATGCCCCTTGCGAAGAAGCGCCCAACAGCGGCTTGATTATCCAGACGCCGGAGGGTGAAGCCTCTGTTTCTGTGTGGATCGACGAAGTCATCGTTGAACTCAACGCGACGGCCTTTGTCCAGGCCCAACGCGATGGCAATTTCACCATCAACGTATTGGATGGTGCCGCACGGGTCACCGCGAACGGCGAAACACAGATCGCCGTCGCCGGACAAGCCATTGATGTCGAACTCAATGAGGATTTGAGTCCACAGGGCGCACCCGGAGAAGCTCGTGATATTGACGCCGAGGACGTGCAATCACTACCGACATCACTGCTTGATGAAGAAATCGATGTCGAGGAAGTGCTTAATGCACCAGAGGGCGCACCCACACCGGGAAGTTGGTCATTTGCATGGGGTGTCAGTGAACTCACCTGCCCTGATGGAACGAGCGTTCCGTTTGAAAGCACGGGCGGCGCAGCATCCATCACCGTCACAGATGATGGCAGTGCTATCTTCTACGCGGGGTCACAATACAACCGCGCCCAAACCAGCGTTTACACTCGCGCCTTTATTGACGACAACGGTAATTTGCATCAAGACACACTCACCGTCGCTTCTCAAGGGAGCATTCAGGGTCAAAAGGTGATCGAGTTTTCCAGCATCGTCTGTACGCTGACCGTACCGTTCAGCTTATCACTCGTCGGGGCAAGCTAGCCGCGCTCAATCGGTCGAGGACGCCTACAGGGAGCTACTTCCCCATAGACGTCCTCGAATCACCGCTATGCACGCCACTGTCGCCGCACGATCAAAACCAACGTCAGACCAGACAGCGCGAGTAACCCGAAGAGCGGCAAGCGCCAGAGTGAAAACGGTGATTCTCCCGTCGCCGGGAGTCGGCTCGCACGCGAGAAACTAAACTCCGCACAACTCGCGTCAGGATTTGCTGATGAGGTCAGGCAGGCACGGTTGGCAAGCTGGGACGCTTCCGTATCTTCATTGAGTGTCGTCTGGATGGTCACCGTCACCCGCCCTTGCGCCGGGAGCGATCCCTGTGTGAACGTAACAGACCGCCCGCTGAAGGTCGCACTGCCGGCTGTTGATTCGACCGACTGTATGGTGACACCACTCGGCAAGTTATCCGTCACGCGGACGCTGGAAACGGCGTTGTCTGTCGGGTTGATGACACGCAGCGTATACGTGATCGTTTCACCCGGTTCGGCGAACGCCGGTTGACCGAGTTTGATGAGATACGGCGCTTCCAGACGAACGGGCGAGACCCCATCGGCGGTAACGGTCGTATTGCCAGAAAGCGGATCTGGCCCATTGCTGAATACATCAATGCCGACACTGGTCCTATCACCGGGGTCAAGCGTGCCAAGCTCGCACGTCACCGTCCCCGCATCTTCCAGGCACAACGACGGACTCGACACCGAGCCGATATACACAACCCCAGGCCGTAGTTCTTCGATAACGGTCAAATTTTCCGCTGGCCCCCCGCCGTTGTTCTCAACCTCGATGACAATATCACTGTCCTCACCTTCGTCCTTATCCACTTCGAGTTCCGGCAGTGCTGGCGTAGGCGAAATCGTCGGCAGTGGTGTGCTGGTTGCGGTTGGTAGTGGCGTATTCGTCGGTATCGCGGTCGCTGTATTGGTCGCTGTCGGCAGCGGTGTGTTCGTCGGTATCGTGGTCGCTGTATTAGTCGCTGTCGGCAGCGGCGTGTTCGTCGGTATCGCGGTCGCTGTGTTGGTCACCGTCGGCAGCGGTGTGTTCGTCGGTATCGCGGTCGCTGTCGGCAGCGGTGTGTTCGTCGCGGGCGGGGCGTCGGTGTTTACAACGTTTGGCGTGCTCGTCGCGGGCGGGGGATTGGTCGGTTGTGGTGTATTGGTCGGGGTCGGCGGTGGCAACACCTCAACAGTACCAGTCACCGAGTCAAAATTGCCAACACCGTTGAACACAGTCAACGTCACGGTATAGATGCCCGGTGTGTTATAGGTGATGGTCGGATTTTGTAAATTGCTAGTGCGTCCATCACCAAAATTCCATTCGTAGGTGACAATCGGCTTACCGCTGACGGATTGATCCACAAAGTTGACCGTATAAGGCGCGATGCCAGAGGTTGGGTTAGGTGCATAGGCAGCACGCAACACATCAACCAACACAACCGGCGAAAACTCCGAGGTGTTACCGCCTGTAGAGGTCGCCGTCGCGGTGAGAAATGCCCCGGTCAAATCCGACGGGATAATAATCGTGATGTCATCTCCCGGTTGATTGTTAAAGATACCGACCGGTGTTTGGCCTTCTCCGAACCCGCTAGGATCTCCGGGTGCAGTGTTGTTGAACAACTCGACATCGACGACGGCGGTGCTTTCAATTGTGCCAACCACGTTGGTCGTCGTGCCATCCGATGATGCGAAGAAAATTGGGAAGTTCTGCAAGGTGTTCGGGCCGACATCAGCATCACCCAAATCATTCAGGGTTGGGCCGTCGCCTGCCAGGTCAATACCCAGGTCGTCATTCTCGAAGATAAAATTGCTGGTGATGAGATTGTTCGCACCGGTTTCTATAGAGATACCATCGAGGCCGCTTTCGGTGATGCCGTTGCCGGTGATCGAGCTAAAATTGGCACCGAGAATGTTAATCCCAAAATTCGTGTTGTTGATGATACCATTACCGTCAATCACCGTATTCGTCGCACCGTTCATCGTGATGCCACTGCCGGTGTTGTCTTCGATGATGTTGCCATTGTTAATAACCGTGCCGGTCACACCGGTGAGGAAAACCCCGTCGCCGGTATTCTGTGAGATCTGATTACCGCTGACCTGTGTGTTTGACGCCCCAGCGTTGATATTCACCCCGTTACCGAGGTTCGGCGTTACGCCACCAATTGTATTATCGTTGATCTGATTGGCATCCGAGCCTACTCCGGTGACGATGATACCGTTACCACCCAGCGTGATACTCGCAATGATGTTCCCGGTGCCGATAACATTGTTGGGGGCGTTGTCGATTAAAACACCGGTCTGCACGGCATTGATGGCATTCTCCTGAACCGTATTATCAGACACTCCGGTTCGGAGGACGACCCCTATCGGCGCGGCTGCGTTGGGTGCGCCAATCACATTCAAACGGACGATGTTCTGGTCACTTGTAGGGTCTTCGATGGCAACACCGACCGGATTATTGCGGATGGTGTTCGACTCTTCGGCAACGTCACCGCCGACGATGTTGTTATTCGCTCCACCGGAGATCAACACGCCGTTGGTGCCATTTGGCGACTCGCCAATACCGATCGTGCCGATCCGATTGCCGATGACTTCGTTACCGGTCGCACCAACACCGGTGATCTGCACGCCGTTAGTCCCATTGTTGATGAGATAGTTTCCTTCGCCCGGGGTGACATCACCGATGACATTGTTTACGCCATCGTCGATCAAAATGCCCGCGGCGGGAAAATCGTCAATCGTCAAACCGCTGATCTTGCTATTATCCCCCTGCAACACCAGACCATAACTACCTGCCGGAGGTGGCGCGGTGCCTGCCAGCGTCACGCGCCCATTCACGGTGGTGCCGTCGATGGTTACGAGGTCGGCGGTAATCGGCGGCAATGCTGCCCCCGCAGCGACGACAATTAAATAATTATCCGCAAATTCGATAGTGTACTGATCGGGGTCGCCAACCGGGTCAGGGTTTGCAGAGATCGTCCCGCAAGCATTGGTAACACCCACCGTCGGGTCACCCGCGTGTATATTCACCAGTGTGATGGCTTCCCGCAGCGAACACAATCCGTCGGAATCGGGCGGTTGTGCCACATCATCAACTGCCGTATTCACCACCAGTGTCGTAATGGGTCGCGCAAAGGTTGTCTCAGGCCGGAAGATTAACCAGAAAAGCACGCCAACGCCAAAAAGCAGCGGCAGTAGTCCGGTCGATTGTCGAAGTCGTTCATTGAGCATCAAACGCAACCTGTCATATGCGATGTCTATCAGAACAATTATAGAGTATGGTATGCGGTCTGCAAAACCATGAGCATAGATCATCTTGGATAACCGTACCATCCCCAAGCGATTTTTTGACAATTTATGAACCTTTGAACCAGATTCGGCGTCTACACTAAGGGGGATGATTATGATACGATGCGTGTTATGGATAGAAAAATGCGAACAAAACTCTACGTACTCTTAACGTTCATAAGCCTTTTGCTAGCCGCTTGCGGGGGCGACGACATCATCACCGTCGTCATTACCCCCACACCCGATCCTGATCGGGCGGCTCAAGCTGCGACAGCAACGCCGACGATAATACCAACCATCACCAACACGGCGACCACAACCGCGACGTCAACCAATACGGCGACGCCAACCAACACCCCAACAGTTACCCCCACCCCACCGGACGATGTTATACCTACTCGTCCCACGTTTTTGGGACCGGTAGTGGGTACAGACTACGCCTTCCCGACACTACCACCGCCAACATTTGAACCAGAGATACCGACGGTAACAGGTGTCCCGGACGCGGCACCCTCTACGCCAGGCCCTACACCGTCACCCGTACCGGGTTTAGATCCACTGCAAATGGGGCTGCAACTCTACACCAATGTGACGTTCAATGATTTCCAACAGGCTGTTGGCCTGACGGAAGACACCGGCGTCCGTTGGATCAAACTACAGGTCAATTGGGGCTTCCTACAACCAGATGGCCCGAACGACTGGAACGCACAGATGCAGCTTTTCGAGCGTCAGGTTGAGCTAGCTTCTCGCCCGGAAAATATGCGGGTGCTGCTCAGCGTCGCAAAAGCGCCACTGTGGGCACGTTCCAACGGCGCGGAAGACGGCCCGCCCGATGACCCGCAAGCGTTAGCAGATTTCCTCACCTTCATGCTGCGTGATACCAAAATCGGTGCGGCAGTCGATGCGATTGAAGTCTGGAACGAGCCGAACCTCCAACGGGAATGGCAGGGGACGTTACCGTTCAACGGTACGGGTTATATGCAGCTTTTCCGCCCATCCTATGACGCCATCCGGGCCTATTCACCGACCATGACCATCGTCACGGCAGGTCTCGCGCCGACGGGCAATCTCGGTGTCGCGGTCGATGAGGGCGACTTCTTACAGCAGATGTACAACGCTGGCCTCGCCCAGTATCAAGATGTCGTCATCGGAGTTCATCCTTATGGGTGGGGCAACCCGCCGGACGCTCGTTGCTGTGCTGGTGAGGGAGGACCGGGCTGGGACGACCAACCGGATTTCTTCTTCATCGAGAATATCGAGACAATACGCCGCATCATGGCGCGTAACAACCACGACACTGAGATCTGGATCACGGAATTTGGTTGGTCAAGCTGGCAGGGCTTCCCTAGCAACCCGCCGGAAGCGTGGCACACCTACGTCAACCCGACCGAGCAAGCCGACTACATCATCCGTGCCTTCCAATATGGGCAGCAAGCCGAAGACATCGGCCCAATGTTCCTATGGAACCTCAACTTTGCCAACGAAGCCACCGTCGGCAGCTCCAACGAGATTGCCGGGTTCAGCATTTACAATCCGGTGCTTAGCCCGCCAGAACGCCCGGCATACTGGGCACTCAGTCGCTCAACAGGCGCAATTTCCAACTAACAGCCAACAAAAAAGCGCGAGACTTGTGATAGCCTCGCGCTTTTCATCTACGTTTCTTGCAGGGACGAGTTAGTCACCTGTCATCAAGCTGTCTTCCTCGAAGATATCATCGTCTTCTTCGTCGTCCGGGCTGAACGCGCCCTGTGCCTCAAGTGACACATCCGGTGCGATCAACTCGCGGTCTTGATAGGTGTGGAAGCCAGTCCCGGCGGGGATGAGCTTACCGATGATGACGTTCTCCTTCAGGCCATAGAGATTGTCGATCTTACCTTCGATGGCGGCACCCGCCAGCACCTTGATCGTATGCTGGAAACTGGCCGCAGACAGGAAGCTATCGGTATTGAGCGCGGCCTTGGTGATCCCTAACAACATTGGCGCACCTGCCGCCGGGTCTGCCCCTTCGGAGATCATCCGCTCATTGGTATCAAGCAGCTTCAGGCGGTCGATCAACTCACCCGGCAGCATTTCGCTATCGCCGCTCTTGGTGATCTGAACTTTGGAAAGCATCTTACGGATGATGATCTCGAAGTGCTTATCCGCAATGTTCACACCCTGGCTGCGATAGACCTTCTGGACTTCGAGCAGCAGATACTTCTGTGTCGAATCCGCGCCCAGCACCTTGAGGATGCGATGCGGGTTCTGCGAACCTTCCGTCAACTGCTGGCCGGCGCTGATGATCACACCGTCTTCGATGCCTGCGATCAACCTTGCATTCGACGGAATCTCGTATTCTTCTTCTTGACGGCGCTCATAACGGATGTAAACGGTGTGACCGTCTTTGGTTTCCTCGATGTGGACGGTACCTTCGAGTTTAGCGATAATTTCCTCGTCGCTTTCCTCGTCTTTGGCGATCGTCGCGCCTTCTTTGACCTGATCGTCATTTTTGACTTTGAGCGTCCAGGAGGATTTGACCTGATGTTCCTCATTGATCACTTCACTCTCAACGACAGTGGCAATACGTACACCATCTCGCTTGGAAAGGCGCAACGTGCCGCCGATGTCCACCATGACGGACTCGCCTTTAGGCTTCTTACGGGCCTCGAACAGTTCCTCGACACGCGGCAGACCGCTGGTGATGTCACCGCTGGCCTGCGCGGTACCACCGGAGTGGAATGTCCGCAGCGTCAACTGCGTACCCGGCTCACCGATGGACTGTGCCGCGACGATACCGACCGCTGAACCGATGTTGACCATGTCACCGCGACCGAGGTCACGTCCGTAGCACAGTGCACAGATGCCGTGAATGAGATCACACGTCATCGGGCTGCGTACTTCAACTGCCTCAATGGCGATTGTATTCTGGATCGCTTCCGCCACATCTTCGTCGATCATCCCGTTGCGATCAACGATCAAGTCTTGCGTCTCCGGATGATAAACCGGGCGTGATGCACAGCGACCGATGATCCGTTCGTATATGGTCTGTCCGGCGACATCTTCATCACGGTGGATAATGATGCCCTTCTTCGTGCCGCAGTCCCAACGGTTGACGATCACGTCCTGCGCCACATCGACCAACCGGCGGGTCAGGTAACCTGCGTCAGCAGTACGGAGCGCCGTATCGGCAAGACCTTTACGCGCACCATGCGTGGAAATGAAGTATTCCAGCGCGGTCAATCCCTTGCGGAAGTGACTGATGATCGGCAGGTCGATAATACGCCCGGAAGGGTCTGCCATCAGGCCACGCATACCAGCAAGCTGTGTAATCGGCCCAAAACCACCCTTCGTAGAGCCGGAAACCGCCATAATCGCGATTGGGCCATACGGGTCGAGCGTGTCACGGATCAACTCCTGAAGATGATCTTTCGCACCGCTCCACTCATCGACGGTGATCTGATAACGCTCTTCGTCGGTCATCAAACCGCGACGGAAACTGCGCTCGGCGTCTTCCACGACCTTCTCCGCGTTAGCGATGATCTTCTCACGCTCTTCGGGGATCGTCAGGTCACTGACGGCGATGGTCGTACCGGAGATCGTCGCGTAGTGGAAACCGAGGTTCTTGATGCTGTCCACGACATCGGTCGTCCGGTCGGAGCCGACACGCTGGTAACAACGTGCCACCAGGCTCTGCAAGCCCTTCTTACCGAGCGTCTCCTGCACATAGCGCATTTCATCCGGCAGAATACGGTTAAACAATGCCCGTCCGACCGTCGTGATCTCCGGTTCTTCCTGAGGACCGCGACTATCGTAAATGTTCCCCAGTAGTATCGGCGTATGCAGGCCAACGATACCCAACCCGTACAGATATTCGACCTCGTCCATATCGACGACATGACGACGCTCGTGCAGATTGGTGATTTCAAGCACGTCTTCCAGCCCATGTTTACGGATGTAGTTGCGCATCTCGTAAGCATTTGCCAGTGTACAGTCGATTTCACCTTCGATCAGCGCCTGTACGGTGCGATCAATCGCGCTCTCAACCAGATTTTCACGACCGTTCTCGTCCTCTTGCTTCAGGTCGTCGTACACCTTCATCCCGGAGATGACACGGTGCATCGCATAGTAAAAACCGTTTGAGCGTAGTGCAACACCGACCAACAGGTCAGAGTCGTAGATCGACTCAATTGTACGGAACTCGTCCGCACGATCCTTACGGGCGATCACCTCGACCGTCGGGTCCATCGTGAGGTAGTAATTCCCCAACACCATGTCCTTCGACGGGCCGACGACAGGTTGACCGTCGGACGGCTTCAGCAGGTTGCGCGTACTGAGCATCAGATCACGCGCTTCCTCGACTGCCTTATCGCTCAGCGGGACGTGTACAGCCATCTGGTCACCGTCGAAGTCCGCGTTAAACGCTGAACAAACCAACGGATGGATCTGAATGGCTTTACCTTCTACCAACTGCGGCTCGAACGCCTGAATGCCCAGACGGTGAAGCGTGGGCGCACGGTTCAGCAGCACGGGGCGCTCTTTGATAACCTCTTCAAGCACTTCCCATACTTCCGGCTTTTCACGCTCGATGATGCGCTTGGCACCCTTCACGTTGCTGGCGTAGTTGTAACGTACCAACCGGCTGATGACGAACGGACGATAGAGTTCTAGCGCCATTGTCTTGGGCAGGCCGCATTCGTGCAGTTTCAGCTTCGGCCCGATGACGATTACCGAACGTCCGGAGTAGTCCACACGCTTACCGAGCAGGTTCCGGCGGAAACGCCCTTTCTTACCCTTGAGCATATCACTCAAGGATTTCAGTTCACGGCGTCCGCGACGGCTCAATGCCTTACCACGCTGGCTGTTGTCGATCAAACTATCAACCGCTTCTTGAAGCATACGTTTCTCGTTACGCACGATGACATCTGGTGCGCCAAGTTCCAGCAGATGCTTAAGGCGATTGTTCCGGTTAATCACACGGCGATACAGGTCGTTCAAGTCGCTGGTGGCGAAACGCCCACCATCAAGCTGCACCATCGGGCGCAAATCAGGCGGGATCACCGGCAACACCGTGAGGATCATCCATTCAGGGCGGTTATCACTCTTGCGCAGGCTTTCCACCACGCGCAGACGCTTGGTTGCCTTCTTCTTACGCTGCTTGGAGCGCGTCGTGCGGACTTCGTTCCACAGTTCTTCCGCCAGCGTATCCAGGTTCAACCCCTGGAGGATTTTATAGAACGCTTCCGCGCCCATATCCGCCTGGAAGGCCGAGCCATAACGCCCGCGCAACTCACGATAACGCGATTCCGAAAGGAACTGAAGCACATGCATTTCCTTCAATTCCTGACGTGCTTTTTCAGCAGCGGAGAGTACGGTGCCCATACGATTGTCCAGCTCGTCGAGCTGTTCTTGCAGCGCACTTTCGGAGCCTTCGCTGAAGTTGTTCACCTCTTGATCCAGCAGGCGTAGTTCCTGCTGGCGCATCTCTTCGATTTCTTCCTGAAGATCGCCGAGATACTTTTCTACGGCGGTCTGGATGCTGCTGATGTGATCGTTCTCGACCACCTCGCCCTTGGCGACGATCACCGTATCGGTACTTTCAAAGTTGATGTCTGACGACGCCTTCTGACCAAGTTGTGCTTCAACGCGACTCTGTAAGGTCTGCGCTTCCTGCATCAGCTTGTCGCTGAGACGGTCAAGTTCTTCATCAAAATGCTTGTTGATCTGCTCGGCGCGGTCTTCAAACTGACCGATTGCCTCGTCACGATCACCACGAATGGAATCCATCTGCTCCTGGATGTCACCACTCATGGAATTTTTCTTAACTTCGACTTCTTTTTCAATCCGCTTCAGCGCACGTTCACGCGCATGTTCATCAACGGCTGTGACCACGTATTGTGCAAAATAGAGTACGCGATCCAAATTACGGCGGCTGATGTCCAGAAGCAAACCGAGATAACTCGGTACACGCCGGGTATACCAGACATGGGCGACGGGGGCCGCCAGTTCAATATGTCCCATGCGCTCCCGCCGGACGGACGCACGAGTGACTTCAACACCGCATTTATCACACACGATGCCACGATAGCGAATGTTTTTGTACTTCCCACAGTAGCACTGCCAGTCACGACTGGGGCCGAAGATGGCCTCACAGAACAACCCGTCTTTCTCTGGACGTAAGCGACGGTAGTTGATCGTTTCCGGCTTGGTGACTTCGCCATAAGACCAGGAGCGGATGTTATCCGGAGATGCCAGGCTAATGCGAAGTGCGCTGAACTCTTTCGCCTCCAAAGGGGTGCCTCCTCAATAATGCGGTAGAAACAAATGAGCAGAAGTTGCAACTTACTGTAAATACGAACGGAACCGCATAAACAGCGAAAAAACGTCTGAAAGCTAATCTTTCAGCGCTTCAAGATGTCGTCGTGTTTTGAAGATCGATATATATGACCATAGATAGCAAATTATATCCACCTTGCGGATATTTGTCAAGGAGGATCAGTGGATGAATGAGACTTTGCCAGCAATATTATCTTATGCAGAAAGTTGTTGACTGTCAAGCAAGAAGATGCCCGTGCATAGAACGATGCCAGCGGGCATTTCAGTCAAGGCGGCTTATTGGACGTCTTTGAGTGAAAGACCACGACGCTTCAGGAAGGCGTTCAGGCCGATCTTATCAATCGTCTTCAGTTCACTGGTCGAAATACGCACGCGCACGGTACGGCCTAGCTCCGGCACGAAGATCCGTTTACGCTGCATGTTTGGTTTGAACTGGCGGCGAGTACGCTTCTGGGAGAACGGCTTGTTCTGCCCGAACTGCGGCTTCGCAGCACTCACTCTACGTTTGTTGCGAGCCATCGTTTGCTCCTCGAATACTTAGGCGACTTAGCCTGATAGGTATATCATAATCACCGGGGATTATCAAGACAGACAAAGGCGGCCTACGCAGCCGCCTTCACCCGATTCAACTCACATTCAAGAACGTGCTTAGAGCATATCCTTGACGGCTTCACGCTCACTCAGCAGTTCGTCTTCCGTCGCTTTGGCCTTAGATTTGGCGTAATCGCTCAATTCCAGGTTCGGGACGATCTCGACACTCCCTTTACCGTCGGTGCGCAGCGGGAAGCTGTAGAACAGCCCGTCCGCGATGCCGTAGGGGTTACCATCGGAAAGCACCGCCGCGCTGAACCAATCACCATCAGGAGTCGGTTCGAGCAACGAACGGATGGTATCGAGCGCAGCATTCGCCGCACTCGCAGCGGAGCTTTTACCACGCGCCTTGATGATCGCCGCGCCGCGCTTCTGCACAGTCGTGATGAACGTGTCTTCCAGCCAGTTCCGGTCACCGATGACTTCTCCGGCTGGCTTCCCACCGATCTTGGCGTGCTCAAAGTTCGGAAACTGTGTCGCGCTGTGATTGCCCCAAACGCCAACATTCGTTACGTCGGTGGTCTTGACATCGGCCTTTTGTGCAAGCTGTGACTTCGCCCGATTCTGGTCAAGACGTGTCATCGCAAACCAACGATCTGCCGGCACGTCCGGAGCGTTGGCTTTGGCGACCAGGCAATTTGTGTTACACGGGTTGGCAACCACCACCACACGCACGTCATCGGCGGCGTTGTCGTTGATGGCCTTGCCCTGCGTGACGAAAATCTTGCCGTTTTCCGCCAGCAAATCACCGCGCTCCATGCCGGGGCCACGGGGTTTACCACCAACCAGGATCACCCAGTTGGCATCTTTGAACGCGACGTTGGCATCGTCGGTGGCGATGATGTCGTAGAGCAGCGGTTGGGCGCTGTCATTAAGTTCCATCACCACACCCTTAAGCGCATCCAGCGCCTGCGGGATTTCTAGAATTTGTAAGATTACCGGTTGATCGGGACCAAAAACCTCACCGTTCGCCAACCGGAAAAGCAAGCTATAGGCAATTTGACCAGCACCACCGGTCACTGCAACGCGAATTGGCTCTGCCATGAAATATTCTCCTTCGTATTTTTAGATCAGCAAAAAAACAGAGATCGGGTCGATAGTAACCCAACCTCTGCCGAGTTTAAATCATCAATCGATTAGACTTTAGGGCCACCGGAGAGAATTTCATCCGAGGCACCCTCTTTGAATTGCTCGAAGTTTTCCTTGAACATCGTAGCAAGTTGCTTTGCCTTGGTGGCGTAAGCATCTTTGTCTGCCCAGGCATTCTGCGGTTTGAGGATCTCGTCCGGCACACCCGGCACCGCTTTCGGGATCATCAGGCCGAAGTACGGTTCTTCTTCGTATTCGACATCGTTCAGTTCGCCATCCAGCACCGCGTTGACCATCCGGCGGGTGTGGCTGAGCTTCATACGACCATAGTTATCGCTGGTGGCATCGCCCTGCCAGCCGGTGTTAATCAGCCAGACCTCTGAGCCGTGTTTCTGGATCTTCTCCGCCAGCAGTTCCGCATAGACGGTCGGGTGCAGCGGCATAAACGGTGCGCCGAAGCACGCGCTGAACGTCGCCTGTGGCTCGGTGACACCGCGCTCGGTACCGGCGACCTTAGCGGTGTACCCACTGATGAAGTGGTACATCGCCTGCTCTGGGGAGAGCTTGCTGATGGGCGGTAGCACGCCGAAAGCATCCGCCGTCAGGAAGACGACATTTTCTGGATGACCACCACGCCCGGTCTCGCTCGCATTCGGGATGTAGCTAATCGGGTAGGAAACGCGCGTGTTCTGCGTGTAGCGCGTATCGTCAAAGTCCGGTTCACGATGCTCGTCAAGCACCACATTTTCCAGGATAGAACCAAACATCTTGGTCGTCTGGTAAATCTCCGGCTCACCCTCCGGGCTGAGGTTGATCGTCTTAGCGTAACAGCCACCTTCAAAATTGAAGATGCCGTCATCAGCCCAGCCATGCTCATCGTCACCGATCAGCGTGCGGGAGGCATCTGCACTGAGTGTGGTTTTACCCGTACCACTCAGGCCGAAGAACACCGCTGTGTCCCCTCTAGAGCCGATGTTGGCGGAGCAGTGCATCGCCATGATGCCCTTCAGCGGCAGCAGGTAATTCATGATGGAGAAGATACCCTTCTTCACCTCACCGGAGTACATCGAACCGCCGATCAGGATCATCCGCTTCTTGATGTTCGCCAGGATGAACGTGCCGGTACGGGTGCCGTCTTCGTCCGGCTTGGCGATCAAACCAGGGGCCGCCAATACGGTGAACTCCGGCTTGTGGACGGCGAGTTCTTCTTCCGTCGCACGGACGAACATGTTCCAGGCAAACAAACCATGATACGCAACCGAACTGATTATACGGATCGGTATCCGGTAGCGGTCATCGGCACCGGCGAAGGCATCCAGCACATAGAGGTCGTCCTCATGGCTCAGGTAGTCCAGCACCTTCTGGTGCAGATGATCGAATGTCTCTTCGGAGATCGGTTTGTTGATGTCGCCCCACCAGATGTTTTCTTTCGACTCGTCTTCTTCAACGAAGAACTTGTCCTTGGGGCTACGCCCGGTGTACTGTCCGGTCAGAACGCGGATTGCACCGTCTTTGGTAATTACGCCTTCGCCGTTGCGGACGATGTGCTCATACAATTCAGACGGTTCGAGATTCCAATGTATATGCAGGCGTTTGACGTCTGTAGGTTTGAGGCCGACGACTTCCAGGCCGACGTTACTGTGTACATGCTGTGTAGCATACATAAATGTTGACTCCCTCTCTTTGCTTTGTGAGATTATCGCGTCATTTAAGTTCATGTTTATACAAGCATTATTGTAAGGGTTTATCTTGTGGTATAACACCGATTTTTATCAGGTGTCTTCGGTGACGCACCCTTATCTTATATGACGATTGTCACGGTTTTAAAGACTATTTGTGCAAATTGCACAATTCTTAGGGGTACATACTCATTCGCTTTTAAGTTCCAAATTGCATCACACCCGGAATTCGCCGATCTCTATCATGGCAGAACCCACAAAGGCATTACAATAGACTTGACTCGCCGTAACGGAAGCGGCACAATCGACCATTATTATTGACCACAACTTTGAGGAGTGTGTGCATGGCAAGCGATACAGAAAGCAACAGTGGTTTGCCCGAACATGGGCAGAACGCGCTCACGCTCAGTCTATCAATGCTGGCAGGGGGGGGCGTCGTCTTGATGATGATCGCTGCGGGGATCGGTGTGATCGAGGGCGGTAGCGATCTCGTCAGCTTGATGTTCGCGGCCGGCCTGGGCATGTTGATCGCCGGTACTGCTGGCTGGGCTGGGGTCGTCCGTCCGTGGGAAAACTTCGACGACATAAATGTGGGCATCTATGAAGGGCACGCCCACGACGATCACGAAGAACCCGGTGAAGTCGATGCTAAACAACCCGTTCTTCCGGAATCAACAGCACCGACGCATGAGCGGCACTGACATTCCAGAGCGCGACCCGGTAGGCGATACATTTACCGGGTCGCTCCTGCAAGCCGAGCAGACATATCTACTCGCACCGAAGCCACTGCCGAACACCGAAGTCATCGCCTCGGGTGAAATGATCGCCCGCTACGGTTTTCGCTATCTCGGTCGCCCTCATCTGGCGGTCGTCCCCGGTCTCATCGCGCTGGATTACGGCACAATGTTTACCGGCGAAGAAGCCTACGAGTTCGTGCTGAAGAAGAGCAACCTTTACCCACGCTCGGAAGTCATCGGTTATCGCAATGACGGCGTTGATGAAATGATCGTATTTAAAATGCTTGACCTCGCGCTAACGCCGATGGTCTTGATCTATCCTGGTGCAGAGGCGACAACGCCTCTAGCCACTGCTGAGGTACTCATCGCTGCCGAAGCACAGGCCGCGAACTTCCCTACAAGAGTGATTGAATACCTCCCCCGTTATGATACGCTAGCCCAATGGCAGGCAGATGACGATTCCTGATGTAGACAACATTTTCGGCGACGACTGGCCTGAAGACCATCGATCCGGGGTGATTGCCGTCGTCGGACGCCCTAACGTCGGTAAGTCCACGTTGATCAACCGTGTGATCGGTCAGAAGATCGCAATCGTCACCGATAAGCCGCAGACCACACGTAAGCAGCAACTCGCCATCCACACCGAGGAAAAAGGACAGGCGTTGTTAGTGGATACACCCGGCCTGCACAAGCCACATAACAAACTCGGCGAATACATGCTGACGGTCGCGCAGAACGCCCTCCGCGATGCTGACATCATCCTATGGGTGCTGGATGCTTCCGAGTCCCCCGGTGATGCTGATAGCATTATCGCGGATACGGTGGAGAACCTACGCGGCGATACACCGGTCGTGTTGGCGCTCAACAAAGCTGATCTATTCGACGACACCACCGACCTGAGCGATCATACCGGGTTGATCGACTCTGTTGAGACCTTCCGCATCAGCGCACTTGAAGGCATCAACGTCAGCGCACTGATGAACTACCTCATTTCACAACTGCCTCTAGGGCCGCGCTACTACCCGGCAGATCAAGTCAGCGGGGTGAACTTGCGCTTCATCGCTGCTGAAATCGTGCGTGAAAAGATTATCGAAAGCACCGAGCAGGAAATCCCATACTCGGTCGCGATTGAGATCAACGAGTTTAAAGAACGCAGCGAGGATATGACCTACATCAGCGCGATAATTTACGTCGAACGGGACTCGCAAAAAGGCATTATCATCGGCAAACGCGGCTCGATGATTAAACATATTGGAACCGAAGCTCGGCAAGAACTGTCAAACTTATTGAGCACAGGCGTGTATGTAGACTTGCACGTCAAAATACTCAAAAACTGGCGTAGCAATGCACCATTACTACGTCGGCTTGGTTACCATTTGCCGAAGAAGGAGTCTTGATGCAGTTCGCCGTTAACTATTCACACCCGACCGCAGATCTACTGCAAGCCGGCACGGTCGAATTTGACCGCTTTAAATGTCCCGCATGGCCTGACCTGGTCGCTCAGGCACGCGCCATCCACTCGACCTATGTGCATTTCCCATTGCGCACCGGCAATGGAGAAATCATCGACACAGAGAAACACCAACCGATTGACTGGTCGCGTGTTGATTCATTGCTGGGAAAAAGCGATACGCCTTTCGTGAACGTACATTTCAGCCCACTCACGCTGGACTTCCCCGACATCGACAAGGCTAGCATGGGACAAGCAGAGATCGAACAGGTCGTTGAGCGCACCGTGCAGGCCATCGAAATACTCAAAACCCGCTATGGACGGGAACGGATCATTGTGGAGAACATCCCCGCCATGTTAGAGACCATTCTGGATATGACCGCCCGACCAGAAGTCATCACACAGGTGATCGAGGCAGCGGATGTGGGCATATTGTTTGACCTCTCCCATGCGCGGTTGGCTGCAAACGAACTTGGCATAGACGCCAAAGACTATTTCGCAGCACTGCCGCTAGACCGCATCAAAGAAATGCACGTCACCGGGATACAGCGTATAAAACCTGAATGGGTTGAAGCACTGAAGACCCAGGGGATAGAAACCGGCATCTTCGAGTTATACACCGGGCGATTGATCGACCATCTACCCTTTACCGATGATGATTGGTTAATCACTGAATGGGCGTTCGATCAAATCAAACCCGGAGGCTGGCAGGTGCCTGAATTGGTGTCGCTGGAATACGGCGGGGTCGGTGGCGTCTGGGAAGCCATCGTAGACGAAGACGTCTTACGCGAGCAAGTGCCTCGGCTCTACGAGATAATCCACCAGGAGCGATCAACCGAGCCGAGTGCCTAAGCGCACGATGTCATGGGTGATCCAGGGCAACGCATCTTCTGGATCGCCGTAACTCACATGCAACCGATCTACGGTAAACGTGATCGGTTTGTAGTTGGGCAGCATAGGCAGTGATGCCATTAAATTTTCGGCGCTGCTCAACACGGTGACATGCGGCGTAAACGCATCACCGAACACCCCATCATAGGGCGCGTACTGTGGGAACACATCGCGCACGGTCTGGAATACACTACGCAGGGGTTCAACGTCTTGTATTGCCAGATACACCGCCTTCGGGAAGCGCCCATACCCGGCTAGCGTCACCTCAAACGGCGACGTCTCACAGCACAGATCGCGCAATTGTTCACACGCGGCATCGAGTTGGTCAACCGGTGCAAAAGGATACAACAACGTGATATGCGGTGTGAATCCGTGTGCTTTTTGCGGCATCAGACGCTCGATAAGCGGTACGGCGAACTCATACACCTCATACGAGGGCACAATCGCAATGGTCGAGTGTATGGTCATGAGGTTTCGCTTTGCAGTAGATATTTACGTCCGTTCTCAACATCGCGCCCGATCTGAGCGATGAGATCATCCAGGCTGTCGAACTTCATCTCAGGGCGCAAAAACTTCTCGAAGGTGAGGGTGAGCTTACGCCCGTAAATATCCCGGTCAAAATCGAGTAAGTATGGCTCAACACTGATGTCCTGATTCATAAACGTCGGGCTGATGCCGACATTTGTCATCGCCATAAATCGCTCATCGTCGAGATAAGCCCAACCCGCATAAACCCCGTTCATCGGGATGATCTGCTGATCCCAAACGGCGAGATTTGCGGTCGGGTAACCCAGGCTGCGCCCGCGCTTTTTACCGTGAATGACCTCACCGACGATAGCATAACCACGTCCCAGCCAGTCACGTACTTGCGCTACCTTACCCTCACGCAATGTTTGCCGGATGAGCGTGCTGCTGATCGTTAGATCAGCGTCCTGAGCCTGAATCATATCCACAGCCTGTACGGTGAAAGCTTTGGCCTCACCCTGCTCTCGCAAGAAAGCGACATTGCCCTCACGCTGATAGCCGAGCGCGAAATCTTCGCCAACCCACAACTCACGCAGTCGCAAATATTTTTTCAGTCGGTCAACAAAGTCTGCCGCACGAATTTGGCGGATCTCGTCGTTGAATGGATGTGTGACGACATAATCGACCCCCAGCTCTAACAGATAATCCGCCCGCTGTTCGGCTGTGGTCAAATAGTAGCGGTCGGTAATGTTGCGCAGCACCACGTCAGGGTGCGGGAAGAAAGTCAGCACGACCGCCAACCGGTCGGTCTGGCGTGCCTGGGCGATCAATCGTCGGATAAGGTGCTGGTGCCCCTTATGCACGCCATCGAACACACCAATCGTCACAACGGAGTCCTGCAAGAGATGGATATTAGAAATATCGTATATGTGGCTCATACTGTCCTGATTTTAAGCCTCTGACATCAGGGCAAGAATACCTTATGTGAACGCCACAAACCACCATCGGCACGTAAAAGCGCGGTAAAATCATCATCGGGGTTGTAAGCACGCGCCAGCGTTCCGTCGGGGTGGCTGTCCGCGTCGGGGATAGCCCGCCCATGCTTGACATCGTCGTATTGAGCAGCATCGAGATGGATAGCCGGCATCCAACGCAACGCATAATCCGAGGGCAGCAAGTGCGCTAACGGATCGTCCGCCCCCAACAGTGTTTCTAGTTCAATGGTCGCATCAAGGTGGAACGCGCCGCTTTGCGTGCGCATCAGCCCCGCCAGATGTGCACCCGTGCCAAGCGCCTCACCGATGTCATGGGCGAGGCTCCGAATGTACGTCCCGGAGCCGCAAACCACGTCCAACTTAAACACTGGCGGCGACCAATCGGTAATGGTGATCGCATCAATGGTTACCCGGCGGGGTTCACGCTCGACTGTACCGCCAGCACGGGCGATCTCATAGAGCTTGCGTCCATCTTTTTTGATCGCGCTGTACAGGGGAGGCAGTTGCAAGATCTCCCCGGTGAACTGCGGCAGCACCGTCTCGATTTTTTCGTGCGTGATGTGGCTGGCATCCTGCCGGGCGGTGATTTCGCCTTCGGCGTCGTAGGTTTCGGTCGTCTCACCCAGTTTGACCTGTGCTGTGTAGCGTTTGGTCGAAAACATCGCATATTCGCTCAGACGTGTGGCGTGACCGACACAAACGACTAGCACCCCTGTCGCCAGCGGATCAAGTGTGCCAGCGTGCCCCACCTTCTTAATCTTTAAACCCCGCCGAACCTTTGCCACGACCGTATGACTGGTCATACCGAGGGGCTTATCAACGTTGAAGAAACCGAAAGGCTGCATATCAATTGATAACCAGACTGCCCTCTTTTGCCGCTGCCTTAAGCAACGGGAGCACACGCTTTTTAGCTTCAACCAGTGGGCCGTCGATGGTCGCACCGGCAGCCTGTTTGTGACCACCGCCACCCAGCGCGAACGCGACCTTACTCACGTCGTAACCGGGCTTGCAGCGAATCCCAAGCTCGATTTGCCCCTCTGCTGTCTCTTTGAAGACGGCGGAAATCATTGCTTCATCGACTTCTGCTAAAAAGCTGACCAGACCAGCATCGGTCGTTTCCGACAACCCCACCCGCTTGAGATCATCACGGGTCACTTGCGCGACGATCACACCGCCTTTATGCAACTTGACCGACTCGAAGACATGCTTCCACAGCATCACCGCCAGGTATGAGCGATTGCTCAGGGTGCGTTCGGTGACTTCCGTCAGTGAAGCCCCGGCTTGCATCAACGCCTGCGCGATGTTGAGCGTTTCAGCGGTGACGTTGCTGGTACGGAAACCTAGCGTGTCAGTCACCAGGCCGACTAGCAGCGGCGTCGCTACCTCCGGTGTAAAATCAAAGTCCATCGTCGCCAACCATCCATAAACGACCTGTGTCGCAGAGACAGACTGCGGATCCACTAGATGAATATCACCGAACATAGTGTTGGTCGCATGGTGATCCAGGTTAATGACTGTTTTGCTGTGAGCACGGGCATAAGCACCCGACTCGCCCGTGCGCATCTCGTCACTGGAATCGACCGAGATAAACACATCAAATTCACCCTTATCCAATTTACTCTGGACAGTCTCCGCACCCGGCAAAAATTTGAGAAAGCGCAGTATGCCGCCGTCAACGGCGACAGCAACATCTTTGCCCATCTGACGCAGCGCGTTGCCGATGCCAAGTGCCGACCCGAAGGCATCCCCATCCGGTGAGACATGCGATACGACCGCGATTTTTTCTGCCCCTTTTACTGCGGCGGTGGCCTCATTCCAGTTCGTCGTCGTAGAAATCGTCATAGTCGAAGTCGTCCTCATCATCTTCTTCGGGTGCAGGGGGGATGTCTAAGCTGTTAATCAATTTGTTCAAACGCTCGCCGCGTTCGAGGGTGTTATCCCAGTGGAAATGCAGTTCCGGGGTGTTGCGAATACGCACGCGCTTCCCGACTTCCCGCCGGAGGAAGCCGTTGGCGCTAGTCAGGCCGCTCATCACCTCTTCCTGTCGGGATTCATCACCCAGTGCATTGACATACACATCAGCGAACATCAATTCCGGGTCGAGCGAAACCTCAGTAACGGTGACGTTCTGCAAACGCGGATCACTGACCTCACGCAGCAGCAATTCACTCAGTAGCGCACGGATGCGTTCACTCATCCGTTCTTGTTTGATTGACATAGGGGTTTAGTTCTCTCTCAGTAGCAAACGGTTTCGGGAGACATCTTGCTTCTTGCTTTGTCTCCCGAACGGGTTACTCGTGGCTAGTTCACACGTTCCATCACGAAGAATTCGATACGGTCACCGACTTCAAAGTCGTTAAACTTATCCAGCGAAACACCACATTCAAAGCCCTGCCGGACTTCGCGGACATCGTCCTTAAAGCGTTTCAAAGAAGAGACACCGGTCTCTGCTATGAGCGTCTCGCGCCCACGTTTGACCCGTGCCTTCGCATTACGTCGGATTTCACCGTCCAACACATAGCAACCGGCGATACTGCCTCTCGAAATGCTGAACACATCCCGCACTTCCGCCGTACCAATGACTTTCGGTGCATATTCCGGCTCCAACATACCGTTGATTGCCAGTTCGATGTCTTCCAGTAGTTTGTAGATAATGTTGTACTTGCGAATGTCTACACCTTGATCAGCGGCGGTACGCTTCGCGCCATTATCGATGCCCGTGTTGAAGGCGATCACAATCGCATCGGAGGCGTTCGCTAGCATGATGTCGTTCTCGCTGACGTTGCCCACATCGGACGAAAGCACGCGGATGCCGATGCCCTCTTTGTTATTCTCGCTGATGTCGTCAAGTTCGCTCAGAATAGGTTCCAGCGACCCCTGCACATCTGCGCGGACGATCAAGTTAAGTTCTTTCGCTTCCCCGGCGGAAAACTGCGCGAAGATGTCATCCAACGTCACCGGTTGGCGCTCACCCGGGCCGGTTCGTGCTTCTTCTTCACGATCATCAATGATGGAGCGGGCGCTTTTCTCGTTCCCGGCTCGCTCAAACTGGTCACCGGGCAACGGTGGCTCGTTCAAACCGAGGATACGCACCGGCGATGAAGGGCCAGCTTCCTTGATCTGCTGCCCAGTCTCGTCGTACATCGCCTTCACGCGCCCGTAGCTCGCACCCGCGATGACTGTATCACCACGCTCCAGCGTGCCGTTGAGCACGAGCAATGTCGCTACCGTACCCCGGCTCGGCTCCACCTGGGATTCAATCACCATTCCGGCGAGTTCGCCGGTCGGGTTAGCGACAATCTTGCTGTCATCAGCCACGAGCAGCAGCGCCTCAAGCAGATCGTCAATGCCTTCGCCCTTTAGCGCGGCAATCGGCACCATCAGTGTGTCACCGTCCCACTCATCGGAGATCAACTCCAACTCTGCAAGCTGCTGCTTGACCATCTCCGGGTTGGCGTTGCGCTTATCAACCTTCGTGATCGCTACGACAATCGGTACGTTCGCCGCGCGTGCATGGTCAAGGGCTTCGCGGGTCTGCGGCATTACCGCATCGTCCGCCGCGACAACCAGAATAACGATGTCTGCGCCCATCGCACCACGCGCACGCATGGCGGTGAAGGCCTCATGACCGGGGGTATCTAAAAATGTTAGCTTCCGCCCGTCATGTTCGATCTGGTAAGCACCGATGTGCTGCGTGATGCCTCCGGCCTCGCCTTCTGCGACTTTGGCCTTACGGATTATATCAAGCAGGGTGGTTTTGCCGTGGTCAACATGACCGAGGATGGCGATTACCGGTGGTCGCGTGACGAGATTACCAGCATCTTCCGCTTTGTAGATCTTGCGCCATTCCTGCGTGCTGCTTTCCGCACGGATGCGCTCTTCTTCGGCTCTTTGCAGCGCACTTTCTGATTGCGCTTCAAAGCCCATTTCTTCGATGACGATTGCAGCAGTATCATAGTCGATCTGCTGATTGATCGACGCCATAACACCATTGGCGATGAGTTTCTTCATCACCTCAATGGGGCTAGCCTCGATCAATTCGGCTAACTCACGCACGGTGAGATAGTCGGGTACCAGTATAGCCTGTCGTTCCTGTGCCATAATTCCTCCAGTTCGTTTCACAAGGCGACAGACTGACCCAGCAAGGTTGCTACATCTTATCCATCACCTGATGTTGTGTATTTACAAGTTAAATTCGCCATGACCTTACGTCCGCTCACGGTGTGAAACCGCTTGCAATCGTTCACGGTCGGCGGGCTTCAGCGTTGTTTTCAACGCTTTTTCGAGCACGTTCGTCGTCACGGCACGTTGCCAGCACACTTCGTTATCACATAGATAGGCACCACGACCGTTCAACTTGCCTGTTGTATCAATCAAGACACCTTGCTCTGTGCGAACAAGACGTGTCAGGGCGCGCTTGGCGTCCTTTGACCGGCACACCACACAGGTGCGGACGGAAACATGCTTTTGTTTGTGTGGTCTTACCATAACAACATCCGTTGTTTGCGTCAACGAAGCAGAGTGTGTGAAACTCTGCTTCGTTGCTCATCAAACGTAACGTTTAGAGATATGCGTCCCACTCGTCTTCGTGGTCAAAGCCTGCGGCGCGCTGCGTTCGTTTGCGTTTACGTTTAACAACCATGCGATCAAGGGTCTCGTCATAGATAAGTTGGCGACGCTTGCGTTTACCGGCCTTTTGTCCCTTCTTTTCCGGCTTACCAAACATGGCGTCACTGTTTTCGGCGGTTAGCATTAACGCCTCGTCGTGGTCGCGCTTTTTGCCTTTGCGCTTCCGCTCCCAGTTGATCCGTGCTTCCATGTCTTCTTCGATGGCAGGATCACTCATCAAGTCTGCGTGTTTATCGTTCCCATGGATTTTTTTATGATCGAACATAGGTCTTTACCGTGCTAGATTTCCCAATCTTCTTTTCTACGACTACCTTTACGGCGGCGGCGGGTAATCATTTCACCCGTTTCTTCATCATAAACCAATTGACGGCGCTTGCGCTTATCTTTCTTACGCTTCTTCGTGCGATCCATCTGCTCTGAGTCGAAGTACTCATCCGAATCTTCTGCTTCGGGTTCAAGCTCTGGTTCACCGGCGGCTTTTGCCCGTTCTTTTTCTTGCTGACGCTTGGCACGGGCCAGTGCTTCTTCCTCGTCTTCAAACAGTGTCGGTTCATCCGGGAAGGCCAACGCTGGCTCAGCAGGTTCTTCTTCGATGTGAACGGCTTCCGGCGTCACCGTCTCCGGCGGTGCATCGAGGGTTTCCTCTGTGATCGTCTCCTCGGCAACCGCTTCTTCGGCAATTGCTTCGGCCTCATCATCTTCGACGAAATCCCCTTCCGGCATCATGACCTCGTCAAGCGCCACTTGCAAACGCTCCAGCGCGGCATCACCAGCATTGCCACCCAACATCCGGCGTAGACGCCGCTCATCAATCAGGAAGCGCAGCATAATCTCACCGACATTTTCTAGCGGTTCCAGCGACTCGACCATGCTATCGGGTAGATCAAGATCGCCGACCGGAATGTCGAAGGCGTGCTGCGGCAGCGTCGATTTTACCGCGTTGATCTCCGCGATACGGGCCTGCCGTGCCTCATCACGCGCGGCTTGCAGCTTGGATTCGACGATGTTGGCGAATTCGTCCAGCTTGCGGTATTCCTCCGGCATGATGGCTCGTCCGGCATCACGCTTTTCGATAACCAAGCCGACTTCGGTCAGCAGTTCTGTATGCGAGATAGCTAGGTCCATCAACGGCATTTGATCGAGATTATCCAGCGCATTAATGATGGACTCGGTCACGCTCTGGATGTCGATACGCCAGCCGGTGAGCTTCGCCGCGAGACGGGCATTCTGGCCTTCCCGACCAATCGCTAACGAGAGTTGGTCATCCGGCACCAGCACCACCGCTGTGCGTCCGGCATCGGGGTCGTCGTCCAGGTAGACACCGGTCACGCGGGCCGGGCTGAGTGCCTTCTTGATGAAATCTTCCTGCTTGGGGTTCCACTCAATGACGTCAATTTTCTCGTCGTGCAGTTCTTTGACAATACCCTGAATACGAATGCCCCGCATCCCGACACAGGCCCCGACCGGGTCAATCCCATCTTGCAACGCGGCGACGGCGACCTTTGAGCGGTGCCCCGCTTCACGGGCGATGTTCTTAATTTCAATTTGCCCGTTGAAAATCTCCGGGATTTCAATCTCTAGCAAGCGGCGCAGCATATTTCGATGACCGCGACTGACGATGATTTGAGGCCCGCGACTGCTGCGTTTAACTTCGAGCAGATATACGCGCACCTTGTCATGTGCTTTCCAGCGTTCCCCAGGGATTTGTTGGGCGCGTGGCATGATCGCCTCGGCACGACCCAGGCTAATCGTCATCATTGCCGAGTTGATGCTCTGCACCGTCCCGTTGACGATATCGCCCTCTTTTTCAATATATTCTTCGTAAAGCGCGTTGCGCTCCGCTTCGCGGATCTTCTGCAAGATGACCTGCTTGGCGGTCTGCGCGGCGATACGACCAAATTTCTTGGTCGTGCCTTCAACTTGCACCATTACCGTATCACCGATGTCACACTCCGGATGATAGTAACGAGCCTTTTCGAGATCGACCTCTGTGTTCGGACTTTGCACCTCATCGACGACTTCTTTTTCCACAAAAATCCGCGTGCGACCGGTACCCGGCTCGACCTCTGCTTCGACGGCTTGCGCGGCACTCGCGTTGGAGTAGCGGCGATATGCCGAGACTAACGCGGTTTTAAGAGCTTCCTGCACGGTATCTGCAGGGAGCGCACGCAGCTCCGAAATCTCGTTAAAGGCAACTTCAAACTCATTTCTCATACGTCGTATTTACTCTCCCACCAAACCTGGGGATGACTCCTTAGTTAGTATAAAACAAAAAGTGGGGGTTACCCACTTTTCGTCGCAGTTATTCATCTAAATTTTAACAGGTGGCCTACAGCGTGTCAAGCACACTACTCGCCGATCGCCCCTGATATTTCCTCTGTTGCCTCCAGATTGGCCCCGATTTCCAACTCGTTTACCCCGCCGTCCAACTGCTCCTGGGCGTCCTGCGCATCAGGTTGCACGGCTTCCACCTGAATCTGCTCACCCTCGGTGACTTCGGTAGGCCGCTCAAACGGCGGGAACTTAAGGATACGCTCGGCGGTCAGGTCACTGACGTAAACGTCCCCGGCATCATCCACCGTGATGCCACCCACGACGATAAATTCACCGTCGTTCGGCTGCGCCTCCGTAACCTGACCGAACGCGCCGATGCACTCGCCATCGAGATCGTAGACCAGCACACGCCCGGCATCGGGGTCAGTCACGTAGAGCAGCTCACGCGCTTCATCAACAGCGAGATAGGGACGATGCCCCTGCTCTTCGTACCAACCGCGTATTGGCACATTCTCCACGAACTCCACCAGACCAGAACCGACGTCGGCGATGTTGAAAACGGCGATGCGTCGATTCCATGTATCAGCGACGTACAGACGATCCCCGGCGATGGTGATG
The DNA here is from genome assembly GCA_034437515.1 of Anaerolineae bacterium. Taxonomy (GTDB): domain Bacteria; phylum Chloroflexota; class Anaerolineae; order Aggregatilineales; family Phototrophicaceae; genus DAOTTX01. The sequence continues at coordinate 93,416 of DAOTTX010000372.1, forward strand.
CCGACCGGCTCATTCAGTTCGCCATCACCCGACCCCGCACCCCCAATATCAGTAAGCAGTTCACCCGCCGATGTATAAATACGGATGCGCTTGTTACCCGTATCCGACACGTAAACATAGCCGTTATCATCGACGAGGATGTCACGCGGCCCCCAGAACCCGTCAATCGGCTCACGCTGGGCGGCTTCACCATCGGTGTTGACCTGCCCCCAACTGTTGATCTGATCGAGCGTTTCACGGTCGAAGACACGCACCTTGAAGTTCCACGTATCCACAACGTACAGATTACCCTCCGGGCCGAAGGCGACACTGTGAGGACGGTTGAAGAACAAGCCATCTGCGTTGACACCGCCAAACTGACCGATACTTTCCACGAATTCACCAGATTTGGTAAACACGCTGATCTGGCTGGCACTTTCTAGCGACTCAGCGACGTACAGATTACCCTCCGGGCTGACCGCCATACCTAACGGCTGCTGTACCTGCTCATCGTCGCCGAATACCAGCGAAGCACTGACTGGTTGCCAATTCGTCGAGCAGACATTTTCGGTGATCGTCGTGAATGGCCCGGTCGGGTCGCCATCACCGAGACCGTAAGGCCATACCTGCGCGACGATGTCCTTGCGCACGTAGAGATGCATCGTGTCATCAACGGGCCAGTTGCCCGCCGCAACGTTGAAGCGTTCCGCCCCTCTTTCCGGTGGCGTGTCGGGGGCTGCGGTAACGCGACCATAGGTCGAATAGTCCCGCGCCCACCAGATGTCGAAGATGCCACGCCGCGTCCCGGCGGATTTATTGTCTTCCAGGTTGAACAGACCGTTGATTCGAGTTGGCGTCAAACCGAAGTAATCCTGCATCGGCCACCACATACGAAGATGGTCAAACCGCTGGAACTGGCCTTCGGCAAGTGGCTCGATCTTCGAACGGTTGCTGTCTCCGACGATGATGACATCGGCATTTGAAACTTCCTGAGCACTCGGCGTGGAAGACCCAATGTACAACGTGTTCGTAAAATCACGCAGATACCAACTCCCCGGCCAGGAGAAACGATCATCGTGCAGGATGCGAATATCGTAAGAATCAGTCGTGCGCAGGCTGAGTTCTTCCACCTGGTCGATCACGAACTCATTACCCGGTGCAGCGTGGGCGTAGACCAGAAACTCGGTCGCTTCGTCGTAGTTGATGAAGTTGGCGATCCAGGCCGAACGGAACGTAATCACCGCGAGGATGACGAACGAGACCAACGCGGTCATCTGCCGCAGATGCGCCCAGCCCGTCTCTTTGACCAAGCGTGACACAACGTAGATCAAACCGGCACTGAGCGCGATCACCGCCAGCCAGCCATACGTCCAGCGGAGTGCCTGCGAAGAAACACCCTGGAACGGCTGCTGACCACCGAGGAACGGCGCGATCACCTGGAACATCGTCACAAATAAGAACGGCAGCACAAAGAGATAAATCCATCCGCGTTCTCTGAATGTCTCGCCGTCGATGCACTCGATGACACGGCCGAAATACCACGCACCTAACAAGATCATCGGGACGGTCATATGTGTGCCCAACCAGGGCATTTTCTCGCCCGCCAGTGTGTAGGCGAACAAGTTCAACACCGCCCACCAGCCGACGAAAAGCAGGAAGGGCACGTAATCCAGCCGCCAGCGTGAACGCCATACCCCTTGCTCACGCGCCTCATCTTCGATCATCGTATCGACCGGGTCACGCTCGATCTCATCGTCACCTTCTACATCAGCCAGCTTTCGCGTCTCGTAGGCGTCAGCATCATCGCGTGCCGCCTCGTCGTTGAGTGCCTCGGCTGCCAGCGTCATGTGCTCGGCGCGATCTTCGTCGTAAACCCGACTGCGCCGCCAGAAAATCACCGATCCGGCGATCATCGCCAACACACTACCGATAATCGGCAGGAACTCATAGAACGGCAGGATAATCAGGTTGTAGTAGTATTGCGGCTGACCGCCCCGACGGACGCCCTGCTGTTCTAACCAATAGTCCAGACCATAGACCATACCGCTCGCCAGACCTTCGATATTGGTGAACACCGTCGTGAAGAAGAAGGCAAACAGAATGTGGAAGATGACAAACGCACCTAGGAACCGCTTCCAGTTCCAGAGCAAACCGGCGACCACCGCCAGTGTCATCATCGGTAGCCATGCCAGGAAGCCAACCACGATGCGTCCGACCTCCGAAGGGATATCACGCGGGATAAGCGTGCTGAGCACACCAATTCCTTCGCCGATTTGGGAGAGCGGCAGCACGTCCGTCCCGGCGGCACGGCTGACGAACGCAGTCAGCCAGGGCAAGATCAACGCACCCATGATAATCAGCACATCAAACTCAGGGAACGGATTGAGCAGGTTCCACCAGCCGCGATATTTGGCTTCGATCAGCACACCCAGCAGCAGCGTGACCGCCATCCAGAACACCACGATAAACGCCAACATATTCCGCGCCTCGACCGGGTTTCTCAACGCCGCCAGCCCTTCGACAGCCATGAACGCGACCAGTGTAATCAGTGAGAACGCAATCGCCATCCATGCGGCGACACGCTGGTCACCTGTACCGGTTTGTCGTTTCAATGTGCGGTTGGTGACGAAGAGGAACGCAGCGATGTGACCGATCAACGTTGCAAACAGCGCGATACTTACACTGACAGTCTCACCACCGACACCGAAAATATCGGACTGCACCAGCACCGCCTCACCCGGCACAACCGCAGCCGCACCGATGAGCAACATTGTGCCGCCGATAAATATGACAAATACATCCGAGAGCGAGAAACGATCCTTACGAAGCGTGAAAGACCAGACGGAGATACCCGCCAGTAAGACGATGGACGCGATAAAGCCGATCCCCGCTGTCGAAGACAACGTATCCGCGACCCAGTCATTTGCTCGATCAACAAATGCGGAACTCGCCTCAGAGGACAGACCCATCATGCCGATAAAGATCGTCAACCCGACAATCGGCAGCACCGCAAGAATGCTTAACAATGCACCGACCGCGAGCTGTGGCAATCGCCGCAAGATGTCATTCGATGCCAGCGCGAAGGCGTATTGCAATGTCCGTGCCAGCGCATACAGCAAACCCGCAGTTAACAACACATTAATTACGATAAGGACATCTCGCAGCCCGCTATCTTCAGCGGCGACTTCGCCATCCAGGACGACCTCGCCGCCAGCCTCACCCGGTACTGGTTGCGACTCTGGGGTTTCTTCGGAGACACGCGACGGCTCAAATGACAATTCCTCGATAAAGAGCAACCCCGCACACGAGACCACAACCACCGCCAGCAATAATGCCACACGACCACCGAACGGTCGATTGGAAGACAAGCGAATGGCACCATAAACCAACCAGAAAGACAACGCGAGGATCAGACCGACCGCTAACGCGACCGCACTCAGCATAACGTTGACTTCGACGCCGTTTTCCAAAGCGACATATTCCGGCGTTAGGATGATGCCGAAAATGATAAACAACAACATCCCGGCAAAAAGCATCAGCGCATCCGGGACTTCAAATTTGCCGCGCATCTTGCGATACGTCCAGATCGCCGGGCCGAGAATGACCGTCAACATGGAGACGATCACCAAACCCGTCCAACTCAAGAAGGTCGAAAACGCCGGTGTGATAGGGTCACTACCGATTATCGCACCGAACTGTTCACCGATGAAATCCAGTCGCGCATCGAGCGTGCCATACTGCGCCAACGAAATCGACAACACCACGCTCATCATCAATGTGGCGACGACTGCCAACAGAAAGCCCATCATCAGGGTAGCAAAGACCATCCAACCGTCAATGCGGAAGTAATGCTGTACCACCCGCGTCAGCCAGTAGGCGGTCAAGAACGCGCCGAACAACGCAATATAAATATAGGCCGTCTCTTTGGAGCCGAGGTTCCATAACATCGCCGCCGCGAGGATGTACAACCAATGCGCTCGTCGTCGCTGATTATCCGGGCCGTTCAGATACATCATCGCTGCCCAGAACATAATCATGCCGGAAAGGATCGACGGCATATCGTGACGGATGTAGCGGCTATAGTACATCATCAGGGGTGATGCTAACAACATCACACCGGCGAGGATAGCCCCGGTGCGTCCTAACCATCGCCGGAACAACAACGGGAACACCACAATGATAACACCCAGCAACGCCGGATAAATTCGTGCGGTGAAGTCATTCACGCCGAACAGAAAATACGACAATGCCGTCATGTGAAACAAGATCGGCCCGTGCATCATCGGGTCATGTGAGTAGTTGCCATCACGGTATAAATTGTTAGAAAAAACCGTATGCAGGCTCTCATCATGGCTCATCACGCGGTCGCCCAGCATGTAAAAGCGCGTGAAGATCGCCGTGATGAGGATCAACGTCCACGCCACAACTTCCCAGTTGATGACATACGCCTGAGCAAACAAGTTGTTCAGGACGTTATCGCGTGTTTCTCGTTCTTCTCGGTTTGTTATCGTCGCCATTTAATCGTCCTAATCCTGCTCAGGTATGCGTTGTGGCACCGCTTCCGGTGCGATGGTCGCCTCTGTTTGCATGTTCGGTGCCGGCGTTGATGCCGCGCTCTCAGTGAGAACTTGCGCCAATGTGCCATCAGCAGCGGGCCGCTCCGTCGCAACTGTATCGTCAACATAGGCGACACGCGCATCCGGGGTCGGTTGTGTCGCCGCCGCCGGGGAGACCCCACCATCGCTGAACAACAGCGGGAAAACGAGCGCAGCAACCATCAGCATCACCGCAAAGCCATAACGTAATTGGAACCTCTGCGGTTGATAATTCGCGGTCGCCGGTCGGCTCAGGTCAGCCTGGATCGCCGTCCAGATGCGGTCAAGTTGCCCGGCTTGCGGTCGCCCGATTGACGGCAGCCGGTCGTGTATCTCCCGTTGGGTGCACCGCTGTCGCGTGTATTCTGCGTGACAATCTGCACATTCATCGATGTAACGGGCCATGCGACGGCGTGACCGCTCGGAAAGTTCACCGTTGATGTAGGCGACCATGCGCCGTTTACAGTAGTGGTATTTGAACCTGAACATTTGCCCTGCCATCAGAAACTTAAAATCTCATCCAAAATAGCCTGCCCTGCCGGTTGCAGCAGGCTGCGTAAACGATTGTGCCCCAGCCGAACGCGACTCTCTGCCGTTTTCGGCGGACATTCCATCACCTCCGCCACTTCCCGATACGTCAGCCCGTGCCCGTAACGCAGCACAATCGCCTCTCGTAGATGTGAAGGCAGTTGCCCCAACGCCTTGACCAGCGCGTCCTGTGCGGCGCGGTGTGCCATACGCGCTTCCGGTTGTTCATCACGCGGTGCGGCGATGTTGAGTTGGAACAACTGCGAAATATCAACCTGTGGCAGTCGTTTACGGCGGTAGGTGTTGCGTGCCCGGCTGACGGCAATTGTATAGAGCCACGTCTTAAAAGATGCCTTGTCCGCGTCAAAGCGATGCAGATTCTTGAACGCATAAACGAACGCCTCCTGCACCACGTCTTCAGCGTCCTGACGGTTCAGCACCAGACCATAACACAGCCGGTAAATCCCGGCGGCGAAACACTCGTAAAGTTGCGTGTAGGCATATTGGTCACCTTTAAGGCAACGCACAATGATTGTCTCGGTCGTTGGTTCTTCTGACATATCACTCTCACGGGTTGATCGGACTACAGACGTTTATACACGTCAATTCTTAAAAATCCTTAGTTCGATGGCTCAAAAGGGTTGCTATCGTACACATCTTGACGAACCCATAACAAAATCTTCTGCGCGGGCACCGGTTGGAAGCGCGTCCGCTGCACGGCCCACCACGCCATGAAGTCAAAGCCTTCGAGGAATTCCGCGCTCCACGTCCGTGTGATGACGAAGTTCTGCCCGACGTAACTCGCGCCGAGGTCGAGTTCCGTGCCGGGTTGTGGCGCTTGCGGCAGCAGCACCATCTGCTCCTGAAACCCCTCATTGATGTCATCGATAAACCGCGCATTGACGAAATCGCGCACCAACCATGCGACCACGCCGTCATCCTCAGCGAGAATTGCCATGGGTAATGCCGGGAAGCCTGACGTCTCTCGAAATGCGAAGTCTTGCAGGGTAAGCCGCAGCACTTCGGCGTCGGCGTCGGTCGCGTCGGTATGCCACACCTCAACCGGATTGGTCGCATTGGAAACCGACACGCGCCAGCCGGTGCCGGCACCACTAATCAGCACGAAAGCCACGATGCCGAGCAGCACCCCCCGTCCCGCCATCCAGTTACCCCAGATGCTCGCCGCGAGGAAATACCCTACAGCGATAAACAGCAGCGAAATTACCAACCAGATGATGCTGTTAAGTGTGTTTCGCAGCGGTGCCTGGTCAAGCCGCCCGATGAACTCAGCGAGCGAACCATCCGGCGTGAGCAGAAACCCACGCGCCACAATCTGAAAGTGAATGGTTACCATCAGCGCGAAGCCGAACATTATTACCACCAGCAACCAGCGACCCCAAAGCGCACTGCTGAAGTCCTCGTCATCCGTGACCCAAAACAGAGGAATCACACCTTCTGACAGCACATCTGCAATGAGATACGAAACCAGCCCCGCCAACGGCACCAACAACCACAACGAGTGCGCGGCCTGCCCACCCCGGAACAACAAACTTGCCACCACCGCTGCGGCGACCCACCCCATCAAAAACCGCTCGATCAAGTCGTTTTCATCGCGTTGGATCAAAAAGTAGGTGGCGACGGCTGCCAATACCCACAGAAATGTATCGTAATATAGACTGGCTATCAGCGGTAAGAAGACCGGGTCGCCGGGGTTATTCGCCTCACCAAATCCACTGATGAACCCGCTCAGCGTTTCGCCGATCATGCTCAAGCCGGAAGGCGACAACATGAAGCCGGTGCTCACCGCCGCCGCGACCAGCGCCGCCGCGCCTAACCCGGTCAGCAGTGGGAAGCCGCGCAGACGATCACCGATCATGGTCAAATAGTCGTCACCGGGGAGGTCTTCCTCGGTCGGTGCTGCCAGCGTGGTGAAGGCCAGCGCCAGCAACGCCGCAAACGCAAGCATCAGCATCAGCAGAGGCCCACCCGGCTCCGCGAGCAGCACGACCGCGCCGAACGCGATCACCGCACCGATGCCATAAGCCGTTTGCCGCTCATCGTTCCAGTAACGCCACAGCGCCCACAAGCCAATCACCGCGAACAGCAACGCCCACACGACTGGGCTGCCGAAGCGCGAAGCGGCGATCATCGTTGGGGCAAGGCTCAACAGTAGTGCGAACACATAAGCACGGGGACGCCCTAATAAATCACGGAACAACAGCGGACTCAGCCCCAACGCCACACCCGCCAGCGCGGTCAGAATCCGGGCGGCTAACTCCGTCCCACCGAGAAACGTAAAGCTGATCCGCTGCGCCCAGAACAATGTCGGGCTATCGGCGATAATTGCCGTTCCCGGTGCTTCCGGCGCGATTGACCGCCACGCCGCCAGCGCATCACGCGCTTCGGTCTGGTCAATCGGCACCTCACCGAGCTGTGCCACACGCAGCAACACGGAAAGCACCACCAGCACCAGCACAGCAATCACCTCACCGGAGAGGGTGAGGCCCGATTGCTGATTCGGCACGGTTTGAGTTGTCGTTTTTTCTGCGATAACGTCCATACTATCTCATGACCTGTTGTGTCTCTACCACACGGTAAATGCGCGTCTCGCCGGATTCACAGGCTGCGACCACCGGTAGATTGTCGATAAATTTCTGTTCGCCAGCATTGCCATGGTTAAGCCGTTCGGTCACGCCATACATGATGTAGTCAATGCCGTAACGCTCGATGATCGGTAGCACCTGATCGTAGCGCGGATCTTCGTACAAGAGCTTCATATCCGGCAGGCGAGGCGCGACGATGCGTCCATAATCTTCTCCGCGCCACTGGCTTTGATGACCGGGCCAGCCGATAATCGACGGAATGCCCGACAGCGACCCAACCCGCCCGTGCGCCGGGTTGTAATTGACACCGTTCGGCGACGACTGCGGATCAGCTTCCGCGACCACGATACCCTCTTGCTGCCCGACCATGTCACGCAAGCACATAATCGCCTCGTAATCATCCAGACTGACGAAGCCCGGCCCACTCTGCAACGTCAACTCACGTTCCAGGCTGACCGAAAAGCCGGGTTCGTACCATGCCCGCTGACGAATCGCAATGAACGGATACATCAACCCAGCGCCGATGATCGCCACCAGTGCCAGACTGAAGGCACCGCGTAAAACGAGGTTGGGTCGCCGTTGCCGTCCATCGAGCAGCACAGTATATACACCATAAGCCGCCGCAATACTGAACAAAAGCCAGCTTTGATAGTAAAACTTAAAGATCGTGTTCATGCGTGTGCCGAAGTTATCCCGCAGGTACACAAATTCCGGGATGAAAATCAGCAAAAATCCTGCACCGATCAACATCAGCGCGAAGCCGTTCGCCAGCAGATACGGCGGCGCTGCCGGGGATGCACCATCATCACGCTGCCATGTCACACGCGGGAAGATGCGTCCGACAACTAAAACCACCGGCACGATGGCAACCACCAATGTAAATGCAGCGAGCAATCGCCGCTCCGCTGCAACGCTGGCAATATCTGCAATTGTAGGCGTGACGTTTTGACTGAGCACACCGTCAAAGTAGGTCAGTCGTGGGATCTCGAAATCGGGGAACAACAGCCAACCACCGGCGATTACCAGTGACCAGAACAACACCACACCGAGCATCGCCGCCAGCACCTGAAAGCTCAACTGCCAATTCATCCGTCCGGCACGGCTGCTGCGCCACACCTCAACACCGATGTACACCAGAAAGATCAAGAAGAACGGCCCGAACAGGATAAACAACTGCTGTGTCTGAGTCGGGTTGATGAGGTTAGGCAAGATGCCGTTCAACTGTGAGCGAAAGCCGACCAGGAACGGCATATAGGCGATGACGGTAACTGCCAGCAATGACGCACCGAAAGCGGTCATTTGCAGCCAATCATCAGTGTTAAGCCGCCCCCGCAGGTTGAGCCGTCGCAGCACATCCGCCCCGACCAGAACCATGATATAAATAGGCGCATCCCAGGTGTTGAGGAACACCAACGACCCCACGCACAGACCGTAGAACAGCACCCTTGTTCGATCCGGTCGCTGTTTGCTCAGGGCAATGTTCAACGCCAGCCCCAATGCCAGCAGCACGAACGGTAGCGCCATCACATGCGGGTGGCTGTCGCCCAGGATGAAGCTAAATTGGGGGAACTCCGCAATGACCTCGATATGACCTTCCTCGGTGGTCGGCTCCCCATCCGCCCCGGTGACCGGACGTGGCAAGCTGCGGTCGCTAATCGGACGCGCCGAGCGGAACCAGTCACTGATGCGCGTGGGGGTTGCCGCGTCCGCGAGTGGCTCACGCCGGTCATTAACATCCCAGAACTCAAGGTATTCCTCGCTGGCCTGCCCACTGTAGTAAGGCCACTCGACCAGTGGCATCTGGTAACTACCCATAATCAACACAAAGACCAGCGCCAGCAACCCGGTTGCATAAGCCGCCCAACTGCTCCCCGGCCTGACCTGCACCTCGGCATCCAGCGCAGATGTGCTGACCGCATCGCGCAGTGTTGAACGTCCACGCACCAGATTATAGCCAACCCCAAAGGACGCTGTGCCGGTCAACGCGAACAGCAGCGCCAGATGCAGGTTATAGCCAATCGTCGTACTCACACCCGCCAGCGTCGAGAACATCGCGCCGATCACATAACCGAAGTAGTAATAACTGATCGAGAATCCGGCGAGCCAGGGGTCTTCTGGCGGGTAAGTCAGGCTGCGCTGCGACGAACTCATGAACGCCAAGTCCATCGGGCGTTCGGTGCCGCGCAGGTCATTTTGATGAGCGCGGAACAGCGCCCAGGCCACCAGCAGCACAAAGAACAGAACTTCCGTGCTGATAATCAGCCGTTTGTTTTCCCGCCACCACGCCCGCAAGTCAAGGTCGCCCGTTGCACGGGCATAGACCGTCACCGAGATACCCAGCACGATCAACCATACCAGCAGCATACTTCCGGCGGTGTTTTCGATAAAGCCCAGCACCGCCAGCAACCAGAATACATACGCAATCAGCAGAATCCCGGCAGGCTTCGCCAACGTATACCCGCGATCTGGCAGGCCACCCAGCAGACGCAGCAGCAACGGCAGCACGGTCAACCCGGCGACCACCGCCAGCAACCACCAATTCAGGACAATCCAGCCCTCACTTGCAATCCAATCAAAAACAATGTTGAGCCAATCGCCCACAGATCACTCCGTAAAGTTCGTTAATTCCGTCGCACCAGCCGCCGCCAATTCACGCAGACGTGCTTTCAAAGCGGCTTGATTCACTTGGTAGATGACCGCCTCACCCTCGAAAGATGTTGTTGCCAGCATCCCCAGTTGTTCCATGCGGTCGAATTTTTCCAGCCAGGCCAGGCTGAGCGCCTCGCCCGTTTCCGGCGTGTACTCGGTATACCGCGAAAGTTCAAACGGTGACAATATCACATATTCCACGTTGTAGTAACGTAGAATTTCCGCCGCGTCGTCGATGTTGGTCGTCGTGTAGAAGGCGTTGACGTTCGCCAACCGCTGATCGACACGCTCAGCCATAAACCGCAGCGACCGCTGCTGCCGCTGGTGATAATCCCACCCGACGACGGTCGGCAGACCGGTGTGCATCGAGATGCGCCCCCCATAGAAGTAGTTGATTAACTCGCTGGTGCCTTCCATCACCACCGGCGACCCCTCGACGTTCTCCTGCAACCAGCGGATCACCTCGTAGTCCGGCTCCAGGCTGATGTAATCCTGCGGGTTGAGGCCCGGTTCCCAGTAAGAGTCGAGATATTGCATATAGGCCGCCCCGTCGAGCGTCAGCGGCATATCCGGCGCGAGGCGAAACTGCGCCCGCCCCTGAATGGCTGTAATCGGGTACAACGCGGCGATGAAGATCAGCAAACCGCCCAGTGTATACCAGGGCAGCGCCAACCGAGAGCGCCAGCGCATCGAATTGGTCAACACCCAGGCGAAACCAACCCCACCGGCGACACTCAGCAGCAGCCATGCCTGCAAGTAAAACTTAAAGACCGTGTTCTGACGTCCGTTATCGTTCGCCAGGGTGATAAACTCCGTGCCTAGCGTGATGCTCAACGCCAGCCCTGCCAGCACCAGCGCAAACTGCATCACACGCGACTGCCCCGGACGGAAGAACACCACACCGATCCAGACCACCATCGGCAGCACGACAATCTGAACACGATAGCTCATAACGTACAGGACGACCACCGCCAGCAGTGTTAGCAAGGCCAGCACGCCAATTCCCTGTAACCAGTAGAAACGTCCGTGCAACTGCCGCACCCGCACCGATCGCAGCCAGCGCCCGGTTTCCCACACAAGCAACGAGCCGATGAAGAAGATAAAGACGCCGTGTATGGTCAGGTACGTCCACAACGGTGTTTTCAGCCCTTCCCACTGCTTGAATTCCGTCAGGCCGGAAGCGAACCAGTAGGTATAGGGCAGCGCCAGCAGATACGTCAGCACGACGAAGCCACCCACACGCCCGAACATACTGAGGATCGACCAGCGCGATAATCGCTCCCAATTGAGCCACCACGCATAACCCAGGCCCAGCACACCGAGGATCATAAACGTGGGCCACTCCCAGGTATTCGTCGCCTGGAACATGCCGACCGTCAACGCTCCCAGCACCAGCGCAACCAGCCGCATCCACATTGAGCGCCGCTCTCGTCCGGCGATCATCAACTCATTGAAGATAAACGCCATCACGAAGATCTGCATCGGCATGGAGATCATATGCGCGTGCAGGTCGCCGTAGACAAACGTGAATATCGGCATCTCGTTGATCGCCCCGTCAACCGAAGGCGATTTCAACTCGGCAATCAGGCGCGTCGGCCCCCAGAACCAACGATTCGCGTTGACGGGCAGTTGTTCGCCGGAGAGCATCCTGCCAAACCCGCTGAATATGCCGCTGACCAACTCGCCGGTGCCCTCAAGTTCATAGCTGACCTGCTCAAGCAAGCCGGCATCCGTCGCCTCGTCCTGGGCTTCGAAGCGGAACTGCTGCTGGATGACATCATCCGGCATCCGCCCGTTGATCTGAATGTAGTCCTGCACCTTGTCCTGGTAGTATTCTTGTTCGATGCCGGTGCGTACCTCATAACCGCCAAGCTGCGCCACGCCGGTTAAAAATTCCTTCGGCGTGCCGAGGTTGCCCAACACCACCGCGAGCAACAATGCCATCACACCCGCCGCCCAGGGATTGCCGACCGGCACACGTCGTTTGTTACCCTCTGAGGTATCATGATTGCGCCGCCACGCACTCGCCATGCTAAACGCCAGACTGAACGCCGCCATACCGACCGCAGAATACAACGTCGGCAGAATCAGGTTATACGCGATAGAAGGAATCACACCCAATAGCAAAGTCGGCGCACCGACGATTACAAAGCCAAAGTAGTAATAGTTGATGTAGCCCCCGGCGTACCAGGGGTCAATCGGCGGGAAGATGGTGCTACGCAGCACAGCGTTAAAGTAGGCGAAATCCATCGGTTTTTCGCCCTCGTAAGCATCGTGCCACAGGTCAGGGTTGGTCAAACGCACCCCGATCCACGCCAGATACAAGACCGCCGCCAGCGCCTCGATGGTCAGCAGCAGCTTCCACCTTGATCTGATATAGGCCAGCAGCACACCCCGCTGTCGCCAGCAGATCACGATGCCGACAACGGCTAGCACGACCAGAATAAACAGGATCCCCATACCTGACCACGTCCGCAGGCGCAACACACCCAGCAACCACGCGATCCACGCGACCAGGAACATACCCGTGAATTTCGCCATGCCATAACCGCGATCCGCCAGCGCGGGGAAGGCCACGAACAACAGCGGCCACACCACCAGACCAAACACGATGATGGTCAGCCACCACACAGTAACCGCCAGTACCTGGTTGGTGTTGATCGGACTATCACTGTCGAATCGCTCGGCCCAGGTGCCGCCGTCCTCCTGAATGTCTTGCATCTCGTCGGTGAACGTCAATTGAGTCGGGGTGAGGTCGGCGGTCAGCGAGTCGATCACGGTCACATCGGTAATGGTCGGATTGTTGTAACTGCGCATCACCGTTCCAGCGCGGGTCAACGGCACACCACCGAGGATCGCCTGTGTGTTCGCTGGTGAATAATCATCCGTTTTCTTGAAGATGAACACCACCGGATGATCGTACACATGAAATGCTTCGTCGGCCTCAAACTCGTTGAGCCACGCCGGAGCGTCGTAAGTCGGCAGATATTGGTCGGAGACTTTTAACGGTCCGACTTCGAACGTCTCCTGAAACATCGCCTCGAGTTCAAAGCCAAGTTCACCGCTGAACAGCGCATCGTAGTAGGTGTTGGTCAGAGGCCAACGGGATTCAATACGTGACTGTGAGTCATAACGCCGGTTGGTCTGGATGGCGATGTAGTCCAGTTGGTCGAGGATGGTAACGAGACGCTGCTGCTTCGCCAGGTCATCTTCTGTCTGTATATCCAGGTTGTAGATATTGACCTGATTCTGCCAGGAATAGACACCGTTGCACTCACTCACGCTGAACATACCCGACGACGGATTATCCGCCAGCGTCATATCATACGGCAGCGTGCAGACCTTCGCCGGGAACGCCTCATCCCAGGGGAGTTCTGTGCTCATGGTCGCTCCGCTGACGATCATCGGGCCACCTTCGACGGTGACAGTCAGTGTGTAGGTACGTCCGGCCTCGACCGGCACCGGTTCATCGAACACAAACTGGTGAGATTGCCCCAGCGGATGCTCCGGCGCGTCAAAAGACCCGTTGATCTGTGTGGTGTCAAGCACTTCGCCGGTCGTCTGATCTTGCAAGCCGAGCGTGACCGTGCGTCCGGAGGGATCAATTGACGGCCCAGACCGTTGTGTGATCGGATCGACGACGGTCTGCACACCTGCCAACCGATACGCCGTAAACGATGAGATCGTCCCGTCATCCGGCGCGATGAACGTGGTCTGGTTGGGGAAGTCTCGGTCGGCAAATAAGCGGCTGGCCTCATGCAGAAAATGGTCTTCAGTCGGTGTGCCGAGCGGTGCCGCACCGTTGCCGAAATCAGCCGTGATGAGCGGTGCGTCTTCGGGCGCACCGTCGAGCCGGGTGTAAAAATCACCGGGGACGTTTTCCAGCACCCAATACGACCCCTGAACGAACGTGGCCTGATTGCGGTAGATATTTGTGAACATCAACGCCCATAAGAACGTGAAGCCGGTCACGCCGACCAGCAAACTCCATGCAGCGACCTTACGCCATGCCACATCCAGCGCCCTGGCTCGCTGCACCAGATGCACCAGCAACCACGCCGCTAACAATGCCAGCGCCGGATACAACGGCAGATAGTAGCGCACCACCATCACCCATAGGCCGCCGGTGAAGGCGAAATAGCCGCCCACCCAGGTGATTAGCGTGATGTTACGCAGGCCGCCTTCACGACCGCGTAACAGCTTCCAGAGTGACCAACCCCAGGCAATCCATCCGGTGAGGCCGAGCGCGACGCCCATCCCCCATAACACCATGTTCTGCCACGCGAACAGATATGGCGTCCGGTTGACCCACTGCCAATTCGGCGGAGATTCCGCCGTGCCGCTGACGTTGCCGCGTGAGACTTCCAACGAGGTCAGGAAGCGGTCGTCGATCATAAAACCGAAGAACCCCGGCCCTTCAAACGCATACGGGTTCAACACACGGAAGACCAGCAGCGAGGCGATCGCCGCCAGCACCACCCCGCCGACATTCGCCAGCAGCAGGCGACCGCGTTCTTCCCAGGCCAACCCGTCTTCGAAGACCGGCAGCGTCCGAATCAATCCAACGATAGCGATAATGCCCGCCAGCGGCGCGACGTTCACCCGGCAGGCGACTGCCGCCCCCAGCGCCAACCCGAACGCGCCATAATCCCACCATTTGCCGGTATCCTGCGCCCGCACGGCGAAGAATAAACCCAACGTGACAAACACCACCGTCATCGCGTCGGTTGTGGCGAAATGCACGATTTGAATCGGCAGCACCGCGAACGCATACAGCATCGCAGCGACTAACCCCGTCCACTTGTTGTGCAAGCGTAGCCCGATCAAAAACGTGAGAAAGATCACAATCACATCGCCGGCGGCGTTCATCGCTCGCCATACCAGCGCGATGTGCAGCGCATCCGTCCATGTGTCGCCGGTAATATCCTCGGCGAGTTCACCCAGCGCCACTGCGGAAAACACCGGCAACGTCCCGTAGGCGAAGTTTGTATAGGCGATATTTTCCGGGTTATACGGCGAGCAGTCGGTATCGAAGTAACCACCGCGCCCACCCGTATCCGGGTTACGAGCAAGGCATTCCTGCTGACGGTCGTGACGTTCCTGTGCGCCGGGGTTCCCGGCACACACACTGATTCCCTGCTCGTTGGTGACGCTGCAATCGATCTGCGGCGGCACCAGCGCCCCCCCGATCTTCGAGGCGATATTATAGGTCAAATATCGCTCGTCGGGATGCCAGGAAATCCAGTCATTCCAGTTGTTACCCATAAACCGGAAATAACTACCGAGGAGCATAGTCAATATCAACAGAATAAGAATCAACGCATCACTGCGGGAAACTATCCCCTGCAGCGACCGTGTGCCGGTGTTCTGATTTGATCGCGCATCCAGGCGCGTGCTTGCATCAATCATCTGCTCTACATATGATCTCAACTACCTGCGGAATAATATATACACCTGACCGGTGTCAATTCCTCACTTTTACGCCGTGCAGCGCGGTGAGGTTGTGTTTTCTACCAGCCAGGCATCGAAATCAGCTTCGCCAGGTGCGGGCACACGATAGGTAAAGAACGTATCACGCGGCTTTTCCCCGGTGATGAGTAGTTCACGCCCTGCCGGGAACCACGCTTTGAGTGCGATGGCGGCGGCTTCATCCTCTTGATTGTAGAAAAACAGCAGATCGCGCGTCGGGTCTAACGGATAGCGGTTCTCAGGCCCGGTACAGCGGTAGGCGTCGTTCAGAAAGTCAGGGATACGTTCGATGGCCTGCCGCCCGCCTTGGTCGGCGATGGCATTCGTCCAGTCGATGATGCCTGCTTCTAAGCCGACGATGCGGTGATCGAGCCAGTGCTGATAACCGACCAGGAAGGCATTGCCGTAATCGCCATCACTGATGGCAAACCCGCGCAACATTTCCCCCGGCAGACTATGTGAAATCCATGATTGTTTGTACGATGCGACAAAATCATCGAAGTACGTCTCGTAGTTATCCGCATAGGCTAACCCAGCGACCAGCACCACCAACCCGACAGCGACCAGACGTCGCAAGGGGCCGCGCAGCGCATCCCAGGCGGTGAGTGCCAGCAACGCCAGCGGGAAGGCCGCCAGCAAATACGCCGGCGGTAGTGAGCCGCTGGTGCGGGTCGCGCTGGGATTTTCCAGCGGCGCACCAATCGCCAGCGCCGAGGGCAGCAGCATAATAAACAACGCTAACGGGATTAACAGGTAAACCGGGTCTCGTCGTCGCACAATCAACACCGACCACGCGCCCAGACCGACGATCATCAATATCCCTGTGTACTGATCCATCAGCGGGTAATTGGGTACGCCGTTGATCCAGGCCACATCACCCTTCCAGTGATACATCAACAATGCGTTGCGGATGTTGTTTTGCAACTCCGGCAAATTGGACTCGAATGCATCCAACCGCTCGCCAATCGTCGCATTGCGCTCGAAGCGATTACCCTGGTCGTCGATCACGATGATAACATCATCACCGAGCAAGCGCCCGGCGGTGCGCATCCAGAAGAGTTCGGGGTAATCCACCGAAAACCGAAACAGCGGAATGAAGATCACGAAAGAGACGGCCACCAGCACGGCGAGATTGCTGGCATAGCGCAGGAACTGCCCACGCCGCCAGTTGAACAGCATCGCCAAACCGACACCCGCCAGCACCACTAACGGCATCATCCGCACCGCCTGATAGGTGTAAAGGCCAAAGCCCAACACCAGCCCCGCCAGCAAAAAATCACCGCGTCGGTTATGACGCATCCCCCGGCTGAGCAGGCCGACCAGCAACGCCATCACCAACGGAGTCAACACTATGCGCAAAGCCAACCGGGTGATTGACACATGCCAATAACTGACCGCGACCAGCAGCGCCAGCGTCAAACCAACCACGTTGCCCAACCGCCGGTTTTTCTCCCCGATGACCTCACGCCCCATCCACCACAGCGCGGGCAAGGTGACAAGACTCTCGATCACCGCTAGTAACTTGAGTGTGGTGAAATCCATATCCAGGCCGGGGATGCGCGTCAGCAACGCCATCGCGTACATCTGGAACGGCTCACGTCCGCCATTGTTAGCGAAGAAAATATCACGCTCACCTTCGACCACGCGCTGCGAGTCGAGCAGCTTCTCAATATGGTCACTGGTCATCTCCGGCGGCACGGCTTCGAGTTGATGCAGCCGGAAATACCCACCAATCAGCATAATGCCGATCAGCGCGACCAGCCTCCAGTTGAGGCGCGAGCCGCGCAACCAGCCCCCCACACGAGGAAACAGATTATCCGGTTGCCAAGTCACCGGCGCGAAGGTAAAGACGACGAGCATAATTGCGATAAGCCAAGCAGCTCCACCCAACGGCTGAAACTCGTTCGGCCCGGTATTGGTTCGTGCCGCAAGGTCAAACCAGGCGATTAAACCGAAGATGAGCACACCCAACCCCGCCGCGATCCGTGCCGGGTGGATGCGGGTCAGCATCTGCCACCGGAAGTCGTATCGCTCTGGTCTGGCGACCTCGGCCCGATAGGGGTCGGAGTTGATACCCGTTTCCGTATGATCTTTCCAGCCGAAACGCTGCTCAATCAGGGGCCACATGCGAAAGACTTCCGCGCCGACCCACATCAAGCACGCCACAATCAGAAAAGGTGCGCCTTCGTTGAGCTGGGATTCCGTGCGGGTGCTGCCCTCGAACAGCCTGTTCATCCCCCACAGCGCCACCATCAACGCGGAGATATAAAGCATCAAAACCGCCAAGGCACGGTTATCGCGCAGTCGTGTGACCGTCGTCGCCTGCGTCTCTGCTTGCACGTCTGGGGAAAAGCGATTTATAACCCGCGATTCAGGCACGGGCGGCGGCTCGGGTGTCACCGGCGTGTAGCCGCTCAACACCCGATAGGTCGCCAATGGGTTGCGGATGAAGCGCCCGAAGACCTCCGCCAGCGTCATATCACCGGCGTTATCCGGTTGATCGTACTTATCGTCGTCTTGTTCTTCGGGGTCATCGTAATAAAATGTGTCGTTACCCATATGGTTTGCGACCTTTTACGCATAAATTCACGGTCGAGCGCCCGACCGGTTCACTCATCGTATTTAAGCGATCTACCCAGTTGAACACCTTCAGCCCTAGATTGATCGGATTCAGCAGCCGACCATCGTTTTCATCAAATGTGGTGCGATCCGCAGCCCTTGCCATCGAGTCAGGCAACGCGCCCGATTCTAATAGCGGCTTACCGAGACCGTAGACCAGATTATGGATGAACGGAAAGCTGTAATGCGTGAAGGCGCGTTCGTCCTCAATTTCAAACTTCGCCGTCGTCACCGCGTCGTGCAGTTCTCGGCGGTTGTATAGCCGCACATGGTTGGCCCAGATGCCCGCCAGCGGCCCGTATTGGATGTGCCGGTTAAACAGCGTTTCCAGCGTCTTGTTGATTGGATCCCACAAAAACGGATAATTGGCGTTGGGCACGGTGATCGCCACCATACCGCCCGGCTTTAACACACGATAGGCTTCCCGCAGTGCGCCGACATCGTCGTCGAGATGCTCTAACACCTCGGACATGACGACAGCGTCAAATGTCGCATCTGGGAACGGCATATCGTAGATGCTGGCATGGTAAAGATGCACATCCGGCAGATGACCGACATGGTGCCCTGCCTTTTGCAGCACTTCCCAATCAAGGTCAGCACCGACCAGCGCACAGTCGCTCACATAACGGAACATATTCAGGTAAAAACCACGCCCACAGGGGAAATCCAGAATGACATTGTTCGGTTGTGGGTCTACCCACTCAAAGATCGTATGCACTCGACGCTTGAAGGCCATGTCCGCCTCATTGCGCGTCATGTGTTCAATCACCGCTGCATCAACCACGAACCGCGTACTCCTTGAAAATCGACTCATAACGATCTACTGTTTCTTTGAACGAGAAGTGATTTTCGACTTCCGCCCGGCTGCGCTTATACTGGTCGGGGTCGTCCAGAATCTTGGCGATGGTTTCGCCCATGTGCTGCACGTTACGTGGTTCCATCAACGCCCCCATACCAGTCGCGTTGACCGGCACCCGACCACCGGGTGTGTTCGCCATCGCAACCGGCGTCCCACTAAGCATCGCTTCGACCTGTACCAGCGCGAAACATTCGGTATCGCTGGTCAGCGCCAGCACATCACAGGCAGCGTAGAAGTTCGCCATTTCCTGCATGTCCTCGATCATTCCCAGGAAGATCAGTTGATCTTTGTATTGTCGGACGATGGGCTGATAAAGCTCCCAGGTATTTTCATACGGAATGTCATATTGCCCGGCGAACACGATCCGCGCATCAGGATGAGACTTGTTGATCGTATCCAACGCCTTGATAAGCAGATCAGGCCGCTTTTCCTGCACGAAACGCCCGGCGTAGCCGATCACCGGCCCACCGTTGCGTGACCACTGCGCTTTGAGTTCGGCGGCGCGTGCCATGTCCGGCTCCGGCATCGTAATCGGCGGGTGGATGACCTTCACTTTGTCACGAAATGGCTGTAAGTAGTACGAATGGTTGGCGTAATCCGCCGTGTAACCGACGATCAAGGGTGCGTGCTTGGCAATGTAGCGATATATCATAAACATGCCACCCTGAATAATTCGGTTGACCCACCCTTCCGGCAAGATCAAATCACCATGATGCGTCGGGATGACGTGCTTGCCGTGCAACCGACCTACCCAGGAAAGAAAACCCGCTTCCGGCGTCGGTGTATGCACGCTGACCACGTCATGCTGCTTGATGAGTTTGTTGGCGACGAACGGATACATCGGCATCACCATCCCCCGGCTGATCGGGATCGGCGGTGCCCACACACGCACCACCCGCACCCCGTTGACCACTTCCTCCGGTTTGAGCTGCGGTTGGTGCCGTGCGACGAGGATGGTGACCTCGTGCCCACGCCGTACCAGTTCTTCGCTGACCCGCTGCATGTAGATCGGCACACCGGTGCGGTGCGGCAGATAATACAACCAGCAGATCAAAATTTTCACTTTATCGGGTGCCATAAGTCCCTACTCATTTGATTCGATTAAGCGTCCTTGCTCGTTCTGACGAGATATTTCTTCCACACCTTCGGAGAGTTGGTCAAGGGTGATCCCTTCGGAGATAAACCCAACAATCCCGGTGACTGTATGCACAAACACGTTGACGGCATGGACGGTCACCGCAAAGGCGAAGACGGTTTCAAACGAACTGCCGTAGCTGAACGCTTCCAACGCCAAAATAATCGACCCCTCGTAAACACCTATGTTCCCTACCGTCGCCGGGACTGCAATCGCCAGCGCCGCCGCCGCGATGTATAAACAGGTCGCCGCGAGGCGGGGCGCATCATAAAATGTATACATCAGCACGTAACCCGCCGCAATGGAAAAGCACCAACTGATCGCCGTCCATGCGAGTGCCATGACGAGCGTGTCAAGCCTTGCCAGCGGCAGCAGACCGTCAAGAAAGTGGTCGAGCAGGTCGTGCAGGTTCCACTTTTGCAGAAATACACTGCGCTCGGTGAACAACCGCAGCAACCAGTGTGCCCAACCCCGCTTGCGGGAAAGCAGCACCAGCACCAGAAAGCCCCAAAATCCGACCACGCCAAAGAACAACCCGGCAGATTGCAGACGTCCCGGCACCGGCCCCGCCGCCAGCGCAAACGCGACCATCAACACCACCGCCAGCAGATCAAGCAGGCGCTCCACCACGATAGTACCGGCGGATTTCAACACCGGCACGGGTGGCTCCGCACGCGAGGCCAGAAACACCCGTGCGACTTCACCAATGCGCAGCGGCAGCACACCGTTGACCAGATAGGCGACGTTCATAATGTGGAAAGCACGCCAGGGCGAAAGCCCCCCGCTCAGGAGCAAGCGCCAGCGCAATCCGCGTGTGACCAGACCGGCGACCAGCAGCAGCACACAGGGCACCACATAAATAAAATGCGCATCATTCAGCGCATCATCAACCGCGCTGAGGTCAAGTTCGGAGATAATAAACCCGACCGCCAACAGACTGACCGCCGCGCCCATAAGACCCACGCGCCAATATTTGAGCAGCTTCAAGCGTGTTTCCTTAATGCCTACATCCAATAGAGAAAGCACGCCCACCGGCGCACTTCTCTTTATTGTATACACGAGTACGACAAAAATGGCTCAACTTTTGTTAGAAGATGCTATCACCCGTAAGAATCACAATAGAATCCGCGTGCGTACCGTAAATGCCTCAATGGTCGCACGACACCTTGACGACAGACCGCCGCTCCACTACAATTTTTAGGTTAAATTACCAGAGTAGGTCAAACCTAACTTATGTTTGAAAGTCTAAGTCAACGTCTTCAGAATACCTTTGACGCGCTGGGGCGTTCCGGCAAGCTGACGGAAGCTGACGTCAAGCAAGCCATGCGCGATGTGCGAATGGCGCTGCTGGAAGCCGATGTCGCCCTGCCGGTCGTCAAAGACTTCGTAAGCCGGGTCAAAGAACGTGCTATCGGTGCTGAGGTAGCGCGGGCACTTAAACCGGGTCAGCAGATTGTCAAGATCGTCCATGAAGAACTCGTCGATACCCTCGGCGAACCGGGCCGGTTGAGCTTTTCCGGCAGCATGAAACCCCATGTGATTATGCTGGTCGGCTTGCAGGGTTCCGGTAAAACGACGACGGCATCCAAACTTGCCATCTATCTGCGCAAAGAGGGACGCACGCCGTTTCTGATCGCCGCCGACACCTACCGTCCGGCTGCTGTCGATCAGTTGGTGACCCTCGCCAAACAGATCAACGTGGGCTATCACGAAGAAGGCACGAGCGCCAAACCGGTGGACATCGCCGTGCGCGGCGTGAAAGCGGCGAAGGAAGCCGGCGCGGATGTCGTTATTCTCGACACGGCGGGTCGCTTGCAGATCGACTCGACACTGATGGACGAACTTAAACAGATCAAACAGCGCACCAAACCAGCGGAAATTCTGCTTGTCGCCGACGCGATGACCGGGCAGGAGGCGGTGAACATCGCCGAAGGGTTTAACACTGATGTCGGCATCAGCGGCCTCGTGCTGACGAAGGTCGATGGTGATGCGCGTGGTGGGGCGGCGATCTCAATGCGGGCCGTCGCTGATGTACCGATCAAGTTTCTCGGTACCAGCGAGAAGATGGACGGCTTCGAGGTCTTCCACCCGGATCGTCTGGTAGACCGCATCCTCGGCATGGGCGACATGATGACGCTCATCGAGCAGGCCGAACAGACCTACACCGAGAAAGAGGCCGAAGAACTTCAGCGCAAAATGATGAAGAATCAGTTCACGCTGCAAGACTTCCTCGACCAGCTTCAGAAGATCCAGAAGATGGGGTCATTCGGGAAGATTCTCGGTATGGTCCCCGGCATGAATAAGATGAAAACGCAGGGTCTCATCAACGATGAAGATATCGAAAAACGCATCAAGCGCGTGGAAGCAATCATCAATTCGATGACACTCGATGAGCGTGACCAGCCGAAAAAACTCAACGCCAGCCGTAAGAAACGCATCGCGGCAGGCAGCGGCGTGGAAGTGCGTGATGTTAACGATCTGCTCAAGCAATTCCGCCAGATGCAAAAGATGATGAACCAGATTCGTAAGGGTAAAATGCCGAATATTCCCGGTATGCCCTCGAATTTCTTGAATTAAGCGTCTATAACAGGCGCAGCACGACTATTCCGAGGCGACAGTGGTCGCCTCTCGTTTTGAATGAAACCAATCAAACATGAGGAGCAACACCCAATGGTTCGTATTCGTTTCGCTCGTATCGGCCTGAAGAACCAACCGCTTTACCGCATTGTCGTCACCGACAAGCGCAAAGCACGCAATGGTAAATACATTGAGATTATCGGGAATCATAACCCGCGCACCCGCCCGGTGACTGACGTCATCGACGAGGAACGTGCGCTCTACTGGCTCAGCGTCGGCGCACAGCCCAGTGAAGCCGTCGAGAGTGTGATGCGCCGCACCGGCACCACAGAACGCTTCCAGCGCCTACGCGCCGGTGAAAACATGGAAGACCTGGTCGCGGAAGCAAAAGCCGCCGCCGAAGAAGCCGAGCCGATCTCACCGCGCACGACCTACCCTGCTCCGGCACATGGTGAAGGCAAGGGGCCACGCGCCAAAGAACGTGCCGCCGCCGAAGCTGAAACCAGCACCGAAGAAGCCTAAAGACGATGGAACGCGACCTGATTGAGTACATCGCCAAGAATCTGGTCAACGATCCAGATCAAGTGAAGGTTGAACTCAAAGAACACGGTTCGGCGACCGACATTCAGTTGAACGTCGCCCAAAAGGACATGGGGCGCGTTATCGGCCGGCAGGGGCGCGTTGCCAACGCGATGCGCTCACTGCTGCGCGTCATCGGCAACCAACAACAAAAACGTATCAATCTAGATATTGACTGAGATGCGGGGCATGGTCAACCGTGCCCCTGAACTTACATGACACAAAAAGAAACACCTAAATATCTTATCGTCGGTGAAGTGCTGCGCCCACACGGGATACGCGGCGAACTGCGCGTACGCCTGCTGACCGATTACCCCGAACGCATCACCAAACTGAATAAAATCTACCTCGGTGTTGGGCCAGAAAGTCGTAAAATCAGCCAGCACGAAGTTGAGCAGATGCGGATGAATAAAGACTATGGCTTGCTCAAGCTCAAAGGGATTAAAGATCGCAGCCAGGCTGATGTGCTGCGTGATCTTTATGTGATGGTAGGGATTGAGGACGCCGTACCGTTAGAGGATGATGAGATTTATCTGTTCCAGTTAATCGGTATGCGCGTCGAACTCGAAGACGGCAGCGAACTAGGCATCGTCAAGGACGTTATCGAAACCGGTGCTAACGATGTTTACATCGTAGACAGTCCCCAACACGGCGAAGTGCTGATCCCGATTACACCCGAAACCCTGCTCGAAACTGACGATGAAAACACTTTTATGCGCGTTAAACTCCCCGATGGTCTACTGCCGGACGCCTGATTCCTACAAGTGATTCTGATACATCAACATCTGACCGTTACGTTAAATTCAGATGTTCTAAACTTGACAATTGTTTTATGACGTTGTTATGCTGGCATCTGTAATCCGGTATCCATTTGAGATGCATCTTCCTTGAGCGAAAAGAAATACTGGCTAGGCTTTAGCCTGATTGCAGGTATCGGACCGAAGCGTCTATTTGACCTTTATCGGTCTTTTGGTAGTTTGCAAACCGCATGGTATGCGACGGCGTCTGATCTATGTCAGACCGGGCTATCACAGCGTGCGGTGGAGCGTCTCATCGAACAGCGTGCAAGCATCGACCCCGATGCCGAACTGGAAAAGGTCGAAACAGCCGGTGCATGGCTGCTCACCCTGGATGATGAACGTTACCCGGCTCTGCTGCGCGAACTTGATGCGCCCCCCGCCTTGCTCTATGTGCGTGGGCGGCTCGTCCCGCAGGATGCAAAGGCGTTGAGCGTCGTCGGCACCCGCAAAGCGACCAAATATGGACGTGACGCGACTTATCATCTGGCGGGGACACTGGCGAAGCAAGGAATCACCATCATCAGCGGGTTGGCACTGGGTGTGGATACACTGGCACACCGCGCCGCGCTGGACAACAACGGACGTACTATCGCGGTGATGGGTTGCGGCGTTGACGTGGTTTACCCACACGAAAACGCGGATCTCATCCAGCGCATCGCCCGACAGGGGGCGCTTATCAGCGAGTTTCCGTTAGGTACACAACCCATCCCGGCGAACTTCCCACGTCGTAACCGTATTATCAGCGGGTTGGCACTGGGTGTGCTGGTCACGGAAGCACCCAAACGGAGCGGATCATTGATTACGGCGTCGCTCGCTGCGGAACAAGGACGTGAGGTTTTTGCAGTCCCGGCGAACATTTACAACCAGACCGGGCGCGGCACCAATCGTCTGATTCAGGATGGCGCGAAATTGGTCATGGATGTCCATGACATTCTAGAAGAATTCGAGATCGCGGCTGATACCGTGCAAACACGGCAAGTGACCGAGAAGGTCGTCCCGGCGAATGCGACCGAAGAACAACTACTCGAACATCTTGCCGCCGACCCCATTCATATTGATGATCTGGCACGACTTTGTGACCTACCCGTCGCAGAAATTACAAGTGCCTTGACCATCCTTGAGTTGAAGGGACTTGCACAGATGGTTGGACACATGCAATATAGCCGAGTTGTGTGATTGGCAGAACATACACTGATAAGGAAAATAAATGAACGAAAACTACTATGCACTCATCCTTGCGGGCGGTGGTGGCACGCGCTTATGGCCGATGAGCCGCAAAGCAACACCCAAGCAACTCTTATCGCTCGTAGACGAACGTAGTATGTTCAGAACTACCGTCGAACGCTTGAATCCCCTGTTCACGCCGGATCGCATCTATATTGCGACCGGACAACAGTATATTGAGGCAATGCGTAACGATGTGCCAGAAATCCCGGCGGAAAATTTTGTCATCGAACCGAGCGGTCGCGACAGCGCCCCGGCGACGGCATTAGCGGTCGCCGTGATCCACAAACGTGACCCCGAAGCGACTATCGCCCTGCTCAGTGCCGATCACTACATCTCTATGGAGGAGAAGTTTCGTGAGGTCTTGAAATCGGGTTACGAGATCGCACAGGAAGATTACATCGTCACACTGGGGATCTCGCCCACCTTCCCGGCCACCAGTTTCGGCTACATCCAACAGGGGGACGAGATCAGCGAAGCAAACGGATATACCGCGTTCGATACGATCAACTTCACCGAAAAGCCGAATGTGGTCACCGCGACGAGCTTTCTCGCTTCCGGGAAATATAGCTGGAACGCTGGCATGTTCATCTGGAAGTCTGAGGTCGCCCTTCATGAGTTTGAGCGGCAACAACCGGATATGCACGAGCTTCTCATCTCATTGGAGGCAACAATCGATACACCAGCCTACCAGGCCGAACTAGCCACCGTCTGGGGACAGATGCCAAAAGTCTCCATCGACTTTGCCATCATGGAAGGTGCAGAAAAGATGGCTGTCATCCCGGTAGATATTGGCTGGAGTGACATCGGTAGTTGGGATGCGCTGTTTGAAGTTATGCCGCAAGATAAGTTCGGTAATGCCATACGCGGCAACACGGACGATCATGTTATTCTGGATACCAAGCAAACCATGATCTTTAGCGACCGGCTGACGGTGACAATTGGCGTCGAAGACATCATCATGGTTGATACTGGCGACGTTGTTTTCATCTGTCACCGCGAACGAGCGCAGGATGTCAAAGAAGTTGTCAACCATCTGCGCTCAACCAAACGAAATGAATATCTGTAATTTACGATAGGGAATTGCTATGAGTGACACAGTGCAGGCCTACTGCGTAAAGTGCCGTGAAAAACGGGATATGCTTGAACCAAAGGCCGTTTTTACCGCAACTGGTACCCCCGGTACACGCGGCACCTGTCCCGTCTGTGGGACGACGCTATTTCGCATGGGGGCGACCGCGGCCCACGAGGGCCTGCCAAAGCCGGAAGTGGTCAAGAAGCCGAAGCGTAAAAGCAGCTCAAAGAA
Source organism: Anaerolineae bacterium (assembly GCA_034437515.1). Lineage (GTDB taxonomy): Bacteria > Chloroflexota > Anaerolineae > Aggregatilineales > Phototrophicaceae > DAOTTX01. The sequence continues at coordinate 120,338 of DAOTTX010000372.1, forward strand.
GAAAAAGAAAACAAAATCCAAGCGAGCGCCCAAACGTAAGGGCAAACTCGTGATTGTCGAGTCCCCCGCGAAGGCCCGCACTGTCGGTAACTTCCTCGGCAAAGGCTATACAGTACGTGCCTCCAAAGGTCATGTGCGTGATCTGCTCAAGACGCAAATCTCCGTCGATGTCGAGAACGACTTCGAGCCGAAGTATCGCGTCCCGAATGACAAACGTGATACCATCAAGGATCTCAAGAAGGTCGTTGAAGGGGTCGAAGAAATCTATCTCGCCACCGACCCTGACCGAGAAGGTGAAGCGATTGCCTGGCATTTAATCCACGCGACGGAGATGGAAGAAACCCGCATCAAGCGTGTGGTCTTTCATGAAATCACCGACTCCGCTGTGCAGCACGCCTTCGATAACCCGCGTAATGTGGACATGGATCTCGTGAACGCACAGCAAGCACGGCGCATCCTTGACCGTCTGGTTGGCTACAACATCACCGAACTGTTGTGGGATCGCGTCCGTAACCGGCTTTCTGCCGGACGTGTGCAGAGCATCGCGCTACGCATCGTCGTGGATCGTGAACGCGAGATCGAAGCGTTTAACCCGGTCGAGTACTGGTCAATCGAGGCGGAACTGAAAAAACAGCAGGCCAACGGCAAGCAACAGTCACCGTTCGTGGCTCGGCTGGCGAAGATCAACGGCGAAGATTTTGATCTCAGCAGCGAAGAAGAAGTACAACCACACATCGACGTGCTGGAACGTAGCCAATACATCATTGATAACGTCAAGCGTGGCACCCGCCGCCGTAACCCGTCCTCGCCGTTTACCACCAGCACCCTACAGCAGGAAGCCTCACGCCGGTTAGGGTTCAACGCCCGTCGTACCATGCGTGCCGCCCAGCAACTCTACGAAGGGATTGATCTGGGCGGTGAGGGAACGAGCGGTTTGATTACGTACATGCGTACTGATAGCACGCACGTCTCCGAACAGGCACAGACGCACGCACGGGCTTACATCGAGCGCAAATTCGGCGAGGAATACACCCCGGATACGCCCCCGCAGTACAAGACCAAATCGAAAGGCGCACAGGAAGCGCACGAGGCGATTCGTCCTACCGGCATCGAACGCGAACCGGATGCCATCAAAGAGGCGCTCTCGCGCGATCAATACAAGCTGTACAAGCTCATCTGGGAGCGGTTCATCGCCAGCCAGATGGAAGCGGCAGTTTACAACACGCTGCGCATTGAGATTGGTGCGGGGCCGACGAAAGACGACCGCCCCTATCTGTTCCGTGTGAGCGGCAGCACGATCAAGTTTAAGGGCTTCCTCGCACTCTACGAGGAAACCCGTGATGAGGACGCCGCCCCTGATGAGGACGAAGGGCGTATCATCCCGGAGATGACCGAGAACGAACTGCTGGAACTGCTCAAGTTGCTGCCCGAACAACATTTCACACAGCCGCCACCGCGTTACACAGAGGCGAGTCTCGTCCGCACGCTAGAAGAATACGGCATCGGGCGTCCGAGCACCTACGCGCCGACTGTCGCCGTCATCCAGGATCGAGACTACGTCGAAAAAGACGGCAAGCGCATGAAGCCGACCGAAACCGGTAAAACCGTCAACGATCTGTTGGTGGAATACTTCCCCGAAGTGATGAACTTCCAGTTCACCGCGCACATGGAGGAAGAGCTGGACGAGGTCGCCGAGGGCAATATGGAATGGCGTCCGATGCTGCACGAATTCTACGATCCGTTTGAAAAGCAGCTCCTCTATGCGCGTGACAACATGCCGCAGATGCAGCAGGAAGAATATGTCGGTCGCGTCTGCCCGACCTGTGAGGAAGGCGATCTCATCGTCAAATATGGACGCTGGGGCAAGTTCATCGGATGCAGCAACTATCCTGATTGCAAGCACACCGAACCCTATCTGGAATACATCGGCTACCGCTGCCCCACCTGCCACGAAGAACACGGCGGCGAAGTGGTTCAGCGTAAGACGCGCAAGGGACGCACCTTCTTTGGTTGCTCCCGCTACCCGGATTGTGACTACTCCTCGTGGAAAATGCCGGACAAGGCACACAAGATCAAAACCGACGAGGACGAGGGAGCTGAGGGAGCTAAAGAAGAGGAAACGCTCACCGAAAACGCGGGTTAAGGCGTCCCAATAATGGACTAAATGAGAGGCACAATTTACGTGTGCCTCTTTTTTGTTGTAATCGATTTTTGACGGAACGTGAACTTGCTTGTAGGATAGACGTGGTTATTTCGTAAGCTCGTGCCTTTCTTTTTGGCACGCTTACGAGAACTCCTGTACAATTACCTCATGTTGATAGGCGGAAGCATCTACGAAAGGTGAGGCCGATGGCTGAAGACGAAAAAGCCAGAAAACGGGCGGAACGCGACGCAAAGCGCGACGCTAAGAAAGCCAAGAAAGAAAAGGAAAAAGCGAAAAAAGAAGCCAGCGGCGAATCTGGCGGCATCGTCCAGCGGGCGAAAGATACTTACAACGGCTTGTTTAAGATCGTCATCCAGCCGCAGTTGCCGAGCTTGCGTGTGCTGGGTTTTATGGTGGTGGCGTTCACTTTTGGGCTTCTGTTTGGCTATTTATACGCCTACCAGTTGAATCCCACAGAATACTACGACGCCAACCCCAACGCACTGAGTCCGCAGCAACGAGATCAATACGTCATTCTCGTGGCCGGGGCGCGACAAGCGAACCTCTACGATGACGAAAACACGATCCAGTTATTATCGCGTGTCGAGGATCCGGCAGAAACCGTACAGGGACTCATCGAACGCACCGAGGGTAGCATCCAGAATGCGCTGCAATCAGTCGTTCCTTTAGCACAGCAAGCCGCGCCGGGTACCCCCGCGCCTGACTCCGGGGGGACTTTAGGCACCATACTGGGTATCGTATTGATTACGATCTTCTTTATCATTCTGTTCGTCATTCTTGCCAACATCTTTGCCACTATATGGGGCTTACTCATCGGCGGATATGTGGAACGCTTCCTGAACAGTCTGAAACCAGAAACTGAAGCCGACCGCAAAGCACACGCCGCGATTGTCGAAATCCGCCGCCGCAAAGAACTCGAAGAACAGATGAAAACCGAGGCGGCAGCGTCCCCGGCGAGTGAATATGGTGCGCCTGTCATGCAGCGCATCTCGACTTATACCAAAGGCCGCCCCTACGATGACTCCTTCGCCATCGAGGACACAGATGATATGTTCCTCGGCGAATGTGGCGCGACGATTGCCAAAACGATTGGCGACACACAGGAACTCACCGCGATTGAAATTTGGCTATTCGATAAAGAAGACTTCATCCGCACATTGACGAAGATTTTCGCAACGGAACACGCCTATAATGACCCGGCGATCCGCGCGGAACTGGACACCAAAGTCGAAAACCCAGAAACCGACATCATACTGCTTAAAGAGGGTGCGGAAATCTTCCTTGATACAGACCAGATTCTAGTCAAGGCCAAAGTGGTCGATACCACACCCGGCACTGTCGAAAGCCTACCGCCCAACAGTCACTTTGAGGCGCTCACCCTTCAGATGAGTGGGTTCGATAAAGCCGGTGCTGGCGGGGGTAGCGCCAGCGCAGCCCCGGCTGCCGCTGCCGAGGCCGCTAGTGGCCTGCCTGATCTCTCCTCTTACGAGATTGGACCGCCACCAGATATGCCCAGCGGTGGTCAAACCCAACCTTCAACGCCACAGGCGCAAGAGGTGGACTACAATCCAGCACCACCGCCCCCACAACCGCAGTCCGGCGGCTTGCCGGATCTCTCGTCTTACGAGATCGGCCCACCGCCACCGATGCCGGGTGAGGCACAGGGCGGTGACGACGATGACGAAGAAGATGACATCTTCGGCGGCACCGGTGACTTCACGCCATTAGGACGTTAAGTCGGCTATACAAACACATAAAAACGCGGTCGGCCAAAACAGCCCGACCGCGTTTTTAATTGAAATTATTAAATTTTACGGTTACTTGATTTTGCGCAGTTTGAAGACCACTTCACCGGCGGGGGTTTGTACCCGAACTTTGTCACCCTTTTTATGCCCGATCAGTGATTTACCGATCGGGCTTTCGTGCGAAATCTTGCCGTGTTTGGGGTCGGCTTCGGCTGGCCCGACGATCATGTATTCTTCGTCTTCACTGGTGCCATCCTCGCGGATGACGACTGTCGAACCGATCCGTACCTCATCAGAAGCAACATCAGTGTCAATCATCACAGCCGAACGCAAGATATTCTCAAGATATTGGATGCGCCCCTCGACGAATGACTGCTGCTCCTTCGCGTCATGATAATCCGCATTTTCTTTGAGATCACCCTGCGCGACCGCCTCCTTGAGCTTTTGTGCAAGTTCTGGACGGCGGACACTGACAAGCGTATTCAGTTCTTTTTCCAGATCCGCTTTGCCTTCCTCGGTTAGATACGTTGGTTCTGACATGACTTAAATATCCTTGACTACAAACGATGTTTTTTGTCGCTCGCTCACCCTGCAACACAGTATGACGCTGGTTTGCCAGCGCCTATACGCTCTGTCAATGAAGTTGCTGCACGATTTCGTTGAGCAACACACGGCTTTTTGCCGCAGTCCTCGATGGTAATTACCTCTAGCATCGTCGAGGACGAACGCAGCGCGGAGTCGACTGCGCCTTCTAATTTTACCAGATAACTAAGGGCTTCTTGCATCCTGGATTGTACCGGGTACATTTTAATATTTTGGCAGAGGGTATTCATCAGATGGTGTTCTTGAACCGCTGCATTGGTGATGAATTAAACAACCGTAAGCAAGTAGCAAGATGATGTGACGGAAGAAAATCGAGCAATTGCAGTTTTATATTGACATTTCATCCCCCAAATCAGGTACAATAATTTATATTCAGGTCACAAACCTGATATAAATTGGGAACCCGCCCTTCAACACACAGAGGCATCCGTGTATTTTTAGTTACGCCTGTGTTATGATGCCGTCCCATGCGAACGTTACTCCATACACTCGGTAAAAATTGGCGCTGGTACCCGCGTTTGGCGATCTTGTTCTGGCTACTCAGCCAGATTGTGCCAGTAACATATCGAGTATTCCCCCAACCACCTCAAACTGTTGACGTTGCCCAATCACACGTCTGCTTACATACCAATCTCATTGACGAAGTAGACGAGTGGAAAATCCAGCAATCATTACAAATGGTCCGTGAAATGGGTGCAAATACAATCGTAGAATTTTTCCCCTGGGCTTACATCGAATCCGAGGAGGGTGTATTCAACTGGTCACAAGTGGATCGCATCGTCAAACACGCCGAGCAACAAGGCGTGCAGATCATCGCACGGTTTGGCCTGGTGCCGGGTTGGGCACGCCCCGACGACACCACGCTGAACTACATCCCCGACGACGCCTTCGATGACTTTGCGACCTTTGCCGCCCGGTTCGCCGAACGCTACGCCGGGCGCATAGACCATTACATCATCTGGAACGAGCCGAACCTCGCGTTTGAGTGGGGGTTTCAACCACCCGACCCGGCACGTTATGTCAAGATGTTAGAGACGGTCTATGCTCCGATCCACGCCGCTAACCCGGATGCGGTCGTGTTAGCAGGCGCACTCGCGCCGACGCTCGAACCACCCGGTAGCCCGCATGGACTTGATGACGTCATCTTTTTGAGTGAGATGTATGCAGCAGGCGCGGCGGATTACCTCGATGCCATGGCGGTACATACCTATGGCTTCACCCACACAGCAAGCGACCCACCCGCAGAAGATCGGTTGAACTTTCGCCGGGCAGAATTGCTTTTCGACGTGATGGCACAGTATGGCGATGCTGATCTGCCTATCTACATCACCGAAAGCGGCTGGAACGACAGCCCACGCTGGACTCGAGGTGTACGTCCATCACAACGGGTTGCATATACAATCGATGCCTACCAATGGAGCACGACAAACTGGCCTCAGGTCGAGCAGCTTTGCTTATGGTTGCTACGGTATCCGCGCCCACAGGGGAATTACCGGGATAACTTCACGTTGATTACGCCTGAATTTCAGCGTAAACCGATCTATTATGCAGTACAAGCCTACTCACAAGACACGGAACAGGCTGTGCAGGCGTGGCTTCCCCCTCCATGAGCAATCGTCAGCGTGTGATCGTCTGTGTGCTGCTGCTGACCCTCGCCGCTGGCGTGATGGTTTACCGGGCAGATACGTTATTCCAGCCGGTGCCACCACCACTGCCGACAGGTCAACTACGGGTCGCGGTTGATGCCAGCGTACCACCGTTCGCCACCGCCGATGCTGAGGGCGACCTCAGCGGACTTGACATCGACATCGGACGGGCACTCGCCGACGAGCTTGGTGTGCCGGTCGTCTTTCAAAATATGGGGGTCGATGCACTCTACGACTCGGTGGTTAACGGCGACAGCGATGTCATTATCTCCACACTGCAACCAGAAAACTGGCGCACCGGCGATGTCTTTTACACCCAACCTTATTTCGATGCCGGGCTGGTGCTGGTCACGCCGGTAGAAAGTGTCATCACGACCATGCGTGATCTCTCCGGTCACGCATTAGCCTATGAATTCGGCTCAGCAGCAGACGGCGAGGCGCGTGGATGGCTGCGCCGCATCAAACCGTTTGAACAACGCCCCTATGAAATACCACGTTATGCCCTGGATGCCGCCCGGCTGCGTGAGGCCGACGCCGCGCTGGTCGGTGTGGTCAGTGCACTACTTTACCTGCGTGATTACCCTTCATGGGATGCGAGCATCCATCAGGTGACACACCGTCCTTTCGTGATCGCCGTGCATACCGGGCAGTTAGGCACCTTCCGCGCCGTCGATGAAGCGTTGGGCAAATTACTCACAGACGGCACCATCAGCGCCATCATTGAGGACTGGTTTTAGCACCGGTCAACCGTTATACTGGCGCACATGACGACCATAGGCATTGACGCAAGACTCGCCCACTATCGCATCGGTGGGATTACGACGTATGCCCGCGAACTGATTAAGGCGCTGGCTGCGCTAAACACATCCCACAAATTCATCACATTTGAAAGCCGCAGAGCACGGCGATCCATCGCAGATCAATTTGAGTCTGCAAAGCTATGGACGCCCCCCCATCACCGACTGGAACGCTGGACGCTTTCGCTTGAATTACTCCGTTATGGATTGGATGTCTTTCACAGTCCCGATTTTATCCCACCGCAGCGTGGTGCTAAATACCACGTCATCACCGTGCATGACCTGACTTTCCTGCACTACCCGGAACACAAAGACACCGAGGCCCGCCGTTATTACAACCAGCAGATCAACCGAGCGGTAAAACATGCCGATCACATCCTCGCGGTGAGCGCGAGCACCAAGCGTGATCTGGTCGATATGCTTGATGTGCCGACAGAAAAAATCACCGTGCAACCTCATGGCGTCAACATTAATCAATATATTTCGCCGACACGCGGCCCGTTCGGTGGGCAGATGTTCGAGAATTGGCTTTACGATCAGGCCTTCCCGCAGAAGTATATTTTACACGTCGGCACGCTGGAACCACGCAAGAACATCCCGGCGCTACTGCACGCCTACACCGCCCTGCGTGATCGCCGCCCGGATTCCCCGGCACTGCTGCTAGTCGGTCGTCCCGGTTGGCTGTTTGACGAGACAATGTCGGAAATTCGCCGACTTCAAGGTCAGGGGGTGCCGATCGTCGTGCGAGAGCATGTCAACGACGGCGAATTAACCTTGCTCTATACCGGCGCGGAAATGCTGGTGATGCCATCGTTTTATGAAGGGTTCGGCCTGCCAGTGTTAGAGGCGATGGCTTGCGGTACGGTTGTAATCGCCAGTGACGTTGCCGCCCTGCCGGAGGTCGTCGGTGATGCCGGCTTACTCATCGACCCGCAAGACCCCGAAACGCTGCTGGACGCGATGGAACGCGCCCTGACCGATGAGGTATGGCGGCGGGCCACTCGCCAGCGTGGGATACAGCGCGCACGACAATTCACCTGGGAAAAATCTGCACGCATCGCGCTCGAAGTGTACGAAGAGGTTGTGCGCGGATGAACGTGCTCATCGTAACGATGACCCTGCCCTATCCACCATTAGGGGGTGGTGCGATCCGTGTGCATGGCATTACGGAAGGATTGCACCAGGCCGGACATCAGGTGACTCTACTCTGTTTTGACGATGACGATAGCTCAACACCTGAGCATATCGACGTGTATACGGTTCCTCCGCCCCAGCGCAGCAAAATCGACCGCTTGCGCACACTGTTGATGTCATCACAACCGGATATTGCCCAACGGTTCTACGATGAAACGTTTGCCGAGCGCCTGCGCGATCTGCTGGCGGCGCACACTTACGACCTGATCCAGTTTGAGGGAATCGAGTCGATCTGCTATCTGCCGATTGCCCAGGCCGCGCAACCAGAAGCGACGCTGTGCTTCGATACATTTAACGCCGAATACATCTTGCAACGTAATATCTTCCAAATCGACCGGGGCAAGCCGCATCGCTGGCCTGCCGCGCTCTACTCATGGATACAAAGCCGGCGCATCGAACACTACGAACGCGCGATGTGCCAACGGAGCGACCTCGTCGTCGCGGTGTCTGACGAAGACGCCGAACTGCTGCGCCTACTACATCCAGGGGGCGAAACAGCCGTAGTCCCGAATGGCATCTGGGTCGCCCCCTATCAATCCGAGGCGATGTCTAAAGCCGAGGGTCGGCGTCTCGTGTTTACCGGTACGATGGATTACCGCCCTAACGTCGATGCTGTCCTGTGGTTTGCCGAGATGGTCTACCCACACGTTGAAGATGCGGAATTTTTTATCGTCGGGCAGCGCCCCCACCCGCGCTTAGACGCGCTGCGTGAGATCAACGGTGTCACCATCACCGGGAGGGTCGATTCTGTGCTGCCGCACTTGCAGGGGGCGGCGGTTTACGTCGCACCACTACGAATGGGGAGCGGCACCCGCTTAAAATTGCTCGAAGCGATGGCGGCGGGCTGTCCAATCGTGGCGACCAATGCCGCCAGTGCCGGGCTAAACGATGCTGTGCGTGCTTGTATGCAAATCACCGATGACCCGCATGAGATGGCGACGACAATCAACACCCTGCTCGACCATCCGGCACAACGCGCAGCGCACATCGAAGCCGCACGAGTTCAGGTACGCCAGCATTATGACTGGTCTACACTGATTCCGCGCCTGCTGGCTGCCTACCAGAACGCCGGATTAGAGGTTTGACAGTGAATCGTGAGACTCTAATTCAACGCAATCAACGCATTGCAGATGCTTTCCATAGCGTGCCGTTTAAGCATTATCTGCGGCGCTTGCTGCTACGCGGGGTCGCCGCGCTGCCGGTTTCATCAAGCAGGGCGTCAAAGCGCGAGCGTCTCCTACTCATCCGTCCCGATCACCTCGGTGATGTGCTGCTCACGACCCCGGCGATTCACGCCCTACGCCGCGCACGTCCACTAGCGGAGATTCACGCGCTGGTCGGCCCCTGGTCGGCGGTGGCACTGGCAAATAACGAAAACCTTGACGCTGTCGTCACGCTAGCCTTCCCTGGGTTCAACCGCAGCGGTAACGAAAATCTACGCTCACCGTATCGCCTCGCATTGCACGCCGCCAATCAGATCCGGCAGATCGGGTATTCTAGCGCGGTGATTATGCGCCCCGATCACTGGTGGGGGGCGTTGGTCGCCTTCTTGGCTGGCATCCCCCAACGTATCGGTTATGCCCATCATGATGTCAAACCTTTTTTGACGCAGACCTTCGTACAACAGCATCCGCACGCCGTCATGCAAAACGCAGACCTTATCACACCCTGGGCCGGCGAGATAACACCTGAAAAACTGCATTACACGTTCAGCTACACCGATGAGAATGCCGCATACGTCAGAAGTTATCTTGATGTGTGGGGTGTGCTGCCGGAGCATCGCGTCTTTTGTATTCATCCCGGTGCGGGGACGTGGGTCAAACGTTGGGACGCGGCGCGTTGGGGAAATGTCGCCGATATTCTCATCGACCAACTCGACGCGACCGCCGTCATCACCGGCACGGATAGCGAAGTTCCGCTCGCGCGTGAAGTCGCCGCACACATGACAAACCGGTCTATCGTCATGGCGGGGGATACACAGGTCGGTCAGCTTGCGGCACTGTTCGACCGGTCACAGGTCGTCCTCGGCCCGGATAGCGGCCCGATGCACCTCGCCGCTGCTGTCGATACCCCGACGGTGACGTTGTTCGGCCCCGCTGACCCGGCAGAATTCGCGCCCTGGGGCGATCGTCACAAACATGCCGTTCTCACCAGTAATATCAATTGTCGGCCTTGTCGTGTGCTGGACTGGGGCACGGACGACCCGAAAAATCACCCCTGTGTGCGAGATATTTCTATTGGTGCAGTGCTGCAAGCGGCACGCAACGTCACCGCAGAATTTTAGTACACACACATGCCTTCAGATGTTGCTCACAATCCATTGTTGCCTGATTTACAATGGCTTCACAGTATGTTTACACGTAGCTCCTAACCGGAATTTATCCCAGATAACGGCCAACTCGATGAACTGGCGGAAGGCAATTTCGAGGCGATCCTCGATGAAACCGATCTTTATGTCGGTGAACAAGTTTTCTTTGAGGCCAGCATCGAAGGCCCGTTCCCCGGCGTTGGCGCAGATACTGTGGAATTAGTCCTCAGTGAAGGTGAAGATGACGACAGCATCCTCGGCATTGACCCGACAGGTGAGCTAAACTTGACCGAACTTGCGCCGGGTGATGCCGATGCCTTTGTGATCGGTACACTGCGATTGATGGTGGTCGCCGACCTCGAAAATGAGTTTGGTTTCGACCTTGACGATGATTTCTTCGTGGACTACGAGCAAGAACCTGTGCTGATCCTCTCCCAAATCGGAATGGAAAGTGATGAGCCGATCGAAGACTTAGCCGCTGAAGAAGAACCAGCCGAAGAAGTCACTGGTGACCAAACAGTGGTTGATGTGATCGTCAATTCCGAAAATCACACCATCCTCGAAGAAGCGGTACAGACTGCCGGACTGGTCGAGGCGCTAAATAATCCGGATGCGACCTTTACAATCTTCGCACCAACGGACGAAGCCTTTGCCAACGCACTTGAACAACTTGGGATGACGCAGGAAGAACTGCTCAACGACACAGAAACGTTGACCAGCATCCTCCAGTACCATGTCGTACAGGGTGAAGAACTGTTCGCCGCCGACATCTCGGAAGGTTTACAGGAAATCGAAACTCTTGGTGGTGAGATCCTGAGCTTTGACCTGAGCGACTAAGGCACAAAACAAACAACAAAAGGCCGGATGTGAGTGATCGCATCCGGTTTTTTTGATTCATTCGGGGATGTTGATTTGATCCAACCCATCTTCCGGCGGTGGAAATTGCGGGTTCATCGCTTCGAGTGTTTCAACGATGGCCTGTGTGACAACCAGATTGCGGTACCATTTACGATCTGCCGGGATAATGTACCAGGGCGCGTATTCGGTGTTACACGCGGTAATGGCATCCTCGAACGCACGCATGTAATCGTCCCACTGCGCACGCACGGGCAAATCCCACTTTGAGAACTTCCAGTGCTTTTCAGGGTCGTCTAACCGATCTTGAAAGCGTTCTTTTTGCTCTTCTCTGCTGATTTGCAAGAAAAATTTGATGATACGTGTGCCGTTGTCGGCGAGCAATTTCTCAAAATTGTTGATGTGTTCATAACGTGACCGCCATGTGGCTTCCGGCACCAGATTATTGACACGTACAACCAACACATCCTCATAATGGCTGCGGTTGAAGATCGAAATCTGCCCTTTGCGCGGCACATGCGGGTGTACCCGCCACAGAAAGTCATAGGCGAGTTCTTTTTCTGTCGGTTTCTTGAAGCTAGCCACGTGGACGCCCTGTGGATTGACCCCATGAAAGACGTGCCGAATGGTACTGTCTTTACCCCCGGCATCCATCGCTTGCAAGACGATGAGGAGCGACTGCTCACCCTCCGCATAGAGCCGCCGTTGCAACGCACGCATCTTCTTTTGTAATGACTTGAGCACCTCGTTTGCGCTGGACTTGTTGAAATCCCCTTTGAAGCGAGGATCAAAATCCGCGAGATTGACCTGCGTCCCCGGTTCGACGACCACCGGTTGCTTTGCCATGTTGTAGCTCCTTAGCTTGGTTATTCTTCGATGAGTGACTCGTCCTGTGGTTCGACCAGCAGCGTCCGCTCGTTGCGATAGCTGACCATCCCCTGCCCCGCCCCTTTGATCTTCTTGACGTACTTAACGCGCGTCACATCGACCGGTGCTTTGGTCTCGCCACGCAACTTACTATAATACGCCGCGACCGCCGCCGCACCCTCGATGAGCGTATCGGTGATGGTGCGCCCGTCAAACTTGATAATCACATGCGCGCCGGGGACGTCGCGGGCGTGCAGCCAATAGTCCTCACCGTTGGCTTTCTTGAACGTGACGATCTCGTTCTGGCGGCTGTTGCGCCCCACCCAGACGAGAAAGCCATCTCCGGTGACGAGACGCATAGGCGCACTCTGCCCCCCCCCCGCGATGCGTCGTGCGGCCTTCCCTTTCCAGTATCCGGCAGATTGTAGCGCCTGCCGCACTTCGTCAATGTCAGGCCAATTAGACGCCATTTCGAGATCGATCTCAAGTTGATCCAACCAATCGAGTTCGTTTTTCGTCTGCCGGATCAAACGCGGCACATCTTCAAGCGCCCGCTTCGCCTTGTTGTACTTGGTGAAGTATCGCTGCGCGTTATCCAACGGGGAAAGCTGCGGGTCGAGCTTAATCGTCAGTTCGGGACCAGCGGGGTCATACTGCGCTTTGAGTTCGGTTTGCCCTTTTTCCAACGTATATTGGTAGGCGAGGATTAGCTCGCCACTCTGCCGCAGATATTCACGTTCTGAGTCGTCCTTGTGTGACGTTTGCAACGAGCGCAGCTTGGCGCGATTTTTCGTTCGCCCCTCTTCGATGGCGGCCTGTACCGGCTTCTTAGCGGCTTTATAAGCATCTTCACCGACCGGCGCACCAAAGTAACCCATCACCGCCTCGCTGACGGTTTCTACCGGGTGCCAGCCGTCGATATAAGTCAGCGGGAACACACTAAACGCCTGCGCACCTGCCTCGTCATTTTCTGCGATGCCGGGTTGCCATTCTCGGCGCGTGAGCGGAGCAATCATCGTCTCCAGCGCCGCATAGATCGCTTCCGCATCGACTTCAGGCGCTTTCTGATTGGCAACACCACCTGCCCGAAATACGACCTCACGCGCCAGCAACGGACTCACGCCCAAAATGTTACCGGTCAACACCTGATAGGCTTTGCGCTTGTCGTCCTCGTTCTGTGCAAAAAACTCGCGGACATCACCAGCGGTCACCGCAGCGGGGTCTTGTTTACCGGTGATCGGTGGCGGCGGGACGTATTCATGGGCGGGTAGGCTCAGCCGGTAGCGGTTGTCCTCCGGCCCGACGCGGCGCATACAATCGAGGATGACCCCGTTTTGCACAAGCAGCAGGTTACTACGTCGTTCCATCGGCTCGATGATGACCTCGACTTCACCCTCTGGCCCGTTGAAATGGAAATGCAGGATGCGCTCGTAAGGTGGCTGGCTGACGTGCATCAGCACCCCGCCCTCGACATAGCGACGCATCAGCAAACCGATCTGAGTCGGCTGGATGCGCCCACGCCGCAGCTTTTCATCACTGACATGCAGGCGTGGTATTTGTTTATCCGCGCTGAGGTAAAGATACTGGCGGCGACGGTTGGCGTAAATCTCCATGCCGATGCCGGTTTGGTCAACGTCGATCACATCCTGTACACGTCCGCCGACGATGGTATCCATGAACTCATCGACAAAAGCGGAGACGGCAAAGGCATCAATATACATAGGCTTACTCCAATGAAGCGCGTTGTGCCGGGTCAGCGAGCATCCACGCGATGATATCGGCGAGGTCTTCTTCGCCCAGGCGATCCATATAGTTGCGTGGCATGTTATTCTGGTACGGTCCCTCGACGACGTGCGCCCCCGGATACAAGATCGACTCGTAGATGTAAGCGGGGGCTTGCAGCGGCGGCTTGCGCTCCGACGCGGCAGCGGGCAGATCATCGAATGACGGGCCGAGATTGTTCTGATGGCAGGCCGCACAACCGTTGACGACCAACAGATCGGGCGCGTTGTCCGGTTCTGCGCTGGCGATGAGCGGCACGACGATGTTCATGTAACTGTCTTGCGTCAATTGATCTTCGGGGATCACTCCGGCGGTACTTTCACTGAGCGCGGCAAATTCCAACAAAAAAATGACGGAAAAGACCACGATCAACAACACGACGATGATAATCGGAAGTCTTGAAAATTGTTTTGTCTCTTGGTTTTCCATTGAATCCATCTCTAACTAAAACACAATCAGGCGACCCGAAGTGGACCGCCCGATGACTTTTTACGCTGTGGACAACAACGACTAAATGAGGATGAGCCGGTCAAAAATCATGACCAGGAACAAAAACGCCAGATAAGCCGTTGAATATTTATAGGTGCTACGGGCAAGCGCCTTCGATGTCACATCACGCAACAGTTGAATCGACTTATACACCAACCCCAGGCCGAGCAGCAGCGCGGTCACAAAATAGATGACGCCCAACGTACCGAAGGCAAAAGGCAGCAGCGTGATAAGCGTCAACTGCACGGAATAAAGCAAGATTTGGACGGCGGTCGCATGTTCGCCGCGTGCGACCGGCATCATCGGCACTTTGGCGCGTGCATAGTCATTGTTGACCAGCAAAGCCAGCGCCCAGCTATGCGGCGGCGTCCAGTAGAACACAATCGCAAACAGCAGGAACGCCTCGAAGTTGAGTGTGCCTGTCACCGCTGCCCAACCGACCAGAACCGGGATCGCCCCGGCACCGCCGCCGATCAAGATATTAACGACGGTGTTGCGCTTGAGCACGATGGTATACAGCACGACATAGTACACCGCGCCGATGAACGCCAGCAACGCCGCCAGCGCGTTTACGAACATCAAAAGGACGATGACCGACCAGGCCACCATGCCGATGCCAAACAACAATGCGTTGATCGGCTCGATGCGACCGGAAGGGATCGGTCGGCGGGATGTTCTCGCCATTCGACTGTCCATATCCCGGTCAATATATTGATTGATTGCACTAGAACCGCCCGATGCCAATGCCCCACCGATCAATGTTGCGATCAATAGTCCGGCATCCGGCATACCACCCGCTGCGATAATCATCGCGGTGACTGTCGTGAAGCACAACAGCAAGACGATGCGCAGTTTGGCGAGTTCCAGATAGGCTTTTAATTGCTCAGAAAATCTCAGTTGGTAACTTTTTCTGACTGCGGATTCCATACGTTCGTATCCTGTCTTT
The DNA here is from genome assembly GCA_034437515.1 of Anaerolineae bacterium. Taxonomy (GTDB): domain Bacteria; phylum Chloroflexota; class Anaerolineae; order Aggregatilineales; family Phototrophicaceae; genus DAOTTX01. Next base: position 135,734 of record DAOTTX010000372.1, read on the forward strand.
CAGTGGATAGTTGTTGTTCAATCGATCGACTATTCAGCGTATCGACCGCACTCAAGCCGACGAGCAGTGCCCAGGTAAGGGCTGCCATGCCAACATGAGTTGCTCCCCAGACCGGCGCGGCACTCGTCAGCACGAACATCCCGCCGACCAATGCCTGCACGAGATATACCACAAACGCACCCACCGCCAGCCAGCGCATTAGACGACTCCGCCGCGCCTGGAAAATGTACCAGACCAACATCACCAGGGCCAAACCGAGCGCACCAACAGCAACTCGATGCATCATATGCACGGTTTGGAGTTCTGTTTGGCCTAACAACGGCGCATTCCCGCCGCACAAAGGCCACTCGGTACAGGCGAGGGTCGCCCCGCTACCGCGCACCAGCGCACCCGTCAGGATGATAATCAGCGATAAAGCGGCGGTCATGTAGGCCAGCATCGTAATCATATCACGCGGATGCGGGTTCTCTGGTGGCTTGTGCCACGCCGCGATTGCCGCAAGTAACAACGCACCGAGTAACAGCATCGCCGTCCCTAGATGCAGCGTGACCATCGTCGGCGGCAAGTCCATAACGACGACAAACGCACCCAGGCCGCTCTGTACCAGGAATAACCCGGCACCGATGCCGGTCGCCGTTAGAACCAGACGGTTCCGGTTGCGATAAGCACGCACAGCCACATAGAGCATCCCCAGCCCAAACAGGCCAATCAACACGGCGAACAAGCGGTGTGACCACTCGATCCAGGCGGTGACGTTGTCCAGCGGCGGCACGACACGCCCATCACACAAAGGCCACTCGTTACCACAGCCCAGGCCGGAATCCGTGACGCGGACGACCGCCCCAAAGATAATCAGGCCGAATGTCAGCAATGATGTCGTCAGGGCTAGGCGCGAGAAAAATGTATCCGAGGAGTTCTTTATCTGCATACGTTAAGACTCACTGTACTATAAACATTATCTACATGATCTATTGTATACAATTTCACAAGAGAATTCTATCCTGATACTAATTTTCTTTCTCTTCCTGCGCTTCTTCGAGGCGAGCCTGCGCGACACCCCGGTTCAAGAACCAGAACAACCCGGCAATCGTCGCCCCGATGCCGATGAGGTTGACGAGCAGGAAAGCGATGAGCAGGAAGAGTTGTTCCGTCTGCCAGGGTTCCGCCCTGAGCGGATTGGCTTCGGGGTTATTGGTCTGTTGCAGGAACGGCAGCAAACCACCGATGCCCTCACCGCCGGAAAGCAGCGCGGTCAGAGCACCACCGACCGTTAAAAGTGCTATTACAGCAATGATGATACCGAAACGTTCTTTCACGGGTAAACCCCCAATTGGTCGTAAACATCGTATATCAAATTGTACTATTCTGCACAACCGACTGCAATTACGAAAAAGCCTCAGGGTGCATTTAAGATTTCTGGCACCTCGCGCACCTGGCGTCCGCCGACCTGCTAAAGCGGTCGTTACGTGTTTGCCTGTTACGTGGCTTTCTGTCCCTTCAGTGCGGCGAACGACAAAATATCGTCCCTACCCTCTATCTTCGACCCGTAGGAACGCGCAGAAGCGCATCCGAAATTCAAAAATCAACATATCTCATGGAAAGGTGAATCATTACACCCGGCGAGTCTTTATGGTTCATCATTCCGCGATTCTGTGTCCGGCGAATCATAAGACTCCTGGCGCGAGTCATCAACGGCGTCGCTGGCTTCGCTGGCCCGTTCTGAAGGCAGCCGACCAAAGCGGGGACGGTCTGATGAGTCCTGACGTTGCTTACCGGGTTGCATGGGCAGAGTGAAGCTAAATGTGCTGCCCTCGTCAGGCACGCTATTGACCCAGATGTCTCCGTCGTGCAGCTTGATTACCATCCGGCTGATCGCCAACCCCAGCCCGGTGCCGCGTGTCGTCTTGTCACGATGCGCCCGGTAAAAGCGTTCAAAGACTTTCTCCTGCGCTTCCAGCGGAATACCGATGCCCGTATCGCGCACATCAACACGCATCACCGGCCCCTGCCCCCGCACCTTGATATGTATTTCGCCGTCATCACGGTTGTATTTGATCGCGTTGGAGATCAAGTTGTGGAAGACATGGCTCAATAAATCAGAGTCGGCGGGTACCATAGTGTGCCCCACTATCGCATCAATGTTAATGTCGATGCCGCGCTGTGTAGCTTCGTCGCGCAAATATTCCAGCACCTCGTCTACCAGCGTCAGCAGATCAACATCCTGGTAATCCAACTCGATACCGGCATCGATGTACGCAAAATCAAGCATGGTGGCGATCATACGTTCCATGCGCTGCATCACCCCCATTGCCCGCTGGAGGTAACGCACTTGTTGTTCGTTCAAGTCACCGAGTTGCTCAACCAGTTCCATAAAGCCGTAGGAAGCGGCGATTGGTGCTTTCAGATCATGCGCGACCACACTTAATAAATCAATTTCATAATGTTCTTGCTCGGACGGTGAAGGTGGCATCAGTCTTTTTCCTCACCCTTCGGAAATAACAACGGCGGAATTTGTTCAAAGGTATGCGCGATGCGGGTCCCGTGCCAGGCCAGCAATGAGCCATCAACCAGATGGATGCGCTGATCTTTCGAGGCCGGGGTATCCAACGCGGCAAACTGTGGGATGTCCTGCTCAGCAAACTCATAAGGCTCACTCGGCAGTAAGATCACATCCGGTTGTGCCGCCTCGACTTCGGCGAGAGTCACCTTTGGGTAACGGTCTTCACGGTCGCCGAACACGTTCACGGCACCACAGTCCTTGAGTAGATTGTACATGAACGTATCCGCATTAAAAGACATCAACGGCTTATGCCATATCGGGGCAAATACACGAGTTGGGTTGTCTTCTCGCTGTGTGCTGATGCCTAACACGCGGTCATAGATCTGCTCGATCAAACGCACACGCGGTACCATCGTGGTTTCTTCGCAAGCGTTCATCACCGCCCACAGAAGATTAAACACATCCGGCACGGTCTTCGGGAAGGTCACCCAAACGGTGATCCCGGCCGCTTGCAAAGCCTCAGCGTCTTGCTGGCGGTTTTCTTCCTGATTGACGATCACCAAATCCGGCTCCAGTGCAATGATCCCGGCGACATCTGGATTTTTCGTCCCGCCGAACACGGGCACACGTTCTACCTGCCCTGCCGGATGCACACAATATTTCGTCCTCCCGACCAACCGATCCCCCAGGCGCATATCAAAAAGGGACTCGGTCATGCTGGGCACCAGGGAGACAATCCGCCGCGGTGGATGCTCAACCGGCACTTCGAGTTGATCGGCTTGCGGGTAATCGCTCATAAAAGTCTTTGCTTATCCGTCAATGAACTGTTCGCGTTCCGGGCCGACGCTGACCATCGTCACCGGTACATCGCACAACGCACCAATGCGTTCCAGATAGGCGCGGGCATTGGCGGGCAGAGCGTCAAGTTCACGAACCCCGGTCACATCTTCCTGCCAGCCAGGGAACGTCTCATAGACCGGCACAGCGCGTGCTAACGCCGGGATCGTGCTGGGTGGGTATTCAACCCGTTCACCGTCGATTTCATAGGCGACCGCGATCTTCAACGTTTCAAACCCGCTGAGAATATCCAGCTTGGTGACGATCAACTCCGTAAATCCGTTGACATCCGCTGCATAGCGCAGCATGACGGCGTCCAACCAGCCACAGCGACGCTCACGCCCGGTCGTCGTGCCATATTCATCCCAGAAGTTCTCACCCGTCCCACGCAACCGATCCGCAATCGACCCGTCCAATTCGGTGGGCATAGGGCCAGCCCCAACCCGCGTGGCAAAAGCCTTCGCCACGCCGACCACGCGGTCTACATATTTGGGGCCAAAGCCGAGGCCGGTCAGCACACCACCGGACGACGGCGACGAACTGGTCACGAACGGGTAACTGCCATGATCGACATCCAACAGCGTGCCCTGTGCGCCCTCACAGACCACCCGCGCCCCGGCTTTGAACTGCTCGTTGATGTAGTAAGTCGTGTCACTCAGGTAAGGCCGCAGTGCCGCCGCCGCGTCGATGTAACGTTCGGCGGCTTGATTCGGGTCAAGCGTGTCCATAGACATGCGCCGCAAAGTCTCGTTGGCCTGCTCGATGGCGGCGTGCAGCACATCAGCGAAGTCTTCCGGGGTCATCATCTGCCCGGTGCGGATGCCGTTCCGTCCGATTTTATCCAGGTAAGCCGGGCCGATGCCGCGCAAGGTCGTACCGATAGCGGCGTTCCCGCGTGCGCTCTCGCGTGCCGCATCCAGCGCAAGGTGCGCCGGTGTGATGACATGCGCCCGATCACTAATCATCAGCCGCTCCGGGGAGATTTCCACGCCCATTTCTCGTAGGCGGTTCATCTCGTCCAGCAAGCTAATCGGGTTAATCACCATGCCGTTACCCAGAACGTTCATCGCATTCGGGCGTAGGATGCCTGAGGGGATGAGATGTAATTTAAAGACCTGGTCGCCCACATAAACCGTATGACCGGCATTATCGCCACCGCCAAAGCGGGCGACCACATCCGCAGTTGAGGCCAACCAATCGACAGCGCGACCTTTACCCTCATCACCCCACTGCGCACCAATAATAATCGTCGCAGGCATTAATTTCTCCAGTTTCGAGCGCATTGAATAATTCGTCGGTTGAACTCCGTATGCGCAACCTAGAGTTCTTTCCAAGTTTATCGAGTCACCGCCGGGAATTCCACCACCACTTTGAATTTCAAGATTCCGCTTGCCGGGTGTGCGGTGAAATTGCATAATGCAGTCAGTTCACCTAACCATGACGAAGGAAAATCTATGCAATTTTTGATCCTGGCGCTGCTGCTGCTGCTGATACAACAACTACCGACCGACAACACACCGCCGACCTGTGAAGCGGTCAGGCTCAACGCAGAACTGCCGGGGGGCGGTGATGTGAGCAGTTATACGGTTGACGGTCTTACCGTGCTTTATCTCGCAGAACAAGACACGAATGACGTTCTCGAACTCTATGCGACCAGCCTCGACGGTGGCGAACCATTCAAACTCAACGATACATTGACCGAAGGGGGCGACGTGCTGCCGGGTTATCGCTTGCATAATAACCACGCCCTCTACCTCGCCGACCAACGCGCAAACAACGTCGAGGAACTTTTCAGCGTGCCGTTAGACGGCGGTGAAAGCACTCGCCTCAATGCCGAGGTCAGCGCGGATAGTGGCAGTGACGTGCTGGATTATCAACCTTTGGGGAATTACGTGATCTATCGTGCCGACCAGGACAACAATACCGTCGACGAACTTTACACCGTGCGCGTGGACGGACGTGATGCGCCGGTCAAACTTAATCGCGTTCTCGCCCCCGGTGGTGATGTGTTGCCCGGTTATCTCATCAGTGACCGGCGCGTGATCTACCTTGCGGATCAGAATCACAACAACGTGTTTGAGTTATTCAGCGTGCCCTATCGCGGCGGGGAAGTGACACAACTGAATATTCCGATTGACCCTGATGTTGGCAGTGACATCCTTGATTACATCGTGCTTGACGACCGTGTCATCTACCGCGGTGACCAGGATACCAACGATGTCGAAGAACTCTACAGCGTCCCGGTCGAAGGGGGAGAACCGGCGAAGCTCAATGGCGAGATGACACGCGGCGGTAATGTGCTACCTGGTTCCTATCAGATTTTCGGGGATCGTGTGATCTTCCTTGCCGACCAGAACCGCAATACAACCGTCGAGCTGTTCAGCAATCACTTTGCCGGTGATGATTTACAACAGCTTAACGGCGACCTCACACCCGGCGGTGATGTCCGTAATTATCTCATCGGCAATGGAGTGATCGTCTACATCGCCGACCAGGACACCAACGAAGTCTACGAGCTTTATAGTGTGCCGGTCGAAGGGGGAGAACCCATCAAGCTCAACGCGGAACTGCCCGCCGGGGCCAATGTGATTGACGCGGTCATTAACGAGGATACGGTCATCTACCGCGCCGACCAGGATACTAACGATGTGGTCGAGTTATTCAGTGTGCCGGTGACCGGTGGCGATCCGGTTAAGCTCAACGGTGATATCATCTCCAGCGGGGACGTACAGGCCGATTACGCCATCAGCGGTAACTATGTGATCTACCGTGCCGATCAGGAGAATAACACGGTGTACGAACTCTATGCGGCGCGCATCGCAGGCGGTGAAGCGACTAAACTTAATGGTGATCTGCCCCCCGGTGGCGATGTCGGGGACTTTCAGATCAGCGGTAACCGCGTCATCTACTACGCGGAGCAAAACGCCAACGATCAGTTTGAGTTGTTCAGCGTGCAAATCGTCGCGGGAGGTGCCCCAGCCCTGTTGAACCTGCCACCGGTCGAAGGGGGTGACGTACTCGACTATACCGCGACCGCCAACCACGTTATCTATCTGGCAGACCAGGACGAAAACCAGGTTCAAGAACTCTACAGTGTGTCGCTTGACTGTGCGGACGTAGCCGAGGTCGGCGAAAGCGCCATTCTCGCGGATTTCGTACCGCGTATCGAACAATCCATCATCGCAGACGATGAGACAAATCCCCAGACGCTACAATGGACGGTGACCGTCACCAATGAGGGGCGCTCACCCGGCTTTGATATCACAGTCATCTATCGTCCGTCGGTAGAAATGCGTATCGAGGATGTGACCGCATCACTCGGTATGCTCGAAACCGAGGAGGCGCTGATTAGCCTGCAAGTCGATCAGTTGAATCCGGGTGAAGCCCTCATCCTGACGGTCGAAGCGAGTATCACATACACCGACACCGACCTGCGCAGCGTCACATGCGTCAGCGCCCCCGGCATCATACCGACTTGTGAGGTCACGTCGTTTTAGTCGTGCTGCCCACCGAGCGCGACAGTGACTTCTTTCTTTCCGAGGGTTTCGATCCGTCCTTTTGGCCCCAATGCCAATGCCGACCCCGGCCCGACACTGATGACGTAAGACGCGGCTCCGGCGTCCAGGGCTTCACGGGCCAACTCGGATTCTTGTAAGCTGGTCGCATTGGGGACGATAAAGGTGTTTTCCAGCCAGGCAAGCCCTTTAACCCCGTTTGGCATCACCTGACCGAACAACGTGGCAGCCTGCCCTTCCGCGAGGATCACCGCGCCGCGTGCGTAAGCAGCCGACAACCCTTCGATGCCTGCACCTTGCATCGCAGAATACAGATAATCAAACGGGACATCCGGCAGCAGCACCATGCTGGAATCGGTTAGCATCTCGCGGATGGTATCGTCGTCTTCGGTCATCACATTGACCAGATACCCGGTCGGCGCACCCAGTTCACCCAGGTCTTCGATCAAGTCTTCATGGTCGTCGTTGTCAAAACCGACGTAGGCTACCCCACCATCGGTCATGATAAAATTCAGCGCGTAGCCACGCAAATCACCGAGCGGATCAGCACCGCCACCGGTCATCACGAGCCAACCCGCCCCGCCGGGCCAATTCAGCACCGCGTCCTTTTTGCTCATCGTTGCCTCTCGATTGTTTTCGTTATGCGCCTTATTATACCAAAAACGCAAAACGGGCACTAAGCGCACCCGTTCGTTGTTCTGACGTTTCGTGAGGCAAATTCTTACGCAGGCTAGGTACCCGGCATCACATAGTCGGCAATCGCAGCGCAAGACAACGCGACCCCTAGCGGGAGCGCGTCTTCATCGAAGTTAAAACGTGGATGGTGGTGTCCGTAATTCAGCCCCTTCTTATCGTTAGAAGAACCGACGAAGAAATACATCCCCGGCACTTCTTCCAACACAAAAGACATATCCTCAGAGGCCATCGTCCGGGCTTCCGCATCGAGCGCATCCGGTGCTATGACATGCTTAAATGCCTCCCGTACTCGTGCCGCAACGGTCGGGTCGTTCACCGTTGGGATGGTCGGGTGCCGGATGGAGACATCAGCTTCACAATTCATTGATTCACAGACTGAGTTGCTCACATCACGAACGTGCTGGTCGAGCAATTCGCTGGTATAAGCGTTAAATGTGCGGAAGGTGCCGCCAATCTCGACGTATTCAGGAATAGCGTTATAGGCGTGGCTGCTCGACTTCACTGAAGTCACCGACAGCACGACCGCACCTGCCATCGCGTCCATACGCCGCCCGACGATAGTGTGGAGGGCGGTAATCAATTGACCGGCGCACGCGACCGGGTCAACCGTAAGGTGTGGCATGGCCGCGTGTCCACCTTTGCCGACCACGCGAACGTTGAAGAACGAACTACCGGACATCATCGGGCCATCCGCCACCCCGATGCGTCCTAACGGCAACGGGTTCCATAGATGCAAACCCAGGCTTACATCCGGTTCGGGGTCTTTCAGCACACCATCGCGGATCATCGCCAGCGCACCGCCACCGCCCATCTCTTCAGCCGGCTGAAACATGAACTTGATCCGCCCATGCATGTTATGACGGTTCTTTGCGAAGATCTGCGCGATGCCCAACGCAATCGACATATGTCCATCGTGACCGCAGGCGTGCATCTTCCCCGGCACCGTCGATTTGTACTCGACATCGTTCTCCTCATGGATGGGCAGCGCATCCATATCAGAGCGATAAAGCACGGTTGGGCCGTCATGCGCCCCTTTCAACAAGCCGGTGACACCCGTCTGCCCGACGCCGGTCTGCACCTCCATGTCAAGCTCATTGAGCTTTTCCGCGACTACACGTGCTGTACGCGATACCTCAAAGCCGACTTCCGGGTGCTGATGAAAGTCACGCCGGCAGGCAATCAGATCACTCCGTAGTGATTCAGCCTCGGCTTTGAAGTCGATTTTATCCGTAAAACTTGCTTTGGATGTCGTCATAAGTTACTTTAATTTTTACTAACGCTATTTTAACCATAACACCGGATAAGCGGCATAAGGCTTGAGAATATGTTAGATTTCAATCGTTTTTAAGACGATCCGGACTCTAACACATAATCACTGATAGCAGCAACCGCCAGCGCCACCGAATAGGGCAAAACAGCCTCGTCAAAGTCAAAGCGAGGGTGATGGTGTCCATGATCCAGACCGCGCTCTGTGTTATTCGAACCGACGAAAAAATATGCGCCGGGGACGTCCTGCATGAAGTAAGCCATGTCTTCGGCTCCCATCGTGCGTTCTTCGCTCATGATCTGTGCATCCGGCACCACCGTGCTAAACACCTGTCGCAGTCGTGTTGCGACATCAGCATCATTCACCGTCGGGATGGAACCATGTTTGATGTCGATTGCCGTCGTACATCCCATCGCCGCGCTCACATTGGTCGTGATGGCGTGAATACGTTCCTCGACCAGATCACGCATCGTCCGTGTGTACGTGCGGAAGGTACCGCGCAGTTCTACCTGCTCAGGGATGATGTTGTCGGCGTCGCTACCCTTCATCTGTGTGACGGAGAGCACCACGCTATCCAACGGGTCAGCATTGCGGGAGACGATGGATTGCAGCGCGAGGATAACATGGGCGGCACAAATCACCGGATCAAGCGATGCTTGCGGTAAGGCCGCATGACCGCCACGCCCGATGATGTCAATCGTAAATACCGACGACCCCGCCATCACCGGCCCATCGGTAACACCGATCGTACCAACCGGCATCGTATTCCACAGATGCAAGCCCAGGCTCACATGCGGACGGGGATTTTCCAGCGCACCATCGTCAATCATCGCCTTTGCACCGGCGACGATTTCCTCCGCCGGTTGAAAGACAAACTTGATGCGTCCCTTGAGTTGGTCGCGGTTCTCCGCGAAGATCTTCGCCACACTCAAGCCAATCGCAGTATGCCCATCGTGCCCGCAAGCGTGCATCTTCCCCGGCACCGTAGATTTATACTCGACATCATTCTCTTCAGCGACAGGTAGCGCGTCCATATCCGCCCGCCACAACACGGTCGGCCCGTCCTGCGCACCTTCCAGAATACCGACGACGCCAGTCTTACCGACACCGGTCTGCACCTCCAGACCAAGCCGATTAAGTTCGTCCGCGACGATACCGGCGGTACGCACCTCTTCAAACGCAATTTCAGGGTGTTTGTGCAAGTCACGACGACGAGCGACGGTTTCCTCTCGCAGTGCCTCCGCTGCGGCCTTAAAATCAATACTCATGCTATGTTTTATCCTTTTTCAGCGGCGAAATCATCAAGCCAATGTGAACACACGGAACAACTCGACCAGACGCGGCGCGTCTTCTGGCGCTTTCGCGTCGATGTGCCGCTCACGGATGTTTTTCGCCATCTCGTCCATATCTTTGATCTGGCTGACGTGCTGGCGCAGTGCGTTAATCTTGGTCTCGATGTAATTGGTAATATCGACCGAAACGGTCGGCTCTGCCGGCCCCGCCAGATACAAATACTTAACCTTGTGTGGGATCAACCCCTCATCACGCTCTAACTCGATAAAGTTCAGGCGATCTCGCGCTGCGGGGAACACTGCCGCCATCGTCACCTCGCCAATCGCCCGGTGGTCGGGATGGTTGATGTAGCGCGTGCCGTACCAGTACGCGGTCGGGTCACAGGTGACGACCGTATCCGGTTGTTTCATGCGGATCAAGCGGGTGAGCGTGCGACGCAGTTCTAACGAAGGGATAAGTTCACCATCCGGGTAGCGCAGGAAGATCACATCATCAACGCCGAGTGCGTCGGCGGCATTACGTTCTTCTTGCTCACGGATCTCGATCAACTTTTCATGGGTCATTTCGAGTTCTTCGCTGCCCTTGTCGCCACTGGTCGCCAGCACCAGCGTGATCTGCGCCCCCTCCGCCGTCCAGCGGGCCAGCGCACCACCCGCAAAGAATTCGGGATCGTCGGGATGGGCAAAAATACCCATCACCCGGCGGATTTGCGCGTCGTTCTGCTCTGATTGGTCTTCTGTCATGCAATCTACTCCGTCCTATTTATTATCATTGCGACGGCGCGGACGCTTCCCCCGTTTGCGCCGTGATTTGCGTTCCGGCTTCTCTTCGGGTTTGGCCTGCTTGTCCTGGTTACGAGTGCCGGGCTTTTGCCCACAGGAGCAAGCCTCGTCCTCGCCGTGTTTGGTGCAGGGTTCCTTCGACTTCTTCTGTAGGGCTTCCAGTTCATCCATCGGGATGAGGTCTTCACGCTGGATGGTAAAGCGCCCTTCGGACTCAACGTATACAGTCACCGCGTCTTGCAGGGGGTTGACATCAATCACCTTGCCGACGCCCTGCGGTGTCCCGACGCGCTTGTTCCGCTTGGGAAGTTGTTTACGTGCCTCGACATACTGTTCGTATTCATAGACAAGGCAGCAACGTAGACGCCCACACATCCCCGTGATCTCCGACGGATTGAGTGAAATCCCCTGTGCTTTCGCCATTTTGATCGAAATGGGGCTGAAGTCCGTCAGGAAGGTAGAGCAGCAGCGCAGTTCACCGCAGGCACCATAGCCACCCATAATCTTCGCCACGTCACGCGGGCCGATCTGACGCATTTCGACCTGTGCATCGAACTTACTTTTGAGCCGGTTCCAAAGCGAACCGACATTCACTTTCTGCTCGGCGGTGTAAAGGAAGGTCAGCACGGAACCATCGTAATTGTACTGCGCGGCGACAAATTTTACATCATCATACCCACGCATATTTTGTGCTAGCTCTCGGCAGACGACCAACGCTTCCGGTTCTTTCTGCTGCCACTCCTGGCGCAACACGAGGTCACGCGGTGTCGCCGGGCGCAAGATCGGACGGTAGTCCTTGCGATGACTTTCGGCGGGTGTGAAGCCCATAATCTGCCCCATATGACGCCCACGCGCCGTTTCGACGATAACGAACTCACCGGCTTTGAGTTCGGGATATTTGGCATAATCGAAGTGATACAACTTGCCGATTTTAGTAAAACGCACACCGGCGATTAATCGCTGTTCTTCTAACTGCATATCAGTCATGGTTTGTTTCCTTGACCAGTAAATATCATCATACTCATGTTTCTATCTTATCTTATTCTACCAGCATCAATGATACAAACGAAAACTTGTGGCACAATAAAATAACAACACTATGATATCGGAACAAACAACATGGAAGATAAAACACAACAACTCAAAATTTTAGCCCGACGTGTGCTTAGAAGCCCGGATCGAGTCCGACTACTCGAAGAACTCGGTCTGCTCGACACGCGGGCTAATGAAGCGTTCGACCGGTTGACACGCCTGGCAACGAAAATTACAGGTGCGCCCGTGTCATTGGTCACCCTGTTTGACAACGACCGGCAGATCTTCAAAGGCATGATCGGCCTGCCCGATCCCTGGGCGTCAATGCGTGAAACACCCCTCTCACATTCTTTTTGCCAGTATGTGATGGCAACCGAAGACCCTTTGATCGTCGCGGATGCACGCGAGAACCCTCTCTTGTGCGACAACCTCGCCATTCGGGATCTGGATGTGATCGCCTACATGGGGATGCCGCTGCGCCTTTCTAATAGTATTTGTGTCGGCAGCTTTTGTGTGATCGACAACAAAAAACGTGAATGGACCCCTCACGAGATCGACATCATGGAAGAACTGAGCGCATCCGTGATCACGGAAATCGAACTGCATTTGCAGATCCTACTCCGTGAGCAAGATGAGCTACAAATGCTCGATCTCGCCCTTGAACTCGAACGACAGGACATGCTGAATAATTTCATTCAGGATGTCTCACACGAATTTCGCACACCGTTGGCATCAATCGGGTCGAGTGCTTATCTGCTTTACCGGCACACGGACGAGAACAAGCGACGACAATATCTGGATCGCATCAATGAACAAGTGGGCGATATTGAGAACTTAATCGACTCGATGCTTTCTATTATCCGGCTAGATACCAATCAGATCCCACAGGACGAGAGCGTGAAAGTCCATGACGGCATTCAAGACGCTCTAACTGGTATTCGCCGGTTGATCGAGGAAAAACAGCTCGACGTAGAAGTTGAATTCACCCAAACGCCACTCAGTGTCCTCGGTGACCCACATTATTTCACATTGGCGCTCAAGCAAGTGTTGCATAACGCAGCTAAATTCACCTCTGAGCGGGGAAAAATCATCGTCCGGACGATGACCGCATCACCATATATCGCTCACATTGATGTGATTGACGATGGCCCAGGCATTAGCGAAGATGCAGCAGCACATCTCTTCGATCTTTTCTACCGGCAAGACGTTTCAAGGACAAAGCGGGGCTTTGGTCTAGGGCTGCCGATCGCTCAGCGTATTCTGGAAACTTATGGGGGCAACGTTCGCCTGCTACAAACCGGGGAAAACGGCTCCATCTTCCGCATCACCTTGATGCTGCAACCTCTACATGCCACGTAAATAATGATATGATTGACAACCGTATATTGAACGTGCGCGGAGACCACACCGCGCCCCGTAACTTACATGGGTATGGAACCGAATGGGCACACTCACAATGAAGTTCGGCGGCTCTGCTGTCGGCACAACAACCGCACTTACCCAGGTCGTTAGTATCGTCCTACAAGAGCACGAACGGTGGGATCAAGTGCTTCTGGTCGCTTCCGCGCTGGAAGGGGTGACGGATGCCCTGCTCGAAGCGGCGCATCTGGCAAAGCTCGATAACCGGCGAGGGTATCGTCGCATCGTCGCCACGATCCGCACCCGGCATCTTGCCCTGGTCGATCAATTACCGCTGAACGCCAATGAGCGCAGCGCCCTGCACGCGGACATCGACCGCTTGCTGTTCGATATGTTGGATACCTGCCAGACACTCGCCCAGCCAACAATGGAAGAAGCCAACACGCTGGAAACCATTGATAGCGTCATCAGCACCGGGGAGCGCATCGCCGCCCGCATCATTGCTGCTCTCATACGTAGTAACGGCCTGCGCGGGGTCGCCATTGACACTACCGAGATCATCATCACCGATGATAACTTCAGCGATGCCAAACCCGACATGGACGAAACCTGCCAGCGCCTACATGACTACCTCTCCCCCATGTTAGAACGGGGCATCATACCCGTGTTGACCGGCTTCATCGGCGCGACACCCAAAGGAAAAACTACCACGATGGGGCGCGGCGGCAGTGACTACACCGCTGCTATCGTCGGTGTGTGCACCGGCTCGCAAGAAGTCTGGATGTGGGCAGATGTCGATGGGATGATGTCTACTGATCCACGCGAAATCATCGAGGCCAAAGTCATCCCTCAGCTTTCATATGACGAAATCGCTGAACTTGCCTATTTTGGTGCACGCATCGTACATCCAAGGATGATCGGCCTGGTTCGTCAGCGCCAGATCCCGGTGCGGATCAAAAATGTCTACAAACCACAGCAAACAGGCACGATGGTCTGCGCTGAAGCAAAAAGTGAGCAAATGGTAAAAGCGGTGACGTCGATTCGAGGGATCGGCTTCATGGCGAATAGCAGCGGCCCGCTCAGCGAAATTCAGGCGTTCATCCACGAGACGATGAAGCGCGTCTTGGGCAGCGCCGCCGATGTGACGATCTACGCTCAGTCTTCGACCCGTACTTTTCTGTGTGTGGTTATTCCGACACCGGCAGGCCCCAACGCTGCCGATACGATGTTCCAGGCGTTTGAACAGACCCTGGAAGAAACATCCAGCCTGCAACACTGGTCAATAACGCCGGTCAGCATCATTACCGTAATCGGTGATACATCCGGGCAGCATTCATTAGGGCACATCTTCACCGCGCTGAATGATCTGCGTATTCTGGCGATTTCTCAAGGACCGGGTTATTGCAGCCTGTCGGTCGTCGTCACGTTGGAAGACAGCCGCGAAGCCCTGCAATACCTGCATGACCTGACGCGCTAGTATTTGCTGATATAGCGGTCTACCTCCCAGGTGGTGACATGCCGATTATACGCCTCGAATTCTTGGCGCTTCGCGGCGAGGTAGCGGTCGCCGATGTAAGGACCAAGTGCGTTAAGGATGATCTCATCCTGGTCGAGCGCATCGAGGGCTTCGCCCAGTGAGGCAGGCAGTGTTTCAACCTGACGCATCCGGCTGCGCTTTTGCATCAACAGTGTCTCCTCAAGTGGGTCAGGCAGTGATAACTGGTGACGTATGCCATCCAAACCGGCCTTGAGCATCACCGCTGCGGACAGATACGGGTTTGCGCTGGGGTCCGGCACACGGAGTTCGAGCCGGGTATGCGCCTCCATACCGGGTGTTATGCTCGGAATGCGAATCAACGCCGCCCGGTTAATATGCGCCCAACTGATGTAAACCGGGGCTTCAAAGCTGGTGCCCAGGCGTTTATACGAATTCACCAGCGGTGCCAACACAGCCGCCATCGCCCGTGCATGGCTCAACTGCCCTGCCATAAAACACCGCGCCAGATCCGACAGACCGTACTCGTGAGTCGTATCCGTCAGCAGATTTGCGCCCGTCTGCGCACTGTGCAGGCTCTGGTGGGTATGCATACCGGAGCCGGGTAAATTCTCACAGGGACGCGGCATAAACGTACAATGCAAGCCATACTGCTGAGAGATGGTCTTCATAGCGACCCGCGCAGTAATGATACGGTCTGCTGTCAGCAGTGCATCACCGTATTGGAAGTCGATCTCGTACTGTCCGTGTCCGATCTCCGAATGTGTTGAATACACCGGCACATTTAACGCTTCCAACGTCGTGAGCATCCGCCGCCGCAACCCCTGTGATGGATCAGACGACATATCGAAATAACTGGCGTCGTCGTAAGGTTCGTTCAGCAGTGGCAGCCTGTCACCATCCGTCTTGAACAGAAAGAACTCCATTTCCATACCGATCTTGAAGACATAGTCCATCTCACGCGCTTCTTCCAGCACTTTGATGAGTGCGCCACGCGGATCACCGATGAACGGATCACCATTCGGTGTATACACGTTGCATATCAGGCGAGCGGTTTTCTCTTCACCGTCACTGCCCCAGGGTAGCGTTATGAAGGTCTTGAGGTCGGGACGCAGCAGCATATCACTCTCGGCGACTCGTGCAAAGCCGTCCACCGAAGACCCATCAAAGTGAATACCGTGTTCGATGACACGCGGTAATTTTTCCGCCGGGATCGTTACATTTTTGACGACGCCTAAAATATCAGTAAACCATAAATCAATAAAACGAATATTTTGTTCTTTAATCGTCGTTAAAACAGCTTCTTCAGTCATCGACGACCTTCCTTTCGCTAGCCAACACAGAGACACGGGCACACATGTCCCTAACAGAGTGTCACCAGTATAACGATACTGCGTATCACCTGACCACAGCAGACATCGCCAAAGTTCGACGGGCAATCCTTGTACTGCGTGAACAACACCGGCGACACCTACAGGGGAGGCTCAATCACACCTAGATGACCCAATAAGGCATCCATCGCCAGCAAATAGCCCCGCCAGCCAAAGCCGCTGATCTGCCCCAGACAGACCGGCGCGAGTAGCGATTGGTGCCGGAAGGCCTCCCGCGCATGGACGTTTGAGAGGTGGATTTCGATTACAGGGAGCGCAATCGCGCTGATAGCATCGCGCAGCGCAATGGATGTATGCGTATAAGCGCCAGGGTTAAACACGACACCATCCGCCCAACTGCGAGCCTCGTGCAAGATGTCAATCAGCACACCCTCGTGATTAGATTGTTCCGCACGCATCTCGACCTCGTAGGTCGCAACGTGGGCGCGTGCCGCACCGTTGATTTGTTCCAGCGTGACCCGACCATAGACATCCGGCTCGCGGGTGCCCAGCAGGTTCAGGTTTGGCCCGTGTAACAGAAGTAGTCGCTTGCTCATCATGTTGCCTCAATACGAAACGAGAAATTCGCAATTAGTCAGAATAGTCAAACTTTCACCCTGAATTATCTACACTTTCGTAATATACTAGAAGTTATAATTTACAAACTTTATGATCCACTTGTACCGACTCTAAATCCGTAAATGTTGTTACATCTAAGTAACAATTAACGAACTTTACGCAAACTTGATGTAGAATTTGAACAGACATGTTTAGAGCAATGCCGATGAACACCTATCCTCTTGGAGAGAACGCATGAATAATTTTATCGCTGAGGTTATTGAAGCGGTCGCTGCTTGGGAAGACATTTACCGCGAAACAGATCAAGGTATACGATTTTTTCTGGATGATGACATCGTCGGCATGATCGACAGTGACGGCTTGATCTATATTCCGTTGACATCGCTCATCTGCGAGCGACTGTCTCATTCTGACAACATCCTCAAACACTACGAGATCACCGAGAACGGCGAGATCCAACTGCACATCCGAGATTATGTTGATACACAACATGCGATCTGGTTACTGAGGCTCTCGTACATCCACAAGATGATCCGCCAGAGCCGCCGCAACAAAGACCGCATGTCACAACTAAGACGCCAAATGCGCAAAGAAGATCAGGACATTTTCGCGTTCATCAACTGAGTGCCGTCCGGCAGGCGGGGCAATGGTCAACGGTCATCGCATAGGTCAGGTCACATTTTGGGCAAACGCGCCGCTCATCACCCGCTGCCATCCGCACCACGTTGAACGCAATGTCACGGTCTAGCTTTTCCGCCGTCAAATCACCGATGACGTATTCGACCGGCGTGCCCATATCCAATTTTGCCTTCACTTTATTCAACAACTGATTGACGTCCTGAGTCTCACGTTTGGGCTTATACGCGAGAACGTCAATGTTATAACTCATGCCGCAGTGCTGGCACTCGATGAACTCCCCACCATCCCCCATCGGGAAGATCGGAATGAAATAGAGCGCGAAATAGTTCTTACCACGTTTGTGCTCGTAAGGACGCGGTTTTTGACAATGCGGACAGAAAAAATCGCCCACCTCGACCGTCCGATACCGTGCGCGTGTCCCGAAGATAATCATAAGATTGCAACCTTGACCACACTTACAGAGGTTTACCGCATCTCTTCTAACACCGCCAACACCGATTCGTTGTCCACATCCTCTATAACTGCCGGACGTCCCACATCGTGCAAAAGCACAAAACGCGAGATTCCGTCCTTCCATTTCTTGTCTGTGCGCATAGCTGCCAGTAACGCCGCCGGGTCGAGGCCGTCCGTTTGACGCGGCAAGCCGACCGCTTGCAGGATCGAGTCTACCCGTTCGACCAGCGCCACATCACACATCCCCAGGCGATGCGAGAGCTTCGCCGCCGCCAATAGGCCGACCCCGACCGCCGCGCCATGTGGCACCGCGTACTGAGTGACCTGTTCGATAGCGTGCGCGAACGTGTGCCCCAGATTGAGATGCATCCGCTCGCCCTGCTCAAACGGATCACGCTGCACCACATCGACCTTGACCTGCACCGCCCGTGTGACCAGTTTCTCGGCATGGTCGCGTGCCCATAACACCGGGTCGAGCAGCGCAGGGTCGGCGATCAAGCCGTGTTTGACCACTTCAGCCATACCGTTGCGCCATTCCTCGTCAGGCAGCGTACCCAGCACATCCGGGTCGATCAACACGATCTCCGGCTGTTTGAACGCGCCGATCAAATTTTTCCCCTGCGGCACATCCACGCCGACCTTGCCGCCAACACTGCTATCGACCATCGCCAGCAAGCTCGTCGGCACCTGTACCAGATCGACACCGCGCATATAGGTCGCCGCCACGAAACCCGCCATATCACCGATGACGCCGCCGCCTAATGCGATTACGGTCGTTTTACGATCCGCACCGGCCTCGATCATCTGTACGTAGAGATCGCGCACGGTATCGAGATTTTTGTATAGTTCGCCATCGGGCGCGGAAAGCAGCGGGACGCCTAATGCAGCGGCGAACGTCTCACCGTGCAGCGGGACGATGGTCTCGTTCGTTATCACCACCGACCGCCCCGTTGAAGTCGCCGCATACTGGCTCAATAGCCCTCGCTGAATGACAATCGGATAGGCACCATCCGGCGATGTTACGTTGATTCGCGCCATAGCGCGATGACCTCCTCCGCGACGGTTCGCGGTGCTTTACCGGTCGTTTCAATTTGATGTGTGATTTTGGCGTAAGCCGTCGCACGAGACGCCAGCAGATCACGCCAGTTCGCCGCCAGTGGTCGCCCTTCATGCTCATCTATGAGGCGCTGCTCGATGGTCAGCGGATCGGCGGTGAGGCACACCACAAACCCGGACGCCTGCATCATCGCTAAGTTTGCCGGGTCAACCAGCAGACCGCCGCCCGTCGCAATGACTTGTTCTGACCCCGCCGCCAATGACTGAGCGACGACCGTTTCATAACGCCGAAAGGTCGCCTCACCCTGTGCGGCAAAAATCGCCGGAATTGACTTACCAAAACGATGCACAATCTCGTCATCCGTATCGACGAAGTGCCAGCCGATGTAATCCGCGACGATTTGCCCGACGGTCGTCTTGCCGGTGCCCATAAAACCACCCAGGATGATGTTGCGCTTATTCGCCATTATCGCTACTCATACCCAAAGTTCCACTGAGTGTTATCCATCGGTAAGTCTTCCAGGTTATTTTGGCGTAGCAGACCGAAGCGCGGTAGCATCTCATCGACACTATCACCGCCGAGCTTTTCGATGAGCGCCTCTGCCAACACGATGGCGAGCATGGCCTCGCCGACCGGCACCGCACGCGGTACCGCGCAGAAGTCGCTGCGCTCATAGGTCGTCGCCTCGACCTCCCCGGTGACGAGGTTGACCGACTCCGCGCCGCGTAACATGGTGCTAATCGGCTTCATCGCCACCCGTGCCACCACCGGGTCACCGGTCGTGATGCCGCCTTCCAATCCCCCGGCACGGTTGGTGCGCCGTCGTAGGTCACCATTTTCGCCCCGGTCGATCATATCGTGGACGTCGCTGCCGCGTTTGGTCGCGTTCTCAAAACCCGCGCCGATCTCCGCGCCTTTCATCGCCTGGATGCTGACCATCGCGCCGGCGATGCGTGCGTCCAACTTGCGATCCCAATGCACATGCGATCCCAACCCCGGCGGCACACCGACCGCAAATATCTCAAAGATGCCACCGAGTGTGTCCTTATCGATCTTCACCTGCCGGATGGCGGCACGCATCTGTTCAGCGACTTCGGGATCAGGACAGCGGACATCGTTTTCTTCGTCCTCGGCGGCTTGGTACAACGCCAGATGATCGACCACATCCGGCAGTGTGGCCTTCACATCGCCGATCTGCACAACGTATCCGCCTAGCTCCACACCAAACTGTGACAGAAACTTCTTGCAAATGGCCCCCACCGCGACGCGCATAGTGGTTTCTCGTGCGGAGGCGCGTTCCAGCGAGAGGCGCAGTTCACGATAGCCGTACTTGATCGCGCCGGTCAGATCAGCGTGACCGGGACGCGGGGTGGTCATCGGTTCGATCTGCTTTTCCTTCCAATTTTTGAAGTCGCGATTCTCTACGATCAGCGCAATCGGCCCGCCGGTGGTCATGCCGTTCATCACCCCGGCGGTGATGCGTACATTGTCCTTCTCAATCTGCATCCGTCCACCAGAGCCGTACCCTTTTTGACGGCGGCGCAGTTCTTTGTTGATGTCTTCGGGGTCAAGCGGTAGACCAGCGGGCATCCCTTCCAGGATCGCCGTCAGCATCGGCCCGTGACTTTCCCCGGCTGTGAAAAAACGTAGCATCATTTATCCTTAACTTGATCTCTGTAACTCGTAAAACACACACAATTCTAATCTAGAATCTTTTCCATATGAACTTGGAACGGCTTGAAACCGAGACGTTCATAGAACGCAATCGCGCGTTCGTTAAATGCCCATACCGTCAGTGTCACCCGCTGAATACCTTCTTCGCGTGCCAGCACATACACCTGTTCCATCAATGCTTCACCGACACCCTGACTGCGATAATCTGGCTCTACCGAGATGTTGTCTACGACAATATGTTCCCCTGGATGAGCAAACGGATTCTCCGGTCGCTTCGAGATAAGAGTCGTTGCGTATCCAACGGGCAGGCCATCGACTTCGGCAATAAGCGCCCTCCAATCTGGCTGATTAAGACGGTCACGCATGTGTACTATAAATTCATCGACGACAGGCGCTTTAAAAATCTCCGGTCGTGCCTCGGTATGAATGACATGTACGGCGACATTAAGTCGAGCAAGGGTAGCCGCATTATCAACGGTCGCTTGCCGGATTTGGATCGTGCGCTCTTGGTTTGCCATAGTCCGTCTCCGCGTCTTTTCTTGTTAATCTCGCTGGGCCAACGCCGCCCGCGCAGCATCAAACATCACATCGACCGGCGCTGCTTTGCCGGTAAAGATCTCGAAGGCCGCCGCCCCCTGCCGGGCCAGCATCCCCAACCCGCCGATAGCGCGTCCACCGGCGGCCTCACATTGCTCCATCAGCGCCGTCTTCGCCGGGCGATAGACCATATCATACACGGTCACACCCGCCGGGAACGGCACCCCGGCGATCCAGGCGGAGGCGTCTGTATCAGGCCACATCCCCGCGCTGGTCGCGTTGACGATCAGGTTGACCTTATGTTCGACGGCCTCATCTAACGTCAGCACACGCACATCACGGATGCCGGACGATAACGTCAGGTCAGCCAGCATCTTCTGTGCGCGTTCGCGCGTGCGGTTGACGACGGTCACAGTTGCACCCTCACGCTTTAACCCATAGACCGCCGCCCGTGCCGCGCCACCCGCCCCCAACACCAGCGCAGCCGTACCGACCAGCGTCACATCGTGCGCTTTCAGGTCGTCAATAAAGCCGGTGACGTCGGTGTTGGTGCCCAACATATCCGTGAAGCGCACCGTGTTCACCGCACCGACTGCACGCGCGATCTCGTCCGGCTTGACGTAGCCCATGATTGTCTCTTTATGTGGCACAGTGACGTTGACGCCGATGTACCCGTGTCGCATCGGCTCACGCAGACCCAGATGCCCAATATCCGGCGGGATCGCCATCGTATCGTATTCCCAGTCATCCATACCAAGCGTCTTATAGGCCGCGTTGTGCATCACCGGGCTGAGGCTGTGCTCTACAGGCCAACCGATTAAACCTACCCTGCTCGACATATCAACTCCTCGTATCTTCGACCAGGCGACCACCAAGCCGCGCCAGCGTCTCTGCAAAGCCGGGGAAAGAATCGCCGGTACACGTCGCATCGGTGACCATCACTCCCTCTGCGGTGACCAACCCGGCGACGGCGAGACTCATCGCTACCCGGTGATCGTCGTGACCGTCCACCGTCGCGCCGACTAATTCTTGCCGGCCACTGATGCGAAAGCCGTCGTCCGTCTCGGTGATCGCCGCGCCGAGTTTACGTAGTTCGGCGCTCATCACGGCGATTCGATCTGTCTCTTTAACGCGCAGTTCAGCAGCATCGCGCACAATAGTTTCACCCTCGGCACACAGCGCGGCGACCATCAACACCGGGAACTCGTCGATCATCCGCACAACGGTATCACCGGCAACGGTCACACCATGCAGCACGCTCGACCGCACCTGAATATCCCCGACCGGCTCCCCGGCCTCGGTGCCGGTCGGCGTCACCGTAATGTCCGCACCCATCTCGAGCAGCACATCGAGCAGACCGGTGCGGGTGTCATTGAGGTTGACATGCGTGATCGTCACATCGCTTTCAGGCAGAACACAGGCCGCGACCAGCAAAAACGCCGCCGAACTGAAGTCACCCGGCACAGTGATGTCGAGCGGTTGCAGTTCGCCGCCAGGCTCAAGCGTGACCCGATTCCCATCGACGGTAACGTGCGCACCCATCGCGGCGAGCATCCGCTCGGTATGGTCACGGGCCGGGCCGGGTTCAACGATGATCGTTTCGCCCTCAGCGAACAACCCCGCCAGCAGCACCGCGCTCTTGACCTGCGCCGAGGCAACCGGCAGCGCGTACTCGATCCCGCGTAGTGTCGCTGGCGTAATCGCCATTGGTGCGCGGTTGTCGGTCGCGCTGATCTGCGCGCCCATCTGCGCCAGCGGTGTGGTGATGCGTTTCATCGGTCGCCGCCGGAGCTGCTCACTGCCATCCAACACCGAGGGGAACGGCTGCCCTGCCATAATCCCTGCCAGCAGACGAATACCCGTCCCCGCATTGACCAGATCAAGCGGCCCAGCCGGTGGTTGTAGTCCCCCACCATGAATAGTCAAAGTGTGTAAATCTTCGCGGTCTACACGCACGCCAAGCGCCTGCACCGCCGCCAGAGATGCCTCAGTATCTCCAGCGGCAAGCCAATCCCGCACCTGTGACCTGCCCTTCGCCAGCATTCCCAACAACACCGCCCGGTGCGAAATCGACTTATCACCGGGGACGGTCGTCTCACCCCGCAACCCGGCCCCCGGACGTACAATTAACTGATCTTCACTCACACAATCACCTCCAAAACCTCTCATAGATAAAACAAGAGAACGTTCATAATTCGTAGGAACAACTCCAATTGGTTTGTCCATAAAAAGCATACGTTATTCTCCGGCTAAAAGCTGACCGCTGATAGCGAAGCTCACTCATTTCTTCAGGTAATGCTTTTCCCACATCAGACGTTTCTCTCGCAACGGCTTGAGCGAGTCGGCAAGATGACCTTCATCACGCGAGATAATCATCGTTTCCAACAGAGCGAGTTGCACCCGAAATTGAGCCAATAATTCGGTGATGGCCTGCCGGTTGGTGCTGGTGATGTCGCTCATCATGCGGATGTCGCTGCCCATCAAGCGTGACATATCCCGAAAGCCACCCGCCGCCAAGCGCCACACCGCCTCATCATGGTCAGCTTCGCGGGTCACGGTCGCCATCAACGCCGCACTGAGCAGATAGGGCAGATGACTGATGGTCGCAACCACGCGGTCGTGACGTTCGGCGTTCATCTCAATCGGCAGCGCACCGAGCTTCTCGACGAAAGCCAGCGCCCGTAAGCGTGTCGCCGGGGTGCTGCGCCGTGTCTCGCAAATCACAAACGGCGCACCCTGATAGAGTTCGGAGTCACTGGCTTCGATGCCGCTGCGCGCTTTGCCCGTCATCGGGTGTCCACCAATGGCATGAATGCCTATCGGTAGCTTGCCCATCGCCGTACAAATGTCCGCTTTGGTGCTGCCGATGTCGATCAAAAATGTGTTTGAGCGCAAATACGACCCGATGCGATTCTCGACCAACTCCAACACCGCCCGCACCGGGGCCGCCAACACGACCGTATCCGCGTCTCGCACACCGGTTTTGAGGTCATCCGTCGCATCATCAACGATGCCGTGTTCGAGCGCATAAGTGCGGGTTTGCGGATTGGTATCCACCCCGATGATGCAATCCACATACGGGCGCATCGCTAACGCCATCGAACCACCCATCAAACCGAGGCCGACAACGGCTAAGCGTCTGCTGCTAAATCGATCTGTCATACTATGCCGTGCGTCCAACCGCATCCGCGACCTTACGGATGCTTTCCATCATCTCACGGAAGCCGCCATCGGTCAGGCTTTGCCGCCCGTCGCTCATGGCTTCTTCAGGGTTCATATGCACCTCAACGATCAAACCATCCGCGCCAGCGGCGACCGCCCCCAATGCCACTTTCTCCACATGCTCCCGCAAACCGACGGCGTGACTGGGATCAGCGACCACAGGCAGATGTGTCAGATGTTTGAGTACGGCAATGGCGTTCAGGTCGAACGTGTTGCGCGTGTATTTCTCAAAAGTACGGATGCCGCGCTCACACAGCATGACCTGATTGTTCCCATGACTCAGCACATATTCAGCCGCCATCAACAGATCTTCCATCGTGCTGCTCATCCCACGTTTGAGCAGTACCGGGTGCTGGCTCTCCCCAACCGCGTTCAACAGCGTGAAGTTCTGCATATTGCGTGCGCCGACTTGCAACACATCAGCATATTTTGACACCAGCGGCACCAATGTCGGGTCCATCACCTCGGTGACGATTGGCAGGCCGGTGACATCGCGTGCTTCTGCGAGCCACTGCAAGCCCTTCTCACCGTGCCCCTGGAAGCTGTACGGCGAGGTACGCGGCTTGTAAGCGCCGCCACGTAACGCCGTCGCCCCGGCCTCTTTGACCGCGCAGGCCGTCTCGATGATCTGCTCACGGTTCTCCACACTGCAAGGCCCGGCGATGACCAGCACCTTCTTACCACCCATATGATTACCGTTCAGCGGCACCAGCGAGTCAAGCGGGTGCATTTCCCGGCTGGCGAGCTTGTAAGGCACAGAGACGCGCATGACCTTTTCTACGCCGTTCATCAGTTCATAGTCTTCTTGCTTGAAGGGTGTTGCGCTTTCCCCCACCACACCGACCAGCGTATGCCGTTCACCTTCGGCGAGATGTGGTCTGTACCCATCATCTTCGATGCGGGCGATCACATCACCCACCTGCTTTGCACTTGCTTTCGGCTGCATCATGACGATCATTTTTCAACTGGCTCCTTATTTAAAACAACTTTATTCTTTGGGTAAAAAAAATCAGGGCGTAACTTCTCCGCACCATTCATGTACACATGTACGATTTCATCCAGCGTTTTCGGCGTGTTCCAATGCATCAACACACGGATGCACCGTCGCAACCCATTGGGGTTATCCATCTCCTGCATCCCCATTAAGGCGGTGCGCGTCCAACCGATGAGCCGGGCGGCCTTCGCCGGGTAAGCGGCGGTCAGGTCGGGTGTGGTCGTAAACGTCACACTGGCGACGTGTTCCTCATCAATGGCATTTTCATGGATCATCGCACGTAGCAGTTCTTCCGTCGCGGTGACGATCAACTCCGCATCATCTTCAGGGACGGTGGTCGCCCCCCGTACCCCTCGAACTATCATCATGCCTTACTCCCTATATAGCGCCTATAAAACAAAAAGCGCAGGGCGTTTGCCCTGCGCTTGGATTAACAAAATCGATTCTGGTCGATTAGGGAGAACTGCGCACAAACACCTGACAGCTTTTTATGTCGTTCGTAAAATAATAAAAGCTGGTGTAGATGGTGTGTTGCACAAGTCTGCCCGTTTCTTTTTCCAACGTTATCGCAGAGCATACACGGCATGGTAGCAATTTGTCAACAAGTTCGTGTCAAATCCCTGTTAATCCCTAGATTTTGTACAGTTTACCGGGCATCCGCTGTGCAGACTGGCTACACCGCATCCCGTAGTGACTTCGCCAGCGTCCGCACGATCTCGGTATCTTCCCCGGCAGCACGGACTAATGCGCTCCCGACGATGAACCCGTTGACCAACCCGTGCATCATCTGTGCGTGCGTCGGTGTGCTGATGCCAAAGCCCAACACCAGCGGCGAATCCGTCTCCGCACGCACTCGCCCGATGAAATCAGTCAGATCATCGGGGAGGTCGCTGCGTGCGCCGGTGATGCCCGTCAGTGACACCACGTAGATAAAACCGGTCGCGTGCTGTGCCGCCAGTTTGATCCGCTTGGTGTTGCTGGTCGGCGCGAGGAAGAACACCAGCGCCATATTCTCTCGCTGGCAGACTTCAGCGAACAATGGTGCTTCTTCCGGCGGCAAATCCGGGCAGATCAGACCATCAGCACCCGCGGCCTTCGCCTCGGTAATAAACCGCTCCGTTCCATAGGCGATCAACGGATTGAGATAGCTAAACATCAACATGGGCTGCGTGATGCCACGTCCGCGTAACTCACGTACCGCGTCGATGGCTTTGCTTACCGTAATGCCATTTTCGAGCGCGGTCTGTGTCGCCATCTGGATGGTCGGCCCATCCGCAAGCGGATCGCTAAACGGAACACCAATCTCGAAGCCGTCCACACCGACCGCCGCCATCGCCTCGATGGCAGCCAGCGAGTCGTCATAGGTCGGGTAGCCAACCGGGAAGAACGGCAGAAACGCCGCCCGATCTTCGGCTTGCGTGCGCTCAAACATCGCCGCAATCGCATCTAAACCGACCTTTTCGCGTGCTGTGTCACTCATTCAGATTCCTCCGGGTATTCGCCGGGGTATTCGTCGGCCTCACCGAGAAACTTCACCAGCAGATCATCAAGATCGGCGCAGACGTCAGCGGAAAGCTCCGAGGCGATCTGCACGGACGAGAGAATGATCTGCACATCTTCCTCGACCAACTCCATCCATTCACCGCGTCCGTGTTCCTGTAGATCCGCCAGCGCGAACTGGATCATCGCAACTTGTTTTTGTAATTCCATGTAAATCTGGGCGAAATTGTGGGTACCATCTTCCACCCGTTGAATACTCATTACAGCAATATCGTCAGACATCACACTATCCCTTCTGTAAAAACTTAGTGTCTATCATCGTTGTTGAACGGTTGATAATCAACGGCTTTTATTCCTCGACCGGTGCAATCTCTCGGTTCATCGCCTCTAACCCCGCCAGCAGAATCTCATGCGAGATGCGCGTGCGATGTGCCCAGCTTTCGGGCTTTGCGTCATAGTCGTCTGCAAGGCGTTTTTGGCGCTCCGGGTCGGCGACATGATCTAAAAACTGATCGGGCGTTTCCCATTCCATCCCATCGACCTCGATGTAATCCTGCGAGTAGCCAGCCCGCTTCACCAGCATTGCCCAACCGACATCCATCCGTAGCGCCTTGTCTCGTGGGCTGTGCTTGAGGATGTACTCGGCGGCACGGCGGCTTAAGCCCTTCGACCCGGCGCAGAAATCCATCCAGCAGTCAAAATAGACCGACATCGCATCGTTGGTAATCATCTCGGTCTTGCGCAGTGACTCAGGATGGGTGCGATAGGCCCAGGGTGTACGCCCTATCGTCAGGCAGTCTGATTGTTCGATCCGTTTAACGGCATTGGTTAACTCTTCCGGGCGCGTTTCCACCCAATGGAGTAAGCGGTCGAGGTCGATGTATTGCAGATGGCTGCTCGGCTGTTTGAGCGCGGCCTGTACCACCGCATGTCGCCCGCTCCATTCATCGTAGAAGATAAAGGTCGTCTCCGGCAGCGTGGCGACCCCGCGTATGATCTCCTCATCAGCATCCAGAGGGATCGAGATGGTAATGTGTTCGTATATTTCCAGCAGTTGCGGCAAAAACCGTTGTAAACGCGCTAATTCTCCGCGTGGATGCCATGCCCCGGCGGCTGTGACGCTCATCCGTCTCTCCTCTATGATGCTTCGATGCCTGCCTGAATGATAGCATGTGCCAACCGGACGCGCTTCTGCCATTGTTCCGGTTGTTCTAGCACGGTACGCTTGGCCTCGCTTTCGATGGTGTAATAGGCCGCATCGCTCTCGTAGGTGCGGACGTCAAACCCGGCGCGATCCAACATCACGGGCCAACCGAGATCGTTTACAATCGGATGCGAAGCCACAGAATCATGGGTCAAAATATATTCGACCGCTGCCCGGCTAAAGCCACGAGCGCCACTGCCGAAATCCGCAGGTTGCCCCAACAGATGCGACCCGACCAGATTAATAA
>DAOTTX010000373.1:0-1617 GCA_034437515.1 Anaerolineae bacterium
CAAACAAAAAACCCCTCACCACGTTGTGTGGCAAGGGGTACTGTGTATGCGACCGTGAAAGCCTTATTCCTGCAAGATACGGCCACCCGGCAGCGCGCCGAGGCGGCTACCGTTTTCTTCGGCGGGCACACCCTGCGGGAAGGTGTCGGCAAAGAGGCTTTCGGTCAGTTGAATGAGCAGATCACCGTCGATTTCAGGGTCCACCGCGACGCCGAAAGCGTCAATCGGGAGCGCGTTGGTTTCGAAGACGTCCGGCGCGCCCTGCGTTTCGCTGGCGAAAATGACGTTGGTGGTGTCACAGCGCCAGGTCGGGGCGTAGTCGAGGAAGTCATTGTTGGTCAACACGCGCGTCTGTTCGGTGTCGAAGTCATAGACGAAGATGTCACGGTCGGCGTCGCGCACGGCTTCATACACCAGCAAGTTCTCCTCCGGTGACCAGACCGCGTTAGTGGCGTCAGATTGCCCGTCAGAGATGCTTTCGAGGTTGCTGCCATCAGCGTCCATGACGTAGATCACGTTGTTGATGCCATCGCGGTTGGAACGCACCGCAATCTGCGTGCCATCGGCGTTGT
Source organism: Anaerolineae bacterium (assembly GCA_034437515.1). Taxonomy (GTDB): domain Bacteria; phylum Chloroflexota; class Anaerolineae; order Aggregatilineales; family Phototrophicaceae; genus DAOTTX01. The sequence goes on from DAOTTX010000373.1 coordinate 573, forward strand.
AAACCGGATCGAGATAGTCGCCGACGCCATCAGTGAGGCGCGTTTGCAGCGGGAAGCCATCCTCGCCCGTTTGCGTCAGGTCAAGCTCGTAGATTTGCCAGAAGCCATCGCGGTCAGTCTGGAAGATGAAGCGGTCGCCATCGGGGTGCCAGAAGGCGTTGAGTGAGTTGTAGCTGCTGTTGTCGGTCAACTGGACTTCCTCGCCCGTGACGACGTTCAGCATGTACAACGCCCAGAAACCACGCCGCGCTGATTCGTAGACGATCAATTCACCGCCATCAAAGCCGCCATCGTTGCCGGGCGACCACATCGGGTCCATGTTCACGGCGATGGTGTTGAAGGTGGCGCGCTCGAAGTACACGGCCTCGCCTGTGTTGTCCACCTGTGCGATGTAGATTTCAAAGTTGCCATCGCGGTTGGTGGCAAAGGCGACAAAACGCGCGTCGGGGGACTGGCTCGGTGCGAGGGCGACAAAGTTGTCTTCTTCATCTTCGTTGACGGGGCCGGAAAGCTGCGGGTTGGCGTTGGCCGGCAACTGGGTGCTGGGGGTGCGCCACACGCCAAACTGGCCGCCCTCGTTGCTGGAATAGATCACCCAGTCGGGGCAAACTTTGGGGCCGATTTCCTCGATGGTTTCAAAGTCATCACGCGGCAATTCGACGTTTTCTTCGCACAAACTCGCGTCATAGGTGAGGACAGGGTAGCCGAACTCGTCTTCTTCCACAATTTCACCGCATTCTTCAGTCACGGGCGGTTCTTCGGTTGGTTCTTCCGTTTCAACCGGGGTAGGCGTGGGCGTCACCGGGGTGGGTGTCGGTGTGGATGTCAGCGGTGTCGGCGTATCCGTCACGACGGGCGGCGGTGGGAAGGTCGGCGTGGCGCTAGGGATCGGGGTTTCGGTCTGGATAAAACAGTCGGGCACCGTCGCACGGGCGATAATGTCACCGCTCGCCGCGTCTTTGACCACGAAGTTCAGCGGACCATCAACGATAAAGCCAGAATTGATGTTAACAGTCTCACCGGGAGCGACGGTCACGCTGCCATC
>DAOTTX010000374.1:0-2144 GCA_034437515.1 Anaerolineae bacterium
TCATTCATCAGTATCAGCAGCAGTTTTTCCAGCAGACGTATGACAAGTTACCCCTGCCGGTGAGAGGTCGTCTCCGTCAGCTCCTGCTGGAAGCGTCGATTTGGCAGGAACAAACGGCGGGCTATGCACCGTTGCATGAGATGAAACTGGGCGCAGGTGCGGCAACGGTGAAGCATATTCAGCGGGTGTGCGACCGGCTAAAGGGACTACAATCGATCCAACTACCGGAGGATCTATTCGAGGAGCTGCCGCTGTCCTACCTGCGTCAATATCAGCGACAGGTGTCGGTCGAATCGCCGAGCCATCTACTACGGCGTGAGTCGACGGCACCCGAGCAGATGTACACGCTGCTGGCAGCCTTCTGCTGGGTTCGCCAACGCCAGGTGACGGACGACTTGGTGGACCTATTCGTTCGTGTGCTGCAAAACATCAGGATCAAGGCGGAGCGCGAGGAGAAAAAGCACCTGATCACCGATTTCATCCGGGTTGAGGGGAAGCAGCGGCTACTGTTCGATCTGGCTGAAGTGATGCTGAACCATCCCCAGGGCATTATCGAGGAGGTGTTATACCCGGTGGTCGGGCAAGCCCGCCTGGAAGCGCTGGTGGAAGAAGCCCAGCAAACTGGCACCTACCGACAGGCGGTCCAGACCCGTATCGGCAGTTCCTACAGCTTTCACTATCGTCAGATGCTGCCGCCGATGCTGGATGTACTCGAATTTCGCTCGAACAACGCCCGCCACCAGCCGCTCATCGGCGCGCTGAAGGTGGTCGAGGCCTATCTGGAAGACAAGGGGCGTTATTTCTATCCGATGGAGGCAGCGGTGCCAGTTGAAGGCGTCATTCCTGGCGTTTTGCAGACCTGGATCTACGAGCAAAATCGGTCCGGGAAGCTGCAAGTTCGCCGCACGCGCTACGAGCTGTGTGTGCTTCAGCAGCTACGGGATCGGCTACGACGCAAAGCCATCTGGGTGGTCGGGGCTGACCGATATCGCAACCCGGACCATGATACGCCCGCAGATTTCGACGAGAAGCGGGCGGTGTACTATCAGGCGCTGAACCTACCGCTCAACCCCGACGATTTCATCACCCGTCTCCAGAACGAGATGACGGCGGCCCTCACACTGCTACACGACGGCCTGGCCAACAATCCATACGTTTCGATCACGGCCTCGGGACGAATTCGGGTGCAGAAGCTGAAGAAGCAGACCGAGTCGGCTAACCTGGTTTACCTTCACAACCATGTCAAGCAGCAGTGGGAGATGATCAGCCTGCTTGACGTGCTCAAGGAGGCCGACCTGCGAACAGATTTCACGCAGCACTTTCACAGCCTGACCGGGCAAAGCCGCCTGGATCCGGATGTGCTGCGCCAGCGGCTGCTGCTGGCGCTTTACGGTTTTGGCACCAACACCGGCGTTAGTCGGGTGTGTGCAGGCAACCCTGAGGTGAGCGAGAGTCAGTTGAAGTACATCCGGCGGCGCTTCATCAGTACCGAGGGGCTGCGGGCCGCGATCGCGCATCTCGTTGATGCGACGTTGGCCATTAAAGATCCGGCTATCTGGGGTGAGGCCGCCACCTGGAGTGCCTCCGACTCGAAGCAGTTTGGTGCGTGGGACCAGAATCTTCGGGCCCAGTGGCACCGACGCTATCGTGGAGCTGGGGTCATGGTGTACTGGCATGTGTCCAAGCAGTCGCTGTGCATCTACTCGCAGCTCAAGGCACCCTCATCTTCGGAAGCCTCCTCAATGATCGAGGGCGTGCTGCGCCACTGCACCGCCATGCAAGTCGATCGCAGCTACGTTGACACTCACGGTCAGAGCGAGGTCGCCTTCGCCTTTTGTCATCTGCTCGGCTTCCAGTTGATGCCTCGTCTCAAGAACATCTACGAGCAGCGGTTACACCTTCCCCATAAGGAGGACGCTACCAAGTACCCCGAGTTAGAACCGATTCTCAAGTCTGCCATCGACTGGGATCTCATCCGGCACGAGTACGACGAGATGGTCAAATACGCGACGGCACTGCGCCTGGGAACGGCGCAAACCGAGGCGATTCTCAAGCGCTTCACGCGCAGCAACATTCACCATCCGACCTATAAAGCGTTTTCCGAGTTGGGGCGAGCCATCAAGACGATCTTTCTGTGTCGGTAT
>DAOTTX010000375.1:0-4016 GCA_034437515.1 Anaerolineae bacterium
CGGTTACCGTAAATCTGGTGGTAACGGGTGACACCGTGACCGGCACTTATGGCGCATCAGTGGGCTACACGGACGGCGCTGGTATTGACGGTACGGATTACAGCGGTGATACAACCGTGACCTTCGACTGCTCAGCAGGATGTGCGGTCGGCACACAAACCACCACCGTCGTCACCATCACCGATGATACCAACGACGAGAATCAAGAAGTGCTCGATGTTACCCTGAGCAGCCCCACCGGTGGTGCAACGCTTGGTACCAATACCACCCACGAACTCACCATTCTGGATAACGACACACAGGCGACCGGCACGGTCAATTTCGATGCGACCAGCAGCAGCGTCGATGAGTTTGATGCTGGCACGACCATCAACCTCTCGATGGTCGTGGTGGACGGCCCGCCCAACATCCCCGGCCCGGTGCAACTTGAGGTGGGCTACACCGGCGACGGCGCTGCCGAGTTGACCAGCGCGCCCGGCATCGTCACGTTTGACAGTGAAAACGAGTTCGGCGTGGGTACCTATACCGCTACACTTAACCTGACGTTCGATGATGATAATCTTGACAACGGCGACCGTAATGTCGTGTTGACGCTCAGCAATCCGCCCAGCTATGTGAGCCTGGGGACGAACACCGCTCATACGCTGACCATCATCGACGACGAAACCCAGGCTACCGGCACAGTCGCCTTCGACGCCAACACACCGACCACTGTCGCTGAGGACGCTAACCCGGGCAGCATCACGCTACCAGTCGAACTTATGGTTGTTGATGGCCCGCCCAACATCCCCAGCCCCTTCGACCTGACCATCACCTACAGCGGCGATGGTGCTACCAGCCTGAACAACGCACCGACCACGCTACAATTCGACAATGCAGACGGCTTTGATGCCGGCACGTATCAGGCTGACATCGTCGTTTCGTTTAACGACGATACGCTCGACAACGGCGACCGTGATGTCATCGTGACAATCAGCAACGCACCACAGTTCGTCACCCTGACCGACGACACCCACACATTCACCATCCAGGATGACGAAGAACAGGCAACCGGCACGGTCAACTTCGGCTCGACCGCGCCCATTATCGTTGACGAAGACGCAGGCAGTATCAATCTGCCGGTCAATATGGTCGTCACCGGCGGCCCACCCAACATCCCCAGCCTGATCGATCTGACCGTCACCTACACCGGCACCGGTGAGGGGGAACTGACAACCAAACCAGCTACCCTGAGCTTCACCAAGACCGGCGGCTTCGATGGTGTCAACTCACCTTACGGCGCGATCCTCAACCTTACCTTCGACGGTAACGACGTCGATGATGACGACCGTAGCGTGACGGTCACACTCAGTAACGCACCGCAGTTCGTCACCATCGCTGATGGTGAACATACCTTTACCCTCCAGGATAACGATACCTTTGGTGTGACGGTCGATCCCTTCCTCGATCTTGAAACGAGCGAGGACGGCAGTACGGATATGTTCAGCGTCGTGCTGGAGAGCGCCCCGACCGACACCGTGACCATCACCATCGCCAGCACCGACGAAACCGAGGCGGTCGCCACACCGGGCACCCTGACGTTCGACGCGACCACCTGGAACGTCAAACAGACGGTCACACTCACCGGGCAGGATGACAACGAGGCCGACGGCGATGTCGGTTATATCGTGACCCTGAGCGCGACCTCCAACGATACTGACTATAACGGCATTGCTATCGATCAGGTCGAAGCGATCAACTTCGACGACGACATCCCCGGCCTGAGCATCGACGCCCCCTCACCGCTGACCGTCACCGAAGCGGGTGGCAGCATCACCTTTGACGTTGCGCTCAACACCCTGCCGAGTGCGGATGTCATCATTGACATCAACAGCGATGACATCACCGAGGGCACTGTCAACCCGGTGACGTTGACCTTTACCTCTGCTAACTGGAACAGCGTGCAGCAGGTGACCGTCACCGGCGTGGATGAAGCCATCGACGATGATGACCAGACCTTCGTGGTCACGTTTGCGGCGGCATCGAGTGACACGGATTACAACACACTCAGCGACCGTACCTACAACATCACCAACACCGATGATGACGACGCCGATCTCGTCGTCACGGGTGATGCAAGCAGCGAAACCGGCGAGGACGGTACCAGCCGCAGCTTCGCGCTCGCGTTGGCCTCCGAGCCGACCGCCGAGGTGACCGTCACTCTCAGCAGCAGTGACACGAGCGAGGGTGTTGTCAGCCCGGCGACGCTGACCTTTACCCCACTCAACTGGAACGTCGCGCAGGACTTCGACGTCTTCGGTTTGGACGATGCCGATGTGGATGGCGACCAGACCTACACCGTCACGCTTGCGGCCTCATCGAGCGATGGCAAGTATGATGGCCTGACGGATACCACCGACTTCACCAACGTCGATAACGACGATCCAAACACCGCACCCGTCGCGGCTGATGATGCTTACAGCGTGACGGTCGGCAACACACTGACGGTCACTGCGCCGGGCGTACTCGACAACGATACCGACACAGAGGATGATGGCCTCATCCCCATCCTACAAACGGACGTAACACAGGGCACGCTGGCCCTTGCGAATGATGGCAGCTTCACCTACACACCGGATATGAGCGCCAGCGGCACCGACAGCTTCACTTACGTTGCCAATGACGGCACGGCGGACTCCAACGTGGCAACGGTGACCATCACGCTAAACACCACCCCGGTTAACACCGCGCCGGTCGCAACTGATGACTCGTACACCGCCACCGTTGGGCAGATGTTGAACGTCTCCATGCCGGGTGTGCTGAAAAACGACACCGATGCCGACGGCAACCCGCTAACCGCCACGTTGCAAAGCGACGTCACGCAGGGGACGCTCACCCTCAATCCCAACGGATCATTTGCTTATACCTCGAATCGTGATGTCTTCGGTACCGACAGCTTCACCTACGTCGCCAATGATGGCACAGCGGATTCGAACGTCGCTACCGTCGTGATCAACCTTGCGGACCCGGCAGGCACACCGCCGCGTCTGTATCCCTACAACGGCGAAAGCCTGACCAGCGCAATCGATTACGACACCAACTTCAGCTTCCGTCACCTCGACGATGTGGAGTGGTACGGCATGTGGATCGGCACGGCGGACTATAACTCACAGGTGCTTTACCAGTGGTACCCGGCGACGGCGAATTCCACTGGCAACACCAGCGGCACGGGCATCTGTGACACCACGACCATGACCTGCACCATCCCGGATGATGCCTGGGTGGTCGGCGACGGCAGTTACATCTGGTGGATGAGTTACTGGGGGCCGAACTTCCAACAGTGGATGACCTACTGGAGCGACACCACATTCAGCGTCAACATGACCGCACCGGTCAGCAACCCTGATCCGCGCACCGCACCCACCAACCCGACCAGCAACCCCGATGCGCTGGTGTGGGAGCGTGACCCCGGTGTGATGTGGTATCAGGTCTGGATGGGCGACCCGCTCACACCGACGACCATCGTCTCTGACTGGTACGACGCCAGCGAGATCTGTGACGCGACCACCTGCACGCTCGACATCCCCGGCGTGCTGCCAGCGGGTGATTACCAATGGTGGATGCAAGCCTGGGGGCCGGGCGGCTTCGCCACCTGGGAAGACTTCGGGGGCTACAACTTCACCGTCGAATAGCAACACCGGACTGCATAACGACAGCGCCTCCATTCTGGGGCGCTGGACGATCTATCTGACCAACGCACTACAGGCGATTTTGTCCTGCGGTGCGTTGGTCGCTATCGCTGGCAAATTGAATTGCTCTTCAAGCTCTGGAAAGATGAACTCAACCTGGACAAATCCCGTTCACAGAACCCGGCTCGCATTCTCTGCGAGTTGTATGCCAAGTTGATCGGCCTACTGGTGCTTACTGCTAACCTGCTGGCATCTCGTGGGTGCTTACGGTGATGCGTAGAGCGGTGCGCGGAGCCAAACTGGAGAAATCACGACAGGCTCCACGCACCTTTCAACTCTGGGACGAAT
>DAOTTX010000376.1:0-3261 GCA_034437515.1 Anaerolineae bacterium
AGCCGTTGGCGCTCGTGCCACTCAATTTCCGTCTCAAAGGTAAGCGCCTGTCCATTAGCCAGGAGCGAAATACGCTGCGTGATCTTCGAATCCGCAAAGGTGCGTACCAATCGCAGTGAGGCGCGTAGCGGGCCACACTCATCAACCGTCAGCGTGGCGTCACCGGTCATAGGCAGGTCATGCTCGACATAGCTCGATATGATATCCCACGCCTCATACCGTCCCGGTCGGTCCTCGTACATCTGGAAGTGATTGCCGTGCAACCCCTCCACGAGGACTTCGCGCCCGGCGGCCTTGTCCCACAGGGAAATCAGTTCGCCCCCCGCCGTGAACTCGGCTCGCAAGTGAACATTCTCCAGGGTGCGCTCGGTAACGGTCAGGGCAGTGTCCGGGACGCCGTCAGAGCTTATGCCGAGTGACAGCACACGCGCGCTGACGCCGGGAAGCGGCTCGCCAAGCTGCACGAGAAGCGCGCTTGTGCCATCGATATTATCGACGAACTGCCCCGCACCGTTGTGCAGTATATCCGTCGGCAGCGACACAACACCGGCCCGCGCCACAGTCGATGGGTTGAACAGCAGCACGTTGCCCCCCGTGTCCCCAAAGAGCGATGCCGTCACGCCATCACGAATCGCCTCGGCATGATCGTATAACCGCTGGTACTCGTCCAGCAGGTAGTGATAGACTTCGGTAATGTGCGTACCCGGCAGCGCATCATGGAACTGCGTGTTGAGCAGAATCTTCCAGGCGGCGTCAAGTTCGGCCTCTGGGTAGGCCGCGCCGTCGGCCCAGGCGAGGGCTGCCAGTGTCTCTACCTGTTGCAAGATGATCTCGGAACGACGGTTGTGCTTCTTGAGCGCGCCCTTGCTGGTGTAGGTTCCCCGGTGCGTTTCGAGATACAACTCGTCACGCCATGTCGGGAGTTGCTCGCCCGATGCCTTGTCGTAGATTTGTAGCAGCGCGTCCTCCGGGTTGCTAAACTGTAGCGGGACAATGCCGGGGAAGTCCTGATAGCGCATGGCACACTCGATCATCTCCGGGTCAACGCCGCCGCCGCCGTCCCCCCAGCCGTAGGTGTAGATCATCTCGCCCACGTCGTCCTTATTGGAGTAGGCTTTCCAGTAGCCGTCGATGTGGTCGGGGTCCATAAAGCCGATGAAGTGGCCCGGCGGGATCACACCCAACACACGCGAGCCGTCAATCGACTCCCACCAGAACACATTTTGCGTCCACTTGTTGGTGTCGTTCCACACAAACAGCTTATTGGTGACGACAACATCAATGCCGCTGCGCTGCAAGATCTGTGGCAGCACCCAAGACATGCCGAACACATCCGGCTGCCAACAGACCTTCGACTGAAAGCCGAACTCCGCCTGCCAGAATCGCTGCCCGTGCAGGATGTGCCGCACCAACGACTCACCGGAGATGAGGTTGCAGTCCGGCTCCAGCCAGAACGCGCCGACGGGTTGCCAGCGCCCAGCTTTGATCTGCGCTTTCACCTGCGCGTACAGGCCGGGGAAGTGTTCCTTCATATCCGCATAGATTTTGGCGCTGCTCTGCGAGAACTTAAAGTCGGGGTATTGCTCTATCATGCGGAGCATAGTCGCGTGCGTGCGCCCAACCTTACGGATGTACTCGCGGTGGGGCCACTGATAAACAATGTCGAGGTGCGAGTGACCAACAGCGTACAAAAGCCCGGCAACCTTAAAGCGGTCGGTGTTGAACACATAGCGGCGCAGGTAGTCTTGCCGTTCGTTCAACACCCGCTTGAACACGTCAAAGTCCGGCTCCTGATTGGGCAGCGCGCGCAGCGCCTCCCAGATGTGGTTTTCGAGGAAGTTCTTGAGGTTCGGCTCGATGTCCGGCATCAACATGACCTTGAAGGTCGCCACAAAATCCCAGTAGGCCGCCTCCACTTCAGCGTCGATGGCGACCAGCTCGGCCTCCCGAAAGATGTTCCAGTCGCCCTCTGCCGGGTACCAGAACACATACGACTCTAGCTCGATGTCATGGATTGCCCCGCCGACGGCTTGCTCTGCGATCAGGACTTGCTCGCGGAACGGGTCTAGCCCGTGATACGGAACCCCGTCGAGGCGCAGCAGCGAGTCGCCACCCACGTAAATTCGCAAGAACACCCGCCGCCCGTCCATCTCCGGCGGGATTGTCACCGTCCGCCGGAAGAACGCGCTCACGTCCGGGCCGCCCCAGGGTTCCCCAACCCGCATCGGACGCCAATCCATGTCGATTGGCTCGTACTCGTCCACGTCGCGGTAGTACACCTCGCGGATTTCCCAGTCCAGCAGCGGTACCCGGTGCGTCACCATCCGGTCGCGGATCTCATCGAGGCGCAGCCCGACACGCTCATTGAAGTTGATGACACGGCGCTCGGCGGTTTTCTGGCGCGTCCGCCATCGGTTCATCGCCTCGCGCGCCTCTTGGTTCATGTCCATAACAGTTATCCTATCTGTATGATACCCGTGCTATGTTGCAACGTTTATCGGCTCCGCAACAGGCCGGTCATCATACAGAAAACAAGATGCACGGTGGTCAATATCGTCAATTGCGTAAAGTGGTGGGTTGGCGTCCAGGCACTTGTCCATCCGATGAGGACAACGCGGGTAGAACCGACAGCCCGCCAGGTGGCTCGTTCGCATCTCCTCCTCGGCGGGGAGTTCAATCGTACCCTCCCACTTCACGTCAGGGTCCGGCATCGGGACAGAGTTCACCAGCAGTTGCACATAGGGGTGCTGCGGCTCGTTAATGACCTTGAGGCTGTCGCCCGTCTCCGCAATACTCCCCTGATACAAAATGAAGATCTGGTCGCCAATCTGAGTAGCGGTGCTAAGGTCGTGCGTGATGTACAGGAACGAGATGCCGTCGTCGCGCAGTCGCATCATCACCTCCAGAATCGACGCGCGCAGCGACGCATCCACCATCGACACGGGTTCGTCCGCGACAATGAGCTTGGGCCGCGTAATGTAGGCGCGCGCCATCATGATGCGCTGGCGCTGCCCGCCGCTAAGCTGGTGCGGGTACTTCCGCAGCACGTCCTCGCCATACAGCCCGACCTTGTTCAGCGCGTCCTCGATCATGTCGCGCGCCTGTGTCTTGTTATCCGCCAGTTTGAAGTTATTGATGACCATATTAAACACATGGCGGATGCGATAGAACGGGTTGTACACGCTGAACGGGTCCTGAAAGACAGCCTGAACCTGACGGCGGTACTCGGTGCGCTGGGCAGCGGTGGCATGGGTGAGGTCG
>DAOTTX010000377.1:0-2418 GCA_034437515.1 Anaerolineae bacterium
CTTTGTATCGGACGTTGTTCAAACAAAGGGTGACACACCCGCACTCGGTGCTCAGTATCATCAGGTTCGTCAGACCGACCAGCAGGATTATGTGATAACACAGTATGACGAAGATCGTGCGGTGACGGTAAAAACGCTCCCCGGCTATATGCCCATATTCGAGCGTCAGATCACGTTTGAGTCCACGCCAGATGGTACGCTCATCGTTGATCAATGGCAGATCTCCACGCGGTATCCTGGCTTCCTTGAACGCCTCGCTGTTGGGCGGATTCGCAATGCAGTGGCACAGAATCTTGGGAAGCTCAAAGAATTGCTGGAAGACGGACAGACCCGGCTTCAGGATGGGCGGGTCGTTCGATTGAGCGCAACCCCAGGTCAGGATAAGCCCGACTGCTCTCGATCCACCGGATGACACAACGAAACCGTTAAGGCTTCTCCGCACCGGCGCGGCGCTTGTTCTCTCGGCATCTGGGGAAAATGGCAATTGTTCTGCTCAAACAGTGATAATCTCGCCGCGTTGATCGGTAGATTGGGGATCATAGATAATGAGTCCCTCCTGCGTATCGTTCATTTTCAGAATGCAGTGGCCTTGCGAATTCCAAATAGCAGACTGTCCGCCCCCGATACGACCTTCACAAGGACCAATACAATTCGATAGATACACAGTCATGCCATGTTCACGAGCAACAGTAGCTAAACGCTCATGTGCTTTCTCGATACCAGCATGAGTTTTGGCGACACTCGCAATATAGGTTGTGGCACCCTGATCATTGGCGGCTTGTGCGTGCTGAGGAATTGACAGTTCATAGCAAATTGCAAATGCAATTTCGTCAGACACAGAAGAAAAGGGGCGTTGTGAAACACCGGGCACGAAGAAAGGCTCTTCATCGACATGAAGGTATTGCTTTGTGTATATCTCCACTGGCTTTCCAGGTTGGAAGATAAGCATGGAAATGGTAATGCCGCCATCCGCCTGAAGGGGAATGCCTGCACAGATACTTATGCTGCTTTCGTCAGATGCCTTTTGCAGTTGCTCAAAGCGAGGATCAGATGCCGAAGTAGCTACGTCTTTCGCATGGGGTGGATCATACTGTGTGAGCGACAGTTCTGGAAAGACAATGAGCTGAACCTGGTGGGTTGACGCAATTTGAGCAAAATGCTGATGTCGTGCGATGTTAGCTTCAATGTCACCGTGTACTGATCGTAATTGAGCAACTGCCACAATCATGAATATGCCCTTCAGAGACCTAAACCAATACGCTGATATTTCATGTGAATTTAGCTAATTCTAAAAACGGTGCCGATTGGAAACGCGAGCGGCTGAAAAAGCCTACACAACCGTGCAACCCCTACATACAGTACATGTTGCAGGGAAAAGCGTCTGCCAGCGGGCCATAAGGGATACGCCTGTTTATCCAACCAATCGGGTTGTGGCGTCATGATGAAGTGTCTCCGGTTGCTGCATCCAAAATGCGTTGGCGCTCGCGCATATTCATGAAAACGACACCCCAGCCTTCGGGGTCTTCGAAGGTAACGCCGCCCTTCGACCAGTACGAATTCTCCGGCTCAACCGGGGTGTGCCCGTGCTGGCGCAGACGCTCCACGAGGGCTGCGATGGCAGCCTGATCATCAATGTAAAACACCAGCAGGTTATCTCGCGATGGCGGCACAGCGGGCGGACCATCCGGGTGCGAGGTGAATTCCAGGTGGTAATCCTGCCCCGGCAGGCCCAGCATAATGCCATCGTAGCCACCGTGACCGCCAAAGCGTCCGATTTCCGGCAGGCCGATCACGTCACGATAGAAGCGCACGATGACGTCGAACTGATTGGTGTGGCGAGCCATCCGCACGCTGCGCACGGGTAAATGGTCGGGCCATTGAGACATTGCGTATCCTTTCTGTACATAAACATGGGTGCGTGATTTGCCCCCATAATTAACCAACGAACGTATTCAGACTGATCCACAGCAGACGCAAACCAAACAGGGCAAGCAGCAATCCGCTGAATAGACCGATCACATGAAACAGCCGCGCCGTGACGAACCGCTTACCCCAGTTCAAGAAGCCGGAGAGCGCAATGGCCCACAGCAGTGCACTGATCGTGAAACCTACCAGGAAGACCACGAAAGCTTCTCCGTCGCTTGCGGTTTCGAATGTGCCGGTTATGGTGTTACCGAAACCCAGCCACACCGCCAGCGGCAGCGGATTCGCCAGCGACAGCCCCAGGCCGAGAGTAAAATCGCCCCGGCTGGATGCCGCCTCTGTCGTTATGTCCAGGGAAGCGCGTGCAGTCCGCAGAGCATCCCAGGCGAGGTAAAGCAGCAGCACACCGCCCACTATCCCCAATCCAAGCTGAAGCAGTTGGCTCTGGCTGAGTAGTTCGATACCGGCGAAAGCGATCACCGCCCACAGCAGCAA
>DAOTTX010000378.1:0-19759 GCA_034437515.1 Anaerolineae bacterium
ACCGAGGAGAGGTGCTACTCGTCGCAAAATTCAGCGCCGCCTGCTCCTGCTGATATTCCTCAGTATCGTACCAAGTTGCGGAGTAAGGATACTTCTTCTCACCCTTGTAGCATGGCACGAACTTGCGTCCCGGCGCGAAGTGCTGGGCATAGCGACTGGCAATGCCTTCCCAGCGCCAGTGCGGAAATGCTTTGAGGATCTCCCATTGCGGACGACCCGCCTCCACCATCTCGCGCATTCGCTCCAGTTCGGCTTTCGACCAATGGAAGCGGGTGCCATCGCCCCAGCGGAAGATGTGAGAGGTGCTTGTGCCGTCGCGCCAGTGCACGGTGACTTTACGCTGAACCTCATCGACCTGGTTGCAGGTGATGTGGGTGGCCAGCGCCTCGAAGAGTTCGCGCTGCTTGTCGCGGGGCACATCCGCCCAGCGGGCGATGATCATGTCCAGTACCGGGCGCGATTCGAGCAGCGTATGCGTTTCGCGCCTGCCGGATTCCAGTTCCGCTAGTTCGGAGCGCAGACGCTCGATCTCGCGTGCCTTCGCTGAGTAGCTGGCTTCGAGGTTGCGCACCATGTCGGGATGTTGCAGCATCTTCAGGTTTTCGAGAATGGCAGCCTGGGCACGCTCAGCGGCACGGATGTCACCCCGGATGCGCTGCAGATCATGATGACCGTTTTGCTGGGTCGCCGCCAGCGCCTTCTGCCACGACTCCTCGTCGATGGTGGTCGCCTTCAGTCGTTCCAGCAGCAGGTCATTGATCACCTTGTCCATGCGGGTCGCTTTGACGCTGAAGACCATGCTTTTGCGGGCGCGGCGGCGCTTGCGGCAGGAATAGTGGTAGATGTGATGATAGCTGTTCCAGTGCGTGTTCATGCGCTCATAGCGCTCACCGTCGTGGTCGTCCGTGAAGATCAACCCGGTGTAGATCGGCGGCGGCTCGGAGCGATCTTCCTTGTCATGGCGGGTGAAGGCCCGGTAGGGCTGGTAGTTGGGATTGGGATCGCCGTAGAAATCAGTGGATGAGACCGCGTTGAAGGCGTACATAAAGTCGCGCTCATCGACAATGGTCTCGTGATTGTGGAACTGGGCGATCGCGCCCTGATGCACCCAGTGCCCGATGTAAACTACATTGGTGAAGATGTTCTTCAACGCACTTTCGGAGGGCATCAGCCTGCCGGTGTGGGCTGAGCGATACTCGACGCGCATGTCGGTGCGGAAACCGTCCGGCGTCATCGCCGCCAGCGCATCCGGTTCAGGATAGAACGGGCCGTGCTCCTCGATATGCAGGTACGTCTGGCGCAGGTTGCGCTTGTGATCGCGGAACAGCCGGAAGTACGCCCGGATGATGTCGGCACAGGGCGTCAACTCGACATACCGGCGGTAGTTGGGGTTGCGCGTGCCATCAGGCAGTTTCTCGCGCATATCGCACATATAACCGACGACCACTGTGCGACCCGCCCACAAGCCCTGTTCACTGATGTGCGCCTTGCTCTTGTGCAGGCGACCTTTGACGTGGTATTCGAGGAAATCAGCGGCGTGCTGCGCTTCGTCGCGGAACATCTTCATATGATAGGCACCCATCGTGGGGTGGTTGAAGTCGTAGATCATGCGCGGGGTCATGATCCGTACCTGATGCCGCTTGCAGATGTCGATGAAGATGTTGGTCTGAATCTGGGTCACGTCACGGAAGAAGCGGTCTACATCCTGTGAGGCGACCAGTCCGATCTGCCCGGTTTCGATCAGCTCAAGCAGGTGCGACATGCCGGGACGGTCTTTCAGTTTGGTCGAGCCGCTCACCCCGGCATCCATGTCGATCATGAAGATGCTGTCGCGTGACCAGCCCTGCCGCACGAGGTGTTCGAACATATCGACCGTTTGCAGGGTAGTGTTAATGTTGCCAATCTGGGCATCGGTCGATTGGCGATAGTAAATCGCCGCTGGCCGATCCACCGGCAGCGGGTCGGAGCGGTACGGGTCGTTTTCAGGTTGGGCCGGTCGGCGGTAGGTGATTTTCACCGGGTTCTCCTGTCATCAAAAAACGCCCTGCTCCCGCGATTGAATACGGCAAGAGCAGAGCGTCATGGTGTACAATGCACTCAGCCCTGCGACGTGCTTTCCTCACTCGCGGGGTCAGCCGGGTCGGAGTGGTGAGACACTTCGACTCGGCGATCAAAGAACGAACTGCTTTCAGTGTACTGTGTTTCATCCAGGTACGCAACAATCTCCAGCAGCGAGCGATACAGTGCTTCTTTATTGATGCCATCATCAGGTTGGCTCCTGGCTTTGGGATCAGCTTTCAACGGCGGCCTCCTCGCTTTGCGGGTACTGAGCGATGGCTTGCAGGATGAAGTGCCGAGCCATGTACGAGCTGGGCAGGTTCAGCCGTCCAGCGAAGTCTTCGACCACAGTGCGTTCCGCCTCCGTCAGCCGGATGGACAGGGTATACGTCCGCTTGGGCTGAAGGGTTGGCAGAGTAATGGGCAGGGTCGCTTGCATCAGGTGATACTCCTCGTCTCACAGGTTTTCGTTCAGATTAGCACACATGGTCGGTTGAGCCGTATCAGATGCCTCTGTTTTTGACCTCAGATCCTTCTGATTGTGCATTGCGTCTCCTCCTGCGTCTCACACATCTACAGCCAGCGTAGCACAGCGCCGCCACCGGACCTCTGCAATATTCCAGTTCTGAGTTGGTAATCCAGCGGTTTGCCGAAGCAATATTTCAGCCGGGTGCTGGAACCAAAAATGCTGGTCCTTCATCAGGTGGGGCGTCGCGTCTCACCGATGAAACCAGCATAGCAAAGTCACTTGCCGCCACCTGACGAATTTTACAGTTTCAGCCCGCCAAAACTGGCAAATGCCGAGTCAAAATTACAGAAAGCGCGGGAAAAGTGGATATTTGGGGGAAATGTCGAGGGTTGGGCTACGGCGCTACATTTCCCAAACATCGGATGCCGGGAAACCGATCCTTCACAGCGTTGAAGAGACGCTCGTCAGCCGTCCAGAACTCACAGGTGAGCGCTTCGCCAGTGCCAGATATTGCGCGTCATAGGCGCGTGGACGGTTGTATTGCTCGGCCAGTTCATACGCCGACTGCAAGAGAGCATGGTCTTCATGGAACTCTACTGGATACACAAGCAATCGAGCAAGCATCCCGCGTCACTGCTCATGGGTGATACGCTGTTGAAGGACCACCTTGCGCACCACAGTGGTAATTTGTGATTGAAACTAATGTCATTTCCCTTACTTCCGCCATTTAACGCAGAAGTGTAACCATATCAAATATTAGCAATAACGTTATTATGATGAAGCTGATAATAGTGTCCTCGACTTGCCATCAACTCATCATGTGTGCCTTGTTCAACAATTTGTCCATCTTTCAAGCAGATAATCTGATCCGCATTGATGATGGTCGATAGCCGATGCGCAATGACAATTCGCGTACAATCCAATTGACTGAGGTGGGTATCGACCCGCGATTCTGTAGCAGTATCCAGATGACTGGTAGCTTCATCCAACAGCAAAACTGTCGGTTTATGTAGAATGGCGCGCGCAATAGCAACCCGTTGACGTTGCCCGCCGGAGAGCTTCGTTCCGCTTTCACCGACAATGGTTTCATAACCCATTGGCATCTGCATAATATCTTCGTGAATGGCGGCGTGTTGTGCGGCTTCCATGATTTTTTCGAGCGATGTTTGCGGTTTATAAAAACTGATGTTGGCGCGCAACGAGCTGTTAAATAAAAAGTTATCTTGCAGCACAACACCGAAATGTTCACGAACAACTTCAGGATTGAGGCAGCTTGCGGGATGGTCATCATAGTAAATCTCGCCAGATGTCGGACGATGGAGTCCGACAAGTAGGGCTGCCAGGGTAGATTTTCCCGATCCAGTTGCACCTACAAGTGCAATTTTTTCGCCCGCGCCAATAATCAAGGAGATATTCTGCAACGTATCTGGACCCGATGCTGTATAGCGGAAACTGACATCTTCGAGACGAATATTGCCTGCAAACGATGTCAATGATACCGGATTGTCAGGCATATAGTCGGCTTCGGTGTCCACAACATCCGCAATACGACTCAAATACGTGCCAATCAGTTGCATCTGTTGTCCTGCATTGATAAAGGCACTGATTGGCAATAGAAAACCACTTGCCAGCGCATTCCATGCCAGCAATTGTCCCAGACTAATCTGCTGGTTGAGGACAAACCACGCGCCAAACCACAACAAGATTAATGGCGAGAACAACCGCAACGCGCTCATCAACAACTCGACTGCACCGGTCAAGGTATTGCGTTGGATGCCTAGGTGCAACTCCTTAAAGAACAAATCAGTCCATTGATTGTAAGCCATCGTCAAGCCGCCAGACGCCTTAATGGTCGCTATCCCATTCAAAACTTCGACCATGTAACTCTGCGCCTGCGCTTGTGCGTTGACGTGCTGTTGATTGAGGTGGCCAACACGGCGCATGGTACTCAAGAGAATGACAGCTTGTAATACTCCGAGACTCAGCGTCGCCAGCGCAAACGGGATTGATAAGGTCATCAAGATGAGTAAGTAAGAAAGGGCGAAGAGCGCATCGAAAAGCACGTTTAACACGCGGTTCGAGAGCATCTCTCGAATTAAAACATTGCTGCTCACGCGCATCAACAAGTCTCCAGAAGCGTGCTGTTGGAAAAAGTAATATGGGAGACTCAACAAATGCTCGAAGAAACCGAGCATCACTTGGGTATCCAAGACGATTTGCAAGCGCATCAGCAACAGTAAACGCACCGCAGTGATGATGCCTTGCATTAACAATGCCAAAAATAAGCCAAGTCCTAGGATCATCATGAGATTGAATGCACCAACAGGCAACGTTTCATCTACGAGAACTTGCGTCAGCGCAGGGATGCTCAGGCCAACTACTTGCAACCCTAGCAGAGCGATCACGATCTGTAACAAGATAGAGCGCGCTTGGGGCACAGTGAACAAATAGCGCAAATAGCGCCACCAAAATGGTTGTGGCTTGGCACTGATCTTGTGTAAGGTGTTGCCGCGTTCAAGTGTGATGACGATGCCTGTGAACGCCTCGCGAAACGCTTGGATCGACACGCGCCGCCGTCCCTGCGCCGGATCGATGATGTCAGCGCCGTTCGCATGTATTTTTTCCAGCACTACGAAATGATTGAAATTCCAGTGAATGATAGCAGGCAAAGGCAACTGAACCACATGATGCAACTCCGCGCGATAACTTCTGACGCGCATCCCGAGCTGACGCGCTGCTTGGGTGATGGTTCGCGCTGTGACACCATCACGCCCGATGTTGCACATCTCGCGCACATCTCTGACACCAACATCATATCCGTGATAACGCGCTATCATCGTCAGAGTCACTGCGCCGCATTCGGTCGCGTTCATTTGTAAGATGACAGGAACCCGTCGTCGCAAAAAAGACAGCATCTTCATTCCTCAGCTTGGGTGTTCATTCGTAGAGTGTGCCGAGCAAGGGCAAATACGCGCCAAGCGCCCGTTGATCTTGAATAAAAAAGAGCGGTGTATCCAAGATGATCCTTTGATCTAAAACCAAGCGCGTTCGAACGCTATCCTCCACTGTGATCTCTATGATCTGTGCGACATCTTCTCCATTCTGGAACAGAGCTTGCCCTACCGTCAGCGCAGTTGCTGGCAGACCGACCGACAAAACTGATTGTGTCACTGCTTCATTGCTTTCCATAGTCTGGATATTCTCGGTTTCTAGCACCCGCACAGGCGTATACAACGGGATTTCGATCGACAGCAACAACGCACTCACGCTAAATACCAGCCCACACAGTATCCACAATCCTACAGTCCAGCGCGGGTTGAGATGCGGCGGAAACACCTGATCTTGGCGTTGTTCCCAATGTGCTTGCAAAGACTCTTGCCGGAAGAGGCGACTCCTGAAAAGTTGCGAGTGTGCATTATTCTCTCTTGTTTCGTTTACGTTGTGTTGTGTTGCATCGTCCATAAATAGCCATCCTCTAATGTCGGTTGCACCGCTTGCACGTTCGTGGGCAATGCCTCTCCCAGTACACGATATGCCATGCCCTCGGCCAGTTGACGCGAGGAGACAACCTTGAGATTCTGCGGCGGCGTGCCATCCTGCAATACTATTTCCCCGACTTTACCCGTTGCGATCTGTGCTAATGTGCGTGGTTCGTCATAAAACAAAATTTGCCCTTGATTGAGGATTGCGACAGTACGGCAGCTCTGGCTGACGTCTTCAATGATATGTGTCGAGAGCAGGACGATGCATTCGGTTGCAATTTGCGCCAGCGTGTTGCGAATTCTCAGACGCTCTTCAGGATCAAGACCGGTAGTCGGCTCATCGACAATGATGAATGCGGGTTGTCCTAGCAAAGCTTGTGCGATACCGACGCGACGTTTCATCCCGCCAGAAAAAGTACCGACCGGACGATTTTGATCATCCGTAAGGCGCACAATCTCCAACACGCGATCCACTTCTGCGTCAACTGCATCGAGATGTTTGAGGCCGGCAATGAAACGCAGGAATTCGTGCGCTGATAATTTAGGATACATCCCGATATGTTGTGGCAAATACCCCAACTGCGCCTTAACCGCCTGCCGTCCCGTGATAGTACTCATATCCTGCCCTAGAATACGCACGCTTCCGCTACTTGCTTGCAGAATCCCTGCTAGAATGCGTATCAGCGTCGTTTTTCCCGCGCCATTCGGTCCCAAAAGCCCAATCAATCCCTTATCGAATTGTAAGCTGATGCCTTTGAGAGCGTGCTGCTCCTTGCCATAATATTTATGCAAATCCTGAATGTCGATCATATTGTTTCCTTAATGAAGCCATCCATTACTGCGTGCGATTAAGTCGAACGACTTGCAGTGCGAACAGGAGCGCGATTTCGCCCACGCCCGCGAACAAGGTCAACAGACGAGCCAGCAGGCTAGTGTCGGCACTATCGCTAACCTGTATGATGGTTTGCAGCGCAAAATCGATCATCACCGGGCGCGCCGGATTAAGATGATAGAGCAACGCATTATCAAGGTTCGAGAACGCAACCAGCAAAATCACCATGCTGATTACAACTGCCAGACTAAGGTAAAACGCGCTGCGTCGCGATTTGAGATTGACCGTGAATAGCGCGACGAAAACTGTATTGATACAAGCCACAGCGCTGACGTTCACCAACCACGCTGAAAGAATCGGTTGGATGTTGAATGGACTGATAATTACCCACCATGCGACGCCAGCTATGACTAACAGAACCAGACTCGCTAGCAGAGCGGTCAGCAATAGTGCCATACTTTTTCCCGCTAGATACGCCACATTACTGACAGGCAACGCACGCAACAATTCTTGCACTTCATGCTGATGATCGCGGGCGAAGCTATCCGCCAGCACGAGCGGCAAAATGAAGCTGACGAAAATGTGCACAATCGGGAAAATCGTGAATAGTGTGAGCGTCGAAGCTTGGCGCAACTCCGCTGTGATCAAATCGGCATTGATTGGAGTCGATGTCAGGCTCATGTAGCCGATCAGGACCACGCTCATCACAATCGTCGCAATCAACACACTGCGCTGTCGCCAATTCAAGATCAAATCAAATTGTGTGAAGGTGCGAATACTCGTAATCATAAAACCCCTTTATTGAGGAGGTAAATCAAGTTGGCGTGCTGCTAGCCGCGTTCGGTTATGATATACTCTTCTTGCGTTAGCAGCGTAGCAGACCACATTAGCAGGAAGAATGCCAGCGCCAACACCGTCAATCGATTGACTATCATCAAGGCTTGACCGGATGTACCCAACTCCGGCAAAAACAGATGCATACTGTAGAGATAGGGTGCAAAGCCTAAAATCAGCGTGCCATACTGCCAGAACGCGCCCCAGATCAAAATGACCAGCCCAACGCCAAAGACAATCTGGCGCGTGACCAGAGTCACGAACAACCCCAGACTCGCTAGCAGCAACATTCCCGGCAACCACATCAGCACGCCGGATACCAAATCGATCTCGGTATCGCTGATGAGGGCAAGCACACTATGCGAGATGACACCTAAGAGTACATATAAAGATACCAGCAACACAAAACGCACAAAAATGAGCGTACTAAGCGCGTAGGGCATAGTCAACAATAATTCCATCGCCGGGTCATCATCAGGCGAGAACAAAATTGCCGAATGAAACCCCGCGCCAATGCTGATTGCCCCTGTTAATACCCATTCAGGGGGCAGGTTCGCCACGAATTCCCAATCAATTTCGACGATGCCCCCTGCGAGAATCAACCACATGATAGTCATAATCGCGATTGGAATTGATTTGTTCAATTGTTCCCAGTGCATTCGCCACAACAAGGGTTTTGAGAACGGCGCAACGACGCGTCTCCATTGAGCGTATGCCAATGTGCCGCTGATGCTTAGCACGCCCAAGAGGGCGTAGGCAATGTTCTGTACACGCTCTGGTTCTGTCGAGAGTGCTTCTCCCCAATCGCTGCCAAATCCCATCCAAACGATGAGCACAGCACTAACAAGTACAAAAAATGGTGCATATCGGGTGAACATCAACACGTTGGTCCCTCAAGTGTGAGAATTGAGGGCACGCTTTGCGGGTTAGCGAGACGCAACAATTGGTATCCAATGCCCGCTAAGCCCATCATGAGTCCCGGTGTCTCAACACCTGTCGGCGTACCACACGCCCAATGATCCGCCATATCTTCCAGAATCAGCGACCCAAGACGAGTAATGTCTTCCGCATTCACTTGATCCGGCAGATATTGACTTGTAGTGATGAGCAAATCAAGATTGCCTAAATCACCATGACAGATCGAATGATTATACCCAAATCCTTGATCGAGAGTGGTACGTAGCGCTTGCTGTAAATCATGTATCAGTTGCTGTTCTAGTGCCGTGCTGTTGGCATGCAAGAGACTGGTTAGGCGTGCGAGACCGATTCCCGGCGCACCGTGGCACCAGAATGTCATATATGTTTCTTCCAACCGACGACCTTCAAAGGTGCGCAGATCTGCCCAATTGTGCCGCTCCGGCGCAAACAGTTGATTTTCAGATTCAATGGCGCGCTCCGCATAGCTTGCAAACTGCCTCTGACCTGTTTTGTCAGTAAGACACAACAACGCAAGCGCGATACCAGCACTCCCATGCGACATCCCCGATAGTGGTGAGTCGCCCATGCCGGGGACAATCCACCCCAAGCGCCCATCCTGCTCCTGTGCTGTATCTAGCAAATGTTGGCCGCAACGCTCAGCGATTTTCAACAACAGCGCATTCTGCGTGATGTCATACAAACGCAATACGACTAAAATAGCCCCTGCTGCACCATTGATGATGTCATAATGATTATCATTGAAGAGGCGATCAGGCAATTGATACGCCATGGCAACTGCTTCTTCTAGCAAATCAGGTTGATTAAGTATGTCAGCGAGGTGCATATAACTATAAATGAGACCGGACAAACCCCCAAACGCGCCAGGCAAGTTCAAGAGCGGGAGCACATTGTCACGGTGTTTCTGTAAGGTATCGACAATTTCAACCGCTAGGCTACGATAGTCAACGCAATTATCCACTTTGTAGAGATAGGCGAAGAAGAGTGCGAGTCCTGGTAAACCGCTGTACAAATCTGCACCAAGAGGCATTAGCGAGGTATGTTGACGACCTTGTCCGAAAACGATACCAATCCACGAGATGCCCTGTGCATTGCGCATGGCACCACGCGCCAGATGATCGGCAATTTTGCGCGCCATTGCTACATAAGCGTCTGCTGTTGCTACGTTATGTGGACGGATCTGCCGATTAACTTTGCGCAACGCCTCGTGACTGTGCTTGACTAGAATGCCCAGCGAGCCGCGGATGAACCATAATTGGCGGTTGAGGTCGTCCTCGCTCAAGGTTTCTAGACGGTGCTCAACCCGTTCAAAACCGCTTTGTGCCAGCGCATCAGAATATTGATTGCCGTGTGCATCTTCAATATGATGTCCAGCAATGCGGGCACTGAACAGGGGCACATCGCCATTAAGGATATCGCTTCGTTCTGCGGGGGCGAATTGCTTCAGATGAGGACGTTGCAGCGTTGCCTTCCACAGCGAGTCAATATAGCGATCACGGTCGAGCGCATCCCGCAACAAATCGGGATGGAAACTTTCGAACAACATCTGACTATAATAAGCAGTATCACGCAAGATCACGCGGACATGATCCTGCTTGAAGGCTACCAACGTACTAACACGCAACGTATCGCGATGCGCCTGAATGAGGCGGTACATGCGCGTAAAGCCATCGATAAATTCATCGGTATAGTCAAGTACATTCACATCTTGATTGTTCAAACGTGCACGATTTTGCCCGGCATTCATTCTGATCTGCTCACGGACAAGTCGCATCTCATCGGAACTCTTACCGATCCATTGTGGAACCTTCATCGGTGTCCATTGTCCACCTTCACCGCTAACTCCGCTCAAATCGATGCCTTCAGTATCTTCCTTGCCCCACATGCGCGAAGGCAACAAGCCAACGCGTATCACCGATGAGGCCAGCGCATCCGCTGCCGCAAAGGTTTGATCCGTATTCGCCAGTGGTCCACTGATTGGCAAACGGGGTTGAAACAATGATTCCAGATCAACCAAAATGGGCTGTTCGCCGACTGCGATCAGGTTCTCATAATGAAAATCGGAGGCTTCCAAGACATATAAAAGCGCCAGATACGCGCCCAAGCGCACATAAAAGCGTTGCACTTCCGCTTCTGTAAGACATGGCATATGATGGACGAATTCCATCCACCCGTGTTCGTCGTAATCTAAAACCTTCACACTCTGAAACTGAGGTAAATCAGCAAAATCATTCACCCAATCCAACAACATTTGGAAGTGGACATCTATACTCAGCGAACGGGGCTTATAAACCAACTGCACTCCGGAGGCAAATTTGAAGATACACACAGACCGTCCTTGACGATGACGATCACCTAAGCCTTGATCAATAGCGATGAGAGTATCATCGCGACCAATATCAAATTTCTGACGAATCTCAGCGCTTTCTGCGCAAAAGTGCCGCACAATTTCAACAGAAAATTGTAACCATTGCGCGATCTGCGTGTGCAGTTGTTGTGTCAATACCGGATAACGCGCAAGAATATCCATGCTGACTACTGGATCGCGCAGGCGGTCCAAAAAACTCTGGAAGCGTTCCGCGCCCGTTTCACCAGCAAGTTGCTCGCGCAGGCGTGCGATATGCAGTTCCAGAACCATCACGCGTTCTAATATGCCCATCAATCGCCCCGGCAACGTCGCTAGGAGGCTGCTGTATACCTGCCCTAAATCGATTATTAGGACATCAGCAGACGTGATACGCTGCAATTCGACGTGGAGGGTTGCACGGGCATCGCTCAAGAGTGGCTCAATAGCCGTCAGGAAACTGCCCTGCACGCCAGCTTCTAAATCAATTGGTATGAGTTGCTCACATTCTGCGTAGTGGCGCTCAGTCGTTTGGACCCAACTGGGAACATCCAGACGCGCTCGTAATTGCTCCGGAGTTTCCGCAAGTAGACGCTGTAAGTCACTTTGTTGAAGTCCTAGCGTCGCGAGGCGCGTCTGTGCAATTGTGGAAGTCGGGAAAATTTCAAGCCATTTGCTGAGTCGTTGCTGATCGTACTTCGACGGATGTATGGCATCGGTCAAGACGGTGAGATTGTCGAGACGTGCATCAAGTGGCAATCCCCGCAAAAGTTGTGCGGCAAATTCAATGTTGAAATTTGTCATAGCTATAACCATACGGATATATTGCGAAAAAGTTCGAGCAAAGTTAAAAGAATCAAAAAGATGATAGGCCGTATCGTGAAGACCTATCATCTAGCTAAAACTAAGTTCAATTAGCAGGTACCCCACCAACCACTCTGGGTGCAACCATATGCGCTACAGATGCTAAGAAAGCTTGAACAAGTACCACCACACGTCAATGCGAAAATTGAGTTGCCGCCACTAACATTATCTAACTCTTCTTCCGTCAATTCCACCAAACCGACCGGGTTTTCCGGAAGGCCAGCCAATTGAGCGTCGGTCAGGCTCGCACGATACGCTTCGTCTGTCCACGCACGAATGATTTGTTCCTTGCTCATCTCTGTTTCCTCCTGAAAGAACATTATGTACAAAGTCAGCAACAACTGACACATAAAAGATTATCATTTAAATACACAGTATGTCAACGAATTCGCTGAAATTTTCAGGGTAATCGCTTCAAAACAGGATGGTCGTATCGGTGACTTCCGCTTTAGCCACCGCATCGAGTTTGTAGTCTTCGATGTATTGGCTCTTGCGTCCCATTTGCTCCTTCTGATTTCGTCACGTTGTACCTTTTGCTGTGTTGAGGCTTAGAGCGTCACCGAAGTCACCGCTGTCTCCGGTCGTGGAATCACTGTTGAAACGGTGTTGATACCCCCACCCTGTTTTTTGCAGCATTTTGCGGCTCAAACACACATAGAGATGTGCCAGCGGTGACAGCGGAGACAGATACCCTCAAAGACGAGAGCGTGTCACCGAAGTCACCGCTGTCTCCGTACAGAATCACTCACTCCCTGTGGTGGTTTCGTCGTCTCCATCGGCTGCGTCACCGGAGTCACCGTTGTCACCGCGAAAGAGTTCGACTTTTAAGCGCCACACACGCACACGTCGCCCTCGGACGCGAATCTGCATCGTCAGGTGGCTGTCGCTGCTGCCCGGTATCAGCCAGCCATCTTCCTTAAGCTGACTGCCAATCGCACTGGTCGAGAACTTCAGCGGATGGATACGCATCACCTCGCGGTAGGCAATCTCCGGGAGCAGATACACAAAATGCTCATCCTCGTAACCGACGACGGTCACGCCGGACTTGGGATCAACCGGATGTCGTGACGCGGTGATGTCAGCTTCGCCGCTGGCAAGCAGCTGATCCAGCGCCTGGATGAAAGCATCGCCTGCACGCTCCTGCTGGACGAACCGAACCGTCTCCAGGATGGCATCCTGCCAGGTGGGCAGCACATCCGCTGCACCGCGTTCCGCTAGAAATTCGCCAAGCAGTTGATAGACAGTCAACAGCAGTCCCCAGTTGCGCTCCATGCGTCCGGTATGCGCCAGGCTGCCGAGCGTGGTGTTCAGATAGGCTTCGTAATCATCGGTGTTGGCGACCAGCTTATCGGCCAGTCGTCGGGCGAAGCCCTTGTCATCGGCCTGTCGGGCAAGCCACTGGATAAACTGAACGGTAAATCCCGGCAGATGCTGACGCAGTGCCTCCGCCTGTTTGAGCGCCAGCCCGCCCGGATCACGCCCTTTCCAGGGGGCAATATCCAGCACCAACATCCGCGACAGCACCGAGGCTTCGCCTTCCAGCGTGGTCTCACCGGTGCTGAGCAGATGGCCGCGACAGGGGCGTTCCTGTCGCAGCTTCGCCTCGCGGGTCAGCCGTCCGCGCCCCATACTGCGCGAATAACTCTGCATCAGCCGTGAGAAGGTGCGCGTATCGGCGTAGATGGTTTTGTAATCATCGACCCAGTAGAGCGCGTCCGCCAGCGAGTAACCCAGCGCCTCCACCGTGTTGACGGTATCACCCCACTGGGCAGGCGGCGAGTCGCGCGCAAAGTCGCCATAGAAGCTCGCCATCACCGCCGTGATCTCGCTCTTGCCGCTGCCGGTTGTGCCAGAAAGGTGAATGGCTGGCTTGGCGGTCGCGGCGGGTAGGAAACGCTGAATGAGCGGCAGCAGGGTGAAAGCAATCAGCGTTGGTGCGAGGTTGGCAGGCATCACCCGGATGGCAGCGCTGAAAGCACTCAGGCTGTCCGTCCAGGCGGATTCGGTCAGATGATAATCCCGCAGGCGGCTTTCCAGTTCGACCTCGTGCGGTTCAGCCAGCACCCCTGCCGCGCTGATGCTCATCAACGGTGAAACATAGACCCACTTGCCCTCGATCTGTGTCCAGCCCATGAAGCGGTAGGTCTGGCGGGTCGGGAATGTCCCGGACAGCTTGAGGATGGCATTGGGCAGATGGCGGTGCATCCCGGCGCAGGCGGTGTAGATCGCTCCGGCTTTCTGGGCAATAAAGCGCTGCAAGGCGTTGGGATCACCGAAGAGTTCACTCGGCACATCTAGTGTTGTCGTGTGGGCATCGTGGCGCAGGTGCAGACGCATCATATGTTCGGCCTGCCCATCATCATTCACCTGCGTCACCCATTCGACGACCCGCCCATGCCACTCGGCGACGGTCTGGCGAGTGGTGCCGCGCTCAGTGATCTTCTCAAAGATCATGCCGCCTTCAGTTTCAACGTATCGCGGGGCATTGGACAGCTCCGGCTTCTGGCTGCGTTCCAGCTCACGCCGCGCCTGCTTGTACATGCTGTTGAGGTCTTCCACGCGGAAGGTATCACCGCAGACCGCCTTCAGCCGCTTGCGCTCCTGCGCCCACTCCAGCGGATCGAGTGCGGCGCAGGCTTGTACAGTCTCCCGAACCTGCTCAACCGTCGGACGCTCTGGCTCAGCGGCATCACGGCGGTAGCGGCTGACCAGGTTATCAACTTGCTGGCGTGCCTGCTGGCGCGGTGCGGCAATGGGTTCCCGTGGTGCCTGTTTGTAAGCACTGGCGACGGTCGCTCTGGCTTCCTTCTCCCTGACTGTGGGATTCTCACTGCCATCCTCGTCAGCGACATAGCGTGAAATGAGTTCGCACTCGGCATCAGAGTGGCTGTAACCTGCATCGCGTAACTGGCAGGCAGCGGCGAACAATTCATGGTTGCGATTGCCATGAGCCGCACCGGATGCCAGATAGCTCTCGGTGCGCGGCGGCAGCGGATAATGTCCATTGCCATTTAGCGTTACCACAAGCATATTTCCGATACGCTCTTCATGTAGGTCGGTTTCCAGCCAGGTGAAATCGTTCAGGGCATAGCGCCGTTCCGGATCGCTCTCGATGATCTCCACTGCCACACCTCCGCGCTCCGGTTTGGTATTCACTGAATCCGGTAGCCGCATCACCGAGGCAACCGACTTCACATAACCCGGATCGCCACCCAGCGCCGTAAACAACCCGCACAGGATGGCGGCGACCTTCTGCTTATCCGCGTTGGTTTCCAGCAGGAACGGCGCATCCAGCAGCCAGTAAGCGTGCCAGCCGCCGCCGCTGGAAGCAATAAACGATGGTATGAGGTTAAACGCTTTCAGCTTCTCCAGATCGCGTCCGTCGGTGCTGTCGATGTCGATCCACAGCGCCGGAACCCATGTAGCAGCGTCGGCGTTGCCCTTCTTCTCGCGGCGCAGGCAGGGCGCAAAGTAAACGCCATAGCCCTCGCCATTAAGCTTATCCGCCTGCTTCAAAGCAGAGCCAAGCCCGCGCTTATCGCCCAGGCGCCCCCACAGCGTCCGCACCTCGCCCGTTACTGGATGGATGCAGCGCAGTTCGAGATACAGGTCATCTGGTGCATCCCCATAAAGCGCCCGCAGGAAATCCTTGCGCGTGGCGCGTGAAACTTTCAGCGTGTCCGTCTTGTCGTGGACATCGTTGTGTGTCATACTCTCTGTATTCCTTTACTTGGTATACAGGGGCTTGGAGCGCTTTCCGTTTGGCGACGATGCGCTCCTCGCCCCTGTATGCTGTCGGTTAAAAGTCAATATCTGGCGCGGATCGCTGACAGTCATCGCGCCGCAGTTCCTCGATGAGCGTGTGTCGTTCGGTCGCGCTCATCCCCTTTATCCACTCGGCTAAGTGCCTGAGATTCCTCATATCGCTGTTCATCTCCACCGCGAAAGCACGGGCGAGCAGTTCGGTTTCCTCGTGCGTCAGCCCTGCCAGCAGCGGACGGAATTCAAGCTGCACCGCTTCGGGGTCGTCTTCGGTTGGCGCAGCATAGTGGCGGTAGTAGCCCACGGCTGTCGTGCGCTCGTCCGTCCGGCGCACGCCACACCACACCGCCCATTCGAGTTCCGGATCATCCCCGTCCTGCTCGTAGCCGTGTACCTCTGCTGTCACGACCTCACGCTGGCGTTCACGGATGGCGGCCAGGTCGTCGTGACGCTGCTCCCACTCCGGCCCGACGTAACGCGCCATCTGTTCCATCATTGCCTGCTCGGTCACGGTGTGCAGCAACTCGATGTGATTCACCTTCTGGTTGCGGCTGAAAAAGAGCGGCACACGACCGCCATGCTCCTCTTCGTAGACCGTGCCCGGTAGCACCACATGAGTGTGAGGGTTATGCTGTCCCGGCGCTTTCGGGTCGTCCGTCTGGCGGTGATGCGTCACGTAGCTGAACTCACAGCCGGTATCCAGCCCACGCGCCTCGAAGAAGTCATCCACCACCCGCTCGGTCAGTTCGCGCACGAAGCGCTCGCGCTCATCCGGCGCGACCATGCCGATTAAGTCCGGGTTCGGGTTGACCACCAGCGAGAAGGTCAGCACATGCTGACTCTTCAGGTCGTCACAGCGTTGGGCGATCTCAGCGACCGAGCCACCCATGCCACGATCGACCCAGCGCTCACGCCCAACGACGAACTGCGCCTTCTCCGTGCGGCTCTCGCGGTAGGTCAGGTAGCGCAGCAGGTTCTTCGACTGCTTCGCGCCATCGGCTGAGGGCTTCTTGTACTGCACATTGGCAACACACATCTGCTTGCGATCCATGTGCTACCCCTCACGTCGCCGTCGGACGCTGTTCACGAAGTCGGTGAACTGCGCAGTCAGCGCCTCAACCTTCGCATCCAGTGCGTCCACCTTGCTCTCGATGCCTTTCGCTATTGCCCGGCGCGACCCCGGCAGGTCTTCCTGGGCGGCCAAATAGTAGTTGAGTGCGTCACGCAGCAGGTCGTTTTTGCTAACGAACGTCCCGACACGGGCACGAACGCGGCGCAGTTCTTCCAGCCGGCGCATCTGATCCGGGGTCAGGTTCACCGTCATACGCTCGCTGTAGGGATTGGGTTTCTTCTTCGTCATTCATTCGTTCCTTCCTCTATATGGGTAGTCTGGATCGCCTGACGCAGTTTCGCCGTTGGACGGAAGCGCACATAGACCCGCTTCAGCATCTGCGGCGCGGCTTTGCCATGCGTCGCTTCAAGCCGCTGGCGGATCGCTCCGGCACTGCGCAGGCTCTGCACCTCGGCAGAGAGCTTGCCCAGATCGGCGACAATCACGATCCCACCGGGCTGTGCCAGTGCTTCCAGCCACAGTTCCGCCAGGACTTCGAGTACCTCAGCCACCTCGCGCCGCTTCAGATGCGGCAGGCGCTGGTGGATGGCGCTAACGGTTTCACGGTGATTCACAGTTCAACTCCTCGTCTTTCGTTGGTTGGTTCCGCCGTCGGACGATTACTCGCCCGACGGCAAAGGCGCGAAACGCATGTGATGCGGCTTTGCCGCGCACAACGGCAGGGTGTGCGCTCGTTCGGCGTGGTTCGCCATGCCGAGCGGTGTGGCCGGGGCAGCGCACCGCCACACCGGTGCAGGTCGCAGCGCGGGCTGCACCAGCCTCCCCGGCGCATGAGGGGCGAGCGTATTTAGCTCGCTTGCTAATCTTGAGGCACAAGGGCGATGTATGACATCACCGCTAGCGCACCCACTGTGTGATGCCCTAGCCTCAAGATTAGTGTACGGTCGCACATCCCCTATGTCGGTCACTGTGGCAGCGACTCGTCTCGTACTACACTTTCGGGACACGCTGCCAGCATCGGAGAGGACCCTTAGCTTGCCGTCCCTTGAGGACCGTGGGAGACCGTCCCCCGATGTTGTGATGTGGCGGCTGTCGTAAAAACGTCGCGCCATGAGCGCCTTAGCAAGCGAACGGCCAGTCCATGTCTTGCGTGACCGTAACCACCACTCAAGCAAGGAGGAGTTCTCATGCATTACTTGGGCATCGACTGGGCGACTGAAAAACATGATCTGTGCCTCATGGCCGACGACGGGCGTGTCCTCAGCCAGTTCGAGATTACGCATGATATGGCTGGCTTCAGCAAACTCTACGAGCTGCTCAAGACCCTGCCGGACATCCGTATCAATATCGAACGCTCGGATGGGCTGTTGGTGGACTGGCTGGTTCAGCAGGGAGCCGATCTCTACATCACGCCACCGCACGTCCTGGCACATCGCCGCCCGACCCGCGTCAAGGATGACAAAGGGGATGCCTTTTTGTTGGCCTACTTGTTGCGTCTGCAAGATCCAGATTGCCGCCCGTACAGTCGTCAGAGTCAGATTGTGACCCACCTCAGACAACTCGTTCGCGCTTACGATCGGGCACTGGCGGAGCAGCGTCGGCTCTGTAACCAGTTGATCTACAACTTGCGTCAGTACTACCCGGTGGCGTTGACGCTGTTTTCCTTCGTGCGTTCGCCTTCCTCGATGCCGTCCCACCAGTCCAGGATGTCGGCATCGCTGTCCTCGAACGCCTTGAAGGTGATCATCCGGTAACGGCGCTTTTGCTTTTTGTGTTTTCCCATGTTCCTCTCCTTTGAAGGGGTCTTACCCGTACAACCGGTTAGGCAGACCGGTCAGACCCCTGTTTCAGCTATTCCTTGCGGGCGGCGAAGTGGGCGTAATGCAGATAACCTCTTGCATTCGCCATTTGCGCGTCCGGCACCAGCCTGGTCTGTGGATAAGCTTCAACCACCTGCTCATACACCAGCTCCGCGCCACCACCTGACAGGTAAATCACATCGACAGTTGTGCCACGCTGCCACTTCTCGCTGAGTAGGTTGACAGTCGCACTACGTAAGGGCGTGAGCGCCTCTTCCACCTCTTCGGAATAATCCACCGGCTTGCCGCTGGCGGTGAATATCCCGGTGCGGAGAACCTGCTCGATGATCCGGTGCGGCATCTTCTCGCGGTAATCCCGTTCCAGCATCTCGGCGATGCGCTCTTGTGCCGTGTAGACCCCACTCTCGATACTGCCGCTCTCGGCATCCACGTAATCGCCATCATCATCCAGGATGATGTCTACGGTATAAGTGCCGACATCCACGACCCCAGTGCGCATGTAGGTGTGGTAAACGTTGATCTCGCCGGTGGGCGTGAGCATCATGGCATAGGCACTGCCATAGGGTTGCGGCATGACCATCACCTCGGTCACGTTGGCGATGACCTCGCAGCTATCCGTCTGGATCAGGTGCTGACCGAGCAGGGCTTCTTTCAGTTCGGCGGCATCGCGCATGTGATCCACCGGAAGGCCGGACGAGATTCTGAGATGCACGACATCCCGTCCCCACACCCCCTGCACCAGCTTGCCAATCGCCGCTTTCGCCAGCCGCAGACGGAAGGCGTTACCCATCGTGCGTTCGTTGGCGGTACGCCCGCGTAACCGGAGCAGTTCGCCGGGCGGAAGCTGCGCCAGCGCCAGATCACCGACGAACCAGGTTGAGCCGTCCTCGTCGGTCAGTAGGTCGCCAGGGTATTTCGCCGCCAGCGCCTCGCGGTTGAACTTGATCTCGCGGGCATGACCCGCGACCGATGGAAAGGCGACAGCGCCAGCCCCCGTCACAACTTTGGTGACACCGTAACCGATGTCCAGTCCGACGGTGAGGATGCCGCTCCGGTCTGTGGTGGATACTGCTGCCTGCTGAGTGTTCCTACGCTTTGCCACTGTGATACTCCTTATGAATGAAAAGAAGCCACACCTAACTTTCGGAGTCATCTTCAGCAGATGCCTCGTCAATCGGGTGGGCTTCAGGACGAACGAAATCGAAAGGTTCGCAGCGCGAAATAGCGTGCGCGACCTCACTGGGATGAAAGCTTTTGGATTTGTCGTGAGTAGTACCTGTTAGAAG
>DAOTTX010000379.1:0-7926 GCA_034437515.1 Anaerolineae bacterium
CAATTTATTACACACATTCACAACTATATTGTGATTTGTGCCATGAAAGTCCATAAATGTTCACTAAGGTCATCACAACTACCCTGTGATACCCTACCTGAGTAGTTACTCATTCTCAGTAGTATCGTCCGATCTCAACCTATTTACATACGCCACGCTTTGACCTCCCCCGAATTCGGGGGAGGTGGCTCGACGTAGTCGAGACGGAGGGGGTGGCATAAAGCACAACAACCCTCGCCTAATGACTGAAGCTACCCATCAAACCCAGGGATCGCCGCCAGCACCGGCACCTCAAGCGCGATCTCTAGCTCGTCACGGCGGCGCACCACACTGCTCTCTATGTATTCCAGCACGAACACGATCACCCCGCCGACCAGCAAGCCAAGCAAGCCCCCGGCGATGCCGAGAATACGCGGCCTGGGTGCGATCTGCCCCACCGCCGGCAAATCCGGCATGACAGCGAACACGCGATCTTCACGGCGGGCATCCGCGTTTTGTTGGATACGGTAATCCTGAAGTGCCTGCCCCCAGGCCCGTGCGACCGTGAAGGCTTCTTGCGGGTTGCCGCTCTGTACGTCGATCTGGATGAAGAAGCGGAATTGATCGGCAGTGATCGTTACGTTGCTTTTGAGTTGCCCCGGCGTCATATCCAGGCTCAAGTCCTCGATAATCTCACCGGCGACAGTTTCACTGTCGATGACCTGCACCAGCGGATTCAACAGCGACCGGCTGGCCTCGGAAAGACCCAGATCAGGACGCGAAGGTTGAATCACTACGCGCTGCGTCGCCTGGTAGACCGGGTCTTGTTGGCGGGCCAGGAAAAACGCCACCCCCCCGGCGATGACCGCCAGCAGCAGCATAATCCAACCGCGCCGTGCCAAAATGCGTAGATATTCGGTCAGGTTCAAAGTGTCATCTCCTCGTCAAAAACGGCGTAATTGTACCGCATCCGCTAGTTTCCGGTAGGGCGGTTTGTGATGACGTAACGCCAGTACTGCCGATCCGCGGGCACATCAGCATAGGGGCTGGTCTGC
Organism: Anaerolineae bacterium; assembly: GCA_034437515.1. Classification (GTDB taxonomy): domain Bacteria; phylum Chloroflexota; class Anaerolineae; order Aggregatilineales; family Phototrophicaceae; genus DAOTTX01. The sequence continues at coordinate 1,035 of DAOTTX010000379.1, forward strand.
GGCCCTTGCATGGCATCGCCGAAATAATTCGTGATGAGTTGCTGCGTCTGGTCGTCCTCCGGCGGGACGAAAAAGACCACGACCGGGCGGTCGTCGTAGTCGTCGCGGTAAGCCTGCACCAGCGTTTCAACGGTCAGATAGCACACTTGAACCTGCGGCGCGAGATAATCTCGCATGTTGGTGATGAGGATGCTATCCAGCGGGTCATCGGTGACGAAACACGCGACCGAGTCCGCCGGTAGATCACGGGTGCGGAACATGGCATCTTGCACGTCGAGGAACTGGCGCGTCTGCTCGTTATAAAACGGGATGTGGTCGTTAAAATAGTAATCCGCTTGTACGAACCCTAGCACACCCCCGCCGACCACCGGCAGCACCCACCACCAACGCAGCAGCACATCCAGCGTGAAGGCGACGAAGATCATCAACGCCGGGAACGCGACCACAAACCGCGCTGTATGCCCGCCTTCCGCCAGCAGCATCCCGCCCAGCGCGACCGAGGCCACCCAGCCGAGCAATAATAACGTCCCCTGCCGGGGCAAGCGCCACAGACTATACGCCAGACCGAGGAAGAAAAATGGCATCACAGCGAGCAGCAACAGCGGCTCACGTCCCCCGTAGAACTCACTTAAATCCGGCTGGCGCACGTACATCAGCAACGGGCGCGTGATCTGTTCTTCGAGGGTCTGTTCACGCTCAAAGGTCGTCAGCAGTTCGTAATACGACCCGCCCAACCCGGCGGTATCGAAACGCGGGAACAACGAGAGGTTATTTCCCAACAACGCGAGATAAAACGGCGCGGCGATCAGTACACCGACCAGCGCGGTCAAGCCTAACCGCAGCAGCACCGCCCGGTTGATCTGTACACCGCGAGAGATCACCAACGCGCCGACCCACACCAGCGCCAACGCCGGGAAGATCACCCGCCCCCCTTCGTAGAAATACTGCGTCAGGCCGAGCGCCACCCCTGCCAACGCAAAATCAATTTGACGATGGCGCTGCAAGCCCCGCGTCAGGAACGCCAGCATTAGCACCCCAAACAGCGGATCAGCGACGTTGTTAATCCCCAACCGGCTGAAGTGCAGGTGTGGCGGGAACGTGGCGATCAGCAGCGCGGCGATGACACCCACACGCGGTGTGAACAACGTCCGTGCCAGCAGATACACCGCCGGGATGGTCAGCACGCCGAAGATCGCACTGATGTAGCGCAGCGCGGTTAACGTGTAGCCGAACAGGTCAATGCCCCACGCCTGCCAATACGGATACAACCAGGGGAAGGCCGCTATCGTGCTAAACGGAGTGAGGAGCTGCGGGTTCTGCGAAAGCGGCGGACGCAGCGCCCAGGCCGCCTGACCAAAGTTCATTTCATCGACAAAGCGGTGAATCGCCGTTTCCAGTTGCCAGCCGCGTAAGAACGCCCCCAACAGCGTAATTAACAGTATGGTCAGCAGTGTGCTATTCAGGCGCGGCAAGCGCAAATCACGCCAGCCCAGGCCGGATGCGCCGACACCCACCCCGGCGACCCCGGCGACAAACAGCGCAAATTGCAGGTGCGTGGACGCACCCAGCAACACCGGGACGCCGAACACCACCGCATTGATCTCGGTGAGCAGCAACAAACAGACCAGACCGAACAAAAACGGCACCCAACGAAACCGCACCGGCAGCATGGGCGCGGCTTCATCGCCCCAGCGTGTATGATCGGTGGTATCGCTAAACCACAACGCCGCACCAACGGCAGCCGTCCCCACAATGAGATAAGGCAGGCCGTCCGTCCAGTAATCACCGATGCGAAAGTTCGAGGCGCTGAGATACATCAACCCGCTGGCAATCCCCCACCAATACGGCGGTCGATATGCGACATACTGACCACTATGCAACCGCACACCCAGCACAAGCGCCAGTGTCGCCAGCATCCCGGCGACGGCGTGCGCCAGCCGGGCATCACGCAGATAAAATTCGTAGGTACCCAACACTAACGCGGCAGTCGTGACCAGCGTCACAAGCTGCGGGAAAGCGCGTGCAGCGTTTGTCTTATTCGAGATCCAGGTCAACACGCTTGAGCTTACTCGCATCCAGCCGCGCAGCGATCTCTTTCAACGGCACCTTCTCATCCGGGTGGATGACATCCGGCGCGACCTCCGCCATGGGGACGGCAATCGCCGCGTATTTGACGATGTTGGCATCCGGTACGCGCCAGGGCTTTTTGCCGTAGTGGAAAGCCACATCACCCCACATGAGGATGTCCATATCCATCGTCAGGGGGCCGTATTTGTTCTCCTGGTTGGCGCGGTCGCGTCCAAGTTCTTTCTCGATCTCGTCGATGACCGTCTCTTTGAACATCTGCGGCAGCATGGGCGTGGCGATTTCCAGCACCGTATCCCAAAAATCCGGCTGATCTTCGTAGCCGAAGGCCGGTGATTGATACACGGACGAGATCTGCTTGACCGTGCAGTGCTTGTGGATGCGCTTGATCGCTTCCGGCAGGTTCTTTTCCGGCTCAATGTTAGAACTGACCGAGATAAATATGCGCGGTAGGGTGTCAGTCTTCATAATCTTCTTCCGTTCGCTCGATGACTACCCCTACCGTATCAGAAAATCGCAGCGCATGTGGCTTATGGACGCGCACCTGTACGCGCTCCACCCCATGCTGCACACAAATCCGTGCTATGGATTCCGCCAGTGCCTCCAGCAGTTTATAACTCGACGCCTCCACATGCTTGATGACGGCTTTGGTCACCGTGCGATAGTTGAAGGCGTCGTCGGGGTCGTCGCTTTCACCGGCAGCACGCATATCCGTGTAGATCCGCAAGCTAATCACCACATCCTGTTTGTCTTTTAATTCGTGCGGACTGAAGCCGATCATACAGCGCAGCCGCAGGTTGTCAATCTCGATAATATCAGTCATCGTTTGCCTCAAAAGGGTTCCAGAGTCACCGGTTACTATAGAGCTACTCAGCAAGTTTCCGCAAATTTAGCCCCTATTAAACACTTAATGAGCACAATGTTAGATAAAACGTCTCTTAATGCAATACTCCCATATAATCAATTTGTAAGCTAAGTAACCTATTCGTTTCCAACAGATTTTTTATGAATGACCGGGTAATCCCTCTCGTTCACAATTCGTCAATAGAATAACGGGACGAAACTGTTGATATAGAGGTCGCCCAACGACTGTTCACAACATTGAAGGGAGAGGCGTACCACCATCCCCACTGACTTACCGGGGGTCACCGTACGCGACGATCGTAAACATGCAGCAGAATGAATTTGGTAACCTTAACGGAAATAACGGCAACGGAAAAACCTATCGGCTTAGCGTAATTCCAGCAACACAACTTGATGAAGATGAAGATGAACTTGGGTCGGTCGGTCAAACGGCAACCTACGAACAAACCGAAGTCCTCACAAAATCAGACGAGCAGTACCAGGCAGTAGAAGATGCCATTTACAACCTGCTCGATACATTTAACGTCAATTGGGATGACCCCAACTATACCGAAACACCACGCCGGGTCGCCAAAGCCTACCTCGACTATTGGGTGAGCGGTTACGGGCGTGACCCCAAAGAAGAGATTACCACCTTTCCCAACACCAATCAATCTGGTGATCTGGTGGTCGTGAAAGATATGCGCTTCCACAGCCTGTGCAGCCATCACCTCGCGCCCATCGAAGGCTACGCCGCGATTGCTTACGTGCCGAATAAGGACTTGCTCGGCCTCTCAAAGCTCGGTCGCATTCTGGAAATCTACGCCCGGCGCTTCCAATTGCAAGAGCGCATCGGGCAACAGACCGCCGAGACGCTCATGGAGTTAATCAAGCCGGAGGGGGTCATGGTCATCCTGTATAATGTCACGCACGGTTGCATGTCGTCGCGCGGCGTCAAACTGCATGAATCCAACACAACCACGACCACCGCACGCGGGGTGTTTCGCCATAACCCGGAACTACGCCGCGAAGTCATGTCTCTGCTGACGATACGTAATCCCAACGCTTAAACAACCACGACGCGAGGCGGTCAGCACAAACTTTGATCGTTTCGTTGTTGATTCCCGCTGTATTCTGTGCTATATTGCTGCGACAATAAACGCCCATCAAGAGCGGTTGAGGGATTTGGCCCTGAGAAACCGCGGCAACCACCGAAGCGTCGGTATGGTGCTAATTCCAACAGTGGCACATCCACTGGGAGATGCGCGAAACCCCCATCATAACGATGTATGGACGCGCCTCTTTGGAAGACTTGCCAAGAGGTGTTTTTAATTACAACGCGACCAAATACGGAGGAGATACCCATGAGTGACACTCAACAGGTGAGCCGCGTCGCCGGTTCCACGTTTATGTCCGCACCGAGTTATTTTTTCACCTCGGAATCCGTTTCCGAAGGCCACCCCGATAAGATGTGTGACCAGATTTCCGACGCCATCCTCGATGCCATCCTGGAACAAGACCCGAACGCCCGTGTCGCCTGTGAGACCTCAACCACCACCGGCCTCGTGCTGGTCTTCGGTGAGATCAGCACCAGCGCCTACGTCGATATTGAAAAGCTGGTACGCACCACCGTGCGCGACATCGGCTATACACGCGGCAAGTTCGGCTTTGATGCGGAAACATGCGGGGTGATCGTCTCCATCAAAGAGCAATCCGCAGACATCGCCCAGGGTGTAGATAAAGCCCTCGAAGCGCGTGAAGGCAGCATGACCGAAGCCGAAATCGACGCCATCGGCGCGGGTGACCAGGGCATGATGATCGGCTTTGCTTGCAACGAAACGCCGGAACTGATGCCGCTGACGGTGTCACTCTCGCATAAGTTGGTGCGCCGCCTCGCCGAAGCGCGCAAGAGCAAAGAACTCGCCTGGTTGCGCCCTGACGCCAAGAGCCAGGTCACGGTGGAATACGCGCATGGCAAGCCCCAGCGTGTGGATACCATCGTGATTTCCACCCAGCACGCCCCGGACATCACCCAGGAAGAGATCCGCACCCAGGTGATCGAAAAGGTGATTAAGCAGGTCGTCCCGTCAGAATTAATCGACAAGGACACGCGCATTTTCATCAACCCGACCGGGCGTTTCGTCACCGGCGGCCCGTTGGGGGATGCTGGCCTGACCGGGCGTAAGATCATCGTGGATACTTACGGCGGTGTGGCGCGGCACGGCGGCGGGGCGTTCTCCGGCAAGGACGCCACCAAAGTTGACCGCAGCGCGGCTTATATGACCCGTTACATCGCTAAAAACGTGGTCGCGGCAGGGCTGGCAGAACGCTTCGAGCTGCAAGTGTCCTACGCGATTGGTGTCGCACAGCCGACCTCGCTGGCGGTGGAAACCTTCGGCACGAGTGCCATCCCGGATGAGCAAATCACCCAACTGATCGCGCAACATTTTGATATGCGTCCGGCGGCGATCATCCGCGACCTCGACCTGCGCCGCCCGATTTACAAACAGGTTGCGGCTTATGGTCACTTCGGGCGCGAAGACATCGACGTCCCGTGGGAGCAGACCGACAAAGCCGATGTGCTGCGCCGGGCTGCTGGCCTCTAAGGAATAGCGAAAACTGACCATAAAACGAGATGGGATATCCCATCTCGTTTAATTTTGTGCGAAATTCAGCAACTCTGTGCGACAATACATTTGCCGACACGCACTGTCGGATGTATGATCAAATTTAGAATCCGTTTTTGCAACAGGGGGCGTTATGCGCGCACTGAGGGCCTTCGGGCGATTTTTCTGGCGCTTTATGGTGATTTTCTCTTTTATTGTGAATGTTGTGCTGGTGGTCGTCGTCTTGCTGCTGGTCGTGTTCATCTTTCAGATCAAAAATGAGGTCGCGCAGCCGCTTGTCAGCGGGTTGCACAGCAGCTTCGTCGGCCTGGACGACGCCACGATAGACTGGACGATCCCGGTACGTGATGAGATTCCCGTCGTGCTGGATATTCCATTGCAACAAAATACGACCGTCACCTTGACCGGGCCGGTTCCATTGTCGGTCAACGCGACTATCTTCCGGCAAGGGGTAGACATCCTCGGCGGCCCGGTGACGGTCAACTTGCAGCTCCCCGCCGGGTTAGACCTACCCGTCGAGCTAGACTTAATGGTGCCGGTCGATCAACCGCTGCCGGTTTCGTTGGATGTCCGCGCCGTCATCCCCTTGCAGGAAACACAACTGCACGATGTCGCGCAGAACCTGCGCCTACAACTGGAACCACTGGCGTTCGCGCTGCACAACCTACCGAACGATTTCGGTGAGGCCGCTGAGATGGTCGGCGATGTGCTGGAAGGCAACGCGCCGAATCTGCTGGCGGTCGAAGGCTGTGATTATTGCCAACAACCCTGGTCTGGGTATTCTCGCACGGCGGGCCTCGGCTACAACTACTTTGATGAGCCGATCCCTGAAGCGAACCGCCCGGTGACGACCGGCATCGTGGTAGATGGTGGCATTCCCTTCCTCGATGCGCAGGTGCGCCCGCTGCTGTATGAAGGCGACCGCACACCACAAGAGAACAACGCGACCGCCTACCAACTCATGCAGCAGAACGACATCCCGGCCTACACATTTGACGGCAGCGTCAGCGCCTATCGTGCCGCCGCCATCGCCGCAGATGAGGGTGGTAATCAACAGAACAGTACCACCGTAGAAGACGCTGGCATCATCGGCACACCGACGCCATCACAACCAGCGGTAGGCGGGCCAGATATGCCCACCGCGCCGCCGGTACAGGTCACGCCGCATCCGGGGACGAACACCGACGATACCGAAGACCTGGGCATACTCTCGCCGTAACGCTCTAAGAAGCCGTTTGAGAAGTATTATTTCGGTAATTTTTGGCCCTCATCCCCCGACCCCTTCTCCCCAACGCTTCGCTGGGAGAAGGGGAGAAAATCGTTCTCAAGTCCCTCTC
>DAOTTX010000380.1:0-1712 GCA_034437515.1 Anaerolineae bacterium
CCGCTGGCGGTTCGTAGATGAAGTCGCCATAGCGGTCAATCTCAACCATACCACCCAGGTAGGTGTTGCCTTCCACCGGGTAGGTTTCGCCCACTTGCAGCCGGCCCTTGACGATGGAGTTGTCGCCCGCGTTCAAGGCGTCCACACCCAGGCGTTCCAGGATGCTTTCGGTTGTTACGCCTTCATCGGCGGTTTCCGGATTGGTGTTCATCTTGCCGCCTTCGTTGTTGATGTAGGTGTAGCTGATGTCTTCGGCGACCGGGGGCTGGTTGCCCACGTCAATGCTGACTACGGCGCGGTTGGAGTAGAACTTCTTGGTGGCGTCGTTGGGGTCCTGAATCTCAATCCAGTAGTACCAGGTTTCGTTGCCACGGTAGCCCTTGTTCGGGGTGTAGCTAAATTCGCCCTTGTCGTTGTTGCTGGTCAGCGAGCCAAAGCGTGGGGCGTAGAGTTCGTCGTAGAAGGCGCGGCGGGTGTACTGGACCCCATCAATCTGCGGGGCGCCCGTGTCGTTGTCCAGCAGCGCTTTCTGCTGGACGCCGGTCGGGGTTTCCTTGGCGTCAACTTTGCTATTGGAGTCAATCTGATAGGTGTCGTTGCCCGCGTACGGAGCCTGGTCAAAGGCGCTGATCTTGATGGTGACGAGGGCGCCTTCTTCTGGGGTGGAGTAGCCGGCTTGCTGTTCGAAGCGATACCGGAAGGTGTCTTCGACACCGACCACGCCACGGAACGGCGTATAGATGAAGGTACCCTGGTTACTGAGCTGGCTCAAAATACCTTCCTGGGGGCGCTCTTTCAACTGCATCGAGACGGCGTTGCTCGACGGGGTGTCGTTGTCCAGCAAGGTCGGGTGGGCCTTCAGGCGGCCATCACCGTCGGGGTCTGGCGCCGGCAAGGTCAGCCCAACATCCTGGTAGACCAGCGCGTAGTTGTCGGGGTCTTTGCCGTATTCGTCGTCTTCGGCTACGTAGGAGGTGGTGGAGAGCGCATTGACGGTAACCGAGACGGTACCTTCGTTGGAGTAGAAGTCGCGCATGTCGCGGTCTGGCTCGCTCACATCATTCGTATTGTGAGTGTCCCAGTCCATCCAGGACTCGGGGGCATCCAGCAGTTTGTCGGTGTTGTACTGGCCCTGGGCAAAGACACTGTAGCCCGTGGTCGCGCCAGTCGGATCGGCCAGGGTGTGCTGCATGTGGCGGAAGCGATAGGTAAAGGTGTCGGTCTGGCCCGGGGCGTCGGCGCTTGGCTGGTAAATGAAACAGCCATCCGAGAACCACGGGTTTGCTGCGCTGGCGACGACATCCTTCGCGTCGGTGTAGCCCAGGATGTTGCCACCCGTGTCTACCTCGTCCAGGTGGGCTTTGGTAAAGGTTCCCAGGGTGGTATTGCAGTTTTTCAGCGTCCCATACATCGGCAACGAGGTCACTTCGACAATGTACAACTGATTTTCGTGGGCATCGAAGGGGGCGAGGGGTGCGGTCCAGGTTGAGCCACCAATGGTGGTGTTCGCCACGCCCTTGTCGTTGAAGAGGATGGGCTTGTTGCCTTTGATTTTGTCGTCGTTGCTGCGGTAGCCACGACCACCCATGACCTGAATTTCCACGCCCGGGTCGGTGGTATAGCTGTCGGCGTTGGCGACCGGCGCGCCGTTGTTGTTCATCGGCATCGTTTTGATGTTGACGGTCCCGACGTTGGAGAAGCCAACGACGTTG
>DAOTTX010000381.1:0-6730 GCA_034437515.1 Anaerolineae bacterium
TGTTAATTTGCGACATAATTGTTCGTGCATAACAGATTCTCCTTTGTCTACTGGTTTCTTGTGGAGAATCTATTATGACATACTCGAAGTCAAAAGTGAAGGTGGGTGAAGTATTGCTCATTTAGACTTCCGAAGTCTTGAAGGTGCTTAGGATCGATAAACGACGTTCTGGCCTGATAGAGAGGCAAGCCTTCTTAGAATGAGTCAGAAGACTTCGGAAGTCTTTACCCCAAGAATTTATGGGAGAGACCACTAGGCGAAATCCCAAAGAGCCTAAATTTATTGAAACAAGCAATGTAATACTACATAGTTGTCGCCAAGAGCGCAAAATGGGCCCAAAAGGCTGCAAAACATCCCAAAAACTTGGCCAAAATGGCTCCAAAGTGATTTTTTCTCTGGGTTTACCATATCCGATACAAATCTTTCTGCGCCGTGGGTTGCGCATGGATGCGTCTCTACATGCCCGTCCAACAGCGAGGATGTAATTAATAGTTTCTTCCCGCCAACTCGAAGGAAGAGATTCCACGAATGATATCAAGGACATCAATGGACATCGACGATCTCACGTTCCGATTATTGGAGCATAAGCTCCACTCATACGAGGCTCTGTACGAGGAGGAGCTCGCGGAGATTGAGGGGGCCCTTAATCAACTGAGGCGTGAAATACTGATACTGCAGAGGGCCAGGGAATTTGAGAAAGCCACCGAATCGGCCTCCGAAGCAAGACGACGTTCCGACAGCAGGAGGCGGTCGCAAGGTCTAGCCCTTTAGGAGCCAGTAGCTATGCGAGTTCTGCATCATCCGATTCTTGGCGAAGCCAAGCTTGGTCAGAAGGTGACCATTGAGGTTGATGGGCACCCTATCCAGGCCTATGAAGGAGAGCCAATCGCGGCGGCGCTGATGGCTGCGGGATACAAGGTGCTGCGTCACACGATCAAGCGCCAAGAGCCGCGGGGCGTCTTCTGTGCCATTGGGCGCTGCACCGACTGCGCGATGACGGTGGACGGAAGACCCAACGTTCGCACCTGTGTGACGCCGGTCGAAGAAGGCATGGAGATTGAGACTCAGAGAGGATTAGGGAGATGGGTGAGCAATTGTGATGAGTAAGGGTGTAGCTCGGATCGGCATTCCATCCCAGGAGGAGCTGAAGTCCTCGCCCGGTTACCCCTGCGCCGACGATTTCGAAGCCGGGCCGGTGGCGGTCATTGAATGTGTGCAGGAGATTCCCTGCAACCCATGTGAGACAGCTTGCCATCAAGGAGCTATTGTGGTGGGGGAGCCGATCACAAGCTTACCCCGCTTCGACGCTGACGCGTGCTTAGGGTGTGGTCTTTGCATCTCAGCTTGCCCCGGTCAGGCCATCTTTTTGGTTCATCTTCACTATTCGGACGCTGAGTCTCTGGTGAGCTTCCCCTACGAGTACCTTCCTCTACCGGAGGAGGGAAGCAAGCAGAGCGCCACTAATCGTGCTGGTGAGGTTGTGTGTCAAGGTCGGGTCACCAGTGTCCGTCTGGTAAAGAAATTTGACCACACGGCCATTATCAGCGTCGCCGTGCCCAAGGAATTTGCGCACGAGGTACGGGGGATTGAGCGGCTTGCCAGGTTGGATTAGGTACCAGACTAGCGGGTTCGCACATTATGTCAAGAGAGGCTGTTGGAGTGCAAGGAGCAACGGATGTCCAGTAAAGATGAGAACGAAGTCATCATCTGTCGCTGCGAGGAAGTTACCAGACAGGAGATCCTGCAGGCTATAGAGGAGGGTTGCGAGACCGTCACTTGGGTGAAGCGAAAGACACGAGCCGGTATGGGGCTGTGTCAGGGCAAGACGTGCAGCCATCTTGTGGCACGCCTCATTGCGCAGGAGACAGAGAGGGAAGCCGCCGAGATCTGGCCTGACACCCAGCGCCCGCCGATGCGCCCTATCCCTCTGGATATCGTGGAGGAAACAGAGGAAGCATGACACCCAAACAGGCGGATGTGGTCATTGTGGGAGCCGGATCATCCGGATTGTCGACTGCCTACGAGCTGGCGAAGGCGGGGGTGGACACGCTGGTCATCGAACGGGGCTTCCTGGCGCAGGAGGCTTCGGGCAGGAACCCGGGTGGGATTCGTCAGATCGGACGCGACATCAACGAGCTCCCATTGATGCAGGCGGCCATGGATCGCTGGCACAGCCTCGAGGAGGAGCTGGACTGCTGCCTAGATATGGATGAGGATGGCTACCTGTGGGTCGCGTTGAACGAGGAGGATCTGACACTGCAGCGGGATCTGGTAGAGAGGGACACAGCGTACGGCATTGAGGAAGCTGTGCTTAGCGCTGACGAGATCGCGGAGATGGCACCTGCCATCTCCGATTTCGTGCGCGGTGGCCTTCACAGTCCCACCGATCTCATTGCCAATCCCTTCTTGGTAGCCAAAGGGTACTACGATGCCGCGAAACGCGAAGGAGCCCGGTTTCTCTTTGGTACCGAGATAGTGGATCTCCAAATCAGGGGCGGTCGGATAAGAGGTGTGGTTACCAGCCGGGGTGACATCGTGACAGGGACAGTGGTGAATGCCGCCGGACCCTGGTCTGACCACATCGGTCGCATGGCGGGAGTCGACATCCCAATCACCCCCTGCCCTAATCAGTTTATCCTTACGGAACCGATGCCCCCTATTCTCCCACCGTTCCTATTGATCAGCAGTATTGCCGTGTGTCGACAGGCAGAGCGGGGAAACGTCTTCATCGGGAACACGAACGCCCCAGGCGGCATCACCGGCTACAACAAGGCGACGAACTACGAGGAGATGGTCCGCACTGTCACGAACATCCTCAAGATCGTCCCCGAGTTTCGAGGGCTTAACATGATCCGAACCTGGGTGGGCACCATTGCCTTCAGCCCTGACGACAACTTCATCTTCGGACCCGTGGAGGAGGTAGGTGGACTGATCTTAGCATGTGGCTTCTCTGGACATGGGTTTGCGCTGACGCCCATCATTGGTCAGCTCCTGTCAGAGCTGATCGTGGATGGTAAGCAGTCTTTGCCGACGGAAGCGTTTCATCTTGATCGCTTCAAGGAAGGCCAAGCAGTGAAGGCAAGACACTTCGCCCATCAACATCTGAAGGCGGAGGTACAGAATGGAGTCAGCAATGCCTGAGGACAGCCCGAGCGCAGAGCCTGAGGTTCTACAGACAAGCAGAATGTGGAATCAAGACATGGGGGTAGAAACAGTATGGACGTGAACTACTTGTTCAAGCAACTACTAAATGGCCTCGCCGCCGGCAGTATCTATGCGTTGGTGGCTGTGGGATACAACATGGTGTACGGGATTCTTGAGTTGATCAACTTCGCACACGGAGATATCTACATGTTCGGCACGTTCATTGCCTTGTCACTGCTCTTGGAGCACGTGCCGATTATCTTAGCCGTCTTGCTTGCGTGTATTGTTGGAGGTCTCATCGGCGTGCTGGTGGAACGGGTGGCCTATCGCCCCGTACGAAACGCGCCTCGAGTGGTACCCATGATCAGCGCCGTGGGAGCGGCCTTGGTACTCCGCAACGTCGCGCAGCTCGTCTGGGGCACCGAGACGATGCCTTTTCCAGATCTTTTCCCCACTTCCATGATCCGGATGGGTGACATTGAGATCAACTCCCTGCAGCTCATCATCTTGGCTCTTGCGCTTTCGCTCACCGGCATATTCGCCTTGATTGTCCGAAAGACCAGGATTGGAAAAGCGACCCGAAGTGTGGCGCAGGACATACCAGCGTCCAAACTGATGGGTATTGAGGTCAACAGAGTCATCCAGTTTGTCTACTTCGCCGGCGGATTTCTGGGCGTGGCCGGTGGCATCCTGTTTTCTATGTACTACGCGGTCTGGATCGGCATGGGTTTTCTGGGGACGATGAAGGCTTGGATGGCGTGTGTCATCGGTGGCATCGGAAGCCTTAGAGGAGCCCTCGTAGGTGGGCTACTGCTTGGCGTTGCAGAGGCCCTGATTTCCGGTCTCATCTCCTCTGCGTATCGGGATGCGGTCAGTTACGCAATCGTGATGGTCGTTCTCGTTGTAAGGCCTATGGGCATATTCGGCAGACAAGTCACGGAGAAGGTGTAGCAGTTATGATTCCACAAATCTCTAAGCTGAAACGCTTGATAGCTTATGGGCTGGGCACAGCAGCCTTGTTGGCCTTGCCGCAAGTGGCCCCAAATGACTATGTACTTCGCATCATCATAGCCGTAATTATCGACATCCCTCTCGCGCTGTCTCAGAACTTGATTACCGGATTCACCGGTCTGTTGACACTGGGACAAGCCGCCTTTTACGGAATTGGAGCGTATACGTCTGCGATTCTGGTTATGAAGCTGGGCGTGCCCTGGATCGTGGCTCTAGCCGCCGCCGGGTTGCTGGCATGCGTCTTTGGGGTTCTCCTGGGCCTTCCCTGTCTCCGCGTGGGCAGTGACTACCTCACGTTGATGACTATCGGCTTCGGACAGATCTTCCATATCGTCGCCTTGAACTGGATGACGCTGACGCGAGGGCCGATGGGACTCCCCGGTGTTCCGGCACCTCGCATCGGTCCAATCACCTTTGCCAGCAGCCAGAGTAAGTACTACCTCTATCTCCTGATCGCGGGCGCGTGTTACTTGTTCATGCACCGGCTAACAAGATCCCATATCGGGCGTGTCTTGATCGCCATACGGGAGGACGAGATAGCTGCCTCCGCTGCAGGGATCAATACCTCTCGATACAAGCTGCTCGTGTTTGCGTTCGGGACGCTGTGGGCAGGGATCAGCGGGAGTATGTTGGCACACTTTCTCTCGTTCGTTGGGCCGACGACCTTCACCCTCAACGAATCGCTGTTCCACATGCAGATGGCCATCTTGGGCGGCTTGGGTAGCCTTCCAGGCTCTGTGCTGGGGGCAGCGATTCTCGTGAGCCTTCCCCAGATCTTCCAACCACTCTACGAATACCGGATGTTGCTCAATGGGATCCTGATGGTGATACTGATGGGCTGGCGCCCGCAAGGAATCATGGGCACATCGGCTATGGAAACTACGGCAGCAAGTGGAATCCTCCGAAGGCTAGGGCTGCGAGGTGGAGGGAAATGTGAGGTTGAGCTGACCGATCAGGATGACTGGGACGTGAGACAACCATCGGAAGGGAGCTAACCTTGGCGCTCTTGCAAGCTAAAGAGATAACGATGGACTTCGGTGGCGTCAGGGCTGTGAATCGCGTGGACTTGACGATCGATGAAGGGACGATTTTGGGTATCATTGGTCCAAATGGCTCGGGGAAGACAACCTTCTTTAACGTGCTCACTGGCATCTACTGCCCCACGGGAGGTGAGTTCACGTTCGATGGAGAGGACATCACCGGTTGGCCTCCGCACGAGATCACGCAAGCCGGTATTGCCAGGACCTTCCAGAACATCCGGCTGTTTCGAAACATGTCCGTGCTGGAAAACGTGTTGGTTGGTCGTCACATCAGGCTAGACGTAGGGCTTCCGGGTGTTCTGCTGCGTACGCGCAAAGAGAGAGCTGTTGAGGACGCGGCAAGAACGAAGGCAGAAGAGCTGCTGGACTTCGTGGGGCTGGCGGACAGGCAGGAAGAGTACGCAGCCAACTTGCCCTATGGTGAGCAGCGTCGTCTCGAGATTGCTCGGGCTCTGGCCTGCGACCCTCGGCTGATCTTGCTTGATGAGCCGACAGCCGGGATGAATCACGGAGAGGCTGGTGAGGTCATGGGGCTGATCCACGATGTCAAGAGATTGGGCACAACGATCTTGCTGATTGAGCATAACATGCAGGTGATGATGGGCACAGCTGAGTGGATCGTGGCCTTGGATGCCGGGGCTAAGATCGCCGAGGGTACTCCCAAGGAGATTCAGTATAACGAGAGAGTAATTCGGGCGTATCTGGGGGAGGAAGAGTAGTCGTGCTAGAGATAGTGGGCCTTCACACGTATTATGGTCATGTGCATGCGTTGCAGGGTGTCTCCTTGGAGGTGGAGGAAGGGGGCATTGTCGCCCTGATCGGCAATAACGGAGCCGGCAAGAGCACGCTTCTCAATACGATCTCAGGTCTCGTCCAACTCACCTCAGGCAAGATCACGTTTCTCGGCGAACGAATCGATGCTTTGTCCTCAGCAGAGATCGTGCGGAAGGGTATCTCACAAGCTCCAGAAGGTCGCCGCGTCTTTCCGCGTTCGACCGTCTTGGAGAACTTGGAGATGGGAGCCTACACGCGCCATGACGGCAAGGGCATAAGATCGGATATAGACGCGATGATGGGCCGTTTCCCCATCTTGAGAGAACGAAAGGACCAACTAGCAGGCACCCTCAGTGGTGGAGAGCAGCAGATGCTCACCATTGCCAGGGCACTGATGTCTCGGCCCAAGCTCATAATGTTGGATGAGCCCTCCTTGGGTCTGATGCCCACTCTGGTGAGTGAGGTGTTCGAGATCATTAGGGAGATTCGCGCAGAGGGGACGACGATTCTGTTGGTGGAGCAGAATGCGCGCAAGGCACTCTTTGTTGCAGACCAAGCCTACGTAATCGAGAGCGGAAGGATCGTCCTTGATGGACCAGCAGACGAGCTTCAACATATGGATCAAGTGCGGAAGGCGTATCTTGGCGAGCACTAGTGGGTCACTTGTCACGGATATAGCCATTTCGATTGTGCCCATTGTTTCCAGGCCCGTGCTCGAAATGACGATTTTGGCGACAAATAGGCCTTCTGGGAGCAGTTTT
>DAOTTX010000382.1:0-1689 GCA_034437515.1 Anaerolineae bacterium
CCCCGGCAAGCCCGGCACAGAAGCCGCCTTAGCCCTGGCGATGATCCAGTGGATTATCGACAACGAGCGTTACGACGGTGCCTATCTTTCGGCGGCAAACGCGGCAGCAGCAGATGCCGTTAGCGAGCCAACGTGGACCGAATCAACCTGGCTGGTCAAACTCGATGATGAGGGCGTCCCGAATAACTTCCTGCGGGCTAGCGAAATCGGTCTGCGTGAAAAAGAAGAGCGTCCGCTTTCGGGTGACGACGAGAAAACCTATGAATTCGACTACTTCGTTGCCCTGGTAAATGGTGAACCTGTCGCGGTTGACCCCTACGCAACAGATGCCGCCGACGTGGTGCGCGGCGACCTGCTGGTCGATACCGAAATCGAGGGTATCCGTGTGAAATCTGGCTTGCAGATCATCTCGGACGCCGCCCACGAGTTCACCATCGAAGAATGGGCCGACCTGTGCGGGCTAAACGCGGACGACATCATCGAAGTCGCAGCAGAGTTTACCAATCATGGCAAGCGGGCCGTCGCTGATATTCATCGTGGGGTGAGCCAACACACCAACGGTTTCTACAATGTGCTGGCGTGGTACACGCTCAACGCGCTTATTGGCAATTACGACTATGCCGGTGGTTTGATTAAGGCCAGCACATATAAGGCAGACGGCAGCAAGCCGGGGCAGCCCTTCAATCTTAAAGAGGGCGGGACGGGAATTTCCCTGTTTGGCACCAGCAGTATCCGGCATGGCGAGAAGTACGAGAATCACACGTTGTTCTTGCGGGATGGCTACCCCGCGCCGCGCCAGTGGTACTACCTGGCCAGCGATGTCTACCAGGAAATTATCCCATCTATTGGCGATGCCTACCCGTACCCTGTCAAGGCGTTGATGCTCTACATGGGGTCACCGGTTTACTCGCTACCAGCCGGGCACACCAACATCGCAACGCTAGCGGACCCCAAGAAACTGCCGCTGTTCATCGCTATTGACCCGTTCATCGGTGAGACGAGTATGTACGCGGACTACATCTTCCCGGATACGATGTACTTGGAACGGTGGGAGTTCCAGGGCAGCCACCCCAGTATCTCGTTCAAGATCGAAGCGGTGCGTAACCCGGCAATAGCGCCAATGGTGCCAGACGTGACCGTCTTCGGTCAGCAAACCCCGATGTCACTCGAAGCGGTTCTGATGGGTATCGCAGAACGCCTGGAGCTTAAGAGTTTCGGGGAAGATGCCTTCGGCTCATACGGCGACCTGGTTCACCCGGATGAGTTTTACCTGAAGATGGTGGCGAACCTGGCTGTTGGTGAAAAAGCGGACAAATCTCAAAATGTACCGGATGCTGACGATGAAGAAATCCGCATTTTCTTAGAGAGTCGCCGTCACCTGCCGGACAGCGTGTTCAATGCAGACCGCTGGCGGGCTATCGTCGGTGAGGACCTGTGGCCTAAAGTCGTGTATGTGATGAATCGCGGTGGGCGCTTCGACAGTTTCGCTAAGGGCTACACGCAGCGTGTCTTCCCAGAAAATACCTCTAACTACTTTGGGGTCGATTCCGATCAAACTGCGAACCAGTTCGGCACTTTGCTGAATCTCTACCAGGAAAAGACCTACAACGCGAAAAGCCCAATGACTGGCGAACACCTGACCGGGTACGCCAAATACTTCCCGGCGGGGCAGTCCGTACTGGGTGAAGT
>DAOTTX010000383.1:0-1637 GCA_034437515.1 Anaerolineae bacterium
GAAAGGGCAATGCACCGATTGTCGGAGGAAGCGTGGTGGCCTGGTCATGAGCGAAACCACAGCCTGGAGAGCGAACTCTTGATTTTCTATGATGAGGTATGGGGCTGCATGACTGCCATGCCCCCCCACGAGGCAATGCGCTGGCTGGGAGCCCATATGGGCCCCCTTGAGTATTTGCATGCACGAACGGCGAGGGAGCGCTGGCACGCCCTTCGCACGCTCGTGGGACTCCGAGGCTCGGCGGACTACACGGCCGACCTTGTTGAAGACGGCACTTCCCCAATGCCGACCGCCCCAACGCCAAACGCCCCAACGGAGGAGGAGGAAGGGACACCATGGGACGACGACGACGACAGCCTATCCAGCCTCGAGTCCAGCGCGGCCCGAGCTGTGTATAGGCTGTGGGACGAGGCCTGGTGGCCCAACGCCGACCGAAACTACTCCCTGGAGCAGGAACTTCTGACATTCAAGGGGACGATGGAGGAGCGCCTTGACGATATGCCACCCGCCGACGCGCGGCAATGGCTGATGGAAAACGTTGGCGCGCTCCAGTCCCTGGTAGCACGCACAGAAAGTGAGCGGGAGCAGGCCCTACATAAGCTGGTGGAGATACGGGGAGGTTTGGAATACACGGCCGACCACATCTCTTTCTCCAACGCCCCCACGCCAACCGCCCCCACGCCAACCGCCCCCACGGAGGAAGATGACGAAATACCATGGGACGACGACGACGACCAGGACGACGAGGAGTTTCATGCCGCGGCAACTCGAGAGATTGTCGAGGCATATCGGGCAACGGCGATGGTCCAGAGAGATTTGCTGCTTGCCCGATTCCGTGGAGCATGTGCCCGATTGGGGGGGGAGGCGGCATGCACTGCCCGCGGACATCCATGGGGGCGCGGACTCAATGCCCAATTGGGACAATTGGCCGGCCGCATTGAATTTTGTCTGAAGGGACTATGTCCCATTGACGCTGCTACATGGCTGGAAGGGAACATAGGAGAACTGGAGGGGCTCACGGCAAGAAACAAGCAAGAGTACGACAATGCAGGGCTCGCCATTGCTGGCATGGACGACCGTCTTTTTGGCTTGATATACGATTTGGCAAGGGAGCGATAGATGACAACTAACGAAAGGAAAAAGATACCGACCAGGACAAGTGGGGCGGGCAAAGTCATATCCGATCTGTTCGAGGGATTTGACCGCACAAACCGACCATACTGCAATTTCCTTCTTAGGGCCGACGACGGCCCGATACTAAGGATACAAGTTTGGGGAGTTTCGGCCCAACAGTTTGGGCACAACTTTCACTTGAACAGCCTCAAAGGTCGTAGGGTAGGCTTCCGGGGGCTCCTGTCAGGAGTCTACGACGAAAAGCCCACGGTCGTGGTGGAATTATGCTCGATACGAGTCGGGGGGCGCGAATAGTGGGAGGAACGCGGTCCAGACAGGACGAGTCCTGCTGGACCGCCCGAACGGGGTTTGCTTTATTATTGACAGAAAGATATGGAGACGAAGCGGTGAGAAACGGAAGATTATTGACAATAACCCGCGTGAGCGGTGCTGGTGTTTCCATGACCGCCCTTTATGAGGGACGGGCCTATAACGATAAGCCGTACGTGTATTTTTACCTACAT
>DAOTTX010000384.1:0-3229 GCA_034437515.1 Anaerolineae bacterium
CCTGACCCCAAAGGAGAGAAGGGCTATTATTGTAACCAAATGTGCGGTTACCAACAGTCCCGGCCCAAATAAGACTAATAACCTCGAAAGGTGAGCATCGTTTCTCGACACGTCTGTCCTCCATTTCTTGACTTCCACCGATGACAACAGGCGGGCTAACGGCCTGGGCGTAACCCGCCGCGCGGGTGCGGCCCAAGTCCCGGCACCAGCCAGCGCGCCCCCAAGCGCGTGACCCTGCCGCTACCCCGTTTCGACATACGCGTCCGGTCGATGCTCTGCGACTGCTCCACCCGCGGGAAATAACCTGTATATGCCACATACTGACGATAGTTAGCGAACCGCTCAATAGCTCCCGTCACCGCCAAGATCACGCCCAACGACGCCGGGGTCGTGGCAGGTACGGCCGCGAGCCAAGCATAATCCTCTCGCTGGGTGACGACCGTCACGACCCGCTTCCGCAACGCCTTCACCGCCGCAAAATTGTGCAAGAGAAACTCCGGTAGCCACGCCAGGTGCCAGGCAGGTACAACAAGCAGCACACTCTCCACGTTCAGCGGAGCGAATACTCATCGGCAAGTTGACCGATAAACCCGCTCTCCCGCAGCTCTGTGATCAGGAAGTTAAGCTCCTTCAGCAGCTCAGTGTCCTTGTGTCTCACCGCGATGGCCATCGCTTCCTCTTCATCTCCGCCGACGAAATAGGGGTGCGTGAATCTCACCAGCTCCTCGCGCTCGGACGTGATCGATAGAGCCGCGATCACCACATCAACCTCGCCGGCGTTGAGACTCTCAAACAAATAATCAAAGGTGATGTCTTCCCAGACGACCTCGGTATCCATCCGATCGGCCATCTCCTCCATCAGGTCAACATCGAAGCCAACGATATTCCCCTGCGAGTCCACATATTCGAAGGGCTCGTAATCGGCTGAGGTCCCCACCCTGATCGTCTCTTTGCTCCAGGGATCGTAATCGTCGCTGACGTCGACATCATCCACGGTTTCTCTGTAGGGATTGAACCTCTCAGGGACATCTTCCGGAACGTCAACGAGAGTCTCACTCACCGGCGTGCCCTGTTGCCGTGTTAGCAGGGAGAGGTGGAGCGTCTTACTCCGGTAGGTGTCATAGTCGAAGTAACCAAGGTCGTCATTGTTAAGATGAATATCAGCCGTCGTCACAAAGCCAGGGGGAAGACATCCGCGCGACGTCATGTTCTCCTGGTCTTCCATGAAATAGATGTCTGCGAGATAGCTGTCGCCCTGATCATCTGTCACCAAAACCCAAGGTCTGTTGCCCGCGAAGCAGAGATTGTCGCCACCAAGATTCTCGACGGTTACAGTCGCGACCAGAGAAAATGCGCCCTTCAGGAACGAATCCAGGTCGTAGGTGGAGTCGGTAGGTTCAAAGTGGAAGTTGCTTACCTGGATGGAGTAGTTGCCTGACACGGTGTGCTCAAGAACTCCGTCCCGGTTCACGCCTGAGAAAATGTTGCTCGTATCCAGTTCGACGATGGGCGCCTGGAGATCAAAGCTCCAGGGA
Organism: Anaerolineae bacterium; assembly: GCA_034437515.1. GTDB lineage: Bacteria > Chloroflexota > Anaerolineae > Aggregatilineales > Phototrophicaceae > DAOTTX01. The sequence continues at coordinate 1,536 of DAOTTX010000384.1, forward strand.
ACGCCGTATTGACGGCTACATGGCGCGGCCGGCGGCTGGGCATAGTTGGCAGGCTGCATCTCAAGCGAGACCAGTTCCTGATTCTGAGGAACGTACGTAGCAAACGCTAGAGAGTGTGAAGTAAAACCGGGTGCTTGAGGGATCTCCCCCTTGGGATGACCCTCAATGAAAGTGGCTTCCCGTTCATACCCACCCGAGTCCATAATTGCTCCACATAGCCGATAAGGGCTGACAATGGCCTCCTCCGTTACGTTGGTGGCAGCAAACCGGACGATGACCAGGTCCCACCCCACCTCCGGTTCAGCGTCCGCGCCCTTTTGCTTCATAAAGCGCACGCTTTCGTCGCCGCGCAGGATCTCGGTGATAGTTAGCTCAAGACCATTGGCTGTGTCGGTTGCACCTTCATCCGCTTCGATCTGGTCCGATCCCACGATGTCGCAGCCGGAAATGGAAGCTATGATGACTAAGACAAGCGATAGTATCAGAATTCTTCTGTGCATCTGCAGCACTCCTTCGATGGTATTATGATGTGATTGCGGTTCCAGTATCCAGTGGCGGTAAGCGTTCAGGGGGTAACAATGGCTAGCGGTAGTAGCTTGCGCACTTGTCACCTCTACATATGACATAATCGCCGTTTCTCGCTCTCCGTTGGGACGAACGATAGAAATGGAACCCACTACTTGTAGTAGGTGACAGATACCTGTCTCTACAGGTATAGGAGATCCCCCTGAACGCTTACCAGTGACGTAGTGGAAATGCGCGAATTTGAGCGCCTAACGATAAGGATTCATGTGGCGCGAAGCCGCCACATAATCCATGTTGAACTAAGCCGGGAATCACCAGCGGACGGGAACAGGCTTCTATATGGAATTTCAAGAAGAGGTCTCGACCGCCCGGTTGCCCTAGAGACAACCGGCACAGTTCAAGAGTCCCCTCAAAGCTGCTTCACGCCAAACCTGGCGCGTCACTTGTGCCCCCGCTGATATGCTGGTGCGCGATCTTCAGCAACTAAAACACCGATTTCGCGCGCCATAGACACAGGCCATCAGAGCCACGCGGCATGCACGTGCCCCACACCCCTCAAGTCGCTTAGCCTTACGCATAAGATTGCGGTGGAGCCCGTCCTTGGGGCGGGATGGTGGCGCAGCGACGCAATAGCTGCCCGCACAAGTATTGGAAGTCATTAGACATCAGAACGCCCCCGGCAGCGGCTCGGCGGCTGGTGAACCAGCTTGACCGAATTGACGCGCGGGGGCGAGTGTGTTATGCTTATTTCACCACGGCGCGTCCTTCGCCGTTGGGTATTGAAGCTCCGTGACGGTGCCAACGTCCGGGGCTTTTTGTTTGCTATAACCTCAGTATAGAGCAGTAGGCAGAAATAGGCAAGTCAGCAAATTGAGAAGGAGAATGAGAGGGTAAAGAGCACCGCCCGCCGCGATCGCCGGCGCGTGGGTGATCGCGCGCGGTAGCCGCTCGCTGAGCGGGATGGTTGGCGACTCCGGCTCGCTAACAGAGCAGCGGGAAGAGCAGAACAAGTGGGCAGGCGAAGGGAAACCCTGAGCGTGCGCGCGACCCCGCTGACAAGCGCCTGCACGACGGAAGGCGATGCAAGGCGCTCCGGCTCGCTGACAGAACAGCGGGAAGAGGGGGACAAGCGGGCACGCGAGGACGGCAGCCAGGGCCAGACCGTAGCG
>DAOTTX010000385.1:0-1523 GCA_034437515.1 Anaerolineae bacterium
AGGCGCAGCCACTCTGATGTTGGGCGTTAGTCTGTTAGAGAGAGGTCAAGAGGCGAGGTGAGAGGATGAAAAGCACGGCCACCAGAGTCGTCTTTCGGAGGACGGCGTCAATCGCGCTGGTAGCAATTGGGCTTGCTCTCACCATGTGCGTGGGCTGTTCGCCTGAAGAGGATAAGCCTACGGGGCCTGGAGCATTGCCGGCGGATATCCGCTTGTCGCCGCGTCTCGATAGAGCGACCAAGCCGGAGGAGGGCAGCTCGCGTCTTCAGTGGTATGACCTGTTCGCAAAGGGTATGACCAAGGCCGAAATCACGGCCGCCAGGCGATGCGCGCAACGGCATCATGATATGTCTTCCTACGTTCCGCTCATGGCGCTGTGGGAGCACGCCCCCGAAGTGTGGGTTGCTGTCGACGCGAAGGCCCGGGCGAAGATCCTGTGCAGAGCATTGGCCAATGTGGAAGTTCTCAATGACTTGGGGGTGCTGGACCCCTGCGCCTCGTATCTCAGTTCCGCCGGAGTTGCCCTGGTCATGACCGGCCCCAAGGCGATCCCGCACCTTGCAGATCTGCTGACGGATTCCAGCCCGGGACGGATCACAGGGAGCAAGGCGGCATTTCACGCGATGGCCTATCAGTGGCGACGCATGGATTACGCATACTACCTCATTCACCGCATCGCAGGTCGGCACGTGGAACTGGCGGCCAATCCGGCCGACCGTAACGGCCCGATTGCTGCTCTGCGGCGACAGATTCGCGAAGGGCGGTTCTCCGTGCGATGGGAGGAGCCTCCCGGCAGCGGCCCGTACAAACTCGGGTCGAGCGAACCGAAGGGGGTTTCGCCGAAGGTGCTGGAGGCCATCCGGCAAGGCCGGGCCGGTGTGCCGCTGTGGCGGTCGCATGTGTATCGCGATGGTCTCTCCCGGTCGCAGTTCGAGCAGGCCGGGAAGTACGTGCGTGGCCATGCCGACGTATCGTCCTACATCCTGCTGATGACGTTGCGGAAGCACGCCCCAGCCACCTACAAACAGATCGGCGTCCAGACCCGCTGCCGTATCCTGGCTTCCGCACTTGGGAACGTCATGTACATGGACTCCTTCTGGGACTTCGACACATTGGGCCCGGCGGATTGCCCGGCTGGGGCAGCTCTGGTAGAGTTGGGGGAGGCCGCCGTGCCGCACCTGACTGACCAGCCGTGGTCGAACAAGCCGGCGTTTGCTCTTCACGGCACGAGTCGCCTCTCCGCGGAGCATCTGCAGTACACGCGAAAGGTCTTCGCCAAGGAACTCATCAGACAAATCGAGGAACATCGCTCCATCGGTGAGGAGAAGACGGAGGTCAGCCGGGTCAGCGGTCACTGAGTTCGGCACTCCATAGAGCAGTTGGTCGGCAGGCGGCGGCTATGCGTCTATCGCTGGAGGCTATCGTGACCGTCTTGCACGTGGTAGACTGCGGGGGTCTCTGGAGCAGGGAGTTTCGCACGTGTTGACGGGGTATTGGCGACGATCGGCCTGGCTGGTGTGCCT
>DAOTTX010000386.1:0-7451 GCA_034437515.1 Anaerolineae bacterium
GTGGGCTGGTTCAGCCTCAATCGCGGACAGCAGATCTCAGGCGCTGTCGCCAGCTTGAGCGAGCTGTTTTGAAGAGCTAAGCAATGACACGCAAAAAATTGACCGAACGTAAATGGTTCTATCCGATAGTCTATGGGCTGCTGATCGTCATCTCAATGCTGCCGCCGATCACGGAGCAGCCCTACGATCCGCGCAATTCGCAGGATGTCATCATGAGCATCCTGAAGGTTTCGACCACGCCCTATCAAGCGTGGGGATGGGTGTTTCACGTCGCCACCATCGCCGTCATCGCGTTGGCCGTCTTCCGCCCAGAGATCGGCGGACGGGCAATCGCGGCCTACTTTGGCATCAACTACCTCCTCATCGCATTCCTCCAGAACATAGCGACGACCGAGACCTACGGCTTTGCCATCATGATCAGCGCGCTCGTTGCCACGACGCTCATCGGGCTGCTCTGGCTGTGGGTAGCCTGGCAAGATAAGCTCCACGCCTCATTCGAGGGGATGCCGCGTTGGCGGTGGGGCCTGCTCCCGCTGGCGCTTCTGGTCTTCTGGTCGCCCATCGCGCTGGAGGGCAACCGGGTCGCCCCTAACTTCAATCCCCTGCTCTTGCTGACCTCACCCGATTACGGACTGGCCTATTGCTTCGTGACGCCGGTCTTTCTCTTCCTGCTGATCCTCTTCTATCCCCAGGTACCGACGTTGGCCTTCCGGGTGACCGCCTTCAACGGCCTGCTCTACGGGCTGTTCAACCTGACTCACTGGCTCAGTCCCGACACGCGCTGGATGGGCGTGATGCACATTCCGCTGCTGGTGATCCCCTTGGTCGCGCTGTTTATGCCCCGGCTGGGGCGGAACAAGGTGCATTGAAGGAGTCAAAGGAACACTGATATGAAAGCTTCCAATCATAGATCTCCATCCACCAGCTTGCCGGTCACGCGCAACTTGTCGGCGGTCTACATTTCCTCGCTCGTCGTGGCGCTCCTGATGACCGTCGCGTCCCTCGCTGGCCTGCTCTACCCAGATCAGCTCTATCCAACGGAGGAGCTGCAACAGTCCTTTATGGCGACCGACGTGGTCAACCTGTTCATCGGCCTGCCCATCCTGCTCGGCTCGATGTGGTTCGCGCGGCGCGGCAAGCTGACTGGACTGCTCTTCTGGCCTGGAGCGCTCTTCTACGTGCTCTACCATTACATCGTCTACGCCTTCGCTCTGCCGCTCAATTGGGGATTTCTGCTCTCGCTCCTGCTGCTCGCACTGAGCGCGTACACGATGACCGGTCTCGTCGCCAGCATCGACGGGAAAGCGGTCCAACAGCGGCTCAGCGGCAATGTGCCGGAGAGAATCACCGGCGGCGTCCTGACCGTCTCGGGTATCACCTTCGCCCTGCTCGCCATCGGCACCATCGCCAATGGAATCGTCACTCAGACCCCCATCGGCGAGTCGGAGCTGGCGCTCCAGGTCTCCGACTTCATCGTCAGCGTGGCGTGGATCATCGGCGGGGTGCTGCTCTGGCGACGTGAGCCGCTGGGTTACGTGGTCGGCGCGGGGCTGCTCTTCCAGGCCAGCATGCTTTTCGTCGGACTGCTCGCCTTTTTCATCCTGCAGCCCTTTCTCACCGCTGCGCCGCTCGCCCTGACCGACACTATCGTGGTCACCCTGATGAGCCTGATCGTCTTTATCCCCTTCGGGCTGTTTCTACGCGGCGCAGCGTCCAAATGAGACAGGTTCATCTCAGTTGAAATCCAAGAAGGTTCGTAGTAGGCGATTTATCGCTGTAAAAGCGCGCTGAAGCACATCGCCGGAAGGCTTTACCCCCTCTCAGCACCCAGTATGCATGAAAGTTGAAATCCAAGAAGGTTCGTAGTAGGCGATTTATCGCTGTAAAAGCGCGCTGAAGCACGTCGCCGGAAGGCTTTACCCCTCTCAGCGCCCAGTATGCATGAAAGGAAAGACACCCACAATGGCAGAAAAATTAGACGCCCTGTACCGGCTACAGAAAAAAGACCTCCCCCGCGCCGCGGCTGTGCTGACCGCCGCCTTTCAACAGGACCCGGTCTGGAACGCCATTTGGGGCGACGCCAGGCCGAAGCAAAGGGCAGCATCCTTTGAAGCTCCCGTCCGTTACAGCCTCAAGTATGGAGCGGTCTACGCCCCCTCGGAAGCGCTGGAAGGCGTCATCGCCTGGACGCCAGGCGCGCTGGCCGATATGACATTCTGGCGGATGTTACGCAGTGGGGCTATGTGGTCAGGGATGAAAATGGGCGCCCGGGCCGCGACAAAGATGGCAGCAATCTTTGACCCGCTGGACGCAGACCGGAAGGAAAATATGGGTGGGACACCCTTCCTTTACGTTCTCGTCATCGGCGTGGAGCCGCAATGCCAAGGCCAAGGGTTTGGCGGCCATCTGCTGCGCGCGCTGATCGAAAAAAGCGAGCAGGATCAGGTCCCCATCTACCTGGAAACCGAGACTGAGGGCAACGTGCGCATGTACGAGCATCTGGGGTTTCGCGTGCTCAAAGAGATTGAGCTGCCTGTCGTGAATCTTCCGATGTGGGAAATGGCGAGGTAAAGATGCGGACTCGTACAGATATTCGGCCCACGAATTGGCAGCCACTCTACCGGATCGGCGGCGCGGCCGCGCTGATCCTGCTCGCCTACTCCCTGGTCACGATGCTGATTATGATAGCCTGGGGGCCGCCCCCTGAGAACGTAGCCCGGTATGGAAAGCGTCGGTCCGATGCTACAGCTGTTTCGCCTGCATCAACTTCTGTCCGCAGCAAGCGATCCAGATTTGTTCCAGATTCCCGATCACGTCCCGCACCGAGGAGACGGACCGGTATCATCACCCGTCGATCACGTACAAGGACATCGCTGAACAACGGTAAGACAGAGTGAACCACAAGGGACCGATGATCTTGACACAGGGGGGATTTGTAAGTCAAGTTGACCCCTCCCACTATTCATAATAGAATAGGGCAAGTTATCCGTTTTATAACAAAAGGAGCCTGATTATGCGCACCCTATCTTCGATTCGCTGTCTCGTCCTGTTCACGTGGGCTTTGACTCTGTTCATCAATGGAACGATACGGGTGCAGGCCGCGCCCGATCCCACGCACGCACCCGCACACGCGGATGCATCCCGAACTGCAACGATCGCGGCGCCCCAGATTCCTCTCTACTTTATCGCCAACTACGGCCAGGTGGAGGAGCAAGTAGCCTACTATGCCCAAGGACAGGAATACGCTTTCTACTTTACCGCCGAAGCTCTGGTGATGAGACTGGATCGGGCGGTACTGTCCACCCGTTTCTCCGGTGCCCGGGCCGTTGCCCCCACGGGGAAGCGCCCAGCCCGGGCGCGGGTCAACGATTTTACCGGTGATGATCCCGCCCGATGGCGCAGATCGGTGCCCACCTACAACGAGGTGGTCTACTACTCGCTCTATCCCGGCATCGACCTGCACTACACCCGCCAGGATGGCGGCCTGAAGTACACCTTCACCTTGCAGCCGGGCGCCGATCCCGCCCAGATCCGCCTGACGCTGGCAGGGAACGACGGCTTGGCCCTGGACGATGACGGCAACCTGCGTATCCAGGTAGCGGGGCGAGAGCTGCAAGACGAGCGCCCTACGGCCTATCAGTGGATTGAGGGACGGCGGTTGGATGTACCGGTCTCCTTCGCGGTCCACGACTCGCACAGCTACGGCTTCCGCCTACCGGCAGGCTATGACGCTCGTTACCCGTTGGTCATCGACCCCAGCCTGGAATACGCCTCGTTCCTGGGGGGCAGCGAGATTGAGGACATCGCGGATATCGTGGTGGACGATGAAGGCTATGTCTACGTGACCGGTTCTACCCGTTCCACCGACTTCCCCTCCCCCCCCGGCGCCTACGCTCCCACGCACGCCGGTGGCACGTGTGGGGACGCTTTTGCAGGCTACTTTCCCTGTGATGATGCCTTTGTAGTCAAACTTGACCTGAGCCAGAGCGGGGCCGATGTGCTGGTCTACAGCACGTTCCTCGGCGGTAGTGACGTGGACCATGGCAGCGCTATCACGCTGGATAGTGCAGGAAACGGTTACGTCAAGGGCAGCACCTTCTCGACAGATTTCCCCACTGTCAAGGCCTATCAATCCCAGTGCGGCAACGATTGCCGGAGCCGGAAGGGTGATTTCTTCCTCGCCAAGCTCAGCCCGGCCGGAGATAGCCTGCTCTATGCCACCTATCTGGGTGGCAGTGATGCCGCGGCCTCCTACGACGGGCTAGAGGCGAACGACGCGGGCCATGTCTACCTTACTGGCTACACCAGATCCACCGATTTTCCCACCAGCGCCGGGGCCCAGCAGCCGAACTTCGCCGGGGGATATTGGGATGGCATTGTCGCCGGTTTCGACACCACGCAGGCGGGCGCGGCCTCGCTGCTCTATGCCAGCTACCTGGGCGGCAGTGGCGATGAGATTATCAATGGGCTGACGTTAGATGCGGAGGGGAATCTCTACGTCGGCGGCTACACCGACTCAACCGACCTGCCCATCACGCCAGGGGCATTCCAGCCCTCCATCATCCGTTCTCAAGATAATTTCGTCATCAAGCTCCGGCCCGATGGCAGCGATCCCATCTACGCCACCTACATCGGCGGCAGTAGCTACTACGATCGGCTGCACGGCATGGCTATGAACGCTGCCGGGGAGGTCTGCGTCACGGGCGACACCAAATCCACCGACTGGCCTGTTACGCCCAACGCTTATCAACCAGACTATGTGGATTCCTTCGAGGCCTATCTCACCTGCTTGAACGGGACTGGCACCGACCTGATCTATTCCACCTACCTGGCCGGGAGCTCGGGGGATTATGCCTACGATGTTGTCATGGATACCGATGGTCAGGCTTACATCTCGGGGTACACCTCATCCCAGGACTTTCCCACCGCCGACCCAATCCAGCCTGCCCATGCTGGCGGCACGGACGCCTTTGTCAGCCAGATTGATCTAGCCACCGGTGAGTTGCGTTTCTCCACTTACCTGGGCGGCAGCGACAGCGACTGGAACGAGGGGGATTACTGGGACGTTGGCTGGGCCACTGCGTGGGATGAGGAGGGATATCTCTACGTCGCTGGTTTCACCACCTCGGATGATTTCCCAGTGACGGACGACGTCTACCAATCGTCCATCGCTGGTGGGGGACAGGACGCCTTTATCGCCAAGCTTGATCCGAGGCCCTCAATGTACACCATCTCCGGGTGCGCGCGCGACGCCACCGGGGCTGGCCTGGATGGGATCCGGCTGACCACCGGTACGCCGTACAGCGCGACTACCGATGCCAACGGCCACTACAACCTGACCGTGCCGACGGGGGTCTACACCGTCACGCCCACCACGGTCGGTTATTTCTGGGACCCGCCCAGCCGCGTCGTGCACGTGCCGCCTGAGGCCGCTGGGCAGGATTTCCTCGGACAGCACGTCATCAAGGCGAATACCCCCGGCCGCACCATAGTGTTGAACGACGGGGAGCAGATCACCTACACCGTCAGGATGAACCTGCCCAACAGCGGGGTCATGGCCTTTTACGACGCGGTGCATACACGCACAACCTACGTGAGCGGTTCTTTGCAGGGAACGGGGGATTTAATCTACCGCCCGGCGACGCATGCTATCAGCGGCACCATCCCCCTGACCACCGGCATGCCCTCAACCGTCTCCTTTGCCGTGCAGGTCGTGATGAGCGGCACGGCGATCATACCGAGTCCCATCACCAACCGGGCCTGCGTCGCCCCACCGGGTACAGGGCTGGACACTTGCCTGTGGTCGAACACTGTCCACAATTACACCCACCTGTGGCGGCTTTACCTGCCACTGGTGGTCAAGAATATGGATGAGTAGGAAGATATCTGATTCTGACGGATTTTGTGGTCTGCAGAATCTGGATTTTCTCTGGACATTTTGACAACTATGCAGTAAGCTAGCCCAATTCATACCTATGGAGGGAGAGCTTACTGTATGACTTCAATGGCACAAACCAGAGTCTGCAGTCGGGAAAAGGATCTGGACCCACTAGCCAACAAGTCTAAACAGATTTGTATGTTCATTGCCCCGGAAGAATACGATAAGATCTTAGTTGCTGGACTTTGGATAAAACTTAGATCTCTGCTGAGAACCTTCCCGAAAGCTAAAAAGAACAGTCTAAAAGGCCAAAAAAGGCCGCTTTTAGGTGATTTTCGGCTAGCTTCACCGCTTCTATAAGCTTTCGGGAAGGTCTTGCGAGCTTTGTCCAAAGTCCAATATTCATCAACCTGTGTAATAGCAGCGCAACGGGTTGCCCACCGCCATCTCCAGGAGGCAGCGGTTGCACGAGACGCACGTGGCCTCATCGCTTTCCCCTTGCTTGAACTTATTGGGTAAATCCGGTTCCCGAATCAGCGGGCGAGCCAACGAGACGAACTCGACCGGTTCGTTCTGGATGATGTCCTCCATCACGGCAAGGGAGCGCATCCCGCCCACCGAGATGATCGGAATGTCCACCGCCTGGGCCGCCTCGCGGGCCGCCGGCAAGAAGTAGGCCTCGTTCTCCAATCGCACCAGATCCTTCATCGCCTCGGCCATCGTCTGGCCGGCGATACGTTTGGCCGTGCTCATCCCCCGGCCCACCAGGTCGATGGGGATGTCGCCCCGGCAGATGAAAAAGATCGACTCGATGAAGCCGCCGCTCAACTCAATGGCGTCCACCCCGGCTTCCTCCAACCGCTGACAGGTGTCTATCGACTCCTCCAGGGTGAAGCCGCCCTCCAGATAATCCTGCGAGTTCAGCTTGACGAACACCGGATAATCCTCTCCGACCACGCTGCGCACGCGACGCACGATTTCTAGCACAAAACGCTGTCGATTCTCCAGGGAACCGCCCCACTTGTCCTCCCGCTGGTTGGAAACAGGAGAGAGGAACTGGCTGATCAAGTAGCCATGCGCGCAGTGAAGTTGAACGGCGTCGAAACCGGCCTTCTGACAACGGCCGGCCGCCGACGCGAAGGCGTCAATCAACATTTCGATCTCTTCCTCCGTCATCGCGCGGGGCCTGGTGCGGAGGAACTTGTCCGGGATGGCGGATGGGCCAAGGGGCTTCTCTCCGATGAAGTCCACCGTCGTGGAGCGCCCGGCGTGATTCAACTGCATCGCGACCTTGGCGCCCTCTTCGTGCACCTGCTCGGTCAACTTTTTAAAGCTCGGAATGACCTCGTCCCTGTCGAACAGCGTCATCTTGGGAAAACCGAGCCCGGTGGGGTGCACGACGCCGTAAGCGACGACCGTCAACCCGACCCCGCCGGCGGCGAGACGGCGGTGATAGCCCCGCAATTCCTCGGTGCATTTCCCGTCGGAGGCCGACATACTCTCAAACGTCGCCGACTTGATGATGCGATTGCGCAGCGTCATCGTGCCGATAGTGCCTGGATCAAATAAAGTA
>DAOTTX010000387.1:0-4249 GCA_034437515.1 Anaerolineae bacterium
GACCAGCCTCCCGACACCCCAGATCGCCAGGCGCCACGATCCCACGGCGATGATCGCGCCGACCATGATGGTGATGATATAGACCAAAAACGATTGATTGATCACGCCCACCGCCCAGCCCGCGATGGTCATCGCGTCCGACGACTGCGGCCCCTGGAACGCATCCTCCGCCGGGGTGGAGGATGCGTCGGAGATCGCCGCCAGGAAAAACCCGATCACCTCGCGCAGATAGCGGACGATGTCGACGAGCGCCCGGACGACCTCGATCATCAATTTGATCAGCTCCTCCAGCAGGGTGAGCACGTACTCGATTACGCGCCCGATGCGATAGAGCAACTGGAGGGCGGGGACGGCTGGCTCGATAACCGTGTTGGCGAGGTTTTCTAGCGCATCTATGATCATATTAAAAATGGGGATCAGTGCGCACAGAATAGGATAGGCGACGGTATCATATAATTTAGAGGATAGCCAGGTGACCCACGCGCCGAGATTGACGCCCATTGGCGGATCGAGGTTAAATTTCGGGGGGATTAGGTTTAGGTTGCCTAATTCTGCCTCGCAGGTTTCGATCTCGACGGGCTGGATGCGGTAGGGACGACAATCACCGAACGATATATATCGCGGCTCTGGGTTGACCAGATTGCCGTTGATGCGCAGCGCGACCATAGCCATTCCATCATTTTCATTGGCGGTAAATCCGAGCGTTGCCCAGCGCGGAACAGATCCATCTGGCGGAATGGTAATCGGATCGAGATTACAGGTGATGGATTGGACGCCATAGCCATGATCAATGGTGACGCACCCATCATCAAATTCGATGACATTGGCGTCATAGCTATGATTCATCTGCACGATGCTACCGGGGGCAATCGCGTGGACCGGCATGCCAGCGCGGCCTGAGCCGATCATTAGGCCCTTGAAATAGGCGGAGTTGTATGCGCGACGGATATACCAATCGCGCTCGCAGACAGGATGTCGGATCTCGAGATCTGGCGCGGGATTACCGGGCGGCTGGTCCCAGCCCATATTTTTAACGCATACGGATTGCACCTCGATATCGCCGCTGTTGACGTCCATAGCGTAGACGATGAGATGGTCGGGATTAGAGAGCGCCTCGCGATAGGCGGCCTCGCGCACGGGCGGCGGCGGCGTGGATAGCGGCGAGATCGCTAATGAATCCGGCGCATCCAACGGCGACACGAATGGCGCTGGGCCGCGCGGATCATCTAACAGCGCGGAAAGCGGCTTGAACGCGGGCGAGACGCCGCTAGCCGGGAATACAAACGAGATGTTCTCCCACTCGCCTCCGCCAGCTAATGTGAGATCCTGCCCGCCGCCGCGCCAATAGAGCGTGAGGTGCTCCGCGTTATCCGCGCGCGCGACCACGTCGACGCTGTAGTTCGCCGCCTGCTGTGCGGGGATACCCGCGACGATCTGCGCGGCGGGCGGCAGTGACGCGATGCTATTGTTGATCATTGCGCCGTTGCTCGCCCACCAAACCGAGTCGTCATCGATGCCTGGGTCGACATTCGCGCAGCCGGAGGGCGGCGGGACGCTGGGGGTCGGCGTGAACGTGGCGTTGGGCGGAATAGGAGTATTCTCCGGCGTGGGGGTCAGCGTGGCTGTGGACCCGGGGGGCGGCGCGTCCCCGACCTTCTCCAGGCAGACATAATCAATCCGGACATATCCATAATCATCAACCGCGCGCATCCCTGGATTGATCTCGCTGTTATTCTTGCCTTCCACGCGAATATATTCCGCCCCCTCTGGTAGGGAAATTTCGTCGACATGCAAATTTTGCCATGTACCATTATTGAGCACGCGCCATCGTTGATCATAATGGAGAATCACGCCGCCATCCACGGAAAACACACGGACATCGATCCCAACATCGTCAGATGTCTTGGCACGCATTCGTATTTTGTAAATCCCCGGAGCAATACCGTCGTCATCGGTCGCGTAGGAATCGTTGGGGAGTAATAGATCATTCCCGCCCCACTCCGCCAGGGTGGAAATGATCCAGTCACGCGAGGTAAATCCAGGATCATTATTACTGCAGATCGACAAATCAATCGGATCATCGCCCGGGCGGGGGGTGGGCGTGGGCGTAGGCGTGGACGTAGCGTCCTCCGCGCGCTTCACGCAGGCGCGGAGGAGGCCCACCGTCGCGGTGCGCCCCGGCGCAGATTGTACCCGGAGCGGCTCGTAATCTGCTACATCCAGCCAGCGTTTCTCAGTCGTCCCCTGCGCGGTTTGCCATGGGGATACGGTATGATTCATGAGGGGCACGCCGCCCAATAGAAACTCCACGCCGCCTGTGACACCATCGTGATTGACAATCTCGTATTCGACATAATAGTTCCCCGCGCCGTCGCTGCCGCCGATGGATACCATTGCCGCCACATATTCGGGATCGCCAAAAACATTGTAGCCCATCGTCGCCTCGCCCCCAGCGACAATCCCCGTCCCTATCCATTCGGGCGGGAAATTCACATCCGGATCCAGGTTAACACAATCGTCCGGTCCTGTCACATCGTGGATGCAAATCGATTCGATATAGAGATTTGGAGGAGGTCCCTCAGGTGGGTATACCTCCATCTCGTTGGTAATCGTTAGATTGATCATATTCCCCAGCAGTTTATTCACAGGCGACGTCGCCGGGGGTACGTGATATTCAAGAAGCGATGATCCTATCCCCGTATACTCGCTGACATTATACGTCGCGCTATCAGCCCCTCCTATCCCCTCGATGATGATATCAGATTCCAACAAACCTGGGAGTAACCTGTCACTGTGCATTATGATACTCATCGAGTACTCTGCAGGGACTGATACATTATCGAATGCTATCCATGGGTCATAGGGGCCGGGATCGTTCCAGATGATCCACGTCTCGTCCTCGGGGATCAGGTCATACCCGCCCCGACATTTCCCCTGATACCACAATGGATTAATCGGCGATCTCCCCACCTTCCAATGGGTATTCAATCCCTCGCCGAATCCAGGATCGCCCGGCTTACCATCACGGAAACATTTACCGCGATAGCAGATATAGCCAGCGGGGCACTCCACCTCCAGGCAAAAACTACCTGGGCTGGGAAAATCCACACACACGCCATCCTCACAGATCTCGCCCAACTCACACTCCACATCCTCGCAGGGATTGGTGGGCTGCCATGTGGGGAATGGCGTGGGCGTCGCCAGCGACGCCAGGGGGACGCATTCGCCGCCCTCGCAGATATAGCCGTCCGGGCAGATCACCCAATCGCATGGATCCAACTGCCGCCGGCACTCCGGCCCATCGGGATCGACGAAACACATCCAGCCATCGTCGCACTCGTAGGCCTGGCATTCGTAGGCCATGCACTGCCCATCGATCAGCTGGTATCCGGGCGGGCAGTCCGGCGTCGGCGTCATCGTGATGGTGGGCGTGGGCGTGCTGGTCGCGGTGGGGGTGGGCGTGTTGGTGGGCGTGTTCGTGGGGGTGGGGGTTGGCGTGTGGATCGGACATGTGTCGGGAATAACCTTCAGCTTGACATGCATGTCGATCGTAGCGGTATCGCAGGCATCATTTCCCGCCGAGTCAGCCGTCTGCGCCCGCGCACGAAATGAAACCGAATAATTTGTAGCGAACCCCACGGATCCCGTCGTTATCTCGCCCGGCCCTGGTATCTCGCTGTATGAAAATTGAGAAATGTATGTCATGCCCGTGTCGAATTCCTCAACCGCAGCGAACTCCACAACCTCTAAATACTCCGTGTAGGATCCGGCGCCAGATCCACCATCCGTGAATGTGATAACCGGCACAGCGGATATGCCGGCCTTTGCGCCGTATATCGCATTCATCCGACACACCTCGATCGAGGCCTCAATATGAGTCCACCCGGATGCATCCGTGTAGACACTGCTGGACGACGCCTCTATTGTGCCGCCTAGAGGATTGTATTCGATGCTCCCCGCGATTATATTTGGTTCCAGTGGGTCACAGCCGGTCTGATATAGCGGTCGCGCCGCAAAGTCCCCGACGACGGTCTCCACGCCGCCCAGCATCGTCGTCGCGAGGACGGCCAACATCGCGATCGCCAGAATAGCCAGGATCACATAGAATCGATCTTTATCGCGCACGCCATACCCCCTCATAATCATAAAGAGAAACCGGCTCATCCCCTGGCGGCGCGGGCGTGGCCAGCGGGGAGATCGGGTCCGGCGCAGCGGTGGGCGTCGCTGTGGGCGTCGCTATGGGCGTGGG
>DAOTTX010000388.1:0-1536 GCA_034437515.1 Anaerolineae bacterium
CAGGGAGTCGGAGTGCTCCATAGTACCGAGGACGTCGGGGAACTCGCCCCAGGGGACCCGGCCGAGGAAAGGGAGCACCGGGAACATGGAACCGTAGGAGGGAAAGATGGGGGACAAATCAAGGTCTCGAACCGTCTTAACGAAACAACGACGGATAGCGGAGCTGGCGCGGCAAATGCCCGACAAGCAGATGACCTCGCTGTCCCACCACATCGACCTGGACTGGATGTACGAAGCGTACCGGATGACGCGCAAGGACGGCGCCGTCGGCATCGACGGCCAGAGCGCGGCAGAGTTTGCCGAGGATCTGGAGGGCAACCTCCAGCGGCTCCTCGACGAATCGAAATCCGGGCGGTACCGAGCCCCCGCGGTGCGACGGGTGAACATTCCCAAGGGAAAGGGCAAGACCCGACCTCTGGGGATACCGACGTTCGCGGACAAGGTGCTGCAGCGCGCACTCGTCATGGCCCTGGAGCCGGTCTACGAGCAGGACTTCTTGGACTGCTCATACGGATTCCGGCCCGGGCGCTCGGCGCATCAGGCGCTCGGGACCATCTGGAAACAGACGATGAGTATGGGGGGCGGCTATCTGCTGGACCTGGATGTCAGCGGATTCTTCGACGCGATGGAGAAGAATCAAATCCAGGCGATTGTCCGCCAAAGGGTGACTGACGGAGTTGTGAAACGAATGATCGGCAAGTGGTTGAACGCGGGAGTGATGGAAGACGGCCGACGGTCGAACTCGGACAGAGGGACGCCGCAAGGTGGAGTCATCTCCCCACTTCTGGCCAACATCTACCTGCACGAAGTGCTCGACCTGTGGTTTGCGCAGGACGTGCGGCCGCGGATGCGTGGACGGGCGTTCATGGTCCGCTACGCAGACGACGCCGTGATGTGCTTCGAGCGGGAAGACGACGCCAGGAGAGTCCTGGAGGTCTTGCCCAAACGCCTCGGGCGGTACGGGCTAACCCTCCACCCGGAGAAGACGCGTCTGGTCGAATTCCGGCGTCCTCCTCACAATAACAATCGCTCGTCTGAGCGGCGACCTCCGAGACCTGGAACCTTCGATTTCCTGGGTTTCACCCATTACTGGGGGCGGTCGCGCAAGGGCAAATGGATTGTCCAGAGGAAGACGATGAAGGCTCGCTTCAGCCGGACGCTCAGCGAAATCGCTCGGTGGTGCCGCAAGGTGCGCCACCTGCCGGTACGTGAGCAACATCGGATACTCTCAATGAAGTTACGCGGGCACGATGCCTATTACGGCATCACCGGCAACGGCCGAGCGCTCGAAAACATGCGCTTCTTTGTCAAACGTATCTGGAAGAAATGGCTGAACCGCCGCAGTCAGCGGGCCAGGATGGACTGGAAGAAGTTCGAGAAACTCTGCCAGCGATATCCTCTTCCGCCCCCTGTTGTGGTCCACTCAATCTACCGTCAGGCAGCGAACCCATGATCCCGAGGAGCCGGATGCGTCAACGCGCACGTCCGGATCTGTGGGAGCCGGGGGAGGGTAACCTCCCTCGGCCACCCGACGTG
>DAOTTX010000389.1:0-2933 GCA_034437515.1 Anaerolineae bacterium
GGTGATGCCCTGTAGGATCGTCCCGGAGACGGACAACGCCGCACCCACCATGAAGGCAACCAGAATGCGCGGCATACGAAATGTCCATACAACCAGTTCATGACGAGTGTCGTCTGTTTCGATACCGAGTACGGTTTGCAACACCTCGACCGGCGTGATGTCGAATTCGCCATAGCTGATGCTGGTCACCAGGACACCGATGCCAACCAGGATCAACACGCTGAATACAAGAAGCACACGACGGTCCAGCTTGAATGAGAAGCGACCGACTCGCAGTGTGCGCCAGGCAGGACGCAGGATTGGTTTCTGTGTGGGCAGCGTTGTCATTAGCTTTTCACCTTCCAGCGCGCCAGATAAACGAAGAACGGCGCGCCCAACAGTCCCATCATCACCCCAACGGGAAGTTCTTGAGGACGAATGATGACACGAGCAACCATGTCGCCGCCGATAACCAGCAATCCACCAACAACCGCGCTGTAAGGGATAATCCAACGGTAGTCAGTCCCCACAAAGAAGCGTGCAAAGTGGGGTGCAATCAGGCCGACGAAGCCAATCGGTCCAGCCAGTGCGACCGCCCCCCCCGCCAGCAAGATAGTTGCCCCCGCTGACAGCAGCTTGACCCATGCGGTGTTCTGACCCAGACCAGCAGCGATCTCCTCCCCCAGGCTGATCGTGGTGATCTGGCGAGCCAGCACCAGCCCGGCAAACATCCCCAGGATCATGTAAGGGGCGGTCAGACGCAATAAATTCCACTCGCGCCCGGCTAATGAACCCACCGTCCAGAAGCGAATCTGGTCGAGTGTGTCCTGATCTGCGATGAGCAAGGCCGTTGTAAACGCTCCGAGGAAAGAAGTCAGGATGACACCCGCCAGAATCAGCCGCAGCGGGGACACGCCGCGTCCCGGCCCCATTGATCCCAGACCGTAGACGATGATAGCGGCAGCCGTGGCACCGATCATGGCGAAGATGGCATAGGTTGACAGCGGGGGGCTGCCGAGGATGAAGACTGCCAACACAACAGCGAACGATGCCCCGGCATTAATGCCCAGGATACCCGGCGAAGCGAGTGGATTGCGGGTCAGTCCTTGCATGATGGCCCCGGCAACCGCCAGCGACGCCCCGACGAATGTGCCTGCGATCACCCGTGGGAAACGCACGGTGCGGATCACGAGATGGTCGAAGGAGGTCTCATCGAAGTTGATCAGCGAAGCAATCACGGTTGCTGGTGTGATCTCCGCCGCGCCCAGCATGATACTGAGAACGAGCGATAGGAGTAACAGTGCCACCCCGATGACCAGACCGGGCAACAGCCACAGCCGCTTGCTTCGTCGTGTTTTCGGTGGATTTATTGCGCTTTCCATATGTGTGATCCTTACCGTCAAGAAGATGTGCAGCCCATCCATGCGGACGGGCTGCATATGGGTTTATGCTCAGTCGGATGCTTCTTCAGTCGGCGAACGGATTGGGGTTCTCTGGCGGCGTCTCTGCAATATAGGTGAACAGATCATCCAACATGTCGTGGGCGCTGAGCAAGCTATCACCCCACCAGTAGTAACCGACCTCATAGGCGCGATCCTCCTGCACGGCGGGCAGCGCGTTCCACAGCGGCATTTCAAACAATGTCGACGGATCACCAAACACGAAGACCACACCGCCATCGGCCAGCAGCAGTTCTTCTTCGGAGATCAGCAGTTCCGGGCGACCATCGAGTTCTTCTAGCACGTAGTCATAATCCAATGCCTGCGACTCCGGGCGGGCGAGTCCGACTTCGTCCAGCAGGGCCGCGCCAGCCGTCCCTGGCAGCACCACCCCGATTTGACCGGGGAAGGTTCGCACCAGCGATACCTCAACACCTCCGGCATCCTCGCCGAGCAGGTTACGCAGTTCATCAACGCGCACCTCATAATCGGCTAGCAGATCGTCCACCGTTTCAGACAATCCCAGCACCTCGCCAGCAAAAATCAGGCGGCTGCGCCAATCACCGGGCACAGGATCATAGAGCACGGTCGGCGCGATTTCGTTGAGCTGCGGATACAGACTTTTGGTGAACAGATCACGTGGGCCGATGATGAGGTCAGGGTCGGCGTTGAGCACGGCTTCAATGTTGGGCGGGAAGCCGGTATCTTCGGCATCTTGCATCATATCGGTGAAGGTCGCCTCAAGTTCGGGGTGCATCCGTGCGTAAGCATCCAGCACGGTTTGCGACGCGGCCACTGGCTGCATACCTGCGATGAGCAGCAGTTCGGTGATGGTCATGTCCAGCGGGACGACGCGCTGGGGGTTCTCCGGCACGCACGTCTCGCCAAGTGCATGTTCGATCAGGCGAAATCCGTCCTCGCACGGGCTATCCTGCGCCGAGACAGGAAATAGTACGATCAGGGACAGTAAAGCGATGAGCAAGCATTTCATTCGACCTTCTCCAATCGTGTGACCTGATATTGTGGATAGGCGTGGGTCTTTTCGTCTCCAGTAGAGCCAATGGTCTCGACATGGTCGGCAATAGTGACGCGCCCTTCGTAAGCGCCGCGCACGCTGCCGTCTCCGGATTGGTAGGTGATGCGAACGTCCGCCCATCCCGGCGAGTCGCCCTCATCCTTCGCCAGTTCGATACCCTGCCGCTGATAAGTCATCCACGCCCAGCCCTCCCGCAGCAGGATGTCGCGCTCCATCGCCTGCGCGAAGCCGTAGGGCAGCGCCGCGCTGCCGCGATATTTTTTGTCCAGCGGCGTGAAGTCGCCGTCGCGTTCGATGATGCGGCGTCCGTCATCCGGGTCAACGAAGGCCCAGTAATCACCACGCGGCATGTCCATTAGGGTTGGCGCGAAGACGTGCCCGCCGAAGTGGTTGACACGCCACACGCGCAGCTTGTCCGTCGCCATTTCATCGCGCAGATGACGATACAGCGGATAGCCGAACTTGGCACAGGCGACATC
>DAOTTX010000390.1:0-1898 GCA_034437515.1 Anaerolineae bacterium
ATCACGCCTGTTCCAATGGGATAACCCTGTGCCAGATAGGACTGATAGTGCATATAATCGCGAGTTTTCCTCTGTCTTTCAACCCCTTAAAACGCAAAGTAGCCACACCCACTGCAACCAGACTGCATCGCCCCGCCGGGGAACATAAGCCATTACCACACCTCGTCCCCGGTGGCTGTACCTGTATCGACCTCCGCGTGCAAATTGCCCTCTGTTACCTGGTTCAGCAGCGTTTCGAGATCATAGGTCGGTTTCTTGACGGGCTTGATGACAATCTGCCCATCAATAATTTGAATGTCGATCTCGCTGCCCTGGTCTAACCCGACTTCATCGGCAAAGGCTTTTGGGATACGTATTGCCAGGCTGTTTCCCCACTTCTGGATCGTTGTGTCCATTTCGCACTCCGTATCTACACTGTAGATACATTATAGCAGAATCCGTCAACTGACACGCATCCCGCGAACCCGTAGTAACAGATCATTCAACGCTGGTTTTGCGGATGGGTTCTCCAGCAGATTGCTCTCATCGCGTGCCGCTTCTAGCGCTGCCAGCAATCGCTCATACTCGCGCTCGTGAAACGTCGTATCAGCGTCATCTAGCGTACCCTTCTCCGGACCGGATAGCTTGCGTTCGACCAGTTCGGGTATATAGGGCAGCTTGAACCGCTCGTTGAGCGTCACCAGATTCGCCTCAACTTCACCCGTCTGCATCAGGTGAATCCCGGTCAGCAGCACACGATAGACGTATAGCAGTGGCTTGACCCGGCGCGGCGACTCCTTCTCGAACAGTCGCCACTGCGTCCGTGCAAAGCCGAGATAATGATGGGCGTGATACTTCGTGATGCACCGGGGTGCGATGGCTTTGAGTTCGTCGTGTTCTGGCGTGGTGTGAACGATCAGCGGCGAGAAAAGTTGTTCCAGTACGTAGCCGTTGCGCTTGAGCATTAGTCCGAAGAACTTGGCGACGTCATGCGTCACCAGATCGAGTTCGAGGCCATCCCGCATCTCTTCGACTTCGATGGTCTCTCTGGGTTGATAAAGCCCGGCGACCTCACGTAGCGGCAGGACATGCACGCCACGCAGGTCATAATCCGAATCCGGCGATGGGAAGCCATACAGATGCGCCCCGCTGACCGTTGCAAACAACAGGGGGTACGGTTGGCGCTCGACGATGGGTTTGAGTTGTTCGATCACAGCGCACTCCTTCGCGCCCGCACCAGATAGGCGTTGGCCGCTTCGTAGTCGGGACGTTCTGGCAGGGTCGTGGTCTGGAACGCAGCATCGAATTCTTTGTGCAGCGCCAACCGCCAGGTGTTGACATCCTCCCAGGGGGTTTGTCCGTACCGGATCGCCAGCAGACGCTCACGGTATTCGTCCGGTACGCGCACAGGGATCGCTCCTTCACGCAGCGCGATAATGCCCGACAACAGCAGCCGAATCAGGTGCATAGCGTGCTTCCAGCGGATTTCGCCGTGATTCTCGATGTCCTTTTGCAGCTTACGGAACTGCGAGGTCACGTAGCCGTTGTAAGTCTGGTAAATCAGCTTTGACATGAAGATATGCTGCTGGTCGAGCAGTTCCTGGGCGATAGGCGCGGCATGTTCCACCAGCGGTGTGTACAGGCATTCCAGGATATTCGGGTTGGCTTTCAACGCCAGCACGATGAACTTCTGCATCTCCCAGTAGGCTTCCTCGCCACGCTCCAACTGCTCCGGCACACCAAACAGCGACCACTGCAAATCAGCAGGTGGCAGATAGATGCCGCGCAGATCGGTATCCGACTCGTCGTGATCCAGCCCGTAGGCGCGTGACCCCACCACGCAGCGATAGACAACGTGCTGGTACAGATCAACGCCCGCCAGGTGATCGTCGGGTGTGGTTGGGTTCTGGTGATGGCTG
>DAOTTX010000391.1:0-11343 GCA_034437515.1 Anaerolineae bacterium
GCGACGGCGTCTTCCTGGCGGAAGCGCACACGGTCAGGCAGATGAGGGGCGGCGCTTTGTGGATGCCTGGGGTCAGCGCGCGCACCGTCGGGGACGAATCGGCGCACGAAGGCATCGTCGCCCGGGCGAGATCACGGGCGGCCCATCTCTTGGAGACACACCAGGTGGAGCCCTTGCCGGAGGACGTCAGCCGGCCGATCGACGAAATCATGGAGCGGGCGCGCATAGAGTTGGGGGAAGGCGAATGAGATTGGCGTCAGAGACGCCTCCCACAATAGGTGGAAGACAAATAGTACTATAGAGAACAGGAGGAAATGAAGATGAAGAAACGAACGTTATGGTTTATCCTGAGCGTGTTGATGGTTGTCAGCTTTCTGATGGGGTGCGGAGGGCAACCGGCCCCCGAAGTGACCGAAGAACCGGTTGTCGAGGCCACCGAAGAGACTGTGACTGGACCGACTGAGCCACCAGAGCTCGAGCCGACGGTGATCTCCGTGCCCGAAGAACCGGAAGAGCCGAAGATACTCAGGATGCGGATCCTAGCCGACATCAAGAACCTGGATCCTGCATTCATGGTATCCGGCAGTGATGATGCCGTGGCCACGGCTGTGATGCAAGGCTTAGTCACGTACTGTCCCAATTCATACGACATCTGTAACGAGCTTGCCGAGTCGATCGAGACGTCCGAGGATGGTCTTGAGATTAGCTTCAAGCTCAGAGAGGGTGTCCAATGGCACGAGGGATACGGAGAGGTGACGACGGAGGATGTGAAGTTTTCCCTTGAACGTTTCATCGACCCTGATTCGGACTCCCCATATGCTGACGACTGGTCTACCCTCGATCGCGTCGAGATCGTGGACAAGTACCGAGGTAAGATCGTGTTCAGTGCGCCCCTGGCGCCAGTGTGGCACTCGACGTTGCCAGTTTCCAGCGGGTGGATCGTTCCGAAAGAGTACCTTGAAAAGATCGGTCCTGAGGCCTTCGCCACCGACATCCTAGGGACTGGACCGTACATGTTCGAGGAGTGGCGGCCCCAGGAGAGGATCACCCTGGTCAAGAACCCGGATTACTACGGCGAGGAAGCGTACTACGACGAGATCCACCTGATCCCGATTGAGGATGATAAGGCTGCTGAGGTTGCGCTTGAGGCCGGTGAGGTTGAGTGGTCGATTATCAGTATCTCCTCTGTCCAGCGCTATGAGGAGCATCCTGAGCTGGAGGTGTGGAGGAGGCCTTCGTTGAACTATTCGTGGTTCGCATTCAACGTGCAGCATCCAAAGCTCCAGGATATCAACGTTCGCAAGGCCATTCAACACGCGATCGACGTGCCGAGCATTTTACAGGCAGCCTACATGGGCGAGGTAGAGCGACAGTGCACTCTGATTCCCCCGGGACTACTCGGTCACTGGGACGAGGCTCCTTGTCCTGAGTATGATTTGGGGCTCGCCCAGGAGTATATGGACGAAGCCGGCGTTGAGAGCCTTGATCTTCAACTCGATCTCCAGGACACTAGCGAGTACCGTACCTGGGGCGAGATCGCGCAGCAGAATCTGAAGGAGATCGGGATCAACCTGGAACTGAATCCTATGGAGACTAGTACCTTCTATCAGCGGAGCTTTGGCGAGGACGCTTGTGAGAACAACGAGCTGATGACCTCTGCTTATAGCATGAATCCCGATCCGTCCTGGGCAACAATGTGGTTCACGTGCGACCAGGTCGAGGTCTGGAACACGCAGTGTTGGTGCAACGAGGAGTTCGACAGGCTCCATAGGGAAGGCTTGGTCACGATAGACAATGACGAGCGTGAGCAGATCTACATCCAGATGCAGAAGATCTGGGAGGATGCAGCACAGACACTCTGGGTAACGCACGGGGCCTTTACGTATGGCTACTATCCGACTCTCATGCCAGCGACCACGCCCCACGGCGTCGTGCAAACAGATTTCTTCAAGCCAGCGGAGTAGAATCGTTGGACCATCAATAAGTGCGGTAGCGGGGCCTGCGCCGGCAGGCCCCGCCAAAGTTGGACTTACCATGGCATTGCGGGGAGACTGTAGTACCGGTTTGTAGGCGGTGGGTCGCCGCGACCTGTAATGCAGTGATGCTGGGACGGCGGGCGAGGCATATGTGCTGATCCAAACTGGCGTGAGGCGGCAGTCTTACGGCGTCTTAATAGGTGAGGATCACACCGGAGTTACGCCTGCCGGGCTTCCAAGCGGGTAGTTGACCAAGGTCACACGGTCTCGTGATCGGTAAGCTTATGAAAAGGGTGTCTCGACATGCAAATTTACCTTGCGAAGCGGTTGAGCATGACCATTCTGGTTTTGCTCTTGGTGACACTCAGTCTGTCGCTGCTTGTACACATTGTCCCGGGGGATCCAGCTCAGACTATCCTGGGTCCCAGGGCAAGTCCTGAGCTAATTGCTCGCGTCCGGTCCCAGATGGATCTCGATAAGCCCTTCTACGTACAGGCCTGGAACTTCATCTGGCAGGTACTGCATGGGAGCTTCGGGGAAGACGTGTTCACGGGTCGCCCGATCAGCATGTTCATACGTCGTGCCCTGCCTCACACTCTTATTCTGGCGTGGAGCAGCCTCGGACTTGCAGTTCTGCTGGGCATTCCCTTGGGAGTCTACTCGGCAACACATCCCGACTCATGGGTCGATCGGGTCACCGCGGTCCTGTCCATCTCCTTTATAACGGTCCCCTCCTACGTCGCGGGACTGTTTCTTCTGTTGATCTTCGCTGTTAGGCTCAGATGGTTGCCTGCTATGGGTGCGGGTGAGCCTTCAGACATAGTGGGGTATATCAGACATCTATTACTTCCCGCCGTATCCTTGGCCATCACCTGGGTTGGCTACTTGGCTCGACTGGTTAGAGCAAGCCTGCTTGAGGTACTCAATGAGACCCACATACGGGCAGCCAAGGCAGCCGGCATACCGCGTCGGCTTGTATTCTACAAATATGCGCTGAAGAATGCCTTGATCCCGACCGTGGCAACTCTAGCCGTCGGTCTCGGCAACTTGATGGGTGGGGCCGTCTTTATAGAGCTCATCTTTACGCGTCCAGGAATGGGTACCCTCATCTACAAGGCGATTCAAGGCAGGAACTATCCAGTGGTCCGCGCCGGAGTTTTCGTGGTTGCCATCCTTTTTGTCTTGGCAAACTTGGCGGCTGATCTCGTGTACACGTACCTCGATCCGAGGATTCAGCTTGATCAAATACGAGAGTAGGAGTATCCATGGAATTCGTTGAGAGGCACACTAGCAGTGTAGGGGAACTTCTCGATCGCGTCCCAATTATTGGTGATGTGCTCAAACAGGGCTTAGGGCTATTGGGATTCGTCATCGTATTCGGGTTTGTACTCACAGTGGTGTTCGCTCCCCTGATCGCGCCCTACGACTACGCTGCTCAGGACATACCTAGCATGCTACAGGGGCCTTCGCGCGCGCACATACTCGGCACGGATCATCTGGGCCGCGACCTGCTGTCACGGATCGTCTACGGAGCCCGGATTGCATTGGGCGTGGCACTCCCGTCCGTCGGTGTCGGGCTGGCCGGTGGTCTGATCGTAGGCCTCATCGCTGGCTACTCTGGCGGCTTTGTTGACGACGTGATAATCGTCTGCCTAGACTCACTGAATTCATTTCCCTCGGTGATTCTCGCGTTGGCGGTGCTAGCCCTCCTGGGACCATCGTTGACCAACGTGATCCTCGTCATCGGTGTGACGTGGATCCCCGGATACGCGCGAATCGCCCGGGCTCAGGTACTGTCGGCAAAGCAAAACGTCTACGTGGAGGCGGAGCGGGCGCTGGGAGCGACTAAGGCGAGGATCATAGGGATGCATATGCTACCCAACATCCTCGCCCCGCTCCTCATCCTGGCAGCTATGGATCTGCCCGTGGTTATCACATTCGAAGCAGGGCTCTCATTCCTCGGGCTGGGCGTCCGTCCGCCCACGCCCTCCTGGGGCGTGATTCTGTCTGATGGATTCGACCACATACGTCGGTCTCCGTGGGCGATCTCGTGGGCTGGACTGACACTGATTCTCACGAGTCTTGGATTTACGCTATTTGGCGAGGCCCTTAGAGATGTGCTTGATCCTCGCCTCTCGGGAACCAGAGGTTGATCATGGGACGAGTAGTTAGCGTTGAAGGCTTGGAGGTTAGGTATCGCACCGCTGATGGCACGTTGACGGCTATCCGAGATGTGAGTTTCGGCGTTGAGGAGTCCGAGATTCTCGGCGTCGTCGGTGAGTCTGGATGCGGGAAGAGCACGGTGGCCGCCGCTCTGATGCGCCTATTGCCACCCAATGGGTGGATCTCCTCTGGCAAGATCGTGCTCGGAGGTCGTGACGTCTGCAAGCTTTCGGAAGGTGCCTTGCGCCGCATCCGGGGCCGCGATGTGTCGATGATCTTCCAGGATGCCATGACGAGCCTCAATCCAGTTTTCACCGTTGAGGAGCAGATGATCGATGCCTTGCGGGCTCATACAGCGTCGGGCAAGGGTAAGACCCGGAGCGCCTTGAGGAAGCGAGCGATCGAAATGCTCGATCGGGTAGGCATTCCGGATGCCTCCCGACAGATTAGGGAGTACCCGCATCAGTTCTCGGGCGGGATGCGGCAGCGCATCATGATTGCCAACGCCCTATTGTCGTATCCTGCACTGCTCGTAGCAGACGAACCGACGTCCGCCTTAGATGTGACGCTGGAGGCTCAGATCATCGACCTCATCCGAGAGTTACGGGATGATCTTGGCACAAGCGTGGTGTACATCACGCACGACCTGGGTGTCATCGCGCAGCTTTGCGACCATGTGCTGGTTATGTACGCCGGCAACATTGTCGAGTCCGGAGATGTATACAACGTTTTTGAGGCCCCCAAGCATCCTTACACGCGCTCATTATTGGAGTCGCATCCATCCCGCGGTGCGCAAGCCGGACGGCTGAAGACCATTCCTGGGCGTGTACCTAGCCTGAAGAATCTCCCTTCAGGCTGCAAGTTCGCTCCCCGCTGTGAATATGCTCAAGACATCTGTGATAAGCATGAGCCAGACTACGTAGCTGCCAATGGGCAGAGGGTTCTGTGTCACGCGTTCGCGCCGAATAAGAAGGCGCGCTTCTCGGAGATCCAGAAATCTGGAAAGCCACTGGTCGCGTCTGAGGAGACTGGGCGGGCTTCGGTGACAAAGCCATCGACTGGGGAAATTGTCATAGAGGCACGCGGCTTACGCACACACTTCCGGGACCACGTTTCCTTAGTCGGGCAGGTTCTCGGCAAGAGAGGCGGCACAGTGAGAGCCGTTGATAGCGTCGACTTGTCTGTTCGACGAGGCGAGATTCTGGGATTGGTTGGTGAATCGGGGTCAGGAAAGACAACGCTTGGACGGACGATACTGCGGCTACAAGCTCCGACAGGTGGAGAGGTGATCGTGGCAGGAGAAGACATCACGGATTGTTCGGAGGACAAGATCAGACCGCTGCGAGCCCGCATGCAGATGGTCTTCCAGGAACCGTTTGCTAGTCTGAGTCCGCGCATGAAAATCTCCTCCCTGATTTTGGAGCCATTTCGAATTCATGGGGTCTCCATTGATGACCAACAAGAGAAGGTCGATGAACTACTGAGTATGGTAGGGCTTTCAGCAGAGCAAGCCGACAAGCTGCCGCACCAGCTATCTGGGGGACAAGCTCGTCGAATCGGTATCGCCCGAGCCCTGGCGCTCCGACCCGATATCCTGGTGGCGGATGAGCCTACCTCTGGACTCGATGTCTCCGTGGCTGCCGGCATTCTCAATCTGCTGAGAGATTTGCAGGGCCAGCTGGATCTGGCTTGTATCGTCATCTCACATAACTTGAACGTCATCCAATTCATCGCCGATCGGGTCGCCGTGATGTATCTGGGCAAGCTAGTTGAGATGGCCCGCACTAGTGATCTCTTTGAGGAACCTCGACACCCGTACACCGAGGTCTTGATGTCGGCCATCTCGTTGCCTGATCCGCACCTGCGGGAGAGATGCGACCGGATTGTCCCGGAGGGTGAGATTCCAAGCCCTCGCGATGCGCCTCTTGGATGTCCCTTTCATCCTCGGTGTCGATATGCGGAAGCCCGGTGTCACGAGGAGGTCCCCTCGCTCCAGCCCGTCGCTGAACGGGAACACCTTAGCGCCTGTTACGTCCTGGATGACGCGCTGTGCAGTTCCTTGGACGAACACGCAACGGATACAACAGCTTAAAGGAGGTATTATGGCGAACATCGTTGTTAATCAGACCGAGAATCTCAGTCCTTCCTTCAGTCAGCTCTCAGAGAGCCAGTGTCAGAAGATCCATTGGGCCAGCCTGGAAATCCTGGAGCGCGTAGGCGTACGGCTCTATCTGGAAGAGGCGGTCGACCTGTTCCGGAGAGCCGGGGCCGATGTGGAGGACGGGAACCTCGTATTTTTACCACCAGGTATGGTTGAGAAAGCCTTGAGTACAGCGCCCAAGCGTGTGGTTCTCTGTGATCGGCAAGGGAACCCCGTGATGCCCTTGGAAGGAGACCGATGTTTCTACGGACCTGGATCGGATTGCCTGAACATTATTGATCATCGTACCGGCGAGCGTCGACGGCCCGTACTGGATGACGTTAGAGAGGGGACGATCCTGTCTGATGCCCTGTCCAATGTGGACTTCGTGATGTCCATGGTGGTCCCCAGTGATGTGGACGAAACACGGATTGATCGGCACCAGATGGAGGTCATGCTATCCCACACGACGAAGCCGATCATTGCGGTCACGTATGACCTTGAGGGGCTCGTGGACGCCGTCGAGATGGCGGAGGCTGTGGTCGGCGGTGGGTCATCCCTCAGACGATGCCCCTTTGTCGCTTGCTACATCAACGTGGCCAATGGCCTGCGTCACAACAAGGAGGCGCTCGAGAAGCTCCTGTACCTTGCCGAGAAGCGACTTCCCTCTATCTACGTCCCAGTTTCGACGTGCGCCGTCTCCGCCCCGGTCACCTTCGCCGCAGCTATCGCCATAGACTACGCTGGCGTACTCCTGGGGCTCGTGCTCTCGCAACTGGTTCAGGAGGGATCACCCTTCATTGTCTCCGGAATGCAACCCTCGCCACTGGACCTGCGGACGCTGGTCTCGCCGTACTGCCATCCGGAGCGCGGCATAGCCCAGGCTATAGGCCGCTTCTATGACCTACCCAAGTTTGCGCTTGGGGGGGCATCGGACGCCAAGCTTGTTGACCAGCAGGCAGCGGCTGAGGCATCCTTGACCCTTCTGACGGAGACCCTCGCGGGTGGCAACATCATCCATGATCTTGGCTATCTGGAATCTGGTCTCACATTCTCGCTCCCGCAGATGGTCATATGCAACGAAATCGTTAGTTGGATCGAGGCTTATGTCCACGGCATAGAAATCTCCGATGAGACATTGGCCCTCAGTCTCATCGCTGAGTACCGTGATCAGGGACCTTATCTGGAGGCCGAGCATACACGAGAGAACTATCGCCGGCACTGGTACCCCGATCTCTTCGAGCGCGGGGACTATGCGACCTGGGTGAACAAAGATGGGGAGTCATTGTTGGAGCGAGCTACCAAGCGGGTGGAGGATATCCTCTGTGAGCACGACCCGGAGAGACTCCCCGAGGATGTACGGCAGAAACTCCGTGATATCGCCAGAACCGATTGATGATTGGCAGGCTCGTCGTCTGCACATACTCTTCCTGCTTCGGGGACGTCGATGCGAATGACCCTGTCTTGCGCAAGCCCAAGTCCCCGCTGCCGTGCGACTCTTCTGCGCCCTTCACTAAAGAGGACTGAATGTCGTATGCCTAGGATTGGCTTTGGGAATACCAATGGTTGATTTCAAGCTTACCAAGAAAGAGAGATTGCTTCGCGCACTGCGAGGAGAAAAGGCTGATGTCCTTCCCGCTGTGCCGGGCTACTTGTGCTTGTTCCTTGCGGATTTCGAGAGAGCGTACTATGTCGAGCAGTACCGCCGTCGCTTGCGCGGGCGGACCGAGTACGCCATAGACCACGAGCAAGACACACGTTTTCGCGTCCGGGCGCTCTACCAATCGTACGGCATCCTCAAGGAGCGGCCCGACTGGATTGAGGTGCACCGGGGGGCGACCCGGGCGTGGGCGGAGCGCACCAGGATTGTGGTTGACGACAGGCACCTTTACTATGAGGACCTGGAGACAGGGATGCGTGCTCCTATGGCCACATCCCCCATTCCCCGGGGCGACGCGCGGCTGAAACGTCAATCTGCCGCGGTCACGGATCTCTGGGACATATCCTCGGATCTGAGCGGCCCGCAGAACGTGGATAAACGCTTGCCAATTTGCACGGCTGACGACATGCTGGCCCGGGGGGACTACGATCTTCCGTCCCAAGTGGTAGCTGACTACGGCGACGAATGGTTTATCTCGACCATCTTGGATACACCTTTCTCGGATGCCTATGGCCTTCTGGGATTCAGGGGCCTGATGGTCAGTCAGCTTGAGCGCCCGGACCTGCTTCACTATGTGCTTCAGCGGCAACTCGAAAGGACCCAGGAGGTCATGGGGGCCTGGGCAGCCATCGGTGCCGACGGCGTCTACGTTGAGGAGGTCTTCACTGGTGCCGATCTAATCTCCCCTGAGAGTTACGAGGAATTCGTGTTTGCGTACAATCAGCCCTACTTCGAGCATATGAGCGGCTTGGGTCTCTTACCCATTCACTATGTCTGCGGTGATGTGCTCCCACGCCTGGACTGGATCGCTGATCTGGACATCGCCGCCGTGGCCCTCGAGGAAAGCAAGAAGGACTTCCATATCGAGATCGATGAGGTTGTTGATCGGATCGGTGGACGCGTGACTGTGTTTGGAAACATCGACGCCGTGTCGTTCGGTCTCAACTGTTCTCTGGAGAAGATGGCGGCGGAGGTGAAGCGCCAGGCACAGGTTGGAGGAAAGGCTAAGGGTTTCGTGGTCAGCACCGGTAGTCCCTTTCCGTTGGACACGAACCCCCGACTCGTGGACACCATGATCAAGACGGCGCACGAGATTCCCGCGTCATAGCTCAAGGGAGTGACCTGATGTCAGGTGGCTGCCTGGCCACGCCCCGCAGTGAGCTGGATGCGTCGACAGAGTGCGGTAAAAGTCAAATTGAGTTTTCAGGCAGAAAAAGCACCTTAGCACCCAAATTTTAGACGCATTTAACTATGTCTGCCCATCTCGTTTTTTTTTTTTCGAAATGGCGGCTTATGCGGATCTATGACGGCCAAGAACGATCAATGCCGGGTGACGGAGTCTGCCCGATACAGAAAAGGGAGGTAAACACCATCGACGCGCAGAGTGAACTACGAAAGCACTACACCGGATGGATGGCATGCAGGCGCGCGGCGAGACGAGGCTACGTGATCGCCGTCATTAGCAGAACGGGGGGACAGCATGAAGCCTGAGGACAATGTGAACCTGATTCTCCGTGCAAAGAGCTTGATCGACGGTAGCGGAGACCCGCCTGTTTCGCCCGGCTTGATTGCGATCGCTGAGAAGGAGATCGTTTATGCCGGTCCTGAGGATGAGGCACCGGCTTTGCCTTGTGCGGAGACGAGAGACTTCCCAGCGAGTTCCCTGCTACCCGGACTGATTGATATGCACGTACATCCCACATATTACTGGGATGAACCGGATTCTGCCGCGTACACGTATGATCCAGAGCAATCATTGGTCTATTCGGATGTCATGATTGCCCTTCTTGCAGCAGCAAACCTGCGCGAGGCTCTCCTGGCGGGTGTGACGACGGCGCGAGACACAGGCTCGGTGTATGGAACCATGTTTGACGTCAAGAGAGCGGTGACCAAAGGCTTGATTCTTGGTCCAAAGCTTTTCGTCGCAGGCCGACTGGTGGTGCCTACTGGGGGACATGTTCATTATCTGCCCGGTTTGGCGAATGAGGCTGACGGACCCTACGGTTTCCGTCGGGCCGTGCGGGAAGAGATTCGAGCTGGTGCCGATTACATCAAGATAGCCAATCGCGGCTCGGACTTGACCTTCGATGAGCTTCAGGCTGCTGTGGATGAGGCTCACCGAAGGGAGAGGAAGGTTGCGTGTCACACCAACGCCCCACCTTCCCAGCAGATGGCCATTGAGGCCGGGGTGGACACGTTTGAACACGGCACGCCCACAAGAGAGGATCTGGAACAAGCGTGTGAAAAGGGCATCACCTGGATTCCGACGCTGAATATCGGTCGCGAGCATATTCTCCGCCTGGAGAAGAAATGCAGGGATAGTGATCCAGATGTGGCCCGATGTGCGGAGAGCAAGTACGCCGAGGCGATGGAATACCGACAGCGGAAGCTTACTTCGGTCGAAGTCGCTTTGGATGTGGGGATGAGAATCGCGACCGGGACCGACAGCTACCTGGAGGGGGTTCGATTTGCGGCCATTGCCGACGAGATTGCCCAGTTGGTTGAGTTCGGCTGCACGCCAATGCAGGGCATCTTGGCAGCCACGTCTTGGCCGGCTGAGGCTATGGGGTGGGAGGACATCGGCTCGTTGGAAAGCGGCAAGCTGGCAGACGTCATCGTCGTGGAGGGAGACCCCTTGGCGGACATCGAAGCTCTAGAAAACGTGACGCTGGTCGTTCGAGAAGGGATAATCGTCAAGGAATAGACGCTTCTTTGCCATCTGATGGGAACAACACAGCACTGCGACGGAAGGCGCTAACGGCTTGTGATCTCTGGATCGTCGGCTGCTCGGAGGTTGGTGGGGGACGATATGGATGAACCGACAGGGAACGCTCCTCCTAGTGGTCTCTCCCAAAAGTTCTTAGGGTAAAGCTAGGCCAGCGAAGCCTCGGAGTGCATCAAGGCGATCCTTCAGATCCTGCGATGTGAACTTCCACCCGAATGGCTTAGCTGTTTCTTGATAGTAGCCTTGAAAATCTATCAGCCGCTTTGTCAAGGTCTCTTTACACATCACTTCCATTGGTGTTAGGACCTTCCGCTGTACGATCGAGAAGTAGATATCGATCTGGTTCAGCCAACTGGAATGAGTGGGCAATGGAACCGCTACCGCGTTGGGATACACTCCCTTCAATCGGGCCGGGAACGTATTGGGGTGATGAGCACAACCGCCATCGACGATGCAAAAGGTTCGGGCCGAACTCCGATAAGGCTCTTGGAGCATCACCATATCGACCAGTCGGTTGAAGGTGACTATGCACGTGTTGGGGGCCACGCGCCCAAAGATTCTTGCCCGAAAAACGTCCCAAGCTGCGTGATAGGCCACGGTTCCCAAACGCTCGTACTCAAACTCGACCCGTTGCTCGTAGCCAGGGATGGCTGGTAAGCCAGGGTGCTTTCGCCCTAAG
>DAOTTX010000392.1:0-8578 GCA_034437515.1 Anaerolineae bacterium
TCGCAATCCGCTGGCAGACCCCGGCCTGATCGGGATTTCCAGTGGTGCCGCCCTGGCCGCCGCCCTGATGATCGTACTCGGTGGCACAGTGCTAAGCGGTGTTGTCGGGCTGTTCGGGGACTGGGCGCTGCCGGTGGCGGCGTTCGCCGGCGGCATTACGACAACTGTGCTGATCTACCGGCTCGCCAGCGTGGGCGGGCGTACCCGTGTGGCAACAATGCTGCTGGCCGGGATTGCGGTCAATGCGATTGCCGGGGCGGGCATCGGCGTAATGGTGTTCATTGCGACCGAGGACCAACTGCGCGATATCACCTTCTGGAGCCTGGGCAGTTTGGGCCGCGCCAGTTGGAGTTCGATACAGGTGATGCTGCCGTTTTTGGCGTTGGCGCTGGTGCCACTGCCGTTCCTGGCGCGGTCACTCAACGCGCTGCTGCTGGGCGAAGCCGAGGCCGGGCACCTGGGCGTCAACGTCGAGCGCATGAAAACCGTTGTCGTGGTGATGGTTGCGCTGGCGGTCGGTGCCGGGGTCGCTGTCACCGGGATTATCGGTTTTGTCGGGCTGATCGTGCCGCACCTGATGCGCATGATCGCCGGGCCTGACCACCGTGTGGTGCTGCCGGGGTCGGTGCTGCTGGGGGCAGCACTGCTGGTCGGCGCGGACCTGCTGGCGCGCACGGTCGTCGTCCCGGCGGAGCTACCCATCGGTATCGTGACGGCGCTGGTCGGGGGGCCGTTCTTCCTGTATTTACTCTTACGTGACCGGGCGA
The DNA here is from genome assembly GCA_034437515.1 of Anaerolineae bacterium. Taxonomy (GTDB): domain Bacteria; phylum Chloroflexota; class Anaerolineae; order Aggregatilineales; family Phototrophicaceae; genus DAOTTX01. The sequence goes on from DAOTTX010000392.1 coordinate 768, forward strand.
AAGGCCATCTGCTGTGACCCTGCACGCCGAACACCTCACGGTGCGGGTTGGCGCGGCGACGCTGGCTGAGGGCGTCTCGCTGACGGTGGTACCGGGCGAAATCCTGGCCGTCATCGGGCCGAACGGTGCAGGTAAGTCTACCGTGTTGAGGGCACTCGCCGGGGAGATAGCTTTCGCCAGTGTCACCGTTACCCTTGACGGGCGTCCGTTGGCAGACTGGCGTCCACGCGATCTAGCGCGGGTGCGGGCGGTGCTTCCGCAACGCTCGGACCTGTCGTTCGGTTTTGCAGCGGGGGAGGTTGTACTAATGGGCCGTACACCGCACCTGAGCGGCGGCGAGAGCCTGAAAGATCACCGCATTGCGCTGGATGCCATGCGCCTGACGCGCACGGAACCGTTTGCCGACCGGGTGTATACAACGCTCTCCGGCGGGGAGCGGCAGCGCGTGCAGTTGGCGCGGGTACTGGCGCAAATCTGGGAGGGTGAGGAACCGCGTTACCTGTTGCTGGACGAGCCGACCAATAACCTCGACCTGTCGCACCAGCACAGCACCCTGACGATTGCGCGGGGCTTCGCCGGGCGCGGGGTGGGGGTGCTGGCGGTGCTACATGACTTGAACCTAGCCGCGCAGTACGCCGACCGGATTGTGGTCCTCAAAGACGGTAGCGTGCTGGCCGAGGGCACCCCGCACGAGGTGCTCACGCCGCCGCTGATCGAGCTGACCTACGATGTTTCTGTGCTGGTGCAGCCGCATCCGCAAATGGACTGCCCGCTGGTGGTTCCATTACCCCAAACCCAACCTGTAGCTACATTTGAATCCTTCAAGGAGAACATCTCATGATCGTGACCTGCAACCGTATTCCCGTCAACCCGGACCACTCCGACGCCTTTGAGCAACGTTTCGCGGATCGTTCCGCGCTGGTGGACGGGATGCCCGGCTTTATCTCGTTTCAACTGCTGCGCCCCAAGAAAGCCGGTGATCCCTATATCGTGATGACCTTCTGGGAGTCCGAAGCGCACTTCAAAGCCTGGACGCAGTCCGACGAATTCAAAGAAGGGCACGCTCGTTCCGGTTCGCTACCGCCAGAGGCTTTTTCCGGGCACCCGAAGCTGGAAACGTTTGACGTGATTTTGCGCTCCGCGACGGTTGAGGACGGCGTGTAACAGCCATCTACATGTCCTAAGCTAATTATTGCAAAGGCGAATTTCTATGTGCCGTCAACTGACGCTGCTCGCTCGCAACGAATACCAGCAGATGGTGATGATCTGCGAACATGATACGATCCACCTTGTTCATCGGCATACCACCCTGCTGTTGTCGCGGAAAGCCTTCTACCAGCTCGATGGGGTGTTACGCTCGCGTTGCCTGGCAACGAACGGTGTACGGGGACTTCGGTTTAAGCAGACTGAAGATGGTGACGTTGAGCTGTGGGTTGACAAAGGGGCGTTTTTGCTCGACCCGGTGGCGCTGTTTGCGCTGGCAAAAATCATCAGGACAGCAGCAGATCGACTCCGGACGACACCGCTGAGTGAAATTATCGGGCCTCAAACAGATAGTATGGGGCGCTGGTCTCCATCAAATCCGTCGCTGAACTGACGGAGTATTCATATCCCGTCAGGGGCTGCAAGGCCAACTACAGCTGGCGCACTACCGCCCACACATCAGGCGGACTGAAATTACCACTGCCATTAAAATGGCGGGTCAAGGGGGTGGTGCCGGCCCGCTGGGAGCCGCTGGTGGTCGAGACCAACGACGCCGGCGAGCGGCGTATCAACCGCATCAACTACGAGGTGTGTGTGCTGACGACGCTGCGCGAGCACCTGTGGTCGAAGGCCGTCTGGGTGGAGGCGCGAATGCCCACCGCAACCCGGACGAGGACCTGCCCGCCGACTTCGAGCAGCTTCGTGACCACTACTACGCCGCGCTGAGCCTGCCGCAGGGCCCGGACATCTACATCGCTCGACTACAAGGAGCGGTGCACGACGCGCTGACTACGTTCGATGAGGGAGTAGCAAGCAATGACCGAGTCGAGGTGTTGGCCAACGGTCACATTCGGGTGGCGCGGTTACGGGCGCTGTCGACCGCCCCGACCCTGCGCTACCTGCGGGCCGAGGTCGAGCGGCAGTGGCCCGCCACCAGCCTGCTAGATGTGCTTAAGGAGACCGACTGGCGCACCGATCTCAGCGACCATTTCCAGTCGGCGGCTGACCACGAACGCCTAGCCCCGGACGCGCTGCGCCACCGGCTGCTGCTGTGTTTGTACGGGCTAGGGACCAACACCGGCCTGCGGGCGGCCAACGCACGCGTGGTCGACGCCACCCGTCGGGTCCGGCAACCGCATATCTGGGGCGAAAGCAGCACCGCGTTGGCCGGGGACTCGCGCCAGTTCGCCACCTACGGTCAAAACCTGCACACGGAGTGGCACGTACGCTACCAGCGTAAGGGCGTCAAGATCTACTGGCACGTCGACGACCAGTCCCTGGCGATCTACTCGCAGGTGACGCGGCCCAGCTCGTCCGAAGTGGCCGACATGATCGAGGGCATCATGCGCCACCACACCGAGATGCAAGTCGAGCGCAGCTACGTCGACACCCACGGCCAGAGCGAAATCGGCTTCGCCTTCTGCCATCTGCTCGTCTTCGACCTGATGCCGCGCCTGAAGGGTATCCACCACCAGCGACTGTATCGTCCCAACACCGGCCAATCGGCTACCTACGCCAACCTCAAGCCGATCCTGACACGTCCGATTCGTTGGGACTTAATCCGCCAGCAGTACGACGCGATGGTTCAGTATGTCACCGCCGTGCGGCTGGGCACGGCCCGCACCGAAAACATCCTGCGCCGCTTCTCCTACGGCTCGACTCAGCACCCGACCTACAAGGCCTTCCTCGAGCTGGGGCGGGCCGTGAAAACTATTTTCCTGTGCCACTACCTCCAGTCCGAGGCTTTGCGGCGCGAGATTCACACCGGACTGAACTTGGTCGAGCACTGGCACAGCGCCACCCGCTTCATCTTCTTCGGGCGGCAGTCGGTTCTGACATCCGCCCGCCGCGACGACCAGGTGGTGTCGGCCCTGTCGCTGCACCTGCTGCAAAACAGCCTGGTCTACGTCAACACGCTGATGCTCCAGCAGGTGCTGGCCCAATCGAGCTGGCAACAGCGCATGACCGACCGCGACTGGCAGGGGTTGACGCCGCTGTTCTGGCAGCACATCAACCCCTACGGCGAGTTCCGGCTCGATCTCGACCAGCGGCTGCCGCGACTGGGAGGTGCCGCATGAGCCGCACCTCCGCCCGCAAAATGGCCCATAAGTTTGCCCGGCAGCTGCGCGATGAGCAGCCCGACTACGCCTATCTCAAGGTGATCTTCCGGCATCTGCGCCAGGAACTCGGTGTGGACGTGCCCCGGCCCAAAAAGTCACTGCCGTATGTCCCCGACCGCGAGACGATTCAGCAGTTATATCAGGTGTTTGCCGCCTCCGGACGCTCACAGGACCTGGTGATCTTCAAGACGCTGCTCTACACCGGTGTGCGCTGCGGCGAGCTGGTGGCGATTCGACTGGACGATGTCGACCTGGAGGCGATGCAGATTCGAGTTGTCGAAGGCGAGGGTGATAAGGACCGGCGCGTGCCGTTCCCGGCAGCCTTCCGCGAGGTGTTGGCGGTTCACGTCGAGCGCATGCGAGACGGGGGAGCCACGCATCTGTTTGAGTCCAACCGGCGCAAACCTTACTCCGAGCGCGGCATCCAGCGCATGTTTGCCCGCTACAGCGAAGCGGCGAGCCGGAGACGTCGGTGTCTCCACACAAACTGCGGCATTTTCTGCTGTTGTGGCTCAAGAAGCAAGGTTTGGATGACGTGCTAATCCAGCCCTATTCGGGGCACGCGTCCCGGCAGTCGCTGGAGATTTACTCGACGTTGGCGCTACGAGAGGCACAGGCCAGCTACGATGAGGTGACGAAGGATTTCCCGGTGTAACAACAATCCAACCATTCTGCACTTCACGGTAGTGTTGCCACCTTTACCCCTAAAAGCGATTTCATGTATAGGATTATGGCATTAGCGTCCAATTTCAGCGAAAAATCGTAACATTTTATGCCCACCACAGAATCCGTTAGAATCAGCAACGTTCGCCTGTATAATGAGAAGGACAGTCATTCGGCAGACGAGAGCTTTCACCATGCTACCCACACCAGCAGCAGTCGATGTACCAATAAAGACAGATGAACATGGCGTGATTCGTGTCAGTGGCACACGAGTGACGTTGAAGACGATCATCGGACGTTACCATGCTGGTGATCCTCCGGATCTTATCCATGAGGGATTCCTGACGGTTCCCATATCAGATATCTACGCGGTTATTGCTTACTATTTGGCAAATCGCGAAGCTGTCGATCGTTATATCGAAGCAGCTAATGCGGAGGCGGCACGAGTCCGGCATGAGATTGAGGCTAACTATACTCCAGAACAGCAGGCACGTATCGATTGTTTGCGCCAATTGGCAGCACAGAAACGTCATTCATGATGCGGTTCGCCGCTGATGAGAATTTCAATGGGCGGATATTGCGTGGCCTGCAAGCAAGATTGCCGGATCTAGACATCGTCCGGGTTCAAGATACGCCGATGTATGCCAAACCGTATTCCGAGTTGTCAGCTTGGGCGGCGGAACAGAATCTTATCCTATTCACCCATGACGCCGAAACCATTCCCGGCTTCGTTAATAACCGACTCAAGCAGAGACTACCTATGCCAGGTGTAATCGTGGTCCGTGAAACCGTTGCAATGGGTGATATTCTCAACGACTTGGAAAGCTATATCGGTGCCGGATCCCCCTCAGACTTCGAGAATCTGGTCATGTATGTTCACTGAAGATCAATGTGAGATTCTGGGAGGGGTACATATTCCTGATTCTAATGGTTTTGTGGTTACATCTTCGTTACATAAAATCGGATGATTTCTACCTTAATACGACGGATGATAGCCCAAAATTCACTTCCTGAAAAACGTCAAAAACGAGTAATGATACCCAAGAAATTAGCGTTGTTCGATGTTTCTTGCTACACGACTCCTATTTGGTCAAGTACTTAGGCCAAGGCACTTTCTACACCGGAGTCTTGGACAAATATACAACTTGCACGATTTCGATCCACCATTCTCCATACAAAATCTAGGCTGATCTGTCGACCTGTGCCAAAGATGTGTAGATCAGCACGGGGTGCATCTTGAAGAAAAGAATCAAATTCTCCTACATGCACAATTGCGTGTGTACCGCGCGGCATCCTTCCCAACGTAATCAGACTATTGAGAAAAGTAAGCCCGTTCTTTTCTTCCTCTTTTTTAGCGATCACTGTGATCAGATTGATGTGCCCATTCCAATTCCGAGCGATCTGAAAGGCCAGCAGTAGGGAAAGATCAAGGCGGCTAAGGCGTAATCCAACTTCCCATTCTGGGCTTTGGTCACGTATCCACACGTTGATCGACTGCTCACGCCCAAGGCTTGTCGTCGGGTGCTGTGCGAACAGAATCGCGCCTGTTTCATTCTTTTGTGCGCGCTCTAGTTTTGTTTGCAACATCTCACCATCCATGTGTCGTTCTAATGTGAGGAAGATGGCGTTAGGGTGAAAAAATGCGCTGTTTAGCGTATCAAGGCCAAATAATAAGCCTTGATCAAGATCGTCACCTTCTAACAGGGCACTCTGGGCAAAAATGCCATCTCTTAGAAATGCGTCAACAATTCCGCTGATGCCAGATACATCTTGCTGTCTGCCCGGCGTATGTAACCCCAACACACTGACTGAGCCACGAGGATATGTCACGGCCTTGATAAAGCGATAGCTGCCGAGCAATGACTCTGTATCAGTAACCGGAACCAACAGATTAGGCTTCCAGGCACGTTCTGATGACCCTGGCATGTGAATCACACGCTTGGCTGCCCATTCAGCCATCGTGACGAATAAACCACTACGTAAATCGCCCCAGGGGTTTGTCAGATCACGCCGTGACAGATAACCAAATAAAGACACAATTAGGATAATTGCGAACACACTGAAAACAGGTTCGATTAAAAACATCACAATCAAACACCCGGTCAGGCCAGCCAACGGCACAAACCAGGGCACCTGGAATGACGGGCGGAAACTGACCAGTCCCAGTGCGCGTTCCAGAAGGATGACGCCATTCAGGGCAGCATAAGTAATCAGATAGAACATGGTCATCAATGGCGCAATGGTGTTTAATCCACCTGTAAGTAATCCAACTACCAGTGTGATGAACGTTATGGTTCCTGTGATGACCAATGCCTGACGCGGTTCGCCGGAACTAGTCACCCTGGCAATTGATGTGCTGCGCGGAATGATATCTTGTTCTGCGATAGCCTGTAGAATACGCGGTGCGCCAACGAGTGACGTGAACGCGGCGGAAAATGTCGCAGCCAGCAACCCTGCCAGGACGGCTGGGCCGAAAGCCGATTTATCGACCATGATGGTTAAGTTACTGACAAGTTCATCCGATGTTGCAACACTTGAAAACCAGAACGCAAGACAGATGTAAATAATCGTTGTCAAGACAATTGCACTTATCACGCCGATAGGAATACTACGCCGTGGATGCCTCAAATTTCCTGACATATTGACCCCTGCCAATATGCCGGTGACTCCTGGGAAGAATACGGCAAAAACACCCCAAAAACTGGCGGCGGTGAACTCTCCCCAAAGCTCCGGTGTCGCTATCACACCATCACTGTTTGCAACGCCAAAAGTGCCCAGAAAAACTGAGGTCAGAGCAACAATATGGACGAACAGAATGATGAAATGCACTTTTGAGGCAAGTTTGGCACTGATGGCTGCAATCGTAACCGTAGAAGCAAAGACGACAAAGACGACAACAACTTCTGGGTGGTCAGGGAAAATTCTGAGCCAACCTTCTGAGAAAGCGAATATATAAAAGGCAACCGCAATTGCCTGGGCAATATAGAAGGGGATGCTGATACTGCCACTGACCTCCAGACCAAGAGATTGGGCAATAATCGAGAATGCACCACCTGCTCTGACACGAATGTTAGTCGCCATAGAGGCGATGGACAACCCTGTACAGATGGTAATCGCGTTTGCCAACAAGATGATGAGGAGCGCACCGCCAAGCCCTGCATTGCCGACAACCCAACCTGTACGCAGGTACATGACTGCACCGAGTATTGTCAGCAGCGTGGGTAGGAAAACACCAGTAAACGTTCCAAATTGCTTTGATTCACTATCGCTATTGCTTGCAACTATGTTTCTGAAGCGTAGCATTCAGTCTCACTTCCCATTCGAGGTAACCGAGGGTCTTTCACGGGCCGAAATCATAGATTAAAGATTACTGACGTCAAAAACGCTTAGTACGACGGATTGTAGCTCAACATCGCCCCCTGAAAAACGCCAAAAACAGTAACTACTCAGGTAGGGTATCACAGGGTAGTTGTGATGACCTTAGTGAACATTTATGGACTTTCTTGGCACAAATCACAATATAGTTGTGAATGTGTGTAATAAATTGGAGTGTGGCTACTTTGCGTTTTGAACTCATGCGGCGATACCGAACAAGCGTTCTTCCGGAATGACACTTGGGTGTAAGGAACCATGCCGTTTTTGGTGCGCCTGTTGTCGGCGAAAGCGCTGGAAATCATCCCTATCGCCATTGAGATAAACGGCTCTCAGATCTAAAAGGGTGTGGCTACTTTGCGTTTTAAGGGGTTGAAAGACAGAGGAAAACTCGCGACGATAATGTAATCAACAATTGTCTGGGAGAAATCATGTCTTTCAATAGCAGTATAA
>DAOTTX010000393.1:0-2365 GCA_034437515.1 Anaerolineae bacterium
AACTGCTACCGTTTATTCTGTACCCGCTGGTAGCGATTTATTATGTGGATTATGTGTGTTCCGTGGTGACAGGGGTTTTAGTTGGTGCGCTGAGTGCGGCGGTAATTCAAAAGCGGCTGGAGGGGCGCTTGGTTGCAATGGGTGCTTTTTTGAGCTTGCAGTTCAGTGGCTATTTTGTGGTGCTGTGGGCGGCGTTGTGGGTTTTGCCGTTGGTGTCCGGCGCGTTGGGCTTGAGCGGTTTATTAGCCCGGCTGAGCTTGGCCGGCGGAAGTGTACTTTTGTTTTTCCTCTTTCGGGAGGGTATTCATGCCGTTTTGTGGGCATTGCTTGCAAACCGGTTAGAGGTTGCGCCATCGGAACAGGCAGCGGTTATTGAGGTTGGCTCTTTGGGATTTTGCGTGGTAGATCGAAAAATCGGTGAAATCAGGGCTAAAAAACAGCAAATATGGGGGGAGTACTGACCATATATTGTCAATTTTGACGCAGACCATATGTTCACCATGCAAGATCCTGAAGAGCCTACACACATAACCTCAAAGATATGACACCTTTAGTCGGAAAGTTAGCCGTTAAACCTTATGTCTGAGCAGCCCATGCGCATCCCCTACGTCATCGACAACCTGGACACACGTCTGGCAGACGTGCTGAATTATCTGCTCCAGCGGCAGTCCGGGCAGCAGGTCGATGTGGCGACGGCTTACTTCAGCATACGCGGCTTCGAGCAGGTACGGGGCACCCTACCGGATGTGCGGCGCTTCCGCCTGCTGCTGGGCGACAAGCCCGACGAAGGCGAGGACATCGGCATACGACCCAATTCAACCGCGTATCTGCGCCGTGAACTCAACGCGGAACCACTCACAGAAAACACCCTGCGCCTCGTCGAAGACCTGATCCGCTTTCTGCGCCGCGATGATGTGGATGTGCGGCTGTACCTGGGCCACGATCCGGATGAGGCAGCCCGGCGGCGCTTTCTGCACGCCAAATGCTACTTGTTTTACGGTGGTCACGGCGATCAACCATCGCTGTTCGACCATCTCAATCCGATTGTCGGCATCGTGGGTAGCAGCAACTTTACCGGACCGGGACTGGTCAGCAACCGCGAACTAAACCTCGTTCACAAAACGCTGCTGGAAGCGGACGAAATCGAAGATCCGGAGGCACGTGGCGAGGTCAGCCACCATGCGGTCAGCCGGGTGAACCTCAGCATCACGCCGGACAACCAGCGCTTGCTCAAGAGCGAGGTCGGCGCACGCGCCATCATGGACCTCTCCCACTGGTACGAGGAACAGTGGCAGCTCGCGCTCGACTATAAAGACCAGCTCATCGAACTGCTGGAGAACTCCAAGTTCGGTGGACGCGAATACACGCCCTACGAAATCTACATGAAAGCGCTGTACGAGTATTTCCGCGATGACCTGGATAGTGATTTCGCGCAGCCGTCTACGCGCTCGGTGGTTGATCTGGCGGAGTTCCAGGAGGATGCGGTACGCAAAGCGCGGCGTATCCTGGCGCAATATGACGGCGTGATCGTCGCTGATTCGGTCGGTTTGGGTAAGACCTGGATCGGTAAAAAACTGCTGGAGGATTATGCCTATCATTTGCGCCAGAAGGCACTGGTCATCTGCCCGGCTTCGCTCCGCCCCATGTGGGAACATGAGCTGCAAAGCGCGGCTATCTCGGCGCAAATCGTCTCGCAGGAGAGCCTGGCGATGGACAACTTCGATCTGCGCCCGGTGGCTGATGTTGATGTCATCCTCGTGGACGAGTCCCACAACTTCCGCAACCGCCGCGCCAAGCGGTACATGCAGCTAGAGAGTATCCTGGCGGCAAACGGTCGGCGTGGGCGTGATGGCAGGCGTAAAAAGCTGATCCTGCTCACCGCTACACCCATCAACAACAACATCTTCGACCTCTACAACCAGATCAATCTGTTCACCGGGAACGACCGCACTTATTTCGCCTCAGCAGGCATCGGTGACCTATACAAGTATTTCCTGGCAGCCCGCCGTGAGTCCATCGACGAGGGCAGCATCCGTATCTTCAACCTGCTAGAAGAGGTCGTCATACGACGCACGCGTCAGTTTATCCGTCGTGCCTATCCCGAAGCGATCATCCGAGGCAAAACGATAACATGGCCGCAGCGCCGCCTACACACTGTTGAATACGACCTGGAAGCGACCTACGAGGGCTTCTACACGCAGATTGTCCGTCGCATTGAGTCGCTCAATCTAGCCCACTACAGCCTGGAAAACTACCAATAGTGTGAAGTTATTCTGATGCGAGATTAAGACGCGGTTGTTAAAGTGAGAATATGACAGATAAAAAACAGATCGAACGGCAGAAGATAAACGCACCTTATCGCGAC
>DAOTTX010000394.1:0-34406 GCA_034437515.1 Anaerolineae bacterium
TAAACAATGTGGCAATTCTAGCACAATCTATGAAGTTATGGAGAAAATAAAACGGATTTAAATGATTTTACTCACTTTTAAGCAACACAAAATCATTCAGGTTTGTTTTCACTTATCCATCATCTGAATGTAGCACCTCAACCCGATGACAGAGAACCTATTTTCCCACTCTCAGAAGCGGTTTGAAAAGCTAGTAGAAGTCCGTTATGGTAGTAGTGAAATGACGTTATCACCTCGGGAAGCAGATGCAACGAGAAGCCTATCCAAGTGATCTAAATGATGAAGAATGGAAGTTACTGAAGACTCTACTGAAAAAAGGTCATTTTGCCGAAAATTTGACCCGTTACCACACCATTTTGAACCTCTATGACCCACGTTTTTCGGGTCATATTGAGTTCTTTCAGCGGAGTCATCTATGTATTTCGATTTTTCCTGTCGTTCACTCATCAAGTTATTCCTCCGGTGGTATCCAACCTGCTTCGTTCTTTTCGCGTTGCTCCAAACGTGCTTGCTTCTGAGCCTCCAGATATTGATCCCAGTAAAGTGCCATACTCAACAGCGTATTGGTGTAATCCAACGTATGCTGATAAGCATGGAGCAACCACCAGCGCAGCGTGACCCGTCCCCACGGTGTCGTTTGTTTGGCGGCGAGGTCAAGTTGCTGCTCGTCTAACAGCGTGACAAGGACTTCTCGCTGCTCTCGTAGTTGTGTCAACATCGCCTCCACTGAAGTTGTATTGTCCCCCCACGCGGCGATTTCTTCGCCTTCATCGGGGAAGCCTGGGGTGTCATCCCATGCAGCGACGGCGGGGCGAATAACACTTGTCTCGTACCACAACATATGGAATACGATCCTCGCCACCGACCATTCACCAAATACCGGCAGTGGCATGACGTGATGCCGCCCGGTCGGGATTTGCAACGCCGCCCAGATGAACGCATCTGCACTGCTGTGGAGCTCCATCTGATGGCGATCAATCATATTTGCAAGTTCTCGAAATAATCGTCGCCGACCGTCACCGCTTCAAAGTTATCAAAGGTCAGGTCGTTAAATGTCAGATTGTGATCTTGCTTCACATGCTCGAAGAGTTTGAGATAGTTTGTACGGAATGAGGGTCTATCTCCCAATGCAAGCCGTTCGATCAAGGCATTAATTGTCTCGGCCTCACCTTCGATCTCCATGAAATTGCCATAGGGCATTTCATCCAGAACAATTTCCGCACCGTCGAGTTCATAAGTCGTCCGGTGTTTCTCGTAGATCACCGCTTGTTGATAACCGAGCTTTTTCAGAATGGTCAGCATCGTGTCAAAATCACTGACCTCGACCTCAGCTTCAAAACGCTTATGGACGGTATCGTCGTCTTGTTCCACCGGCTCTTTATATGTTAGGCGGGCGTGGGTATCATAGCGCACACGCAGCACGACACCACGCTCAGTAAAGTCATGTTGTGCGTCTTCGTAACGGACGTTTCGCTCAAACACACGCTTTACCACACATTCCGCACCCGCAGCGACCAGACGCGCCGCTATCGCCTCATGATCCGGCACATAGAGTTTGATCTCGGTTTCCAGGTTTTGCTTGTTTGTCATTTTAGCGTATCTCTCTCAAAGCTTCCGGTAGATAAAGCTGGATCGCATCCAGCAGTTTAGCGAAATCAGCTTCGGCCTTTTGCGGCACGAAGATCACGCTTTTTGCAAAGCCGCCCGCCGCCCGTTCTACCATACACAAGTCAGCCTCGGTCAGTGGGATGTCTTCGTAGTCGTCCAGATGATCGAACCCGATTTCTCGCAGCAGCAGCACCCACGACTTGAAGTCTTGCTCCGGCAGCGCACGCTGCAACGGGCGGTTAGAAAAACGCCCCTGATAGACGGCTTCGAGTTGTAGTTCACCGCTGGACTTTTGCACAGCAGTCACCACCGCATCCGCCGCCCGCATATCCTGATGATGCAGCGTCACCCGGTAGACGGATTGCACACCCGGCTGCATGGCGATCTGCTTGATCGATTTGACGTTGGCGTAATCTGCGATGCTACGGAGGATATAAGCGTAAGGTTTCATGGGTTCTGGGCGACCGAAGCCGCCCAACACTCGCTAAACTTTAAGAACAATTTTGCCGAAAACGTCGAAATTCGTCAAACGCTCTTGTGCTTCGCGCATCTGTTCCAACGGCATCACCGCACCGACGACCGGTTCTAAGGCACCGTTGAATACCAGATTCATCACCTTGACGTAGTCTTGATGTGGCCCCATCGTGCTACCGATGATGCTCACCTGACGGGCGAAAATCTGACGGATGTCGATCTCGACCTTCGGACCGCTGGTATTGCCGACGATGAGAATACGTCCACCGATCTTAGTCGAACGGATGCTGTCGTTCAGCGTGGCCTGACCGACGTTATCAATGACAACGTCACAGCCCTGCTTGCCCGTCAGTTTATACATCACCCGTGACCACTCCGGGTTTTCTTCCCGGTTAATGGTGACGTCCGCGCCGAGTTCTTCGGCCTTCGCGCATTTCTCCGCCGTGCTGCCGACCACGTACACTTTGGCCCCGGCGAGCTTGGCGATCTGAATGCTGGCGGTGTTTACGCCACCCCCAGCACCGACAATCAACACCGACTCCCCGACGCGCAAGCCGCCGCGTGTGATGAGCGAATGCCAGGCCGTCACATAGACCAGTCCTGCCGCTGCTGCGCCTTCAAAGCTCATGCTTTCCGGCATTTTGACCAGGTTACGCGCCGGGACAATCGCATATTCTGCTGCCACACCCGGTTTATGCTCACCGAGAATGCTCAGGCCGCGTGTCTGGTTTTCCATACCGGTCATGATGGCGGGGTCTTCCGGTGAAACCACCGCCGGGTCAATCGCCACATGATCGCCGGGTTGGATGGCGGTTACATCCGCGCCAACCGCGTCCACAATCCCGGCACCATCCGCACAAACGACGTGCGGCATATCCAGTTCGAGGCCGGGCCAGCCCTGACGCACCCACAGATCAAGGCGATTCAACGCTGCCGCCTTGACGTTTACCCGCACCTGCCCGCTACCCGGCTCAGGGATGGGTAGGTCATCAACCACATGCACGACGTCAAGATCGCCGTGCCCCTTGAGGACTGCTGCACGCATGTTAGCGCAGTCCCAGTTCGTTACGGGCGATCACCATACGTTGGACTTCGCTGGTGCCTTCGTAAATGCGCGTGATGCGGGCATCGCGGTAATAACGCTCCACCGGCATTTCCTTACTGTAGCCCATGCCGCCGTGAATCTGTACCGCTTCATCCGTGCAGAACATCGCCGCTTCGCTGGCGAACAACTTTGCCATGCTGGCCTCGGTAGTGTAGCGTCCACCTTCGACCTTGCTGCGCTGCTTGGCAAGCACGGCGTTGTAGACCATCATACGCGCCGCTTCGATCTGTGTCTTCATATCGGCGATCTTCTGCTGGATCATCTGGAACTGCCCAATCGGGCCGCCGAACGCCTTACGACTGCGGGCGTAATCCAACGAAGCCTCATAAGCCGCCTCCGCGATGCCGAGCGCCTGCGCCGCGATGCCGATACGTCCGGCGTCGAGCACGGTCATGGCAATTTTGAAGCCCATGCCGGGTTCACCCAGCACATTTTCTACCGGGCATTCGTAGTTATCAAACATGATCTCACTGGTCGCACTGGCGCGGATGCCGAGCTTGGGTTCTTTCTTCCCACGGATGAAACCGGGCTTATCTGTTTCGATGATAAAGGCGGTAATGCCTTTGTTGCCCTTCTCCGGTTCGGTCATCGAGAACAGCACGATGGTATCCGCGACCGGGCCGCTGGTTACCCAACTCTTGGTGCCGTTGATGACGTAATGCGTCCCGGCGTCGTTGAGCACCGCACGGCTAGACATGGTCGCCGCATCACTGCCGGACATCGGCTCGGTGAGGCTGTAAGCGCCGATCTTCTCACCGGTAGCGACGGGCGTGATGTATTTTTGCTTCTGCTCCTCGGTGCCGAAGTTCATGATGCCATGACAGAACAGTGAGTTATTCACACTCAAGATCGTGCTGTGGCTGGCGTCCGCTTTGGCAATTTCGATCATCGTCAGCACATAAGCCAACGTGTCCATCTCCGCGCCGCCGTATTCTTCCGGCACTTCGATGCCCATCAGCCCCATCTCGCCCATCTTTTTGACCGTTTCCATCGGGAAATCACCGGCCTCGTCAAACTCCGGCGCGATGGGAACGATTTCTTTCTGTGCGAAGCTGCGTACTGCCTGGAGCAGCGCCTCGTGTTCTTCCGTCATGGACAGGGTTAGTGCCCGTCCTGCGTTTTCTGCAATACCAACCATTACTAATAGCCTCCAAAATACTTAATTTAATGGGTGTTTGATTATGATTATACCATCCATAAACGTGATTTGCCGCCATTTATGATCTTCCTCGTCAAACTCACGCTGGCTATCACATCCGGTAGCCGCCCATCTGCGTTATACTCGAAGTAAAATACCCGTTATGTGATGAATAGGACAGATCAATGTCACCCATTCGAGTCAACCATATCGCGGTCGTCGCGCCGGATTTCGAGCAGTCGATGAGCTTCTGGCGAGACGTTCTCGGCTTAGAAGTCACTGAAACCGAGCATAACGAAGCCGAAGCCGTCGATGTCGCGTTTTTCTCCATCGGAAACACACAGCTTGAACTCATCGCCCCCATAACTGAGGACAGCGGCGTGGCGAAATACCTTGCCAAACGCGGCGCGGGGGTACATCATCTGTGCATTGAGGTCGAAGACATCGACACTACTATGAACAAACTCCGCGAAAAGGGTGTAGAATTAATCAACGAAGCGCCCAGAACGCGGGAGAGTGGTATACGTTATGCCTTTACCCACCCCAAAAGCACGGGCGGTGTGATGATCGAGTTATATGAGATGCCTGAATGAATCTGATTGAAACCGCAAAAACCCAGCAAGAAAACGGTGACCTGCTGCAAGCCCTCAAGACTTACCAGCAGGTCATTGCCACACAAGCCGATGACGTCCAGACCCACGCAGAAGCCCTCAGCAGCATGGGGGAAATCTACGCGGCGCTGAACGACGGTAAGCAAGCCCTCACGACCTTTGAGCAAGCGCACGAACTATTCGTGCAAGCGGAGGCGACCGAAGGCCAAGCCTACACCCATAGTCACATGGGCATGGTGCTTTCCAGTTTGAGCCGCCACGACGAGGCGCTTGAGCACTACAAGCAAGCCCTCGATCTGTTCAAAAGCATTGACCACAGGGAAGGCGAGGCGCTGCAACTGAGCAATATCGCTATTTTGCAATCCGGGCGTGGGGAAAAGGACGAGGCATTAGAGCTTTACCAGCAAGCCCTCTCACTCTACGAGACAATAGAGGATGTTGCCGGTCAGGGCGCGATGCTCAATAACATCGGCAAAATCTACGCCGTGCAGAAGGAACGCGAACAGGCGCTCGATTATTACCGCAGGGCGCTCGAACTTCGCAAGCAAGCGGAAGATCGCGACGGTGAAGCGACCACACTGAACAACATCGCAGGGATTTACGCCAGTACCGGCGATAAAAAGACCGCGCTGGAATACTTCGAACAATCGCTGCCCATCCTCGAAGACCTGGACGACAAACGCGGTATCATCACCACACTGACGAATGTCGCCGCGTCTTACTCCGCGATTGGCAAGTCACGCAAAGCCATTGAGTACAAGAAGCGCATCAAATCGATGGAAAAAGAGATCAAGCGTGAGGTCAAGCGCAACAAACAAGCGCTAAAGGCCATCAAACGCGGTCGCTAGTAGACGGACGAGATAAGAATGCAGTCTTTGCCCCCTCACCCTATCTGACCTGCGGTCAGCCTGTCCCTCTCCCAAAAGGGTAGAGGGACGATGCGAACCCCGACCAGAGGTCGGTTGGTTCGCGCCCATTGCGCAGTCGCTCACACAGCGAGACGGAGGGATGAGAGGGCAAAAGCGATCATGCAAACTCAGTTTGTTCTTACATCAGCCCAACGTCTGGCGCATGTCAGCACGAACGTCCTCATCTGTTTCATGCGTTAACCGGACGGTGACTTCTCGCCGCCCGCCCTCACCGGCGACTTGTACCAACGCCCAGGCCGCATGGCTCCGCACCAGTGGACTTTCGTCAGCGAGCAAGGTCTCTAACAGCGGGAAGGCCGCTTCACTGCCCCAGTTCCCGGCAGCGATGCAGGCATTACGTACCAAACGGTGTCGCTTAATGCGATAAATCGGTGAGTTACGGTAACGCGCACGGAAGGTCGCATCATCTAGTGCCAGTAAGTCAAGCAGTGGCGGTGCGGCCTGCCCCACTGACTCCGGCAGAAAATCCGGCTCGTCTGTCGGCACGGTGAAACGCTGCCAGGGGCAGACATCCTGACACACATCGCAGCCGTAGACCCAATTACCCATCAGCGGACGAAACTCATGTGGGATCGCGCCTTTGTTCTCGATGGTCAGGTAACTGATGCAGCGTCGGGCATCCAGCACGTAGGGTTCCGGGAAGGCGTCTGTCGGGCAGGCTTGCAGGCAGCGCGTGCAACTGCCACACATCGACGCCCGACCGGGTGTGTCATAGTCGTCAAAGGCCACATCGAGCAAGATCTCACCGAGGAAGAAATAACTGCCCCGGCGTGGATGAATCAGCATGGTATTTTTGCCGATGAAGCCCAGACCGGCCTGTTGCGCGTGCGCCCGTTCGAGGATGGCCCCCGTATCGACATAAACGCGGTGTTTGGCCTCTCCAAACTGCGTTTGTAGCCATGCCGCCAGTGCTTCGAGGCGCGGCGTCATCAGGTCATGATAATCGAGATTCCATGCGTATGACGCGATGCGTCCGCGTGCCGGGTCTCCGAGCATCTCGGTAGGGATCGCCCGACTACGGTAATCCAACCCAACCAGCAACATAGACCGTATACCGGGCAAAATTACGCTTAAATCCTGCCGGCGTATCTGGCGATCTGGTCGCGCCATGTAACCCATTTTGCCGTGCATGTTCGCTTCGATCCAACGGAAGTAAGCGTCAAGGGTCGGGGCGGGTTCGGCTTTGATGACACCCGCGATATTGAAGCCCAATTCAGCCGCTTTTGCTTTGATCTGCTGTGCAGGGAACGCCATATGCTCTACCTAATTTTCACGGATATGTTAAAATATTCACAGATAGAATCGTGTGAGGTGACACTTGTCTCAAAAGCAAATTAATCGGCTGATCGTCGTTTCTGTAGTGTTATTCGTGCTGGTCGTCGGCCTGGGAACGTATTTACTGACGACCAACATCACAAATGAGGGTGACGAAATAACCACCAGCATCGGGCAAATCATGGAAGAGCCACTGACCGAATTTACGTTCGTCGATAACACCGGGCAACCCCTGAGCCTGAGCGACCTCGAAGGCAAGCATGTGCTGTTGTCCTTCGGTTATACACGCTGCCCGGATGTCTGCCCGGTGACGCTGCTGTCTTACCGGCAGATTATGCAAGACCTCGGCGACAGCGCCGACGAAGTCGCGTTTGTTTTCATCAGTGTTGACCCTGAACGGGATACACCGGATGTCCTCGACCGCTACGTGACCCGTTTCGACGAAAGCATCATCGGCTTGCAAGGCGATGAAGACCAACTGCAAGTCATCAAGGACGACTACGGCCTATTTTATGACTACCGTGACAACGAAAACTCACAGGCCGGGTATCTGGTCGATCACACCGCGTCGAAGTTTTTGATCGACCCGGCTGGTAATCTGATCCGTGTGTATTCGTTCACCGCGGAAGAGAGTACCATTGCGGCTGAGATTCGGCGTTTGCTCTAACGAGCGAGACGCGGCAGCACGCTACAGGTGACCTCATAGTTATTGGTGCCGAGCCGCTGCGCAACTTCTTCTGCGGTGATGGCGTCGTTTTGCTGCTGCCCTAGCAACACGACCTCATCACCTAATGCCACGTTCGGGATGTGCGCCACACTGATGATCGTCTTTTCCATACTCACACGGCCCAGGATCGGCGCACGCTGCCCATGTACCAGCACTTCGCCCCAATTCTCCGGCGCACGCCGGAACCCATCACCGTAACCGACCGGGATAATCGCCACACGCTCCGGCGCTTCGGTGATGTAGGTATTGCCATAGCCGACCGGGTGCCCTGCCGGGAGTGTTTTCACCTGTACGATCTGCGTCTTCCAACTTAGCGCCGGGCGGAAGTCCTCCGGCAACTGCACCATATCCGACGGGTGCATCCCGTAGACCGCCAGACCGGGGCGTACCATATCGAAATGTGTCTCTTTATGGGCGATGGTCGCGGCGCTGTTGGCGGCGTGGACGTACTTAAACTTCACACCATAATGCGACTGCAACGCCCGCACGATCTGTTTGAAGGTGTCGGTCTGTTTCTTGACGTACTCGGGGTCTTCGTCCGCAGTGGAATAATGGGTGTAAATCCCCTCGACGCGCAGATTGGGCAGTGAAAGCAAATGCCGGAATAACCCCGCGACATCCTCCGGCAGCGCGCCCAAGCGCCCCATGCCGCTGTCAATTTTGAGATGTACACGAAGTGTTTTGTTAAGTTCTACGGCGACACGATTATACATTCGTGCTGTAGAGAGATCGTAAACGGTGGTCGTGATGTCTTGCAAGACCGCCTGACGAGCCATCTGCGGCGGTGTGTAGTTCATCATCAAAATCGGCTCGCGGATGCCTGCGTCACGTAGTTCAAGCGCCTCTTGAATAGACGACACACCGAGATATTCCGCACCATTGAGCAAGGCAGTACGGGCGGTCATCACCGCGCCGTGCCCGTAAGCATCGGCTTTGACGACCGTCATCAGTGTCACTTTCTCACCGATATGTGCTTTAAGCAACCGGACGTTGTTGGCGACCGCTTCCATATCGATCTCAAACCATGTCAACCGCCCAGGACGAACCAGCGTATGCCCGGCCCATTTGATCCCCTGACGGACGAGCTGTTCACGGTCGGCGGGGTCTTTGAGCAACTGAGCGATGACATGCTCCATGCGTGAAGTCGCGCCACCGGCGACCAGCACAATGTCATTTTCGCCCAGTGTGTACTGCCGGTTAAGCAACGCGACCGCATCCTGTACAGTGTAAGTCACATGGACGTCTGCGGCGTCCATACCATAATCAAGCGCGGCGCGTGCCGTCAGCGAGGCGTTGACGCCCTGTGTCACCAACACATCGGTGACCTTCGCCGCACGCTTGCCGATGTTGCGATGTGCCAGTTGATTCGACCGCCCCAACCTGCCGATGCTGCCAAAAACGAAGAAGATGCGCTCGATCTGCGTTTTGATCGACGCCAGCCAATCCAACGCGGCGAGGGTCGAGTTCTGGTTGGCGCTGTACGTGTCATCCATCAGCGAACAATCGTTGACACCTGTGAGCGATTTCATCCGACCGGGGAGCGGTTCTACGTCGTTCAAGACCGCCAGCGATTGTTCAAGCGCAATATCAAAATGGAGGCCGACCGTCAGCGCGGACATGACGCTGTAGAGATGATAACTGCCAAACAGCGGGATATGCTGGCGCACGTAGCGTTCACTGCCATAACGCAGGTCAAAGCCGGTGCCTTGCCGGTCAACATTGACGTTATAGACCATCATATCCGCGCCGTAGCTGTTCATGCCGATGGTGCTAATCTTGGCGCGGATGCCGGTCGCCATCCCACGTACCAGATCGTCGTCATAGTTGAGAACGGCTAAACCGGACGGGTTGAGATAATTCACCAGAATACGTTTTTCCGCGGCGACCTCATCGGGTGTGTTGAAGTACTCGGTATACATCTCCCCTACGTTGGTGATGACACCCACTTCCGGTTGGATCGCCTCGACCATCGCCGCCATCGTACCCGGTTGCCCGGTGTTGAGCTTGATGACCGCAAAACGATGTTCCGCACGAAGTTTCGCCAGTGAAAGCGGCACACTCAGGCGTCCGGTGGTTTCCGCTTGCAGGTTGACGTAAACGTTATGACGCAGAGACAACACCCCTGCAATCGCATCGACGGCAACGGACTTCCCCGCAGAACCGGCAACGGCGATAACTTTTGTACCGAACTTGCCGAGGATGTAATGCGACCACTCCAACAACGCATCGACCGTATCCCGCACGAGGATGACCGAAACATTGTCTGTGTCACAGTCCGGCGGTTGGCTGCAAATTACACCGCTCACCCCACGTGCAATGGCCGCCTCGATGTCACGATGCGTATCGCCGTGTTCGGATTTCAGCGCGACAAAAAGCTGGCCCGGCTCGGCGAATTCAGCATCAATACAAAAGTTATCAAAGATTTGCGCTGTAGGCTCCCCAAAGAGTTGCCCACTGGAAGCATTGAGTATTTCGTATAAGCTAATCATAGGGGCGAGTATAGCATCGACACGCAAAGCTCGCTAGCAAAAAGCGGCACTGAATCGCATCAATGCCGCCGTGAATGTCAATATTTATGCACGCACGCGCTCAAGGATAAAAACCGCGTGTCTTGATCGCATTACCGACCTTGTCAATCGCCGCGAGTTGTGAAGCCGTGCGTAAGCTGACGTCGTGTTCTTCCGCCGTGCGGACGGTCAGGTCGTAGCCTCTAATCATGATGCGGCGCAACTGCCGGAAGACCTCATCGACATCCCAGAAGAATGATTGCAAGTCCTGCACCCATTCGAAGTAGGAAACGACCACACCACCCGCGTTCGCCAGAATATCCGGTACGATCAGCACCCCGCGCTCGTCGAGAATGTCATCAGCTTGTGGGGTCGTAGGGCCATTCGCCCCTTCGACGATGAGGCTCGCTTGAACATCATTGGCATTATCTACTGTGATCTGACCTTCCAGCGCAGCGGGGATCAGCACATCACAGGGAAGCGTAATCAGTTCAGAATTCGTCACGTACTCGGTATCAGGGAACCCTTCGACCACCCCGCACGCTTCCACATGCGCGATCAAGGCGGGGACGTCCAGGCCACCGGCGTTGTAGACGCCACCACTCACATCACTCACGGCGACGACCTTAAAGCCCATTTCGTAAGCATAGAGCGCCGCGTTCGAGCCAACGTTGCCGAAACCCTGCACGACAACCCGCGTGTTCGACGCATCCGAGTAGCCGTTGCGCTTGAGCGCCTCCATCATGCAGATGATGACGCCACGCCCGGTGGCGACCGTGCGCCCCTGGCTACCCCCCACTTCCAGCGGCTTACCGGTCACAATCGCCGGGACAGAGTAACCGGCAGTCATGCTGTAGGTGTCCATAATCCAAGCCATCATCTGTGAGTTCGTGCCCATGTCTGGCGCGGGGATGTCACCCTGGGGGCTAATCAGCGGGATCAACTCTGAGGCATAACGCCGGGTCAGGCGTTCCAGTTCGTTTATACTCATCGTACGTGGGTCAACGATGACGCCACCCTTCGCGCCACCATACGGCAGTGACATGAGCGCACACTTCCACGTCATCCACATCGCCAGCGCCCGCACCTCTGCCAGATCAACATGCAGGCTGTAGCGCAAACCACCCTTCGACGGTCCGAGCACAGTGCTATGATGAACGCGGTACCCGGTGAACATCTCCAACTCGCCAGTATCCCGCCGCACCGGGAAGTTTACGGTAAATTCACGGCGCGGGTAGCGCATATACTCAATTAGACCATCTTCGATGTCGAGATAGCTGACCGCTTTGTTGTATTGGGCAATCGCCGTCTCATACGCATCGGGGTGTGTTTTCGTGGTTTGAGTCATACTCAGCGCGGTCACCATAAAAAATTACTCCTCTTCCGGCTCTTGCCGATCATTTTCAAAATATCTTTCAAGTGACTTTTTATCTATTTGTTTAGGCATTTTATCATTAATTTAGTGTTTCAAATTGTGCAACCTGCATGAAGTTAGGATATTGTAACGAAATTTACGTGATTTTAGGTGAACGTTATGCGCTGCTATGAAAATCATGATAGAAATAAAAACACCCATAAGCGATGGCTTATGGATGCTCCATGTACGTGTGCGATACTGGCCTATTATGTGGTGACTGCTTCGCGGGAGAGATACGGTATCAGATATTTGCCGGTATAACTTTCCGCAATCTGTGTAATCTCCTCCGGTGAGCCGGTTGCGATCACCTGACCGCCGCCGTCGCCGCCCTCCGGCCCCAGGTCGATGATGTGATCGGCAACTTTGATAATATCCAGATTATGTTCGATCACCACAATCGTATTGCCCTGGTCAACCAGTTGTTGCAGCACATCGATCAAACGCTTCACATCAATCGCGTGCAGGCCGGTGGAAGGCTCATCGAGGATGTAGAGCGTCTGCCCGGTCGCCCGCTTGGAAAGCTCACGGCTCAACTTAATGCGCTGCGCTTCACCACCGCTAAGCGTGGTTGCGGATTGGCCGATGCGGATGTAGCCGAGGCCGACCGCATCTAACGTCTCGAGCTTGTTGAGGACGGTCGGGATGTTTTCGAAGAACTCACTGGCCTCACTGACGGTCATGTCAAGCACATCAGCGATGCTTTTATTCTTGTACTTGACCTGCAACGTCTCCCGGTTGTAGCGCGTGCCCTTGCACACATCACAGGCGATGTAAATATCCGGCAAGAACTGCATCTCAATTTTGATCTGCCCCTGCCCCTGGCAATTCTCGCAGCGACCGCCCTTCACATTGAAGCTGAAGCGTCCCGGCTGATAACCACGAATCTTGCTTTCCGGTAGTTCAGCAAACAGGCCGCGGATCGCGTCAAACATCTTGGTATACGTACCGGGGTTGCTGCGCGGGGTGCGCCCGATGGGACTCTGGTCGATGTTGATGATCTTGTCGATCTGATCGACGCCTTCGATGCTATCATGGTCACCGGGGCGGTTACGACTGCCGTTGATGATCTGTGCCAGCCGTTGGTAGAGGATATCAACGACCAGCGTAGACTTGCCGCTGCCACTGACGCCGGTCACGCAGATAAACTTACCGAGCGGTAGTTCGATGTCGATGTCTTTGAGATTGTTCTCACGCGCACCTTTGACATTGATGAATTCACCCGTTCCCGGTCGCCGTTCGTTGGGCAGGTCGATCTGAAAGCGTCCAGAAAGATAATTCCCGGTCGGACTATCTTCAATCTGGGCGACTTCTTCCGGCGTCCCCTGCGCGACAATGCGACCGCCCAGCTCCCCCGCGCCGGGGCCGAGGTCAATCAGATGATCGGCACTACGCATGGTTTCCTCGTCATGCTCGACCACTAGCACGGTATTCCCCAGATCACGCAGATCCATCAACGTGCGGATCAAACGGTCGTTATCGCGTTGGTGCAAACCGATGGACGGCTCATCCAACACATAGAGCACGCCGGTCAAGCGGCTGCCGATCTGCGTGGCAAGGCGGATACGCTGTGCCTCACCACCGCTAAGCGTCCCGGCGGTGCGCGAGAGCGAGAGGTAATTCAAGCCGACGTCGTTTAAGAAGCCGACTCGCGCTGTAATCTCCTTGAGGATCTGATACCCGATCTGCCGGTCACGGTCAGAAAGCTGCATCCCGGTGCCGTTCTGCGAATCGACCGACCCTTGCAGAGACTCGACCCAGCCAAGCAGCATGGCAATCGACCATTCGGTGATGTCGTTAATGTGCTTATCAACGATAGTCACTGCGAGGGCTTCAGGTCGTAACCGGTTACCGCCGCAGGTCTTACAGGCGACCTGCGTCATGTAACTTTCGAGCTTTTCTCGCATGTAATCGGAGTTCGTCTCGCGGTGACGACGGCTCAGGTTATTGACCACGCCCTCGAACGTGGTCTGATAGCTGCGTGTATCACCATAGCGGTTGGTGTAGCTGATTTTGACTTTCTTTTTGCCTGTGCCGTGCATCAACACATCGCGCTGCTTGTCGGTTAATGCTCGCCAGGGCTTGTCGGTCGGTACTTTGTAGGCTTTACACACCGACTTGACGACCGTCCAGGTCCAGCTATCTTCGTCCATGTTCCAACCATTCGCCTGGATCGCCCCTTCATCTAGGCTCAAATCCGGGTTCGGGACGATCAACTCGGGTGCAAATTCCAGACGGAAGCCCAGACCCTGGCAGGCCGGGCAAGCACCACGCGGCGTATTAAAGCTAAACAACCGAGGCTCCAACTCTGGAAAGCTCCCATGCCCACGCGGACACGATAAATGCTCACTGAACATAATATCTTCCGGCGGTTCCGCGCTGAGGTTGTTAATGATGACGACACCGTCGCCGAGTTCGAGCGCGGTTTCAATGGAATCGGTCAGGCGCGTTTCCGCACTTTTCGCCTCTTCGGATTCGGGATCGTCGTACTGCCGCACGATCAAGCGATCTACCACCACCTCAATGTTGTGGATGACGTAGCGATCCAACTTGATCTCTTCTTCCAGCCCGTGGACTTCACCATCCGCCCGCACACGCGAGAAACCCGCTTTGCGCATATCATCGAGCAACTTTTCATGGTTGCCTTTCTTATCTTTCACCACCGGCCCCAACACTTGAATACGGGAGCCATCCGGCAATTCTTTGACGTGATCGACGATCTGCTGGGCGCTCTGCACGACCAGTTCCAGGCCGCAGGTCGGGCAGTGTGGTATGCCAATCCGCGCAAAAAGCAGACGGAAATAGTCGTAAATCTCGGTCACCGTGCCAACGGTCGAACGGGGATTGTGGCTGGCACCTTTCTGATCGATGGAAACCGCCGGGCTTAGCCCTTCGATCTGATCGACATCAGGCTTTTCCATCTGGCCCAGGAACTGACGGGCGTAGGCGCTCAGACTCTCGACATACCGTCGCTGACCTTCCGCGAAAATCGTATCAAAGGCCAGTGACGACTTGCCAGAACCGGAAAGCCCGCTGAGGACGACCAGTTGGTTACGGGGGATCTCGACATCAATATCTTTGAGGTTATGTTCACGCGCACCCCGGACGACGATTTTATCCTGCATATGCTTTTACTCTCGTGGTCATGTACGGACAGATAGGGATAAGTACATTCGTTCTAGTATTATAGCGTTGCTTACCAATAAATCAACTCAAAGAGCGTAGCACGCGCACATAAAAATCACATAGAACACTGGATTAGAACTTCACAAGATTCAAAAGCACCGGTTATCAAACCGGTGCTCTGATTTTTCTGCTACGGTAGGGGATTTTACCCAGCAGAATTTGCCTGCGCACGGGCGGTCGCCGTTGCGATGATGTCAATCGGTTCTTCGGCGATGTTCACGTTACCTAACCCACGCACGACGGATACCCACGTCCGCCCTGGCTTGAGGCGAATAGGCACGTTGTTACCGAAGATCAACTGCAAGGCATCGCCGTCACGCTGGCGCTCGTCACGTCGCCAAAACCCTTGATAGAACTGACCATCGCGGAAGACATACGCCCGGTCTTGATCCCACAACTCGATGCCGACTGAGGTGTAATTCGCCCCCGGCGGGAACAGGTCGGGACGTTCCACATGCGGCACCTGGATCACGACGAGGTTATCTACCCAGATCTGCTCTTCATCGCCGGCGTCAAAATGAGGCACTCCATCGGTGAAACGCAGATAACGCCCGGTTTCCTCGTCGTACTGCCAGCGTGCGTCTGTTTGCCCGTACCAGTTGACGAAAACATCCTGCACCGGTTCACCGTCGGGCAGCGATTCTTCGGAGAACGCGAACCCACGTGCCGGATAACCGACATTTACATTCCGCTCACTCGCCAGGTCATAAAGCATACCGGTATCAAGGAATAACGTATGCTCGAAATCCACTTCCGGGTCATTGACGAGTTCCTGATCGCGGGCAAAACCGGCGTTTTCGTTGTCGCCCTTCAACGGTGAGAAGGCACGGAATACCCATTCTTGCTCAAGGATCAGATTCTGGATCGGCTCACTGGTGCCAGAATAAGCCAGCAACGCATCGTACATCACCACCAGTTCCAGGTCAACGAGACGCGCACTCCGCACAGAACCGACGCGATCCGGCGCGTTAGAGCGGAAAATCGCCGCGAAGCGGGTCACGCCACCCTCAGCCTCGACCTCATAGACCACGTCAGCGAGATTCACGCTGGCCTGCGGACGCACCACCGGTGGATAATTTGAGATTTTCACAATCAAGTTGCGACGATCTCTCGCAGCGTCGTCAGGGAACTCCAGACCGGTCAGTGAGTTGATCCCTTCAGGATAACGGATCGGCCCGTAGGGTGTCGGTATTAGTGTTGGGGTGCTGGTCGGGGTTAGGGTGTTGGTCGGCGTTGGGGTGCTGGTCGGCGTATTGGTCGGGGTTGCGGTTGCCGTGTTGGTGGGCGTACTGCTCGGCGTCAGCGACGGTGTATGGGTCGCTGTCGGCGTGCTCGTCGGCCCAGCTGGTGTGTTCGTCACGAAAACCACCGGTTCGGTCGGGCGTGGACGCGGCGTATTCGTCACGAATTGCGTCCGTTGAACATCACTCGCAAGTGCTGGCAGCAATGCCGGGAGAACAATCATCAACACAAACAAAGCGCCTACGAAGACAAACTTACGCATAAAATCCCCTGAAATTTAACTATATCAAACGACGCCAGAGTATACGCGCAAACGATTCACTTGTGCAGGGGCACCTTCTATCTCATAGGGGTGGAGTCGGCAAAGCGTAGGTAAACGTAAGATCAGAGAGTCCCATCACATCCCAGATATACGATAGCATTGAACCAGCATACCCAAGCAACCAGAAGGAGCGCCTTAATGCAGCAGCCAAAGCGCCTGCTGATTTCTTTCGCCCACCCCGATGACGAGAGCTTCGGCCTGGGCGGGATGATCGCAAAATACGTCGATGAAGGCGTAGATGTCTATTACCTCTGTGCGACCAACGGCGATGTCGGCACCGTCTCAGAAGAGCTACTTAACGGCTATGAGTCTATCTCCGAACTACGTCTCGCGGAACTCGATTGTGCGTCGGAAGTCCTGGGTTTTAAGGACGTTTATAAGCTCGGCTATAAAGACAGCGGCATGATGCACAACGACGATAACCAGCAACCCGGTTCACTGTGGCACACCTGGGGGCGCAACCCGGAAAAAGTTATCCGCGAGGTGACCGAGGTTATCCGTGAGGTAAAACCGCATGTCATCATCACGTTTAACCGCTATGGCGGCTACGGGCATCCAGACCATATCGCCATCCAGCAGGCGACAACCGACGCCTTCTACCGCGCTGGTGATACTGACTACCTCACTGACGGTCAACCATCCTATCAGCCGCAAAAACTATATTACAACAGCATCCCGACCTTTTTTGTGCGTCTCGGCGTGTGGATGTCGCGGTTACGCGGACAAAACCCACGCAAGTTAGGCCGCAATAACGATATTGATCTGGTCGCCATCCTCGACCATGTCGAAAAGCCACACGTTTTTATCGACATCGGTGACTATATCGACATCTGGGATGAAGCCAGCGCCTGTCATGTCAGTCAGGGCGGCGGTCAGGGTGGATTTTTGCCCAGGTGGTTGCGTAAGATCCTCAGCAAGAAGCAAGGGCTATCCCGCGTGCATCCCGCGCCGCTGACCAGCCAGATCGACGAAAACGATATTTTCGACGGTATGCGGCTCGAAGAAGTCGAAACCGTCCCATGACGGAAACAGACAAAATCGACCGTTTGCTCGACGCGGTCGAACTCGTCCAGAACGACCAACGCGATGCCGCCCGCGACCTGCTGCGTGACCTCATCCACGAGGACGGCAACTTTGAAGATGCGTGGCTGTGGATGTCCGTCGCGGTCGACTCGCTGGATCAAAGCACGATTTGCCTTGATAATGTACTGCGTGTGAACCCCGGCAATGTGCAGGCAGCCGGGGCGCTTTACCGCTTGCGAGAGTCCGAGATGCGTATGGAGAAACGTCAAAATAAGCTGCGCTGGTGGCGTGATGCCGCGCTTGGTTCAATGTGGGTTCTCGTGATTTTTCTGCTGTACGCGGTGATTTTTTCCTACCTGATTTAGTTCATTCCTGGCTGCCAGCCAACGGAATCAACGGGACGTACTGCCGTGCAATAACCCGCTGCCCTTCCAGGCTTTGCACCCAACCGATGAACGCACGTGTTTCGCCGGTCGGTTCATCCGAGGCAATGATGTAAATGGTCGAACGCAGCGGATAAGTGTTCGTCTGGATATTTTCTAACGTCGGGCGTTGACCATCAAGCGCAATCGTGGTCACATCGGCGTCAATCACCAGACCAGCAGCGATGTAGCCAATGCTGCCCGGCGTTGCGGCGACACGGGCGGCGACCTGCTCCGAGTCGTTGAGCAAAATCGCATTCTGGCTCGGTGTGCGCTCTCCCATCACCATGCGGTCAAATTCCATGCGCAGTGTGCCGCCAGCATCGTGTGAGAACGCCATGATCGGCTGCGGGCGACCACCGACGCGCTCCCAATCAGCGATGCGCCCCTGATAGATCGCTCGTAGCTCCGCTATCGTTAACGAATCGACTTCTAAGGCGGGATGCGCGATCACGCGAATACCATCGCGGGCGATAGGGGCCGCCCACAACTCAGCATCAGACGGCAGATGATTGGTAATGATGTAGGTGGATTCGCCATTTTCGATCATGTCAAGCGTGTCATGTCGCTCGATAGAAAAGAAAATATCGGGTTGCACACGGTTATAGGCTGTTGTTAGATCTACCAACAGCGGATAGGTCGGGGGCGTCGCGTGAAGACTGAGCACTGCCGCCGGTGTGATTGATGTCGTGGTAGGCATGTTTGGCGCACTACAACTCATCAGTGTAGCGGTCAGCGCGACAACAGCCAGCGCCCGTTTGGTGCGTCGCTTCATAAGCTTCAGGCCGATTGTAAGTAACGCTGCAAAAAGCCATCTGTATAGGTTTGTAGTTCCCCCGCGATAATCGCCGCACGCATCCGCGCCATGTGACGCAGCAAAAAGCGGATATTATGGATACTCAACAAATTATAAACAAGCAGTTCTTTTGCTCGCATCAGATGGCACAGGTAAGCGCGCGAAAATGTGCGACAGCAATAACAATCACAATCTTGCTGTAACGCACGTTCATCTCGAATATAGGTTTGCTTGCGGATGTTGATGCGCCCGTCCGGTGTGAGGGCGGAACCATGACGTGCAACCCGTGTCGGCATCACGCAGTCAAACATATCAATCCCGCGTGAGACGGCTTCTACCAGATCATCCGGTTCACCGACGCCCATCAGGTAACGGGGTTTGTCCGCAGGCATGGCGGGCATGGTGACATCCAGCGTATCGTACATTTGCCGCTTGGTCTCGCCGACTGCCAAACCGCCGATTGCATAACCGGGGAAACCCACCGATTGCAAAAACATCGCTGATTGTTCGCGTAAGTCGGCGAACACACCACCCTGCACGATGCCGAACAACGCCTGCCGCTGGTCATCAGGGTGGGCTTCTCGACAACGCCGTGCCCAATCGTGGGTGCGGTTGACCGCTCGCTGGACGACTTCGCGTTCCGTCGGCGGCGGACACTCATCGAAACACATGATGATATCCGCACCGAGGTTCTCTTGAATACGCATGGAAACTTCCGGGGTAAAGCGCAGACGTCGCCCGTCGATGTGGCTACGAAAAGTAACACCGTCATCGTCAATTTCGTTGATGTCCGTCAGGCTAAAGACCTGAAATCCGCCGGAATCGGTCAGGATTGGCCCCGACCACGCCATAAACCGGTGCAGCCCACCCATATCACGCACGACCTCGTCGCCGGGGCGCAGGTGCAGGTGATAGGTATTGGATAGCACCAACGATGCCTCGACCTCCGCGAGTTCACGGGGTTGCACGGCCTTGACGCTCGCAGCAGTGCCGACTGGCGCAAAAACAGGCGTCGGAATATCTCCGTGTGGGGTATGCAAAACACCAGCACGCGCCGATCCCTGTGTCGCTATGACTTCAAATTCAAATGACATCGTGTGTAAACAAATCCCCTACGCTTTCTCCCGTGTGTAATAACCCGGAAGAACCGATTCAGTGTCGAATCTAGTTGATTGTGATCGCGCTAATCGCCCGTGCGGCGGCTTCTGCGCCACCCTGCGAAGCCATCTCCTTCGCTAGATTTTGCGCCGTTTTCTTGACCTTATCGTCTTTGATGATCGCTCGCGCCCCATCAAGAAGCAGCCCTTTCTGGACGTCGTGCGCGGTCAGATTCAAACCGACTTTCGCCTGAGAAACGCGCTTGCCCTGCACCCGTTGGTCGGCGGCGTGTGGCACGACGATCTGCGGTACGCCGTGTGCTACCGCGTGATGGGTCGTCCCCATGCCACCATGATGGATGATGAGCGCCGCCCTCGGCAGCACATGGTCGAAAGGCACCCAATTGAGCAGACGAGTTCCCCCTGGCAACGCCTGGACGAGTTCCTGCTTACGTGCTGGCTCGATCGGATTGTTGCCGATTACCACTATCGGCACAAGGCCGGCACTCGCCGCCGCCTGTGCGCCCCAACTGAAGAAGCCGAGATCGCCGGTAAAAGTCGTCCCCAGCGTAACCACACACAGCGGCATCTCTTCGGGGATATCCGCCAACCATTTTGGCGGCGGCCCTTGGGGTTGCGCCGCCACACCGCCAACGAATTCATTCTGATGCATCAGCGTATGGGCTTCTGCCATGTACCAACGGCGCACGAAGAAGCAAATGTGCAAATGTGGACTGAGGATCGATGGGGTCGGCCCTGGTGAGAAATTCTTACCTTTCAGGTCAAACTGCCCGCATAAGCGTTCGATGCGCTGCTGGCTATCAGAGCCGAGCATCTGCTGTACCGGGAACAGGTTCCCAGAGTCGAGTGAGGCCTGTGCTGGCCACCCGCACACGATAAAGCGCGTGCCAATCGCCTCTGCTGCCAGCGCCGCCGCACTCAAAAACGGATCACTGACGATGGCATCCGGCACACCGATGTCGTCGGCTAACTCAATCAACGCACGGATACCCTCGGCGACCAAGTCCTCACTCAGCCACGTATCCAGCGCACGGGTATAACGCAATGTGACCGCCTCCTGCGGTGAAATCTTGGTGAAATCCGGCTGCGGTGGCGGGGGCCACAACCACCCGGTTTCTCGTATTGCACGGAACGGCACTCCCTGACGCTCCACCCAACCGCGTAGGCGGTCGTCACTGATCCACAACACATCGTCACCGTTCGATTGCAACACCTGCGCGGTACGTAAGAAGCCACCCCAATCAGTGTGACTGACCAACGGAGCTGAGATAAACCAATAAGTCGCCATTAATTCGCCTGTTCCATCATCCAATTTGGTTTGCGGTTCTGCAACGGCAAGCGCAAGATCGTGTACAGTTTCTCGGCACGTGCCCAATCCGTAGAGGCTGCCGCCGGATCACCACGCTGGCTGTATATTTGACTGCGCACAGCGACCGCATCCGCCAGCAACCGGCGCATGTGCATCTGCTCCGCGAGTGACACGGCCTGCTCGATGTATCGCTGCGCGGTCGTCAGGTCATCCTGCATCACGGCGACCTGCGCCAGCCCATTCAACGCCCGAACGTGAATGTTGACATCGTTCTGTTCACGCCCATAATCGGCGGCTTCGGTCAGTAGCGGGTGCGCGGCCTCAAGGTCACCCATGCCGATGAGTGTATGCGCCATGTTCGCGGCGATCATCGCTTGCCAGTGCGCATTCGCGGGTTCGTCTAGTAGGTTAAGCGCCTGCCGGTGATAAGTCAGGGCTTCGTCATAGCGCCCAAGTTCGGCGTAGGCCAGCCCGATGTTATCGGTCTGAACAGCCATTTGCAGCGTCATGCCCAATTCTTCGCTCTGTCGCAGCGCATAAGACAGAGACGCCAGTGCGCGTTCTGCTCGCCCGGTGGACATCAAAAACCAGCCGTAGTTACCGCGCCGGGTCGCCTCGGCGTGACGGTCACCTGTTTTTTGCGCCAGCTTGATCGAGTCGATAAAGAACGACTCAGCCGTCTCCACATCGCCCTGATCGACATAAGCCGTCGCCGCGTTGGAAAGCACGATGCCGCGTGTTTCATCATCGTCAACGGAACTGAGCAGCATCAAGGCCGCGCTGTAATCTTCCAGCGCCAGCCAGGGCTGCCCCAACCGCTTGCGCAGATTAGCGATGTCACAATGCAGCCGCGCTACTCGTGCCGGTTGGTCGTGTTGCTCGTAGATCTTTAGCGCCTGTATCCACGCTTTGACCGCTTCTCCTAGTTGGCCCTGTTGTGTATATAAGATGCCGAGATCGCGCTGCGTGCCCGCGAGTTCAAACGGCATATCAGCCGCCTGAGTCAAGGCCTGCTGGTAAATCTCGTGTGCGCCGATCTGGTCGCCGGTCTGTGCCCTGGCAGCGGCGAGATTGCGCATCACATCGACCCGGGTGTAATCTGCCGGGGATATTTCAACCGCGTCAAAATCGGCATAAGCCGCTTCGAGATGTGTCATCGCTTGCTGACTGGCACCTTGCGTGCGTAGGGCGACCCCAAGCGCGGCTGATGCCATGACCATAGTCGATTGATCCTGCGCGAGTTCGTAGGCTTGTCGGGCATAGTCCAGCGCGGTCTGTAACTCGATCATATGCAGGCAGGCCCGGCTCAGACGACACAGCACATAAACACGCTGCTCATCCCGTTTGATGCGCGGCAACACCTGCATATAATGACGTCGCGCCTCCGGATAATTACCAATGACCAGCGCACGCTGGGCCAATGCTTGATGCCATAACTGCTCGTATTCACGATAACCCATCTGCTCCGCGAGGCGCAATGCCTGACCGAGCAACTGCGTCCCCTCGGTGTCCTCACCACTTGCGATCAACGCCTCACCCAGCCGACCGACAAAATAGCTACTCAGTTCGATGTCACCGCTGTCGTTGAGTTTGGGCAGCGCCTGCTTTAACAGATAGACCGCAAAACTGGCATTCTTATCGTGCAGGGCAACATCCGCCATGTGTGCCTGGGCACGACCTTCCGCCCCTACCGACTCGGCAGCGCGA
The DNA here is from genome assembly GCA_034437515.1 of Anaerolineae bacterium. Taxonomy (GTDB): domain Bacteria; phylum Chloroflexota; class Anaerolineae; order Aggregatilineales; family Phototrophicaceae; genus DAOTTX01. The sequence goes on from DAOTTX010000394.1 coordinate 22,914, forward strand.
GCCAGATCCAGCGCACTTTCGTAATGCGCTTCTGCCTGTGCCCATTCCGCCTGTTCTTGTGCGAGGATGCCGAGTGAAATTTCGACGTATGCTAACTGGACTTGATCTTGCTTGTGTTCGGCGTCATCTTTAAGGTCGTGTAAGACCTGCCGCGCCGCCTCCCACCGGGCGAGCTTCGCCAGCATCCCGGCACGGCTCAGGCCGACGATAGCATATAGCGCATTGCCCTGTTCGCCAATTTTCTCGATGAGATCAGCGGCACGGTCTAGAGCATCCAGTGCGCGGTCGTACTGCCCCTCTCGCTTGGCTGCACGACCACGCTCAAGCGCGTCTTGAAGTGCCTGCATATCGGCAGAGGGCGGTGTCGCCTTTCCGTCAGATAAACGCACCCGTCCCAAAATCTTACGAATAAAATTCATCAGCCACCTTAAAATTACTTGAACTATTTGTATCGTTTTTACTCGGAATGTTCAACAGGCAACGCTATTGTCCTATGGTAAGATGCTACCCTACCATGATACGATAAAATTCTCTATCATATACACATCAGAAAGTCACCACCGCGTATGCAATACGCCCAACTACTGAGAGAAAATCCGAACTTTACCCGCCTCTGGTTAGCACAGGTCGTCAGCCTGTTAGGGGATTGGTTCAACACAATTGCCCTTTCAACGTTGGTGGCGCGTTACAGTGGTGGTTCGGGGTTGGCGGTGAGCCTGTTTCTGATGGCGCGATTTCTCCCTCCGTTGATCGTCGGACCGTTTGCCGGCGTGCTGGTGGATCGCTTCGACCGCAAGCGGATTCTAATCTACAGCAACATCCTACGCACCGGGATCGTGCTGCTGTTGTTGCTGGCGACATCCCCGGACCGGCTCTGGTTAATCTACGTGCTGACTATTCTACAGTTTATGCTCTCCGCACTGTTCGAGCCGGGGCAATCCGCTCTCATTCCGTCGTTGATTAAACGGCGTGATCTGGTCATCGCAAACACACTGACGAGCATTACATGGTCGGTCATGCTGGCGCTAGGGGCGATTATCGGCGGCATCGTCGGGGCATTGTTCGGCGCGGCGGTTGCGCTGGTCATCGACGCGATGACCTTCGCCGTCGCTGCTGCGCTTATCGCGTCGATTCAGGTTCCGGAGCGTGTGACTCAACCCAGGCGTGATGACCAGAGCGAGGAAACCGGCAGCTTCTTAGAGGGATTGCGCTATTTGCGGAATAACCCCGCGATTGCCGCCGTCTCGCTCGTCAAAGGCGGCGGCAGCCTGGGCAATACCGACACCCTGATGACTATCTATGCGACGGAAATTTTTATCCTCGGCGTGGATGGTCAGCTCTCGCTCGGCATGTTATATAGTGCGTTCGGCTTCGGTGCGATCTTAGGCCCATTATTGCTGAATCGTGTGAACGACGGCTCGGTCATGCGGATGACCTATTTAATCGCCATCGGATTCGGTTTTCAGGTCGTCGGGTATATTTTACTCGGTGGTTCGACCACGCTGCTACTGGTATCGGCGGCGCTGCTCATCCGGGCGATGGGTGGCTCGGCAAATTGGACGTACAGCTCGGTTATTTTGCAGGAGCGCGTGCCGGATAATTATCTGGGTCGTGTGTTCGCGCTCGACCTCGCGTTCTTCCAACTGGCGACGGTGGTCAGCATCATCACACATGGCAGCTTGATCGACCTGATTCGCCAGCAAATCGGCACCCGTAACCCACTGCTCGACGCGCTCGACATGCCCTATTTCGGCTTCATCCAGATGCTAGGTACCGCCGACCTGCAGTTGCTCACACTGGGCACCGCCGCCATCACAGTGCTGCCGCTGCTGCTATGGCTGGCGGCGATCCCCCGTTTAAAGCGCAGACATGCCGCCATGCCTGCGCCGGTGATGGGTGATTGAATTACAGCCGGATCACGCTGCCGCAGTATTCACATTCGACTTGCATCTGCCCGGCGGTGATCATCGGCACGGTCGCACCGCAGACATGACACTGGGTCGGCGCATTTTGCAGCTTTTCGATTAGTTCCGGGTCCGCAGGGATGGCACGTTCGTCATCGACCTCGCCGGTCGCCATACGGTTGATCTGCTTGAGCCAGAAGTCGTTATCTGCTGACCCTTTGAGTTCGATCGTCAACGTGCTGTGCGGCCCCTCACGCATGGTGAAGTACAGCATGTCTCGCCCGCCAAAAAATCCCTTATTCTCAGAATCGACCTTTTCGATCTGGTGCAGCGGCACATCGAGTTCAAGTTCTTGCACGTCCTTACCGCCGAAAAACCCGAACCGCTTGCCGACCTTTTCCTTTTGCTCGAAGACCAATCGCTGATCGGTCAAAAACAGGATGCCATCCGGGTCTTCTTTTTTGTTGCCGGACTGCGCCCATTCCGCTTCTGCAGCGAGGAACACCGACTCGCCCGCCAAAAATTCAAATGAGGCCTCGTCTTTCATATCACAGACCCACTTGATCTGACTGAGTTGGCGTTCGGTGTCGTCCGTGTCAGATTTTAACGTCTCGTACATCCCTCGCAGGCGTCTCGATGCCGCATCGACTCGCGCTTCCAGGCGGTCAACCACACCTTCGATACGATCAACTATACCTTCCAGCCGTTCCTCATCGTCCTCGACACGCTCACCCCGCTCGACCATGGTCTCGGCTTCATCTACGTCCTCGCGCAGTTCTTCGACCTCACGGTCAATCGCACGCTGCACGCGCCGGCGAATGTCTGACCAGTGTTCTTGCAACACATCGGCCTTATTTTCCAGGTAAGAACGAAACGCATAGCCCCGGCCGCGTACTTCCTCGATTTCGCCGGGCAAGGTTTTGACCTTTGAGGCCAGTTGATCCACCTCACGGGAGACGGACTGCATGGATGCTTCGTCAATCAGCCGCTCAAACTGACGTTTTAGTGAACTGAACTTGCTACTTGCTTCGCTCATGATATTTCATCCTTGTGTTGTTTCGTGATCGATTTTAGCACGCAGATAAGACTCCATAAACGGGTTCAAACGCCCGTCGAGCACTGCGCTGGTATTACCGTCTTCATAGTTGGTGCGATGATCTTTCACCATCTGATAGGGATGCAACACGTAGGATCGGATTTGATTACCCCATCCAGCATCAACATTTTCCCCTTTGAGCGCCGCCATTTCCGCCTCTTGCTTGCTTCGTTCCATCTCGAACAACCGCGCTTTGAGGATTTGCATCGCCCGCTCGCGGTTCTGCGCCTGGCTACGCTGGTTCTGACATTGGACGACCACCCCTGTTGGGATGTGCGTCATACGCACGGCGGTGTCATTCTTCTGGACGTGCTGTCCACCAGCACCGCTGGCACGGTACGTGTCCACACGGATGTCACTCTCGTTGATCTCAATGTCAATGTCTTCTTGAATATCAGGCCACAACTCAATTTTCGCAAACGACGTATGGCGGCGGCTGGCGGAGTCAAACGGGCTGAGGCGCACCAGACGATGGACACCCTGTTCGCTGCGTAGATAACCATAGGCATAGCTGCCACTGATGTTCATCGTCACGCTTTTGATGCCGGCTTCGTCACCTTCGCTGCGATCAATCACATCGACCTTGTAGCCGCCCTGCTCCGCCCAGCGGATGTACATCCGCTCTAACATCTCCGCCCAATCCTGGGAATCGGTGCCACCCGCCCCAGCATGGATAGCGAAGATCACATCTTCATCATCGTAAGGACCGGAAAGCATCGCCTGGAAGGACATCTTTTCAACCACCTGATCCAACTGATCGGCCTCGTCGCCCAGTTCAGCGGCGAGGTCATCATCCATCTGCGCGAGTTCGAGCGCATCGTTGATGCGATTGGCGACCTTGTACCAGGGTTCGATCTGCGATTTGAGTCGTGAGAGCTGCTGCATCGTTTTCTGGGCGATGTCCGTGTCATTCCAGAAATCGGTCTGCGCGGCCTGTGCTTCCAGTTGCTTGATTTTTTCAGACTTGGCCTCGATGTCTAATTTGTGCATCAAAGCGTCAATTTGATCTTTCATCGTCTCCAGACGATCCGTAAGTGCGCTCATAGGTCATACCTCATATAGATTATTCGTTTAGCGTGCCAGATTCGTTGCAGAAGCGTTGCAGCACTTCACAACATAGAGGTGGTTATTCATGTTTTCGGGGTTTCGAGGGACGGTCAGAGGTGGTTGTCGAGCAGGCGGCGCTGGCGTAGTGCCTCGTACATCAACACCGCGCCGGAAACAGACACGTTGAGCGAGTCGGCAAGCACACCCCTCATCGGGATGTGAATCTGCTGTTGGGCGTAGGATTGCCAATCCTCATCTAAACCGATGTCCTCTGTCCCCAGCACCAACGCGATACGTCCGGTCAGGTGGGCATCGTACAGGGTCATCGGCGCATCGACCACAGCGGCGCAGACGGTGTAAGCCGCACGATCAAAGTAAGCACGCGCCTCATCAGAGGTCAGACCATAGAGATTGTTCAAAAAGCAAGCGCCGGTGCTGCTGCGGATGATGTTGGGATTCTCGATATCGAGCGCGGTATCCACCAGCACAACAGTTTTGATGCCGGCGGCGTCAGCGGTGCGTAGCAGTGCGCCGATATTGCCCGGTTTACGCAAACCGACCAGCACCAGCAGCGTGCCATCGACATCATGCGCCGTGAGGTCGTCCAGACCGGGCAGTGGTTTAGAATGCAACACCGCGAGTAACCCGTTAGGATTTTGTCGATAGCTGGCCTTTTGCATCAACGCGGCTGATACACTAAACACAACCGGCAACTGACCGACCAGCGCCCGATCATCATCATCCGCGAGTGCCGGGCAGAACAGCGCATAATCGACCGTGTAGTCACAATCCAACGCACGCGCCAGATCACGACTGTATTCGATCACAAAGCGCCCTTCGCGCTCTCGCCCGCGTTTGTCACGCAGACGTTTGATCTGCTTGATGCGGCTGTTTTGAAAACTGCTGATCGGTTCAAAATCGTCGTTGGTCATCGTTAGTTTTCGTCGAATAAGCTCTTTACGAAGATCTCCGGGTTAAACAGGATTAGGTCATTTATCCCTTCGCCCAGACCTACATAATGCACCGGCAGTTCTAGCTCGTTGAACACGGCAAAGACCATCCCACCCTTCGCGCTGCTATCCAGCTTGGTGATGATGACACCGGTCACACCGATCATCTCTTTGAAACGCTTGGCCTGTTGCAGCGCATTTTGCCCGGTCGTGCCGTCCAACACCAGCCACACCTCATGCGGTGCTTCGGGCACCACTTTACCGGAAACCTGACTAATCTTGTGCAATTCCTCCATCAGATTGTAATTGGTATGCAAACGCCCGGCGGTGTCGATAAGGAGAATATCGTGTTTACGCGCCTTCGCCGCCTCGGTCGCATCGTAGACAATCGCTGCCGGGTCAGAGCCGGGCTTATTGGCGATCACCGGCACATTGGTGCGCTCACCCCACAGTTTAAGCTGGTCAATCGCCGCCGCCCGGAAGGTATCCCCCGCCGCTAGCATCACTTTACGTCCAGAGATGTTCAGACGGTGTGCCAGCTTGCCAATCGAGGTGGTCTTGCCGCTGCCATTGACGCCGACGATCAACACAATTGAGAGTTCCCGTCCGCTGATGTCCGGTGTGGGCGGGAAGGACAGCAGTGCTTGCAGTTCCTCGCGCATCGCAGCCTGAAGCTCATCCGCTTTGGTGATGCCACGCGCCTTGAGTTTTTCGATAATGCTAAGAGTGGTTTCCACACCGAGATCCGCCTGGATGAGAATCGCTTCGATGTCCTCCCAGGTGTCCTCGTCGATCTCGGTGTTACCGATCATGTTGGAAATACGCCCGAAGAACGACGAGCGCGTCTTTGAAAGTCCCTTGAAGAAGCCCATATTGTCTCCGCTTCTATAGAAATTTGAATATTCCGAGTATATAGAGTGCCCACCCGCAAAACAACCGTGATGATGCGTTATAATTAACGTGATAACACGTTGTAGAGATCAAAACCTGATGAACGACAAATTGACACATCTTGACGAAACCGGACGCGCTGACATGGTCGATGTCGGTGCCAAGCCGGAAAGCGAGCGAGTCGCGGTGGCTGAAGGCCGCGTGCGGATGCAACCGCAAACCCTCGAACGCATCCGTGAGGGGGCGCTCAAAAAAGGCGATGTGCTGACCGTCGCCCGCATCGCCGGGATTATGGCGGCAAAACGCACCGCCGAACTCATCCCACTGTGTCATCCCATTGCATTAAACAAGATCGGTGTCGAAATTGAGTTAGAACCGCCAGAAAACGCCGTTTACATCCGCGCCACCGCCCGCACAACCGGCAAAACCGGCGTGGAGATGGAAGCATTGACCGCCGTCAACGTCGCCGCGTTGACCATCTACGACATGGCGAAAGCGGTAGACCGAGCGATGCGCATCACCGATATTCGCTTGCTGGAAAAGCGCGGCGGCGTGCATGGCGACTACAAAGCAGAGGACGACTAACATGCAGGTACGCATTCGGCTTTTCGCCACCTTAAAAGACCTCGCCGGGCAGAACAACTTCATGCTCGACATCCCCGGCGACGAAACAACCGTCGGCAAGATACGCACAACCCTCGCGTCGAAGTTCCCTGAGATGCAGGCGAACGTCGCGGCAGCGATTGCCTCGGTGAACCAGGAATACGCATTCGACCAGGAAGCCGTAAGCGACGGCGATGAGGTCGCGTTCTTCCCGCCGGTGAGCGGCGGCAGTGACCAACCGCCGGAGATCTTCCGGTTGCCGCACGCGCCGATCAGCCATGATGAACTGGTCGAGGCGATCACCACACCGGCGACGGGTGCGGTCTGCTTTTTCAGCGGCCTCGTGCGCGGCACGACGGACAAGGTCGGACATTTACCACAGACCGAACACCTCGAATACGAAGCCTACGAACCAATGGCATTGGCAAAAATGCGACAGGTCGCCGGAGAAATCCGGTCACGGTGGCCTAAAGTGCAGGGGATCGCCATCGTACAGCGGCTCGGCAAGTTAAAAGTCGGGCAGAACACCGTGTTGATCGCATGTTCATCAGCGCACCGGGATGATGGCTGCTTCGAGGCTGCGCGTTATGGCATTGACCGGCTCAAAGAGATCGTGCCGGTGTGGAAGAAAGAGGTCAGCCCGGCGGGCGAAGCATGGGTCGAGGGGGGATATACGCCCTCACCGGATGACCGCACGGGCGGGGCATCCTAGAAATCACTGTAAGACTGTGGTACAAAAATGCCATTCTTTAACTTAATTCCAACCACCATAAGGAGCAATTGAATGTCCAGACGTGTCGTGGTGACCGGCCTGGGAATGGTGACTCCTGTCGGGAATAACGTCGAACAATCCTGGCAAGCAATTAAGGCCGGGCAGTCCGGCATCAGTAGGATTTCGCTCTATGATGCGAGCGATGATCTGGTTCAAATCGCCGCCGAAGTCAAAGACCTAGATCCATCCGAGTATGTTTCCAAAAAGGAACTGCGCCGGCACGACCGCTACCAGATTTTCTGCTTCATCGCCGCAAAGCAGGCCATGCAGCAAGCCGGTCTTGAGATCACGGAAGCGATGCGTCCGCGTACTGGCGTCTTTGTCGGCTCATCCGTCGGCGGGGTGACCAGCTTTCGTGAGCAAGTGCTACTGGTCGAGCAAACCGGCGACTTACGCAAGGTCACGCCGTTCGGTATCCCTATGTTGATCGCCAATGGCGGTAGCAACATGGTCAGCATCGAGTTCGCCGCACATGGCCCCTCGTATACACCCACTTCGGCCTGTGCCACCGGTGCGGATTGCATCGGTCATGCGTATGACATGATCCGGTTAGGCCGCGTGGATCAAGCCATCGCCGGGGCTGGTGATGCACCCATTATCCCTATTGGCATAGCTGCCTTTGACCGTATCGGCGCGACCTCACGGCACAACGATGACCCCGCCAGAGCGATGCGTCCCTTTAGTAAAGACCGTGACGGACTGGTCTTCGCCGAAGGCGCAGGTGTGCTGGTGCTGGAAGAATACGAGAGCGCCCGTAAGCGCGGCGCGGACATTCTCGCGGAGATCGTCGGTTATGCGTCCACATCAGATGCCTATCACATCACCGCACCGGAACCCGAAGGCACGGGCGCAAGTGACGCGATCCGCGAGGCGATGAAACTCGCAGAGGTCAACGCAGAGGACATCGACTACATCTGCGCACACGGCACCGCCACCGGCCTGAATGACCCGATGGAGACCAAAGCGATCAAGCGGGTGTTGGGCAAACGTGCCTACAACATCCCGATGAGTTCCACTAAAAGCATGACCGGGCATGGCATGGGCATGACCGCCGCGATTGAGGCCATTTTCTCGATTCTGGCGATCCGTGACAGCGTCGCGCCGCCGACGATGAACCTGCACGACCCCGACCCCGAATGTGACCTCGACTACGTGCCGAACGAGGCGCGTGCTTGTCAGATCGACTGCACGATGAGCAACTCATTTGGCTTCGGTGGTCACAACGCTTCTCTTATCTTCAAGCGAATGGATTAATTTATGGATATAGACGAATTTCAAGCTCGGATTCAGGTCAATTTCAAACAGCCGCAATTACTAGAGCAAGCCCTCACACACCGATCTTACGTCAACGAGCAAGTGGACGAGGAGGTCGATGATAACGAACGGTTAGAGTTCCTCGGCGATGCCATTCTCGATTACGTCACCGCTGATCTGCTTTACAATCGCTTCCCGGAAATGCCCGAAGGCCAGATGACGCGCCTACGCGCCGCGCTCGTACGTACAGAGTCGTTGGCACAGTTCGCCATCGAATGTGATCTCGGTGAGGCGTTGCGCATCGGCAAAGGGGAGGCCAACAGCGGCGGACGCTACCGCAACAACAACCTGTGCAGCGGCTTCGAGGCTGTGGTGGGGGCAATCTACCTCGACCAGGGTCTCGAAGCGGTCAAAGAATTCATCATCCCCCAGTTGACCGAGATGCAGGGCGAGGTGATGGATGAGGCGTTACGCAAAGACCCGCGCAGCCAGTTTCAAGAGTGGGCGCAGGCCGAACACAGCGTCACGCCGAAATATCGCACGCTCGATTCGTCCGGCCCTGACCACGACAAACGCTTTACCGTCGCGGTGAACTTACGCGGTGTCGAGATCGCCCAGGGCAAGGGACGCAGCAAGCGAGCCGGTGCCCAGTCCGCCGCCACCGCCGCGCTGGAACTACGGGACGCAGGCACCATTGTTGTGCCGCCCCCCCCGCCGGAACCAGAGCAGGAACCGGAACCGGAACCGATTCCGGAAGAAACCCCGGTGCAAGAAGCGCCACCGGCTACTGAAGATCAATCTCAATAACGGCGAGCCGGTGGTCGGAGGCGTTCGTCTCGATAACGATAGAGCCGATCACCCGTTCAGCGAGGCTGGGCGTCGTCCATAGATAATCGAGCTGCGCCTGCTGCCCGGTACGGTTGAACGTCACCCGTAGTTCGAGCGGCAGGCCGCCGAAGTGCTCTACCAGATTGTTGTCGCGCAACCGTTGGATCAAATCAGAATCCGGCACGTTGTTAAACGTACCGCCGATAATCATGCGTCCGAATTGACCATCAGGATGATGCTCGCTGATGATGCCGAAGATCTGACTGAGCTGATTCTGCTGGCTGGATTCGACCTGTAAGGTTTCGCCCTCGCCTGTATCCAACAGTGGATCAAGCCAGGTGTTATAAATCGTAATCACACCCGCATCCGGTAGCACCTGCACGCGCTGTAAACCGGTTTGGCTGCCGACGCTGTCAATCAGGTTACCGTCATCGAACACAATCGGCACAGCGGAAAGCACCGCCAGCCCCTGTAGACCCTCATTCGTCGGGAAGAAGCGCACATCCATGCCGAGTTCACGCGCCAACCACAACGCCTGATCGACGCCGAAACTGGTCATACGCCCGGCTTCGACTTCTTGCAGTAGAACCACCCCGTCGTCGTCCTGGCTGAGAACGACCGTCCGGGCAATGCCATCAAGATCGTAGTGGAAAAATTCGTTGTAGCCCGCATGGATGTTGTAACTGCTCACGCGGATCGTCGCCGGGTTGATCTGCGCTTCGATGACGGGCGGCTGCACCGCGACATATACACCAGCACCAAACCCGGCGACCACGATCAAACCGAACAGACTGAGTACAGAATTGCCACCCCGCCACGCGATGCGCCGTTGCATCATCGACATCGGCAGCACAGCGAAGAACACACCCAGCAAGATCACCGCCAGCCCAAGCCCACGAAAGCCGCGCAATAGTGGCGGAACGTAAGGGTTCAGGAATTCAAGCGGCTCGGCAAAATCGCGCACGAAGGCATATTCATAGGTGAAGATGTCCATCACCACCAGCAGACCGAACAGCAGCACCCCGAAGACCAACCACAACCCGGTGAAGCTGCGTTCTTTTTCTCCGCGTGGGCGCACCAACCACCACCATAAGAGGCTGGTGATAAACTGTGCGATGACGAGGGTCACACCGCCGACGACACCGCTGACCCGCGTGCCAACCACGATCAAAAGCATGAGGATCAGCATCCACGACCAGCCACGCACGCTGCTATCAAACAAACTGATAAACGACCTGGCCTGCCCGCGCACATAGGGCACAATCGGCAGCATCGTTGCGACGACCAGCGCCGGAGCCACCCACAGATAGTCGGCATAATTCAACGCGGCCCGTCCGAGCACGGCGTTAGGCAACGCCAACAGCGAGAACTGCAAGAACAGCAACGCTCCCAGACCGATCCCGCCCCAGAACGTAAACATCCCCTGATCGGGGTCAGGACCGTCTTTACGGCGAGCTACGCTGAACTGGGTAACGGTCGTGAACAGGGCCAGCAGGACGGCAAGCGCGGAAAGAACCAATTGTATTGTCTGGTAATCCCCCGACCATGACGGGTCGAGCGTGTTGCCGAACGCCCGGTAAAGCTGGTCGATGCCTACCGCAAAGACGAACGCCAACGGGACAGTCCGTGCCCGGTGACGGGCAAGCATCGCCAGGTAGAGCAACCCACCGCCAACCGTCACCGCAGCCGGGATCAATTCCTCAGTACCCACCATCGCATAGCGACCTAACGCGGTTACGACCACGGCGACCAGCACAAACCAGATGAACCGCCCGAAGATGAGCGTGACGACCGGCAACAATAGCATCACCGCCAGGATAATCAACTCATTGCTGACCGTCGTAGGTTCGACCAGACCGGGCAAGGTCTCGTCAACCAGATTGAGGTTAAGCGAGGGGTAAAGCGAGGCACTGGCAACCCGCGAGTAGACCCCACCGACCAGATAACGCAGGGCCTGGACGAGAAATAAAATAATCAGCGTCGCCTCGCCGGTGGTGAAAAATCGTAAGCGGTGTGATAAAAATGTACGTAAGCGACCTAAGTAACCCCCAAAAAGTATGTTCATACAGGGTCAGCCACACCGGCGAGACGTTTGAGCGCTTCAGCGGAGGTCTGTTGGAAGAAGCGTTGGCAGGCGTACTCAAGGGC
>DAOTTX010000395.1:0-7098 GCA_034437515.1 Anaerolineae bacterium
TGAAATAGTCCATCAGCTAGTTTTAGGAGTGGTGAGTAAGCTGTCAAGCCTCTTCCTTGGATTATTCTGATTTCCCATACTGTAGCTGTACTTCCGCTGACGTGTACTAGATATCGTAGGCGGGATGCATCCCGCCCCTAAATTACATCAATAACGCTCACCATGTTCAATCATTCTTTCGGCATCCTTACGAACAAAGTAAAGAGGATGCTGTTCAGAGATTGCTTGCAAAATCTCGATGGCAACTTCTTCCTTCCTTCTATCCTTAAGGGCGTCAATAATTTTACTCGCTCCCCAATATTCCTCATTCAGAGCCAGTACAATTAGTTGCTCCTTTGCTTGTACATCACTGTCAATCTGTGATAGGAGAGGCGCGTAGCGTTTCTTGAATTCTTCATGACGTTCTCGTTCCCGCTGCTCTTGCTCCCGCCGTTTCCGCTCTTCTCGCTCTATCCGCTCCGGCTCCCGCTGTTTCCGCTCCTGCTCCCACCGTTGCAACTGCTCCCACCGTTTCCACTCCTGCTCCCGCCGTTTCCGCTCCTGCTCCCGCCGTTTCCGCTCTTCTCGCTCTATCCGCTCTTGCTCCCGCCGTTTCCGTTCCTGCTCCCGCCGTTCCCGCTCTTCTTGCTCTCGCCGCTTTTGCTCTTCTCGCTCTATCCGCTCCTGCTCTCGATGCTTATCCTGTAAGGGCAATCTGAAATTATCAATAAACGCTAGACCTTCATCATCAGAAAACAGATTGACCCTGATCTCGAACTTACGGTCGAGAACCTCATGCTTGAGAAATTGATCGGTTCGGAAGCGCAAGTCCTTATCATCCGAGTTCAACGCAGCTTGCAGCTTTCTTAAAAGCACCGCATCGTCCACATCCGATAGCGCCCTGACGAGCGCGGTCTTGACACTCGTGCCCGCCGTGTAGCCCGTGCAGATAATCATCGCGTAGATGGCGTCTTCGCCGATCTCTTTGAAGCGATCCACGATGTTCATCTGGCGGTACAGCCCCTCGCGGACGCCGCCGTCGCGGTAGCTCTCGAATTCAGCTTGCAGGCGGGTCGCTTCGGGGATGACAAAGTCCTGCACGACCCCGGAGAACGTCACACCCAGCCGCTTTTGCATGGCGTAGACATCCACGAGTTGCTCGTGCTTCCACAGCAGATAGCCCGGACGCCTGGCGTGGTGCCATTCCTCGGCGGCTTGCCGCACCTTGCGCCGCAGTTGCAGGTCGTCTTTCGTCGTCTCGATCCACTCACGCAACCGATCCCAACTGCGCAGCAGCGCCTCGTGTGCTACCTCGACGTAAGGCTGTTGGTCTTCCCCGCGACTGACCACCAGCAGCCGCGCCTTGACCAGCGCAGCGACAAATGCGCGGGTATCGGTATCCACGCCGACCGTTGACGCCAGCGCCCGTCGCCGGGTGACCGTGCCGTCGTCCTTGACGCTGACCAGATCACGAAACACACGCGGCAGTGCGGCCTTCTGTGCGTCGGTCATGCCGTCGAAGGTCTGCTCAGAACGGAGACCAATCGCACCGCGCACCCCGCCCAGGTCGTTATAGGTCTGGTGGCGCAGCAGATTCACATCCCCGCGCCGCCGGTAAAGTTCATCCAGCAGATAGGCCATCAGCGCCAGCGCCCCGGCATCGTCGCCGGTGTCGTCTAAGATACGCTGGATCAGGCCGTCCTCAAATTCCAGACCGGCGCGGGCGGCGGGTTTGGCGATCATCTCGTAGAGTGAGGCCAGCCGGGGTGTGGAAAGCGGGAACGTGCTGCCCTCTAATACCTCGGCAAATTCGGGAATCTCGATGCAGTTGCCGTAAAAGTCACCGCGCACGGTCAGCACGATGTGAATCGACTCGCCTGCCAGCGTCTTGACGATCAGCGTGATGAAGTCGAGCGTCAGTTGCCGGTCGGTGACGGTGGTGAATAGTTCCTCGAATTGATCCACGAACAGCAGCAAGCGCGAGTCAGGTGATGTGACGATCTGCGTGCTGAGTGTGTTCAAATAGCCGGGGTCGTCGTTGAGCTTCTTCGCCAGCTTGTCCTCGTCCAGATTGAGGTCACGTTGCAGTGCCGCCGCCAGCGACGCGAACGGGTTGCCGATGCCGAGGCCGTCCGGTGTGAAGGTCACCACACGCCATTGATCCGTGCCGGAGGTCTTCATCAAGCGGGGGATCAACCCGGCACCGACCAGCGACGACTTGCCGCTACCCGACGAGCCGACCACCGCGACGAGCTGGTTTTCCCGCACCCGCTGGATGAGCTTGTCGGTCTCATTGCCGCGCCCGAAGAAGATCGGCGCGTCTTCTGGCGTGAAGGGTCGCAGACCAGGGAACGGATTCCCCTGCCATAGTTCGGGCGCTTCGGCGGGTGGGGCTGGCGCGGGCGCTTGATGATCTTCTTTCAGCAGTTTCATAATCAAATAGACCAGATGCTCGGAGATCAACTTGCGCAAGTCCTCCGGCGTCTGGTAGGTGTTGTAGCCACCGTGCAGACTGCCCGTTTCCGCGTCGGCAAACTCCGTACTGAAGAAATGTTTGACTCGCTTGTACTGTTGGTAGCGTTCCATGAACTGTGGATCATCGGGATCAAGCGCGATATTCTGTTCACGCTTGTAGACCAGTACACGCGGTGAGCCATGTTGTGCCGCCGCCTCGACCGCATCCCGATACTCGAACTCGGTGCCGGAAGCGTACTCGCGCCCGTCGATAGTCAGCGGGGTGCCCATGCGCGTCCAGAAGACCACGATCACGATGTCACAATCCGAGGGGCGCGGCAACCCGGCGTTGATCGCTTCCTGCGGCGGGATGTTAGCCTCCATCGGTGGTGCGCCGGGACGATCCCACGCGATGATCTTCACCGTGACCTCGTGGTCACCGAAGGCCGGGTCATAGGGCAGGTTGTCGATCACATCCCAGGCGACGGCGCGTTCGTCGGGCACATCACCGGGCGAGGAGACGAAAATACGGAAATGTCGGCTGCTCATCGAAGGCTCTCTTGCTTCACAACGGTTGTAATCTTATTGTACCGTCGAAACGCGCACACAGCATGGGCATAACAAGAATTTCAGACCAATAACCGCTCAACCGTCTGCGTGAGGCTCATCTTATTTCCCCGCGCCAGCCCCCGTTCGATGCCGTCCGCGCTGATGCCGTCGGCGAGCATTTCGTCCAGCACACGCTCGGCTTCCTGCCGGGTTTCATCATCGACCAGTGGATGCGCCTCCACCACACCGAGCAATTCAAGCGCGGTGGTCGGGTCGTTGGTGTGGTAGCGCAAACGGGCGAACAGCGTCAGCACATAGGTGGTCTGCCCGTGCAGGCCGCCGCCGTGTGTGAGCCGCAGCGCCCGGCGCAGATAATCACGGGCGGTTTCATAGTCCCCGGTGTGGAGCGCCACATCACCCAGGTTCATTAACGCGGCGATCACCTGCTTGGACATCTCGCGTTCCTCGGCGAATAACAATGCCTGCTCGAAGCGATCCTGGGCGGTGGCGTAGTCGCCTTGCAGCCGGGCGATCTCCCCTAAGTTGTTGGTGGCGATGATCTGCTGGTTGTGGCTGTCGGTCTTACGGGCGAGCGTTTGCATCGCTTGCAGATGGTCACGGGCGGCGGTGTAGTCCTCACGGGCGATGCTGATGATACCGAGTAGATTGATCGCGCTGAGTTGATCGACCGTACTGCCGACCTGTACCGCCAACTCACGCATCCGTGCGATGTGGTCGGTCGCCGCGTCATAATCGCCCTGCTGCCATTCGGTGATGCCTAACCCTTGCAGCGTGAGTAGTGTCTGGTGGGTGTCGCCGAGGGTTTCGACCTGCGGCAGCACCGCCGTCAGAATACGCTGGGCTTCCGCGAAGTCACCCCGGTCAATCGCCAACAGACCGAGGCTACGTTGCGCCTGGGCTAATGTCGCCTCGTCCTCGGTGGCCTGCACCGCCGCTTCGATTTCGTTCTGTGCGGCTTTGAGGTCACCCAGACGCCGCAGCACGTCGCCGCGCCGGGCACGCAACAGCGCGGTTTCGTCGTCCGGCAGCAGATCAACCGCGCGTGTATACAGCTTGAGCGCGTCTCGATAGGCACCGCGCCGCTCGGCCTGGTCGGCAGCATCATGGAGCGTTGTCACCGCTTTGTCGATCTCCCCCGCTTGCTCGTAGTAATCGGCGATCAAGCCGGTGAACTGTCCGCCGCGTTCCCCGGCAGCGGTGATCAACCACTGTGCTGCCCGCAGGCTGTAAGCCTGACGCCGGTCGTCGAGCAGCGCCTCGTAGACCATGTCACGCACCATCGCCTGGGCGAATACATACGCCGTCGCGCCTTCAAACGCGCTGCGCTCTCGCCGGTGGATGAACTCGCGCATGAACAGCATATCAAGCACATCTTGCACGTTCGGCAGTTCAGCGGAGTCGGCATCGTCCAACGCGGCGACGGCGGTATCGTAGAACACACGCCCGATCACCGCCGCCCGTTGGATCACGACGCGCTCCGGGTTGAGCAGCGTATCAAGGCGGGCTTGCAGCAAGCCGACCAGCGTCGGCGGCACGGTCAGTGTATCCAACCGGGAGACCTCAACCGTCCAGACGTCGTCCGCTTTCTGGATGACGCGATCTTCGACCAGCATCTTGACCAGTTCTTCCATATAGTATGGGTTGCCCTCGGCACGGGTGACCAGCAGATCACGCAGTTTGCGCGGCAGCACCTCGACCTTCTGCAAGATTTCACGGGCGAGGTCGCGGCTGTCGCGTTTGTCCAACGGACGTATTTCCAGCCGGGTATGGAAGTCCTGCCCGCTGGCCCAATCAGGACGCCGTGCCAGCAGTTCAGGCCGGGCAGTGGCCACCACCAACAACGGAATATCCGCCGAGCCAGCATCGCCGGCATCCATGACCACGTTGAGAAGATCGAGCGAGGCATCATCAGCGAAGTGAATATCTTCTAACGCCAGATAGAGCGGCGCTCGCCGGGTGGCAAGCACCAACAGACGCTTAAACTGCGTCTGCGCTCTCTCGTTGATCTGGGCTTCGTCGCCGCGTGTGTATTCGGTAGGCGGCAGATCACAGTCGAACAGGTAGCCGACCAGATGCGCCATTTCTGGGTTAGGCACGTCGATCAGGTCACGCACTCCATCGTTGAGCTTCTGCGCTGTGGTTTCCCGGTCGTCGTCATCTTGCAAGTCAAAACGATTCTCGATCAGGTCACGCAGTAAAGCGTAAGGTTGGTGCTGCGTCCCCGGCACCGCCCGCCCACGCAGCAAGCGGAAACGCTCCGGGCGCAGGTCGGCCCAGGCGGTGAACTCACGCAGCAGGCGCGTCTTACCGATGCCGGGCGCACCGATTAACGTGATGGCGTGCGTCTCGACGTCTTCGACCACGTAATGCAGCGCCTTTTGGAGTTGTTCCATTTCCGCACGGCGACCGACCAGCGCGGTCTCGACCCCCTCTACGCCGCGCATTTCCATCGTCAGCCGGCGGCTTTTCTCCCCGACGATCTCATACACGTTGATGCGTTCGATCTTGCCGTGTTCATCACGCACACGAATTGCGGACTCATGATTGACGGTGAACAGGCCGCGCACATAACGGAATGTGCCCTGCGTCATCAAGATAGTGCCATAAGCAGATTGTCCGATGCGTTGGGCGAGCGGCACGGTCATCCCGCCGATGCTAAAATCGTCCTCATCGCTCGGTGTGAGCAGTACTTCCCCGGTCGTGATGCCGATGTTGAGCGGAAGCATGGCATTTTCTGGCACGATGCCCAACAATCGTAGACGGTTTTGCAACGCCAACGCCGCCTGTACCGCCCGTTCGGGGTCGTCCTCACCCGAGTCTTGCAAGCCCCACAAGCCGACCATGTCATATTCGGATTGAGTGAGTAGTTCACCGCCGTGATCGCTGATGATGCTGACGAAGTCCTCGATAAGGGCTTGAATGGCGATCTCCTCACGTACCATCTGCGCGTATTCTTCGACACTGGCATACAGCGCGGTGATGTTGCGGCTGTGCGCGAGGGTCATCTGCCGCGCCTCGCCCTCGTTGACCGTGCCCCGCCGTTCGGTCGTCTCGCGGATGGCCTGCTGGATATTGGTGCTGCTGGCAGTGGCTGCACCGTGCAGGGCGTCTTCCAAGGCGGCGATGAACGCGCTCACACTGTCGTAGCGATCTTCGGGCACCTTGCCCATCGCCGTCTCGATGACATTATCGACGGCAACGGGCAGCGACTCGTTGTGGGCGTGGGCGCTGGGGACAGGTTCGCGCATGTGCATCAACATCAACATGGTCGGCGTGTTGGAGTCAAAGGGCGTTTCCCCGGTGAGCATCTCGTAAGTCACCGCACCGAGCGCGTAAATATCCGCCCGGTGGTCAACGGTATCACCATCCATCGTCTGTTCGGGGGCCATGTAATCCGGCGTGCCGACGATTACATCGGTGCCGGTGATGTTCAGGTCCGTTTCCTGCGGGTTGACGATGCGGGCGATGCCGAGGTCGGTCAGGAAAGCGTTACCTTCACGGTCGATCATGATATTGGTCGGTTTAATATCCCGGTGGACGACACCCTGACGGTGGGCGTATTCCAACGCCGCGCCGACCTGTCGCAGCAAGTGCAGCACCTCATCAGACGGCAGAACACCACGCCGCACCACATCTTTGAGCGTGCCACCATCCAGATAACGCATGACGATATAGGGTGGGTCGTGTGCGCCGTCGAAGTCATACACCGGCAGGATGTGTGGATGTTCGAGCCGGGCGATTAACCGCGCCTCGCGCTGGAAGCGTTGGACGGTCTTCTCATCGCGGATCAAATTGGCGCGGATGACCTTGATAGCGACATCGCGCCCGATGTTGGGCTGGTGTGCGCGGTAAACCGTCGCCATCCCACCCTGACCGACCTGTTCCTGGAGCGTATATGAGCCGAGCTGTGTTAGTCGTTCCGTCATGAGGGCTAATGCGCTTTCTCTGGTATCATCTGTGTGGGAATTATAGCGTACACGCTTAACCAATACCTTCGCCAATTAAGCGGCAGATCGATCAGATTGGCTAGCGTGAATGGCACTGAAGCATGTTAATCGTCGCCAAATACGAGAAATTAAATGCTCATCGGGTGGA
>DAOTTX010000396.1:0-1713 GCA_034437515.1 Anaerolineae bacterium
CCCCAGCCCAGCAGGCCCTCAATGCGCTCTACACTCTCAGCAAGCGCCTGCACATCATCCCATAGCACGGGTGCTGTGTTGGGATGTATTTGATACACACCGTCACGCTCGATTACCATTATGCATTCCATCGGTCACTCCTTACCGCCCTACTCATTACCGCCCTACCCTAAACACCTTGGTTGAGTGGTTAACCGCCCCCCAGGGCAACCAACCACCACCAACCACCACCACCTAACCAGGTAAATATTGCCTTAAGAACGCACGGCCCGCCGCTGTTAGCTCGTTGCCGTTGCCGTTGTCTGCTAGCAACCCGCCGCCAAGCATTGCCGTGTAAAGCTCGCTGTACTGCGATTGAGACAAGACCTCCGACAACCCACGACGAGAGAATCTCTCCCGTCGCTCCAGTACAGCACGTGCCAATCGCTCCAGCTCGTGATCAGATAACGGAACATCTACATAACGGATTCGCCGACTCCCGTTGTGTCGCTCGTCAACCTCAACCCTCGTGACCCGTGGTTTTAAATCCGACGCAACCCGTGCCGGATCACCGACCGAGCCGTCACCGTCCAAGTCTGCACCTATGACTCGCTCCACCTCCCACAACAGCCCGCGATTGAGTCGGAGCAATGCGAACCAGACCGCACCCAGCACACCGGCCCCGACACCGACACCGACAAGCGCAGGTCTTGGCCACGACGCCGCGGTGGAGGCCACCGTGGCCACGACGCCAGCTACAGCCCCAGAGATTGCAGATTGTAACCCTGGAGCGAACACGTCAGACTCGAGTCCAACCGACCGCACCGGCCGCCGCCGTTCATACTCAACCCCGGCCGGAACCGACGCCACGGCCCCGGCCCCGAACACCGAGAACTCCCGACGCTCCCAGCCAGCCAGCGCCGCCGAGTCACCAGAGCCACAGGATAGTTGACGCTCCCAGTCCAACGGAGCACCGCAGCACACGCAACGTTGTCTGTTATCCATCATACCCTCCTACCCGACGGATTGACCGCCGTTGTGGACGCAGCACCGCCGGTATCAAATCCGACCCCGTGGACGCTGGCAATTGCACACACTCCACACCATCACCATTCAAACGGATAACCACAACCTGCACCGGCCGCCGCCGCGATTGCAATACAACCCCGACCGCCGTGGCGGCCACCACGGCCACCAAGACCCACGGCCACCACGAACGCCGCCGATCCCGGATTGACTCGATAACAAGTTGATGGTACTCTCCCTGTATCCTGTCTGCACGGCCAGCCGCTTCAGACCGTGCAGTATCAGCGTTGACAATCGCAGCCGCCGCGATCTCCACCAACGCCGCTTGTGTGTACGATACAGACCGCGAGTCTACCAACACCGACTCAGCTTCCAGCTTATCCGCTTCCGCTTCCAACCGAGACGCTTCAGCTTGAGTCTCGATTGCACCGGCCGCCGAGCCGCCGCCGAGAACCGCCGCCACCACGCAACCGACCGCCGCCACCAACGCCAATAAAACCAACGCGATCCGCTTCATCATTACCCCCTTTCGACTAGCGCCGCATATTCCAGTAACCCTTGTGTAGTGAGCTTGTAACCGCCGTCGCTTTCACAAATCAATCCCCGATCTTGCAATGACCGAACTGCTCTACTGATCGACTGCGGGGAAGCTTCCAACCAAACCCCCAATTCCCACCGATTAGTTGCGATCAGTTCGAACCGCCCCAC
>DAOTTX010000397.1:0-1697 GCA_034437515.1 Anaerolineae bacterium
TTCCGACACCCAGCTTGCCCTCCATCAAGTTCAGCTTCCCCGTGGTCACCGCGCCGTCCATCAGGTGGGTGGAGGTGATCGTCCCGGCGGCCACATCGAGCGCCATCTGGGTGACGGGCGCGCTGCGCAGCGGTTCGCGGGGCGCTAAGACCTCGTTATTGACCGTGATCTCTAGGTAGCGGTCGCCGCGCCATACGCTGGTGGGGACGCCGCCCGTGGTCTTGCTGCCCAATCCCACGCTGAAGAGGCCATCGGTGACCTCGACGGTGTGCTCCTCCGGCCCCCAGATCAGGTTGCCGTCAGTCGCCGCGTCGTAGATGGCGAACGACATCGCGAAGGTACCGTCCTCCGGCTGCCCGTTGCTATCGGCCAGGCGGCCCTGATAATTGAAGGTGGCGAAGATGTCGCCCATCGTCTGTGCGACCGGGGCCAGCACGCGGTTGAGCGCACCGACTTGCCTCGCGCCCACCAACAGCAGCGCTAGCACGCTCAAGGTGATCGCTGTGTGCGTGAGTTGTGAGAACAGGAAACGGTCTGTCTGTCCTTGCTTAAGGTGTTCGGGATGTTTCTTCAAGTTACTTAGCATTGTGTTCCTCCTTAAAATTAACTCTTGATACCGCGCTTGGGTGTCACTTCTCAATATGTCCAACCGACTCAGACTAAAACTCCTATGGCTAACTTAATCTATGGAGAGCCAAAGAAAACTGCGGAAAGATGCGTAAAATTTCCCTTATGAACCTCAAAAGTACCCGCCTTATTTGCGTAAACTACTAACTTGAATTGATATGTCTGGCCAGATTGAACAGGGTAAGCTAAATTTGTTGAACAGTTCATCTTACGATTTGGAGTATCTAAAAACACGACAGATCGAGCTTCTGGCCAGTCGCCGTTAACTGATATCCCACAGAAACCATTCGTATCAGCAGTTGAGTGCGAGAAATTGGTGCTGAGATCCAGGAGAACCACGCCGTCAACAGAAGGCGTAAACGAGAAATCTATGCCAGGTACGGAAACATACTGAGAAAGGTCGTCAGAGATTTCTGTTTGCCAGTAGTCCTTGTCCACAATATCCCAGTATTGCACCGCCAACTTTTCGCTTCCAATCGCCCCATCCGGCACAGTGAGCGCCATCCCCGCGATGGGCACGGAGCGAATCAGCTCACGCGGCTCCAGCGTCTCCCCGCCGACGGTGATCTCCAGGTAGCGGTCGCCGTTCCACTTGGTGGTGGGAATGCCGCCGCTGGTCTTGCTGCCCAACCCCACGCTGAAGAGCCCGTCGCTCACCTCCACGGCGGTGTGCTCCTCCGGCCCCCAGACTAAGTTGCCGCCGGTCGCCGCGTCGTAGAGCGCGAAGCTCATGCCATACGTGCCGTCCAAGGGCGCGCCGGCGTCATCCGCTAGGCGGCCCTGGTAGTTGACGGTGGTGGCGCTGGGGCCGGGGGCGCCGGTCGGGCTCGCCAGCGGCCGGGCCCGGACCTGCGCCGTGGCAATCAGTGCGATCACCAACAGCAACGTGCCGCCATTGGGCATCAGCCAGCGCAGAATGCGGCGCAGGCGGGATTGTTTTGAATCGGACTCGTCGGTTGAGGCCGCGCGGCGGTCCGCGCGGTAACGGTCATACGCTTCTGCCATATACGTGAAGATGTTCTTGTGCATTTTTACCTCCTCGGGTTATGAACTGTAAATACGGAGCCTGT